>DASTKT010000129.1:0-25143 GCA_035715725.1 Longimicrobiales bacterium | reverse complement strand
GCGCCGAAGCGCTCGTCGAACGCCCCCGCGATGGCGTCGAACGCCCGGGCGGCCTCCATCACCCGGCCGCCCCCGCCAGCCCGGGCGCGCGCTGCGCCGCCTCCTCCCGCACCAGCTCCGCCCAGCGCGCGTCGGCCTCGGCGGCGCTCACGGCCGCGCGGACCTCGTCGTGCAGCGCGTCGCGGATGCGCTTGTAGAACGGCGTGACGTAGGTGCCGTGGAAGAGCATGGCCAGCTCGTCGCTCTCGGTCCAGTTCTGCTTGGCGCCGAGCTGCGCGCGCACCATGTCGTGGAACTTCGTGCCGGGGAGCGGATAGGCGACGGAGACGCCGACGTCGTCCGGCCGCTCCGCCCGCACGAGGTCCCGCGTCCGCTCGATGTCCTCCCACTCCTCGCCCAGGTAGCCGAGCTGGAGGAACCAGCCGACGCGCACGCCGTGGGACTTCAGCGCCCGCGTCGCCGTGCGCACCTGCTCCACGCGCGTGCCCTTGTCCATGGCGTCCAGGATCTTCTGCGAGCCGGACTCCACGCCGAGCCACACCTCCTCGGCGCCGGCCTCGACGAGCGCCGCCACCGTCTCCGGCTTCATCAGGTTCACCCGCGACTGCATCATGAACGGCGTGCGCGCGCCGCGCGCGGTGACCTCCGCGGCGAACGCGTGGATCCAGCCGGGCGTCAGCCCGAAGATGTCGTCCGCGAACCAGACGTGGTCGGGGGCGACGTCGTCCTTCAGCCGCCGCATCTCCTCCGCCACGCTCGCCGGGGAGCGCTGCGCGTAGCGGCGCCCGAAGAGCGGCTTCGCGCACCAGTTGCAGCCGTACGGGCAGCCGCGCGAGGTGACCATGTTCCAGGAGAGCCGGCCGTGGGCGCGCGTCCAGGCGTCGCGGTACGCCTCCGCGTCCACCAGGTCCCATGCCGGGAACGGGAGCGAGTCCAGCTCCTCGACGGCCGGGCGGGCGCGGGTGTAGCGGGCCCGCCCGCGGGCGGTGGCGTCGGCCCGGGCGGGCGCGAGCGCGAGCCCGGCCACGTCGTCGATCGGCGCGCGCGCATCGGCGAGCCAGCGGCCGGCCAGCTCCGCGAAGCCGCTCTCCGCCTCCCCCACGATCACCGCGTCCGCGCCGGCGCCCAGGTACAGCCACGGCTGGTCCGACGCGTCGGAGCCGTTCACGGCCACGCGGCACCCGCGCGCCTTCGCCAGCCGCACCATCGCCAGCGCCGCCTCGCGGTTGCGCAGCGTGCACATCTTCGTGAGGAAGTTGAAGTTGTCCTCGAGGATGCCGACCACGCGCGGCCGCACGTCGTCCAGCATCGCCTCGAAGGCGTCCACGCCCGGCGCCAGCATGGCGTCGAACAGCGCCGCCCGGTGCCCGCGCGCCCGCACCACCGCCGCGGCCAGCAGGGTGGCCAGCGGCGGGTACGGCTTCATCTTCTCCACCTGCTTGGCGTCGTGCCGCAGGTAGTACGAGTGGGCGACGAGGACCTCGGCGCTGCGTGGCAAGCGGCTGCTCCGGTTTGGAGGCGGCGCCCCCGGGGATTGGAGCCCCTTCGGCGGGGCGTGGTATATTTTCACCTCGCGGGCGCTCGGCCCGCTCCGACCGTACGCTGAAACACCCGTGCACTCACTGCTCGAGCTGCCCCTTCTCGGGCTGCCGGTCCGCTTCGAGGCGGAGGACCCGGCGGCGCTGGACGCCGTGCTCGCCGCCTACGGCGAGTGGCGGGGCCTCGCCGCGCACCCGCACCTCGTGCCGGCGCCCGGGGAGGCGCCCTCCGCGCGCGTCCGGCTGCGACTCCGCCCACCTCCGCCTGGCGGGCCGCCCCTGGAGGACGCGCCGCCCCAGGTCGCCGTGACGGGCTCCCGGCTCCTGCTCGCGGCGCCCGGCGCCCGCGCCGAGGCCGAGCTCGCGACCTCCGAGGCGAGCGCCGTCCTCGACCCGCGCATCCTCGCCGACCCGGCCCGCCTCCGCGCCGACGTCCTCGACACGCTGCTCCTCTTCCTGCTCACGCGCCGCGACCGCCAGCCGCTGCACGCCGCCGCCGTCGTCCACGCCGGCACCGCCGCGGTCCTGGCCGGCCCCGGCGGCACGGGGAAGAGCTCGCTCGCCTGGGCCGCCGCCCGCGCCGGGCTGCGCGTCCTCTCCGACGACGCCGTCTACCTCCAGCTCCAGCCCCGGCTCCGCGTCTGGGGCTTCGACACCCCGCTCCACCTGCTCCCCGACGCCGCCGGCCCGATCCCGGAGGGCGTCCCGCTGCGCGAGCGCGGCGGCCGGCTCAAGGCCGCCATCCCGCTCCCCCGCGACGGGTCCGAGCCGCCCGTCGTCGAGCGGGCCGTCCTCTGCCTCCTCGAGCCCGGCGGCCGCCGCGTCAGCCTGCAGCGCATCGACCCCGACGGCGCCATCGCGCTCCTCGCCGAAAGCTGGGAGCCGGGCTTCGACGTCTTCCGCGACACGCTCCTCCCGCCGCTCCGCGCCCTCGCCCGCGCCGGCGCCTGGCGGCTCCGCCTCTCCGCCGACCCCGACGAGGCGATCGCCGCGGTAAGAGCGGTGCTCGGCGCCTGAGGGCGCGCCCGGCGGCCTCCAACGGCGGAGTGGGTGAGCGGGGGAGTGGGTGAGCGGGGGATCGCCGTTTCGCCCACTCCTCCGCTCTTCCGCTCCCCCACTCCGTCTAGTACCGCACCCGCACCCCCGCCTCGAGCGACGTCTCCCGCCACCCCACCCCGTCCTCCACCGCGCCCGCCGCGAACGCCTCGAGCCCGGCGTACGGGCGGAGCGCCACCTCGAGCGCGCCGCCGAGGCTCCGCCCCTGACGCGCCGGCGCGAACAGGTTCTCCGGGCCGCGGTGCCGCCGGAACGCGCGGGCGTCCAGGCGCAGCCGCGCGTCGGCCAGGTCGGCGCGCGCGTACGCCAGCCACTCGTCGCCCTGTCCGCCGAGCGGGTGGCCGAGCGGGATCCGGCGGTCCATCCACGGCAGCGCCGAGTGCCGGTACCACGGCGGGTTGCCGCAGCAGTGGCCAGCGAAGCTGGCGCGCTCCACGCCGACGCCCAGCGCGGGCACGCCGGGCACCGTCGCGAGTTGCAGGCCGGCCACGACGCCCGGGACGTGGAAGTAGGAGTTGCCCACGTCGTCGAACCCCCACTCGCCGTAGAGCACGAGAGGGAGCGCGCCGGCGGGCGGGCGCCACCGCGCCGCCACCGACGCCACCTGGTTCTCCGTCTCGCCGTGCGCGCCGCCCGCATGCCCTATCAGCAGCACCGGCACCTCGTGCCAGCCGATCGGGGCGTTGCCCCGGCCGCCGAACGCCGCCGCCCGGCTCGCCGCGAGCGCCAGCCGCGGGTGCGGCCGCACCGCGACCCGCAGCGCCACGAACCACGGGACCGCCACACCGCCCGCCCGGTGCAGGCGCGCCGCCGCCGCCTCCACCCGCACCGGCCCGACCAGCCGCAGCACGCTCGGCAGCCGGAACGGCGTCGCCGTGAACACCCCCGCACCATCCAGCGCGACCGCGCCGCCCAGCACCACCGAGCGGTCCGCGCCGGCGCCGTAGCCTACGCGCCGCCGCCCCGCCCACCCCCGCACCCGCCCCGCGCCCGCGGCCACGTACGCCTCGTCCAGCGCCGCCTCGTGCGCCGACCAGCGCGGAACCGCCAGCCCCGCGAAGATCCTCCCCGCGCGAGCCGCCACCAGCGCGGAGCCGAACGGCGCGGACTGCGCCGGCACCGGCGCCGGCGCGAAGCGGACCTCGTCCCGGTCGTACCCCGCCAGCAGCCCCCCGCGCTGCGACGCGAAGCCGCCGCCGACCCACCCCGGGAAGCGCGCCGCGCCGGAGGTGTCGGTCGCGGCGTCGCCCACCTCCTCGCGGAGCCGCGCGAGGTAGCCCGCCGCCAGCCGCCGCACGCCGGCGCCGGCCGCCGGGTCCGCGGCCGCCCGCTCGAGCCGAGCCACCGCCTCCGACCACGCCAGCGACCCGGCCCCCACGTCGTAGCCGGGCCCCGCCACACCCACCGCGTCCAGCCGCGCCAGCGCCGCGTACGCCCAGTGATCTGGCGGAAGGAGCGGCGTCGCCGCGAGCGGGGCCTGCGCGGCCGCCGCCGCCGGCACGCCGCACAGCGCGGCAAGGACGGCCCACAGCGCCGCCGGCCGCCGGAGCCCGGCGAGGACGGCCGCCTTCACGCCCACCCGCCCGAGTGCAGCGGACCGGAGTTTGCCGAGCCCCCGTGCCGGCCCCGGCGCCCGTCCGGATGCGCGCCGTGAGGAGACCCGCCGGCGCCGGCCGGCCATGGAGCGGTTGCGCATCGACATGCGGCTGCGGGCCCTCCGGCGCTCCCTCGCCCCGTGGCGCGCCCGCCGCCTTGTCAGGCCAGCCGACCCTCGCGCGTTCCGGGGAACGTGAATTAAACCCTGAGGATTATACGAATACCCGGCGTCGCGGTGCACCGGGGTCGTTTTCCACCCCAGCCGCGACCCGACCGAGGACCACCGATCGCTCTGCTTCGTGCCGCCGCCGCGCGAGTTATCGCGCTCGCGGCGGCGTTCCGGTGCCCGGGGTCGGCGAGGTATCCCTCAACACTGAGGTATCCGTGCGCACGAGCCGATTGCTCATCGCCCTGCTCCTCGCCCTCCCCCTCGCCGCCGCGCGCCTGGCGGCGCAGCAGCCTGCCGCCGATGCGCTGCGGCTCCGCCCGGGGGATGCGCTGCGTGTGATGGTGAAGGACGAGCCGGCCCTGAGCGGGGAATTCCCGGTCGCGGAAACGGGTTCCGTGCTCCTCCCCGAGGTCGGGCTGATGCCGGTGACGGGGAGGCCGTTCGAGGTGGTGGAGCGGGAGCTCCGGGAGGCGTACGCGAAGCGGCTGGTGGAGCCGGTGATCTCGGTGACGCCGCTGGTGCGGATCGCGGTGCTGGGGGAGGTGCGGAAGCCGGGGCTGTTCCCGGTGGACCCGACGCAGACGCTGGGGGATGTGCTGGCGTCGGCGGGCGGGCTCACGCCGTCGGGGAACGGGAACCGGATCACGCTGGTGCGGGACGGGCACCGGCGCGGGCTGCGGCTGGACCCGGGGGAGGCGGCGCTGAAGGGCACGCTGCTCTCGGGCGACCAGATCATCGTGGCGAAGCAGGGCTGGCTCCGGGAGAATCTTCCGGTGCTGGTGGGTGCCGGCGCATCCGTGCTGGCGGCGGCGGTGACCAGCCTGATCGTGCGCTGAGGAGCCGGCCATGACGACGACGGATACCGAGGTGAGTCCGGGGGTGGTGGAGACCTGGACTCGGGTGGTGCGGCGGCGCTGGGCGGCGGGGCTGGTGGTCTTCGTGCTGGTCACGGGGCTGGCGGCGGCGCTGGTGTTCCTGTCGCGGCCGATCTGGCGGGCGGAGGCGGCGCTGCGGCTGGGCGCGCCGCCGGCGCTGGGCGGGATGCCGCTGGGCGGGGGGAACACGAGCTCGCCGCTCGGGCTGTTCAGCCTGTTCCAGACGATGACGGGCGATCCGTTCGCGAACGAGCTGGAGCTGCTGCAGAGCCGGACGGTGGTGGAGGGGGTGGTCCAGGAGAACGCGCTGAACGTGGCACTGGTGGCGCCGCGCGGGTGGTACCGCGACTCGCTGTTCGCGCGGCTGGCGGCGAGCCGGGAGACGGGGAAGGCCACCTACGAGGCGACGTGGCTGCCGAGCGGCGCGGTGCGGGTGCGGCGGCTGTCGCCGTCGGAGCGGGTGGTCGGGGACTTCGCGCCGGGGCGGGATGCGGCGTTCGGCGGCATCGTCGTCGCCTTCAAGGAGTGGCGGGCCGGCGCGCCGCGGGTGGTGAAGCTGAAGACGTACCCGTTCGGCGACGCGGTGCGGCGGCAGGGTCCGCGGATCCGGGCGGAGCGGAAGCGGCGGGAGGCGAACCTGGTGCGGATCGCCTACGACGACCCGGACCCGGCGCTGGCGCAGGCGGTGGTGGCGTCGGCATCGACGCGGTACCTGGCGCTGCGGACGGCGCTGCAGCGGCGGGAGAGCGGCGAGACGGTGGACTCGTTGCGGACGGTGGTGGAGCACACGAAGGCGGAGCTGGCGCGGGCGGAGACGGGGCTGGAGGGCTTCCAGCGGGCCTCGCGGCTGGTCGATCCGCAGGCGCAGAGCGAAGCGTTCGTGAAGCGGCAGGCGGAGATCGCGACGGGGCTGGGGAAGGCGCGGGCGGAGCTGGCGGCGGTGGACGAGGTGATCCGGCGGGTGGAGGGTGTGCCGGACCCGGCCGCGGCGTGGGCGGGGCTCGTCGCCCATCCGACGTTCCTGGAGAACGAGACGCTCGGCGGGCTGCTGGAGAACCTGACGCACCTGGAGCAGCAGCGGATCGAGCTGGCGGGGCGGCGCACGGAGGCGGACCGGCAGCTCCAGGCGCTGGACAAGCAGATCGCCTACCTGGATGGCTCGCTGCGCTCGCTGGTGCGCGAGTACCGGGCGGGGATCGCCGAGCAGGTGGCGCAGCTCGAGGCGCAGTGGCGGGAGATGGATTCGGCGCTGGCGCGGGCGCCGGCGGCGGCGATCGAGCTGGGCCGGCGGCAGCGCGACCTGCGGCTGCTGTCGGAGGTCTACCTGTTCACCGACCAGCGACTGCGGCAGGAGGCGCTGAAGACGGCGGTCTCCTTCTCCACCGTGCAGATGGTGGACGCGCCGGAGGTGCTCTTCAAGCCCGTCTGGCCGCGGAAGAAGCTCGGGCTCGCCGTGGGCTTGATGCTGGCCGTGGCGTTCGGTGCGCTGGCCATGGCGCTCGGCGAGCGGGCGGATCGCTCGGTTCGCAGCGCCGGCGAGCTGCGGCGGCTGGTGGACGCGCCGGTGCTGGCGGCGCTCGCGCCGGGCGCGGATGGCCGACTGGCGCTCTCGGCAGCCGAGCGCCGGGCGCTGCTCCAGCGGGCGGCCGCGGCGGGGCGCGGGCTCGTGCTCGCGCCGCTCGGCGAGGCCGCGGTGGCGGCGGAGGGCGTGGCCCATGCGCTCGTCGAGGCGCCGGCGCCGGAGCCCGTGCCGGCGCGGATGGCGGACGGCGCCGCCGGGCTGCCGGCCGTCTCGCCGCGGCTGCCGGTCGAGGTGGCGCCGGCGGTGCACCGCTTCGCCGCGGCGGCGGAGCTGGCGGAGGCGGGGGACGCCGGCGCGGCGGTCGTGCTGGTGGCGCGGCAGGGCGTCACGCGCCGGGAGGAGGCGGCGCGGGCGGCGGCGCTGCTGCGGGAGGCGGGCGCGGTGGTGGCGGGGGCGGTGCTGGTGTGCCCGAGCGCCCGCGCGCTGGGGGACGCATGGTCGTAGCGCTGCGGGAGGTACCCTTCGATCCCGGCCGGACGGAGTCGGGTCGGGACGCCTGGATGCGCGCGGCGGACGTCACCGGCGCGGCGGCGCTGCTGCTGGTCTCCTTCCCGCTGCTCCTCTTCGGCGCGCTCCTGGTTCTGCTCGGCTCGGGACGGCCGGTCTTCTTCGGGCACGCGCGCGTCGGCCGGAACGGGCGCGGCTTCCGCTGCTGGAAGCTGCGGACGATGGCGCTGGATGCGGAGGCGCGGCTGGGCCGGGACCCGGAGCTGCGGCGTCGGCACGCGGAGAACGGCTTCAAGCTGCCGGCGGCGCAGGACCCGCGGATCACGCGCGAGGGGCGGTGGCTGCGGCGCACGTACATCGACGAGCTGCCGCAGCTCGTGAACGTGTTGGGCGGCAGCATGTCGCTGTTCGGGCCGCGCCCGGTGGTCGAGGAGGAGCTGCGCCACTACGGCGAGCACGCGGCGGAGTTCCTGAGCGCGCGCCCCGGGCTGTTCGGCGAGTGGACGAGCCGCGGCCGGCGCCGGCCGCCGTACCCGGAGCGGGCGCGCCTCGAGCTCGAGTACGTGCGCAGCCGCGGCGCGCTCCGCAACGTCCGCATCCTGCTGCGCTCGATCCCCGTCGTGTTGCGCGGCCAGGAGGACTGAGCCGTGGACGGCGCGGCGGAACCGCTCGCGGACGCCGACGCCGGCCTGGGCTCGATGCGTCCAGGCCGGGTCACGTCCGCTCCGGGCTCGACCTCCGGCCGCCGCCTGCTGGCCGCGAACGCCGCCTCGCTCGTGCTGGCGTACGCGCTGCCGCGCGTCTTCACGTTCGGCGCCGCGGTCGTGGCGGCGCGGGCGCTCGGCGCCGCAGCGTTCGGCGCGTACGGCACCGCCGCCGCCTTCGCCGTGGTGCTCAGCATCCTGGCCACGCTGGGGATGCAGCCGCTCCTCGTGCGGCGCGTGGCCCGCGCGCCGGAGCGCGCGCCGGAGATCCTCGCCTCCGCCCACGCGCTGAAGCTGGGCACCTCCATCCTCATGCTGGCGGCACTGTCGCTGCTGGTCGGGCCCCTCTTCCGCTATCCCCGGGACGTGGCCGCCGGCGCGGCGCTGCTCGGCGCCTCCTACGCGCTGGGCGCGTTCGTCGAGAACCTCGCCGCGTACTTCCAGGGCGTGGAGCGCATGCACGTCTGGTCGCAGGCGAGCGCGCTCGCGGGACTCGTGACGGGTGCCGTCGGCGTGGCCGTCGTCCTGGCCACGCGCAGCGTCGTGGCATTCTGCGCCGCGCCGGCCGTGGGCCAGCTCGCCGCGCTGGGGTGGCTGCTCCGGCGCGCGCCGGCGGCCGTGCGCCGGCCGGCGCGGCCCGCGCTCGCCGAGGTCCGCGCGCTGGCCGGCTCGCTCGCGCCGTACGCCGCCGCGTTCGTCGCCACGACGGTCTACTACAAGGCCGACGTGCTGCTCCTCTCCCACTGGCGCACCCCGGCGGAGGTGGGGATCTACGCGGCGGCGTACCGCTTCCTGGATGTCGGCCAGGCGCTCGCGCTGGCGATGGCGGGCGCGCTCGTGCCGCGCCTGGCGCGCTCGGACGAGGCGCGCGCGCGGACCGCGTGGCGGGCGCTCCGGCTGGCGTTCCTCGGCACGCTGGCGCCCGCCGCCGTGCTCGCGCTGCTGCGCGCCCCGGTCGTGGCCGCCCTCTACGGCGCCGGCTACGCGGCCTCGGCGCCGGTGCTCGGCGTGCTCGCGCCGGCGCTCCCGCCGCTCGTCCTGAACATGGTGGCGCTGTCGGCGCTCTCGGCGGCCGGCCAGGCGGGGATGGCGGCGCGGCTGTACGTGGCCGGCGCCGCGCTGAACCTCGCGCTGAACGCGGCGCTGGTGCCGGCGCGCGGCGCGGGCGGCGCGGCCGTGGCCACGCTGCTCTCGGAGACGGCGCTCGCCGCCGGCTTCGCGCTCGTGCTGTGGCGGCGGGCGCCGGTCGTCGCGGCGCCGCGGGCACGCGAGCGGCGGGAGGCCGCGTGAAGGTCCTCTACGTCTCGAAGGCGCTCGTCGTCGCGGCGTACCGCGAGAAGCTGCGGGCGCTGGCGCGGGAGGTCGACGTCACGGCGCTGCTCCCCAGCCGCTGGGGCACGCAGCCCGTCGAGGAGGGCGACGTCGGCACCGCCATCCTCCGGCGCGACGCGTGGCTGCACGGCCGCAACCACCTGCACGTCTACCCGGGGATCGCCGGCGTGCTGGACACGCTGCGCCCGGACTTCGTGCACATCGACGAGGAGCCCTACAGCGCCGTGACGCTGCAGCTCGCGCGCGAGTGCCGGCGGCGAGGCGTGCCGTGCGTCTTCTTCGCCTGGCAGAATCTGGCGAAGCGGCTGCCGCCGCCGTTCGGCGCGCTGCGCTCGTGGGTGTTCGAGAACGTGGCGGGCGGGATCGCCGGGACGCCGCGCGCGGCGGAGGTGCTGCGGCGGGCGGGCTTCACCCGGCCGCTCGCGATCATCCCCCAGCTCGGCGTCGACCCGGCTCGCTTCGCGCCGGACGCAGGCGCCCGCGCGCGCACGCGGCGGATGCTGGGCGTGCCGGATGGCGCGTTCGTGCTCGGCTTCGGCGGCCGGCTCGTGCCGGAGAAGGGGGTGGACGTGCTGGTCGAGGCGCTCGCGCGGCTCCCGGACGTCCGCCTGCTCCTGCTCGGCGCCGGCCCGGAGCGGCCCCGGCTGGAGGCGCAGGCGCGCGCGGCCGGCGTGGCGGGGCGGGTCCGCTTCGCCGGCCGGATCGGCTCGCTCGACATGCCGGCGTGGCTCCGTGCCCTCGACGTTCTCGCGCTCCCCTCCCGCACCACGCGCCGCTGGTCCGAGCAGTTCGGCCGGATCCTGGTCGAGGCCATGGCGTGCGCGGTGCCGGTCGTGGCCTCCGACTCCGGCGAGATCCGCCACGTCGTCGGCGACGCCGGCATCCTCGTCGCCGAGGGCGACGCCGCCTCGCTCGCCGCCGCCGTCGCCCCGCTGGCGGCCGACCCGTGCCGCCGGGCGGAGCTCGCGGCCCGCGGCCGGGAGCGCGTCCTCGCCCGCTTCACCCACGAGCGCATCGCCGCGGAGACGGTGGCGTTCTACCGCGCGCTGCTCCCGCGGGAGGTGGCGCCGTGAGCGGCGCCGCGCCGGGGGAGGTGGCGCCGTGAGCCACGCCGCGCCGCGTTCCGCGCCCGGCCCCGCAGGCGGGCCGGACGGCAACCTCGCCGCCCGCCGCTCGGCTCGGGGGGCGCCGTGGGACGCGGACGGGCTCCTGGCGCTCGGCGCCTGCACCGCGCTCGCCGCCGGCGTCACGCTGGCGCTCGCCGGCTCCGCGTCGGACAGCACGCCGCTCGCCGTCACGGGCGGGATCCTCGCGCTCGCGGGCGCCGTGGTGCTCGTGGCCGCGGGGCTGGTGGGCGGCACGCTGCTCCTGGCCCTCGCCGCGCCGCTCCCGGCGGTCTACGACTCGGGCGACGTGCGCGTCGCCGCCGTGGCGCCGGTGGCGGCCGGCGTGCTGCTGGCGTGGGCGCTCCGGCGCGGCGCGGACCGCACGCCGATCCGGACGGGCGCGCTGCCGCGGCGTGCGCTGGCCGCGCTGCTCCTGGCCGTGCTCGTGGCGGCGGCGTTCGCGGCCGACGTGCCGCTCTCCGCGCGCGAGACGCTGAACTTCGCGCTCATGCTCGGGCTGCTCGTGGCGGCGACGGACGAGCTGGCCCGCGACCGGGCGGCCGCCGCGCGGCTCGTGGACGCCCTCGTCGCCGGCGCGGGCGTGTGCGGCGCGCTGGCCGTGCTCGAGATGGTGCGCGTCCTCCCCGGCGACTTCCCGCGCTGGGGCACGCCGTTCAACCGCGCGGCGCTCGGCTTCGGCCAGCCGAACGGGCTCGGCTTCTTCCTGGCCGTCGCGCTGCCGCTCGCGCTCCAGCGGCTCGGCGCGTCGCGCGGGCTCGGCCGGCTGGCGTCGGGCGCGGCGGCGCTCGCCACCGCGCTCGGCCTCCTGGCGACGTTCTCCCGCGCGAGCTGGGTGGCCGCCGCGCTCGGCGTCACGGCGCTCGCGCTGGCCGGCGAAGGGCGCCGCGCGCTGCGGCTGCTCGCCGGCGCCGCGGTCGCGGCCGTGATCGTGGACGTCGCCTCCGGCGGGCTGCTCCGCGACACGGTCCGGCGCACCATCGGCGACTGGGTCGTCGAGCAGCGGGCGGCGCTCTTCCTGGCCGCGGTGCGCATGTTCGTCGAGCACCCGTTCACCGGCGTCGGGCCGGGCGGCTTCGCGGACCAGGTCGAGCAGTACGGCGCCCAGGTCCCGCGCCTCTGGGACATCCAGGCCACGCCGCACAACGCCTACATCCAGATGGCGGCCGAAGGCGGGATCCTCGGCGTGCTGACGTTCGTCGCGTTCCTCGCCATCTCGGTGCGCACGTTCGTGCGGGCGGCGCGGGAGCCGGGCGTGGACGCGGCCACCCGCGACGTGCGGCTCGCGCTGCTCTGGTCGCTGGCCACGGCGTGCATCGCGGCGGGCGGGATCTGGCCGTTCGCGCATGGCACGGGCGAGGTGCTGGTGCTGGTCCTGGGGCTGGGGTTCGCGGAGACGACCGCCGGGGCGCTCTCCGGGTCCGCGGTGGTGGGGACGGGCGGGGGTGAGGGCGCGGGAGCGGGTGCGGGAACAGCGGAGGCCGCATGAGGCTCGCGGTGAACGGCCGCTTCTACGCCGCGCCGCTGACGGGCGTGCAGCGCTTCGCGGTCGAGGTCACGCGGCGGCTCGCGCAGCTGGCGGAGGTCGAGCTGTTCCTGCCGGCCGGCGCGGAGGCACCCTCGGAGGTGGCGGCGCGGGTCGGGATTCACCGCGGCCGGCTGCGCGGCCACGCCTGGGAGCAGCTCGAGCTGCCCGCCGCGCTGGCGCGGGCGCGCTGCGACGTCGAGCTGCACCTGGCCGGCACCGCGCCGCTCTCCGCGGCGGGCCACGTGCTGGCCATCCACGACCTGCTCCCGCTGTCGAACCCCGAGTGGTTCGGCCGGCGCTTCCGCCTCTGGCGCGGCGCCGTGCTGCGCCGCTCCGCGCCGCGGGCCGGCGCGGTGCTCGCGGTCTCCGACTGGGCGGCCGAGGAGGTGAAGCGCCGGCTCGGCGTCGCGCCCCGGCGCCTGTTCGTCGTGACGCAGGGGCTGGAGCCGTTCGACGCTCCCGCGCCCGCCGGCGCGGTGGCCCGGGTCCGCGCGCGCTACGCGCTCCCCGAGCGCTTCCTCCTCGCGGTCGGCGCCGGCGACCCGCGCAAGAACCTCGGCTTTCTCGAGACGGTTCGCGAATGCTGGCGCGCGGCCGGCGGAGCGCCGCCGCCACTGGTCGTGGTCGGCGGCTCGGCCCCGCGCGTACACCCGGCGGCGGCGCGCGGGGACGCCCCGTTCGCGCGCATCTACCCGCCGCCGGGCCCGGAGCCGAGGCCGCCCGCCGCGCCGGCTCACCTCGATCGGGCCGCCGGCGGCGCGCTCCTGCTCGGCCGCGTCCCCGACGACGAGCTGCACGCCCTCTACACCGCCGCGTCTGCGCTCTGCTTCCCGTCGCTGGCCGAGGGGTTCGGCCGGCCGCCGCTGGAGGCGCTGGCGTGCGGCACGCCGGCGGTGGCCGCGGACTACGCCGCCGCGCGCGAGGTGCTCGGCCGGTGGCTACCGGTGCTGCCGCTGGACGCCGCGCTCTGGGCGCGCACGCTGGCGGAGCTGGTGGCCGGCGGCCCCGCGCGGGACGCGACGCTGGCCCTCGGCCGCGGGCTGCCGGGGCGCTTCCGCTGGGACACCGCCGCGGCGCAGGTGATCTCGGCGTGCCACGCCGCCGCCGCCGAACGGGGCGGGAGGCCGTGATGCGCGTCGCCATCGTGCACGACTGGCTGACCGGGATGCGCGGCGGCGAGCGCGTGCTCGAGGCGATGCTCGACCTCTTCCCCGACGCCGAGATCTTCGCGCTGCTGCACGTGCCCGGGTCGGTCTCGCCGCGCATCGAGGCGCGGCCGATCCACACCTCGCCGCTGCAGCGCGCGACGTTCGTCCGCCGGCGCTACCGGCGCTGGCTGCCGCTCTTCCCGCTGGCGGTCGAGGCGCTCGACCCGCGCGGCTTCGACCTGGTCCTCTCCAGCAGCCACTGCGTGGCCAAGGCCGTGCGGCCCCGCGGCGCGCCGCACCTGTGCTACTGCCACACGCCCATGCGCTACGCCTGGGACCAGCTCGACGCCTACCTTCCGCCGGGCGCCGCCGGCCGGCTGGCCCGGACGCTGGCCGTGCCCGCCGCCGCCGCGCTCCGCCGCTGGGACGCCGCCACGGTGGGGCGCGTGGACGCGTTCGTCGCCAACTCCGCGCACGTGCGCGGCCGCATCCGCCGCTGCTGGGGGCGCGACGCCGCCGTCGTCCACCCGCCCGTGGCCGTCGAGCGCTTCCGCCGCCCCCGCGCGCCGGAGGACTTCTACCTGGTGCTCGGCGCACTCGTCCCGTACAAGCGGGTCGAGCTGGCCATCCGCGCCGCGGCGCTCGCCGGCCGCCGCCTCGTCGTGGCCGGGGACGGGCCCGAGCTGCCGCGACTGCGCGCCCTCGCCGGACCCGGCGTGACGTTCCTCGGCCGCGTCTCCGACGACGACGTGGCCGACCTCTACGCCCGCTGCCGCGCCTTCCTCTTCCCGGGCGTCGAGGACTTCGGCATCGCCGCCGTCGAGGCGCAGGCCGCGGGCGCGCCGGTCGTCGCGCGGGCCGCCGGCGGCGCGCTCGAGACGGTGGCCGCCGCCCCCGAGCCCACCGGCGTCTTCTTCGCCGAGCCCAGCCCGGAGGCGCGGGCGGCCGCGATGCGCCGGCTCGAGGCCGCGCCGCCGCGTGAGGCGGCGTGCCGCGCGAGCGCCGAGCGCTTCGCGACGCCGCGCTTCCACGAGGGGCTGTCGCGCGAGATCGAGAGGCTGCTCGGGACGACCGCCGCCCGCCCGGCGCTCGCCGCGTCCCCTCCGGTGCCGGTGGAAGCCCGACCGGCCGCGGCCGAGACCCGCCCCGGCCCTTCCGGCACCCACGCGCGGAGCGCCTGACGGTGCGCGTCCTCCAGGTCGGCTGCGAGCTGGACCGGGAGCGCCGTCCCGCCGACGCGCTGCTCGACGCGTGGCCCACGCTGCTCGACGTGGCGCGCGCGGCGGCCGGCGCCGGCGTGCAGGTCGAGATCCTCCAGGCCGGCCACCGCGACGAGGTCGTCACCCGCGACGGCATCCGCTGCCACTTCGTCGCCGAGCCGGGCGTGCTGCGCGCTCCCGGCACCCGCGGCGCCGCGGGCGTGGTCCCGTTCCGCCTGGCGCGCCGCGCCGCCACGCTGCGCCCGGACGTCGTGCACCTGAACGGGCTGGCGTTCCCGCTGCACGCCCGCGCGCTCGCCGCCGTGCTCCCCCGCGCCGCGCTGCTCTTCCAGGACCACGGCGACGTCCCGCCGGCGCGCCGCCAGCGGCTGCACGCCTGGGGGCTCGCCTCCGCGTCCGGCGCCTGCTTCGCGGCGCGGGAGCAGGCCCGGCCGTTCGTCGAGGCCGGCGTGCTCCCGGGCGACGTCGCCATCTTCGAGGTGCCGGAGTCCTCGACGCGCTTCACCCCCGGAAGCCGCGCCGCGGCCCGCGCCGCCACGGGCGTGCACGGCGATCCGGCGCTCCTCTGGGTCGGCCGGCTGGACGCGAACAAGGACCCGCTCACCGTGCTGGACGCCCTCTCTCGCGCGCGGCCGCGCCTCCGCGACCCGCAGCTCTGGTGCGCGTTCGGCGATGCGCCGCTCCTCCCCAGGGTGCGCGCGCGCCTGGACGCGGAGCCGGCGCTCGCCGAGCGCGTCCACCTGCTCGGCCGCGTCTCCCACGCCACCGTCGAGAGCCTGGCCCGCGCCGCCGACTTCCTGCTCCTGGCCAGCCACCGCGAGGGCTGTCCGTACGCGGTGATCGAGGCGCTCGCGTGCGGCGCCACGCCGATCGTGAGCGACATCCCGGCGCACCGCGCGCTCACCGGCCGCGGCGCCGTGGGCGCGCTCTTCCCGCGCGGCGACGCGGCGGCGCTGGCGGACGCCATCGTCGCCTCGACGGGGCGGGACCGCGCCTCGCTGCGGCGAAGCGCGCGGAAGCACTTCGAGCTCGAGCTCTCCTTCGACGCCGTCGGCCGCAAGCTCGCGGGCGCCTACGCCTCGGTGCGGAGGGATGCGTGAAGGTGGCGCTGCTCGTCCCCGGCGGCGTGGACCGGAGCGGCACGGAGCGCGTGATCCCGTGCCTGCTCTGGCTGATCGAGCGACTGACGTCGGCCGGGCACGAGCTGCACGTCTACGCCGCGGCGCAGGAGGAGCGGCCCGCGAGCTGGGAGCTGCTCGGCGCGCACGTGCACAACGCCGGCGCGCGGCCGCGCCGGGCGCGCATGCTCGCCGCGCTCGCCGCCGAGCACCGCAGCGCGCGCTTCGACGTGCTCCACGCGGTCTGGGCCGCGCCGGCCGGCGTCGTGGGCGCCGCCGCCGGCGCGCTCCTCGGCGCGCCCGTGCTGCTGCACCTCACCGGCGGCGATCTCGCCGCGCTCCCCGACATCGGCTACGGCGTCCGCGTCCGCCGCCGCGGCCGCGCCTGGCTCCGCCTCGCGCTCGCCGGCGCGGACCGCGTCACCGTGCCGAGCGCGTACCTGCTCGGCCAGGCGCGCGCGCTCGGCATCGCCGCGGAGCGGCTCGTCTACGGCGTCGCGCTCGACCGCTGGCCGCTCCTCCCGCCGCGCGCCCGCGTCCCCGGCGCGCCCGCCCGGCTGCTGCACGTCGGCAGCCTGAACCGGGTCAAGGACCAGGGCACGCTGCTGCGCGCCGCCGCGCGGCTGCGCGACGCGGGGGTTTCGTTCCGGCTCGACATCGTGGGAGAGGACACGCTGGGCGGGGTGGTGCAGCGGGAGGCGGCGGCACTGCGGCTCGGCGGCGACGTCGTCGCGTTCCACGGCTTCCTCCCGCACGCCGCGCTCCGGCCGCTCGTCGAGGCCGCGGACCTGCTCGTGGTCTCGTCCCGGCACGAGGCCGACCCGATCGCGCTGCTCGAGGCCGCCGTGGCCGGCGTGCCGACCGTGGGCACGGCCGTCGGCCACCTGGCCGACTGGGCGCCGGACGCCGCCGCCGCGGTCCCCGTCGGCGACGACGCCGCGCTCGCCGGCGCGGCCGAGGCGCTGCTCCGCGACGAGGAGCGCCGCCTGCGCCTGGCGCACGCGGCGCAGGCCCGCGCCCGCGCCGACGACGCCGACCGGACCGCCGGGCGCGTGCTCGAGCTGTACGAGGAGCTGGCCGGTGGGCGCGGGCGCCGCTCGGACCCGCCGCGGCGCCCGCCGCAGCCTCAGGCGCGCGTGCCCAGGACGTAGTACAGGATCGCCGCGATGATCACGATCGCGATCACGATCCAGAGCCACTTCGAGCCACCGCCGGTTTTCGGTTCGACGTTGATGTCCGCCATGTCTCCTCCCGGGTGAAGGCCGAGTCCACGCCCGCCCCCGACGCAAAGAAAGCGCCGATGCGGCGGCGTCGGCCTCCGGAACACGCGCGCCCGGCTCGAGCGCCTCTACGGCGCCGAGCACGGCTTCGAGGTGCGGGCGCTGGCCGAGGGCGGCGTCGCCGCGACGGTCGTGATCCCCTGCCGCCGCGCCGAGCGGGCCGAGGCGACGCCCGAGCACGAGGCGCTGGCCGGAGCCCGGGCGTCCGCCCCTGATTCCTGGCCGCTCGTCCCGTTCCGCGGCGTTCGGTCCCCGCCCGCTGCGCGCCCGGCGACGCGTCGTCGTACCGTAGCATCACCTCCCCGGCGCGCGACTTCGATCGGCGCGGGCGGGGCGGCACCCGGCACAGGAGCGGATGCGCCAATGGCAGCAGGGACAGGTCGCGCGAGGCAGGGGGCCGCGGCGGTGAGCGCCGGGCCGGCCGCGCAGGTCGACGCGGCACCGGCGGAGATGCCCGGCCGTGCCGGGCTCCGGCGCGAGCGCGGAGCGAACCCCTCGGAGGCGATGACGTTCCGGACCATCGTGGTGGACGACGAGCCGATCGCCCGCACGCGGCTCCAGCGGCTGCTGCAGAAGCACGCCGACGTGGACGTCGTCGCGAGCTGCGCGACCGGCGAGGCGGCGCTCGAGGCGGTGCGCGCGCTGCGGCCGGACGTCCTGTTCCTGGACGTGCAGATGCCGGAGCTGGACGGCTTCGAGGTGCTGCACGCCCTCGGCCCGGACGCGGTGCCGGTCGTCGTCTTCGTCACCGCGTACGACCCGTACGCCGTCCGGGCGTTCGAGGTGCACGCCATCGACTACCTGCTCAAGCCGTTCACGCCGGAGCGGCTCGACGCCGCGCTCCAGCACGCGCGCTCCCAGCTCTCGGACCGGCAGCGCCCGGGTCCGGCCCGGCTCGAGGAGCTGTTGCAGACGCTGGTCGGCTCGCACGCGGAGCTCGGCAAGCTGCTCGACGGCGCCTCGCGCCGCTACCTGCGACGCGTGCTCATCAAGCAGCGCGGCGGCATCTTCTACCTGCCGGTCACCGAGATCAACTGGATCAAGACGGCGGGCAACTATCTCCAGATCCACACCGCCTCGGGGAGCTACCTCATCCGCGAGACGCTCGCCCACCTGGAGAGCCGGCTCGACCCGGACCTCTTCCTCCGCACGCACCGCACGACGCTCGTGCGCACCGACTTCATCAAGGAGGTGCGCCCGTGGTTCGCCGGCGACTTCGTCGTCGAGCTGAGGGATGGCACGAAGCTGAAGCTCAGCCGGCGCTTCGCCGACCGGCTCTGGAAGGCGACGGAAGGGTGATACGACTCAGAAGATGTAGACGGCCGTTCCCACCGGGACCATCCCGAACAGCCGCTCGAGGTCGTCGTTGGCCATGCGCACGCAGCCGTGGCTGACGGCCTGGCCGACGGAGTCGGCGTCGTACTCGTGGACGCCGTGGATCAGGTAGCCGTTGCCCATGGCGAGGCCGAACGGGCCGAGCGCGCCGGGGACGCGGCGTTGCGCGCTGCCGGCGGGAGGCATGTAGAGCTTGCCGTCGAGGAGGATCTCGAGCCCCGGGTCGATCGGCCAGAAGTCGCCGCCGGCGTCGACGCGGCCGACCTGCCGGCCGCGCACCTCGAGGGACGTGCCGTCGGACAACGGATAGCTGCGGCCGGCCACCATCCGCACCAGCGGGAGGTCTTCCGCGGCGGCGCGCTCGTAGTAGTGCCAGTCCGGCACCGTCCAGACCGGGGCGACGCGTTTCTCGAGCACGTGCCGCACGCCGCGCGGCGTCTCGAAGTGGAAGCGCCGCCCGCCGAACGTGAAGTCCGCGCCGCTGCCGACGGCGACGTACGCCGTGAACAGCACGCGGTCGCCGCGCAGCAGCCAGAGCTGGCGCTCCTCGGAGGAGACCGCGATGCGCAGCGCGGTGGCGGAGAGGGCGGCGCGGTAGGCGCGCAGGCCGGCCGGGCTGCGCGGCGCCGGGAGCGAGGCCGCCGAGGAGTCCACCCGCGCGGCGGCCGGGGCGGGCGGGGCGGCGTCCGCCGCCGCGACCGCCGCCGCCTGGGCGACGGCCGCACCGGTCCCGAGCCCGAGGCCGGAAACGGCCAGGAGCAGCGCGACAGCGGCTCGGAACGCGGCCAGACGCATCGGTCTTCCCCCCTGTACGCCGAACGCTAATGCGGGCCGCGGCGCCGTTCAACCTCGACGAGGCCGCGGCTCACGCCCGCGCCGGCGTCGCCGCGTCCAGCGCCAGGCGCACGCGCGCCGCCAGCCCGTCCGGCGAGAACGGCTTCTCCAGCAGCGGTTTGTGCTCGACGAGCCCCTGCGCGGCGACCAGCTCCTCGGAGTAGCCGGACATGAAGACGATGCGCAGCCCGGGCCGGGAGCGGGCCAGCCGCTCGGCGAGCGCACGGCCGCCCATGCGCGGCATGACCACGTCGGTGAGGAGCAGGTCGATCGGGCCGGCGTGTGCCTCGGCCAGCCTCAGCGCCTTCTCGCCGTCCTCCGCCTCCAGCACGGTGTAGCCGGTCCGCTCGAGGACGCGCCGGGCCAGCCCGCGCACCGCGACCTCGTCCTCCACCAGCAGGATCGTCTCGCCGCCGCCGCAGCCGACGGGCTCGTCCCGCCGGCCGGGCTCGTACTCGGGGCGGCCGTCGACCTTCGGCAGGAACACGCGGAAGCTCGCGCCGCGGCCGGGCTCGTTGTCGGCGTAGATGTGGCCGCCGGACTGCTTGACCACGCCGTAGACCATGGCGAGGCCGAGGCCGGTGCCCTTGCCGTGCTCCTTCGTCGTGTAGAACGGCTCGAAGATGAACGGGATGTGCTCCCGCGGGATGCCGGGGCCGGTATCACGGACCACGAGCAGCACGTACGAGCCGGGGGGCAGGTCCGGCCGCGCCTCCGCCTCGACCGGGCCGACCCGCGCGTTGCGCGTCTCGATCCAGAGCGTGCCGCCGCCCGGCATGGCGTCGCGCGCGTTGACCGCCAGGTTCAGGATGAGCTGCTCGACCTGACCGGGGTCCGCCTTGACGGCCCACAGCCCGTCCTCCGCCGCCACCTCGAGCTGCACGTCCTCGCCGATCAGCCGGCGCAGCATCTTCTCCATCCCGCCGACGACCGCGCCCAGGTCCAGCACCTGCGGCTGCAGCACCTGGCGGCGGCTGAACGCCAGGAGCTGCCGCGTCAGCGCGCCCGCGCGGTCCGCGATCCGCAGCAGGTCCTCGACATCCTCGCGCAGCGGATCGCGCTCGTGGACCTGCTCCCGCAGCAGCGCCGCGTACCCCTTGATCCCCGTCAGCAGGTTGTTGAAGTCGTGCGCCACGCCGCCGGCCAGCCGCCCGACCGCCTCCATCTTCTGCGCCTGCAGCAACTGCTCTTCCAGGCGACGCCGTTCCGTCACGTCCCGCGCGTTCACGACGATCCCGCCCACGCGGGCATCCTCGAGCCGGTTCGACGCCAACCCCTCGAACCAGCGCCAGCTCCCGTCGCCGTGCCGGACGCGGAACTCCGCGGTCACGACCTCACCCGGCTCCGCGACGACGCGCCGCAGCATGGCGTCGACCACGGCGACATCGTCCGGGTGGACCATGTCCAGGGCCGGCGTGCCGAGCAGCTCGTCCTGCGCGTAGCCGAGCATCCGGCCGGCCGCCGGGCTGGCGTACAGCAGCCGGCCGTCGATGCCGACGATGCCGACCGTGTCCGACGCGTTCTCGATCAGCGCGCGGAAGCGCTCCTCGCTCGCCCGCAGCGCGTCCTCCATGCGCTTCCGCTCCGAGACGTCCTCCACGAGCGCGATGACGTATTCGGGGAGACCGTCCGGGCGCCGGATCAGAGAGAGCGTCAGGTGCCCGCGGATCACGTCGCCGTCCTTGCGCACGTAGCGCTTCGCGATGCCGTAGCCGTCGCGCTCGCCCCGGAGGAGCTCGCCGGCCAGCTCCAGCTCGCCCGGCAGGTCCTCCGGCACCGTCAGCTCGCTGAAGTGGATGCGGGCCAGCTCCTCGCGGGAGTAGCCGAGCATCTCCTCCAGCGCCGGGTTGCAGTCCACCAGCCGGCCATCCATCCCGGACAGCGCGATCCCGATGCGCGCCTGCTCGAAGATCGTGCGGAAGCGCTGCTCGCTCTCCCGCAGCGCCGCCTCCGCGCGCTTCCGCTCGGTGATGTCCTCCACCATGCCGGCCACGCGGTACAGGCCGCCGCTGTCGTCGCGCGCCGGAAAGCCGCGGTCGTGCACCCAGCGGACTTCGCCGTCCGGCCGCACCACGCGGTACTCCACCTCGAACGCGGCGTCGCGGTTCCGCGTCACCGCCGCGAGCACCCGCTCCCGGTCCTCCGGGTGCACGCCGTCCACCCACCGCGACGGGTTCGCCAGCACCTCCTCGGCCGGGATCCCCCAGATCCGCTCCAGGCCCGGGCTGATGTACATCGGCGCGGGCGCGTCCGCGGCGCCGATCCACAGCCCCTGCGGCACGCTCTCCGCCAGCAGCCGCAGCCGATCTTCCGCTCCCCGCAGCGCCCGCTCGGCCCGGACCCGATCCGTCACGTCCAGCGCCACTTCCAGCCGCGCCGGCCGCCCGGCCCACTCCAGCTCGTGGCCGCCGACCTCGACGTGCAGTCTCGTGCCGTCCTTCCGCCGGTGCACCATCCGCCGCGGCGCCTCCTCCGCGTCCGCCTCCGGACGCAGCGCCGCCAGCGTCAGCCCCAGGAGCTCCTCGCGGGAATACCCGTAGCGGGCGACGGCCGCGTCGTTCACCGCCAGGAACGCGAGCGTCTCCCGGTCGAGCACCCACATCGGCGTCGGATTGCGCTCGAACAGCAGCCGGTACGCGTCGGGCGGCGCGTCCCCGGCCGATGCGCTTTCGCGTTCGGCCGACCCGGCGGGCGGCCGCAGGTCGCTGGCGTCGCGAGCCATTGCTGTGGAGTGCACGTCGATCTCGGATTGGCGGCTGGGATGTCGGGCGGGCCGCCGTCCCCCATCCTCGGCGAACGGCCGCTCCTGCAAGAATGCCCCTGAGGTGAGGTATCGGCAAGTCCGGCGGAAACATGCAGGAACGCGACGGCGCGGCGGCCCCCGGTCCGGGAACCGCCGCGCCGTCCACCCCGCTCCGCCTCAGTTGTCGCGCTTCACCATCTGCGTCAGCGCGATCCGCCATTCCCCGGCCTGCGCGTCCCAGCGGATGCTGTACGCGCCCGGGTAGAAGCCCGGCGTGCCGTACCGCTGGATCGCCGGGATCTGCGCCGAGAAATCCGGCTTCGACTCGAGGTACGCCTTCGTGATCATCGGCTCGATGAAGGTCCGCTTCCCGTCCCACGAGCCGACGATCAGCGTCTTCGTGAACAGCTCGCCGTGCAGCTCGGGCGAGGCGACGTCCAGCCAGTGCATCCCCATGCGCGGCACCGCCACCGCCGCCGGCGGCGCGCCCGCCAGCACGTTCGGCGCGACGTAGCCCTGCGGCATCATCTCCGCCGCCGGGAGGTTGCCCGCCTTCTGCGCGTAGGCCGGATCGCTCGGGTCGATCGCGTCCCGCTCGGCCTTCGTGATCGTGTAGAAGTGCATGTCGAAGTGCGGCTTGTCGTAGATCCCGGGCGGCTCGTGGCCCATCGGGTTCCAGTCCAGCTCCACGAACTTGAACGGCGTCTTCCCCGCCTCCGCCGGGAGCGCCAGGATGTACTCGAACATGTTCATGTGCCCCGTGCCGTCGTGGGTCCCGGCAGGGAGGTTCTGCAGTGCGCTCTCGCTGATCGCGAGCCCCACCTCGACCGGGTCGCCGTCCTTCAGCTCCACGTACGTGCGCGCCGTCCCGGCGCCCAGCGCCACCGCCGTCCCGTACACCCGCCCCGACGGCGCCTCGCCGCCGACGCCGTCCTCGCACGCACCGACCACCGGCGCCAGCAGCGCCGCGATCAGCAAGAACCGCGGCGATGGGATCCGAAGCCTGGACTTCTTGGAATGCATTGGAGTCTCCTCTCCTCTTATCTGTCGGCCAATCGGGCTGGCCCAGCGGGCCCAGCGCCGCGTCTTTTCGGACGCGACGAGGATACTCCCGGCGCGATCCCCCCACATGGGTCGGCCGATCCGGGTCGGATGCACCACTGATCGACGATGGTCGCGAACGCGGACGAGCGACGGGAAACGGCGCGATTCGCGATCCGAATCCGGCCGTTCGTCCCCCTCCGCCTCCGCGCCCCCCCGCCTCCGAGGCCGATCCCGCGGTCGGAGCCGCAGGCCCGGCCGGTTTCGCATCCGCGGTCGGGGGTGCCCGCATCCGCATTCGCGGCGGCGGGGGCGCCTGCATCGCATTCGCCCTCGCATTCGCATCCCGGTCGTTCCTCGACGGGCCCGCAGTGCTTGGGAACGGATCGAATGCGAATGCGGATGCGGATGCGGGAACTGCCGGAGGCGGAGGCGGGGGCGGGGGCGGAGGCGGAGGGGGAGGCGGAGCGGGATGGACGGAGGGACCGTCTTGATCCGGGATCAGGTCCCCGGCAGGCCCGTTGCCCGCGGGCTGCGCGGGATCCGGACCCGGAAACGGGCGCCGCCGCCGGGGGCATCGTCGACCTCGACGGAGCCGCCGTGGGCGGCGACGATGGCGCGGACCACGGCCAGGCCGAGGCCGGCACCGCCGTCGGCGCGGCCGGCGCCGGCGCGCAGGCGGGTGAACGGCTGCCAGACCCGGCGGCGGTCTCGCGCGGGGATGCCGGGCCCCTGGTCCGCGACGGTGAGCACGGCGTCCCCGCCGTCGGCCTCCAGCGCGATGCGCACGAGCTGGCCGTCGGGACCGAAGCGGAGGGCGTTGGCGACCAGGTTGAGGAGGGCGTGGCGGAGGGCGTGCGCGTCCACGCGGGCGTCCACGTCGGCGAGGGGGCCGGCCTCGACGGTCATGTGGCGGCCCGCGGCGGTGACGGCGGCGGCCGCCGCGACGTCGCGCACGAGCGGCGCCAGCTCCGTGGGGCTGGGCACGACGACGAGCGGCGAGCGCCGGCTGTGGGCGAAGAAGACGAGCTCGTCGACGCGGTCGGAGAGGGCGCGCGCCTCCCGGCCGATGACGCCGAGCCAGCGCTCGCGCTCCTCGTCGCTACGCTCGCGCCGGAGGAGCAGCATCTCGCTCAGCATGAGGATCTGCGTGAGCGGCGTGCGCAGGTCGTGGGAGAGGCCGGCCACCACCTCCCGGGCGAAGCGCGCCGCCTCGCGCCGGCGGGCCCAGGCCGCGAGCGCGGGGAGTGCGAGCGCGAAGCCGACGAAGCCCGACGCCGGGATCAGCAGCGCCGGGTGCACTCAACCTCCGCCGAAGAGCACCGCGCCGACCGCCGCCCGCGTCGAGACGCCCAGCTTCGAGAGGACCTGCTCGGTGTGGTTGCGGGCGGTGAAGTAGCTGACCGACAGGCGCTTCGCGATCTCCGCGTTGCTGCACCCCTCTCCCAGCAGCCGCGTCACCGCGATCTGGCGCGCGGTCAGCCCGAAGCGCTCGCGCAGCTCGTCATCCGAGAGCGCGGCGGCGCGGACCTGCCCGTTCGACGCCGCCGCGGCCGCGGGCTTGGCCGCGCGCCGCAGCAGCGCCGCGATGCGGGCCAGCAGCTCCATGATGCTGAACGGCTTCGTGACGTAGTCGTCCGCGCCGAGCCGGAACCCCTGCAGCTTGTCCGCCTCCAGGCTGCGCGCCGACAGGATCAGCACCGGGCACTGCTCGCCGCGCGTGCGCAGCTCCTGCAGCACCGTGTAGCCGTCCCGGTCCGGCAGCCCGAGGTCCAGCACCACGAGCGCGGGCTTGAAGCTGGACACGAGCGGGAGCGCGTGCGCCGCCCGCGTGGCCAGCACGACCTCGTAGCCGTCCAGCTCGAGGTTGCGCTGCAGCGCCTCGGCGATGTCCGGGCTGTCTTCGACCAGAAGGATGCGGGGCATGGCCGTCCGTCCTGGGTGGAAGCGGTTGGGTATCCGCCGAGGAAGTTAAGGGGTGAGGGAAGGGGGAAGATGGGTCACGTGACCCGGCGGCGCCGAAGGCGCCGCCGCACGCCCGCGGGGCGGGCTGTCGCTCGCCTGCGGCTCGCGCACGTTTCACTGTCGTGGCGCTGCGCGCCACGCACGCTGCGCTGTCGCTCGCCTGCGGCGAGCGCACGCCGTCTGCGCGGCTGTAGCGGCGCTGCGCGCCGCGAGGTGTAGGGCCGCCGGTGCGGCGCCCTCTCGCGGGCTCGCGGGGCCGCCAGCGCGGCGTCCGCACGCGGCCTCGCGGTGCCGCCGCTCCCCGTGCTTCGACATTCGTACCCGTACCCCTGCCCGTTCCCGTGCCCGATCCGTTTACCCGCCGTTCGCCTCGGCCGCCACGCTCCCGCCCGCGAACCCGGCGCCGGCCTAGCCAGCGGTATGGCCGTTCCCGCGGCCGAAGGCCGCTACAGCGAGCGCAGCGAGCGTGCGCGAGCCGCCAGGCGAAGCGACAGTGAAACGTGCGCCG
>DASTKT010000128.1:0-9297 GCA_035715725.1 Longimicrobiales bacterium | reverse complement strand
GCCGGCCTCGTCGCCTGCGGGTCGCGGCGGGGCAGCGGCCGCGCGGCGGGGCGGCGCGGCGGGAAAGGGGGCCGCGCGGCGGCGCCTCGCCGGACACGCCGGTGACACGGCCCGGCCGCCCGTTCCGCCCGCAGATTGGCCGGTCCCGCCATTCCGCGCCGCCCGGCCCGGGTGCATCCTGCGGTCGACCGGTGAGGGAGCCGGCGAGCGGAGCGCAGCGGAGGCCGTGCACGACGACGCCCCCGGACCCTCGGGCCCGGGGGCGTCGTCCCGGCAGGCCGGCACCGCGGCGCGCGGCCGGTCGCGCCGCTAGCCGCTGTAGGGGCGCCCCATCCTCATGTACTGCTGCATGTGCGACCGCATCGCGGCCATGTTCTTGTCGAACACCCTCTGCTGCTCCGGCGTGAGCACGGCCCGGAACTCCTGCATCTCGTTGCGCATGAGGCTCCGCAGCCGGTCCTGCTGCGGCTTCATGCGCTGGAAGGCGGCGTGCTCGGCCTTCTTGTTTCCGCTCTGGCGCGCCGAGCGCATCTCCTGCGCGGCCGGCCGGAGCCGCGCGCGCACGTCGTTGTACTGGGCGGCGTAGCGCTCGTGGATCCGGTTCACCTGCGCCTGCTGCGTCGGCGTCAGGGTGATGCCCCTGAACGCGGCGCTCATCATCGTACCCTGGTCCTGCCGGTGGCCCTGCTGGTCGTGCATTCGGGGGTGCTGTGGCTGCTGCGCCGACAGCGCCGGCGTCATCCCGAGCGCGAGGGCCAGCGCGAGACCGGCCAGGAGACTCCGTGACATGTCCTCTCCTTCGTATCGCGGCGCCACTGCGGCCGGGCGGCGCCTCCGGGACCACGCGGTGCGGCGCCGTCCGCGGCGCCTTCCCTCACCGCGTGGGACGGACCCTCCACGGGTTTGGAGTGCAGGATTGACGCCGCGCCGGACGTGATTCGGCCCCGCCCGGCCGGGACCGGGCGGGGCCGTCGGCCCCCTGGCGGCGAGGGCCCGAACCGCGCCGCCGACGCGGTCGGCTCGCGCCGCCGGGCCGGCTGGCTTACGCCGCGGACGCCGGGTCCGCCGCGCCGCGGCGGCCGCGCTTCGCCGGCTCGGCCATGGCCGGCTCCGGCGCCGCGGGCTCCGGCACGAATTCGGTGGCCGGCCGCGCCGACGTGAGACACCCCGCGCAGTAGCGCTCGCCCGGCAGGCTCCGGCCGCACAGCTCCCGCCGCACGATCACGCCCCGGCACCCCGCGCAGGCGTGCTCGCGCTCGGCCCGCTCGACGGCGACCGTGGTCGCCTCGCCGACCCGGCCGCTGCGGTGCCCCCAGCGCTGCAGCGCTTCCGTTCCCTGCACGCGCCGCCACGTCAGCGACGTGGCCCAGGCGAGCTGCCCGACGCGCAGGCGCGGCCTCGACATCCCCGACGGTCCCAGCATCTGCGTCCTCGATCCTTCGTGGCAACGAACGCCCCCCGGCACCCGTCGTCGGGTCGGGGGGCGGACCGCCGGTCATCGGCGGGCCCCTGTGCGGTCGCTCCGAACGTAGCGCCGGCATCGCCGCCGGCAATCCGGATGACCACGCAGGGGAGTGTCGGGCAATTCCCCACAACGCTTGAGCGCGCGCCGGGGGCGGCTCCGCGCTGTCGCACGGTCGGTGCGCGGAGCGTCGCCCACGCCCCGCCCGCTATCTCAGCCGGTCCGCCGCGTCCAGCACCGTCTCCGCCACCAGCCCGTACACGAGGTGGCCCGCCAGGCCGCGGGCGTGCGCCTGCCACGGGAACGCGGTCGGCGGCGGCGCGAGGCGCAGTGCCGTGTTCGCCCCCTCGTCGACGAGGAGGAAGAACGCGGTGCCGAAGGCCGCGCCCTGGCCCGCATCCAACCCGGGCACGCGGCGCCGCAGCGCGCCGTAGGCGGCGCCGGCGCCCACGCCGAGGGCCCAGTGGAGCGCGTTCCCGACGGTGCGCTTCTGCGCGTCGGTCAGCTCGACACCGAGCGCCTCCGCCACCTTCTTCGCGGCCGCCCCGAAGGCGGAGTCGCCGCCGCGGGCCGCGTCCTCCCGCCGCTTCGCCTCGTCGTCCTCGTAGTCGTAGAGCACCGTCGTGGTGCGGTCCATGGCCAGCGTGGCCGCGGCGCCCGCCAGCGCGCCCAACGCGACGTCCGCCGCCAGCGTCTGTTCCGGTCTCCGTCGCTGCATCCCGCCCCTCCCTCCGGCGCGGCCCCGGACCTTGCACCGCCCGCGCCGATCCGCTCTCTTCCCGGCGCCCGGCCCCCTCCGGCCGGAGACTCCACCGCAGTGAGCGAGGTCTCGAGATGCAGGCATCGATCCGCCGCACCGCCGGGCGCGTCCTCGCGCCCGCCGCGCTGGCGCTCGGCATCGTCGCCGGGCCGGCCGTCGCGCAGCGCGCCCCCGACGTGGCGGCGCTGGACGCGTATTTCGCGAAGGCGCAGCAGGACTGGGGCGTGCCGGGCATGGCCGTCGCCATCGTCAAGGACGGGAAGGTCGTGCTGGCGAAGGGGTACGGCGTCCGCGAGCTGGGCAAGGCCGGCCGCGTCGACGAGCACACGCTCTTCGCCATCGCCTCGAACACGAAGGCGTTCACCGCCACGGCGCTGGCCACGCTCGTGGACGAGGGGAAGCTCTCCTGGGACGACCGCGTGCAGAAGTACCTGCCCTGGTACCAGCTCTACGACCCCTTCGTCTCGCAGGACATGCGCGTGCGCGACCTGCTCTCGCACCGCTCCGGCCTCGGCACGTTCAGCGGCGACCTGCTCTGGTACGGCACGACGTACTCGCCCGAGGAGGTGGCGCGCCGGATCCGCTACCTCGAGCCGGCCGGCCCGTACCGCGGCTCCTACGGCTACTCGAACGTCTCGTTCGTCACCGCCGGGCTGCTGATCCCGGCCATCAGCGGCCGGAGCTGGATCGACTACGTCAGCGCGCGGATCCTGCGGCCGATCGGCATGACCGAGACCGTCGCCTCGGTGGACAGCCTGCCGCGCCGGAGCGACGTCGCCACCCCGCACGCCCGCTGGCGCGGCCAGACCATCCGGATCCCGTGGTACGACTGGGACAACATGGTGGCGGCCGGCGGCATCATCTCCAGCGCGCACGACATGGCCCGCTGGCTCGAGCTGCAGCTGAACGGCGGCGAGCTGGACGGCACGCGCGTCGTCTCCGCCGCGCGGCAGCGCGAGATGTGGACGCCGCAGATCTCCTTCGAGGTGGGCGAGGCCAGCCAGAAGCGCTTCCCCTCCACGCACTTCCGCGGCTACGGCATGGCGTTCACGCTGAACGACTACCTCGGCCGCAAGATCGTCGGCCACACCGGCGGCTACGACGGCATGTACTCCCGCGTCGTGCTCGTCCCCGAGGAGAGGCTCGGCCTGGTCGTGCTCACGAACAGCACGACGAACGTCAGCACGCCGCTCATGTACCGCGTGCTGGACGCCTATCTCGGCGGCGCCGAGCGCGACTGGAGCACCGAGATGCTGGCGGAGGCGCGCGCCGCCGACCGCGCCGAGGCCGCGCGCCGCGACTCGATCGTGGGCAAGCCCGCCCCCGGCGCGAAGCCGACGCTCCCGCTCCAGGCGTACGCCGGCACCTACTCCGGCGACCTCTACGGCGACGCCACCGTGCGCCTCGAGGGCGGCAAGCTCGTGCTCCGGCTGCTGCCGAGCCCGGACCTCGTGGCCGACCTCACGCCCCGCGGCGGCGACGCGTTCATCCTCGAGTGGCGGCGCCGCTTCCCGTTCTTCGACCGCGGCGTCGCCACGTTCGTCCCGAACGACGTCGGCACGCCCACGGAGCTGCGGCTGAACGTACCGAACCAGGACTTCTGGTTCGAGGAGCTGAAGCTGACGCGGAGGTAGGGAACGGGGCGTCACGCGACGACGCGGAGCCGAACGGACAGGGCGAGAAGGGGTGGGCGGGGAGGGGAACGGATCAACAGCGTCTTCACCACTGAGGCACGGACGGCACCGAGGGTTGCCGGGCGGCGGAGGCTCGCCGGGGGGACGCATCATTTCTCGATGTCATGTCCGGCGTACGCAGGCCGCCGGCGTGACGCCGTTATCCTCTCGGCGTACTCTGCGCCTCTGCGGTGAAAACGCTGTTCTTGGACGTGCGGCCGCCCGCGGAGGCGCGGCCGCCCGCTCACGGCGTCCGCTTCGCGAGCGTGTTCGCGAAAACGAAGTCCGCCCGCACCGCCACCACCCGCTTCCCTTCGCGCTTGAACGTGTAGCGCCCGTTCCCCACCTCGAACGTGTCGCCGCCGCGGAACGCCAGCGGCCGCGGCGGCTGGCGGCCCTGCTGGATCGTGAGCGTGCCGGTGCTGTCCTGCGCGACCTTCAGCACCGTCTCCTGGCCGCGGCCGACGCCGCGGTACTCGCCCACGTAGTCGGCGGCCTTCCCCTTGAATGGCGCGGCCTTGACGACGCTTCGGCCGAGGACCGCCTCCTCGATCGAGCGCGCCACCCCCTCCGGCGAGACGGGGCCCGTCGAATTGATCAGCACCGCGATCACGAGCGTGTCGTCGGGGAAGTACTCCAGCTCGGAGAGGAAGCCCGGGATGCCGCCGCCGTGGTGGATCGCGCGGTGGCCGAGCAGGCTGTCCACGGCCAGCCCCTTCGCGTAGCGGAGCCGCGTGCCGTCGTTCAGCGTGCCGGGCGTGATCAGCTCCTGGTACGCCGCCGGGCCGAGGATCTTCCCCGAGTGCAGCGCGAGCGTCCACGCGGCCAGGTCCGCGGCCGTCGAGCAGAGCGAGCCCGCCGAGAACGGCCACGTCTGGTCGATGTACGCCGCGAGCTGAAGCCCGTTCGGCCCGGTGTCGTAGCCGTGCGCGCGGCGCTTCACCATCGCGCTCTCGCTGCAGTAGCGGGAGTCGGGCATGCCGGCGCGGTCGAAGAGGTTCTTCTTCACATAGTCCGCATACGACATCCCGCTCACCTTCTCGATGACCAGGCCGAGCAGGAAGAACGCCGAGTTGTTGTAGACCTCCGCCTCGCCCGGCTCGAAGTCGAACGGCTTCGACGAGAAGAGCGCGACCAGCGTGTCCCGCGGCATCTTCCGCGACATCAGCCGCTCGAACTCCGGAAGCTCCGTGTAGCCCTTGATGCCGGAGGTGTGGTCGAGGAGCCGGCGCAGCGTGACCTTGCGGCCCTGCGTCGGATAGCCGGGCAGGTACTTCGTGATCTCGTCGTCGAGCGAGAGCTTCCCCTGCTCCTGGAGCTGCAGGATCGCCGACGCCGTGAACTGCTTCGTCACCGAGCCGATCTCGTAGATCGCCCGCTCCGGCGTGGGCGCGTCCAGCTCGAGGTCGGCGAAGCCGTACCCCTTCAGCACGAGCGTGTCCCGGCCCCGCACGACGGCCACGGACATCCCCGCCGCGCGGCCGCCCTCGAGCGCCGCCGCCACGATGGAGTCGACGGCCGCCGCGACCCTCGAGCGGTCGGGCCCGTGCGACGTCTGCGCGGCCGCCGGCGCGGCCAGCGCGAGGAGCAGGATGGGAAGCGCGCGGGGCGACGACCGCATCGGGATACCTTGGGATCGGGGGGCGGAGCGGGACGCGCACGGAACGCGCGCGCCGGGGCGCGAACGTTAACCGCCAGGGCCGGCGCCGAGCAACCCGGTTGACACCCCTTCCGTGCCGGCGGCAGAATGGCGCCATACCTCGACCGCGAGCGCATCATGCACACGCTGCACGACGACGCGGTCCGCGCTTCCCTCGAGCAGCGCCTGCGGGCCCTCCGCCCGGACGCGCGGCGCCGGTGGGGGAGGATGACCGTGGACCAGATGCTCTGGCACGTGAGCGCCGGCCTGGCCGTCGCGCTCGGCCGCATCCCCGCCGGGAATGAGCGGCGCCCGCCGCTGCCCCCGGCCGTCATCCGCTTCCTCGTGCTCTACCTCCCCTGGCCGAAGGGCGCGCCCACGCTGAAGGCGATCATCGCCTCCGGCGAGCGCCACGACTTCGAGGCCGAGCGCGCCCGCTGCCTCGAGCTCATGAGCGACTTCGCGCGCAAGCCCATGGACTCCGCCTGGGCCGCGCACCCGGTCTTCGGCGCCGTCTCCGGCCGTTTCGTGAGCCGGCTCCAGGCGAAGCACCTCGATCATCACTTGAGGCAGTTCGGTGGCTAGGGCGCACCGCAGGCGCCCCCTAGCCACCTCTCACGGAATCCCGCCCGAAAGCAGCCCCGCCAGATCCACTCCCCGCCACAGCCGGTCCCGCATCGCGCGGGTCTCCGCCAGGGCGCGGCCGCCCGCGCCGGTGAGCGCGAACAGGCGGCGCGACTGGCCCGCCAGCTCGGCGCGCCGCGAGGCGACGAGCCCCTTCGCCTCCAGCCGGTCGAGCGTGGCGTAGACCGCGCCGATGGCGACGTCGCGTCCGGTCACCTCCTCCAGCTCCCGCCGGACGCTCATGCCGTAGGCCTCCGCGCTCGTGCGCACCACGGCCAGCAGCACCTGCTCCTCGAACGCGCCCAGCGGCGCCGCCGCGCTCATCCTTCCACCTCACGTCTCACGGAGCACCACCGCGGGGTCGGTCGACGCCGCGCGGCGGGCCGGCACGAGCGCCGCCACCACGCCGACGAGCAGCAGCCCGCCGGCCGCCGCGCCGAGCGCCAGCGGATCGGCCGTGCCGACGCCGTAGAGGAACGTCGAGAGCAGCCGCGCCAGCCCGAGGAACCCGATCACGCCGATCGCGGCGCCCGCCGCCACCAGCGCGCCGCCCCGGCCGACGACGTGCCCGAGGACCCGCGCCGGCCGGAGCCCCAGCGCCATGCGAATCCCCCACTCGCGCCCGCGCCGGCTCACGTAGTGCGAGATCACGCCGTAGACGCCCACCGCGCCCAGCACGAGCGCCAGCCCGGCCAGCAGCGCGAGGAGCGACATGAGCTGCCGCGCCGGCCCGATCGCCTCGGCGAAGACCTGCGTCATCGTCGTCGCCTGCTGGACCGCGGCGCCGGGCGCCACCCGCCGGATCCGCTGCCGCGCCGCCTCCAGCACGGCCGCGGGCTCGCGCCCGGGCGCCACGCGCAGCACCAGCGCGACCGCCGGCGGCAGGTACGGCACGCCGCCGAAGAGGACGTACGCCGCCGGCGCCGCCGGGTCCGTCAGCTTCCCCTCCGCGACGTCGTCCACCACCCCGACGATCCGCATCCAGGCGTCCGCGTAGGCGATGCGCCGGCCGAGCGGGTCGAGCCCCGGAAAATACTTCCGGGCCAGCGCGCGGTTGACGACGACCGGCGGCTCGGCCCGCCCGACGTCGCCCGCCTCGAAGCCGCGCCCTGCCAGCAGCCGGACGCCCATCACCCGCAGGTAGTCCGGCGAGACCAGCCGGAGGTACGTCGTGCTCGACGCCAGCTCCGGCCGCCCCTCGACCCGGATCCCCCAGTTGTCCCCCCCGCCGCGCAGCGGGAGCCGCTTCGCCGCGCCGACCGCGCGCACGCCCGGTACCGCCGCCAGCCCCGCCTCCAGCTCCCGCACCGTCTGGAGATGGCGCGCGGGCGTCTCGTCCGCCGGCATCGCCACCTCCAGCACCGCCACGCCTCGCGTCGCCACCCCCGGGTCCACCGCCCGCAGCTTCGCGACGCTCCGCACCAGCAGCGCCGCGCCCGCCGCCATCATCACCGCCAGCGCCACCTCCGCCACCACGAGCGCCCCCTCGACCCGCCCGCCCCGGCCGCCGATCCCCGCCGTGCGCTGCCGCCCGAGCGCGCCGCGCAGGTCGCCCCGCCAGAGCGACGCCGCCGGCACCACCGTCACCGCCAGCGCCGCCGCCAGCGCGATCGCCATCGCCGCCCAGAACACCGTCCAGTCCAGCGCCGCACCCGCCGCCAGCGCGCCCAGCGGAAGCGCTCCAACGAGCAGACGGAACGCCCCGGCCGCCAGCGCCGCGCCCGCGCCCCCTGCCACCACGCCCACCAGCAGCGCCTCCGCGACCAGCTGCTGAAGCAGCCGGCGCCGCCCCGCGCCCAGCGCCGTCCGCACCGCCAGCTCCGCCGCCCGGCCGTCCACCTGCCCCAGCATCAGCGCCGCCACGTTCGCGCACGCGATCAGCAGGATCACCGCCATCGCCGCCAACGTGGCCAGCAGCGCCGGACGCACCTCCCCCACCAGATACTCCCGCAGCGGCACCAGCGACGCGTTCTTCGTCTTGTCCCACTGCTCCGGGTAGCGGAACCGCTCCCCCAGCGACGCCGTGATCCGCCGCAGCGCGTCCCCCATCCCCGCCACCGTCCGCCCCGGCGCCAGCCGCCCCACCAGCGCGTAGTTCCCGCTCCCGTCCTCCGGGTCCAGCGCGAACGTCAGCCAGACCCGCACCGACGGATCCGGAAACCAGAAGCCCTCCGGCATCACCCCCGTCACCGTCCGCTCCACCCCGTTCAGCCGCAGCCGCCGCCCCACGATCCCCGGATCGCCGCCCAGCTCCCGCCAGAGCCCGTAGCTCAGCACCGCCGCCGGCTCCGCTCCCGACGCATCGTCGCCCGGCTGGAAGCCTCGCCCCACCAGCGGCCGCGTCCCCAGCACCTCCAGCAGCTCCGCCGACGACGACACCGCCGGCACCACCCGCGGCGCCTCGTCCCCCGCCGCCAGGATCACCCCCGTCGTCCGGTACATCGCCACCCGCCGGAACCCCGGAAAGTCCGGCCGCAGGTGCGCGAACTCCGCCTGCGACCAGTCGAACGGGTTCCAGAACGCCACCAGCTCCCCCTCCCGCGCGTACGGCAGCGGCGCCACCAGCAGCCCCCGCGCGATCCCCCACACCGCCGCCGTCCCTCCGACGCCGAGCGCCAGCGTCACCACGGCCAGCAGCGCGTACGCCGGCCGCGTCCGCAGCCGCCGCACCGCGTAGCGCGCGTCCATGATCCAGCTCTCCAGCCCCGGCCCGCCCGGCCGCATGCGGCTCGACGCCGGCTCGAACCCCGTCCGCCCCCGCCACCAGCTCCGCCGCACCAGCGCCGGCACCGACCCCGCCACCTGCATCCACAGCCACGCCCGCGCCGCCGCCACACCGTGGCGCCCCACCCGCTCCGCATGCTCCGCCGCCAGGTCCGTGAGCACCTCCTCCCGCTCCGCGTGCGGCAGCAGCCGCCGCAGCAGCGCCAGCGGCAGCCGCGGCAGCCCCGCGGCCGGTCCGCTCCTCCGTGACTCGTCCATCGCCTCGCTCCGTCCCGGGGTCCGCGCGGTCGTATCTCGATTCTACATTGTAGAGAGTGGCCCCACAAGAATCGGCCATCACCGCGCGACCACCATTCGACCCACGGCGACGACGCGGCGTTGCACGCGCCCGGCCGCCGGCCGCCGGTCTCAGAAG
>DASTKT010000127.1:0-18016 GCA_035715725.1 Longimicrobiales bacterium | reverse complement strand
GGTGCGGGCGCCGCGCGCGGGCCGGGGCGGGGCCGGCGCCGGGGCGGGGCCGGCCGCCGGCGGCGGCGGCACGGGCGGGCGCCGCCGCCCTGGCCGTGGCGAACGCCGCGGCGGGCGGCCTGCTGGCGGGCCCGAACCGCTACGGCCACTCCGACCGGGTGGAGCGGCACATGCTCCCGGCGGTGAGCACGGGGCCGCTGGACCCGGCGTGGAGCCCGGACGGCGAGTGGATCGCGTTCTCCATGCGCGGCGACATCTGGAAGGTGCCCGCCAGCGGCGGCGAAGCGATCGCGCTGACCGCGGGACCGGCCTACCACTTCGAGCCCGCCTGGAGCCCGGACGGCCGGCGCATCGCGTTCAGCATGGACGTGAACGGGAACCTCGACATCGGCGTGGTGGACGCCGCCGGTGGCGAGGCCGAGCGGATCACCAGGGATCCTGAGGTGGATGTCGAGCCGGCGTGGAGTCGGGGCGGCGGCAGTCTCTACTTCGCGAGCGCGCGCTCGGGCGACTTCCGCATCTTCCGGCACGACTTCGCCAGCGGCATCGACACCGCCGTCGCCGACGGATTCCAGCCCGCCGTCTCCCCCGACGGCAGGTTCCTGGCCTACGTGGCGCCGGTGCGGGGGCGGCTCGGCACCGGTGGCGTGTGGGTGAAGGAGCTCCCCGCGGGGGAGCCGCGGCTCGTGCGGTACGAGGAGTCCGAGTACCGGATGAAGCCCGCCTGGACGCCGGACGGCGCGGCGCTCCTGTACGTCTCGGACGAGCGCGGCTCGAACGACGTCGCCATCGTCCCCGCCGGCGGCGGCAACCCCATCGCCCTCACGGCCGACGCGCGCGACGAGTACTCGCCCACGCCGAGCCCGGATGGCCGGCGCTTCGCGTTCGTGTCCAATCGTACGGGGCCGACCGTCCTCTACACGGCGCCGGCGGGCGGCGGCCCGTTCGGCTCGTGGCGCGAGGTCCCGGTTCGCGCGCGCCGCGGCCGCGCCCCCTCCGGCCGCGTGCGTGTCCGGATCCGCGGCCCCGATGGCCGCCCGCTCCCCGCCCGCATCTACCTCCTGGCCAGCGACGGGCGCGCCTACGCCCCGGACGGCGGCTTCCACCGCGTCGTCGCCGCCACCGAGACGCACTACTTCCACACCACGGGCGAGTCCGAGGTGGAGGTGCCCGCCGGCCGCATCACGATCGAGGCGGTGCACGGATACGAGTTCCGCCCCCGGGGAGTCACAGTCGATGTCCCCACCGGCGGACTCCGCACCGTCGAGCTCTCCGTCAACCGCATCGTCGACCTCCCCGCCCGCGGCTGGTACTCCGGGGACACCCACGTCCACGACCTCCACCAGGGCAACTTCGGCCTCACGCACCGCACGTTCTTCGAGCAGCTCCTCGCCGAAGACATCCACGTGACCAACGCGCTCATCCACATGGATGGCTCCAGACTGATGGGGCGCTGGCAGGACCTCACCGGGAAGCCGCACCCCCTCTCCACGCCGCAGTACGTCCTGCAGTACGGAGAGGAGTTCCGCGGCGCGCTCGGCCACATCGCCATGCTCGGGGTGCGCGAGTACGTGCTCCCCTTCACGGCGGGCGTGCCGGGCACGCCGTACGCCCAACATGCGCTCGACCTCCCCTACCTCGACGGCGCCCGCGCGCAGGGCGGGATCGCCGGCTTCGCGCACCCGTACCTCCGCCCCGCGTCCGAGCCGGCCGCCGCCGCCGGCTCGCTGATCCCGGTGGACGTGGCGCTAGGCCGAGGCGACTTCTACGACATCGGCGCGCTCTACTCCGACGAGCTGGCCTCCGCCGCCATGTACTACCGGCTCCTCAACTGCGGCTTCCGCCTCGCCGCCACGGCAGGGACCGACAACTTCTCCGACGTCTACCGCGATCCGCCACCCGGCGCCGACCGCACCTACGTCCGCGTCAACGGTCCGCTCTCCCTCGCCGCCTGGCTCGACGGCATCCGGAAGGGCCACACCTTCGCCTCCACGGGACCGCTCCTCTTCCTCGACGTGGACGGCCACGGGCCCGGCGACGAGGTCCGGCTCGCCGGCGGCGCCGCCGCCCTCCACGTCCGCGCCGAAGCACTCTCCATCGCGCCCGTCGACAGCCTCCAGCTCGTGGTCAACGGCGCCATCACCCGCACCGTGCGAGCGGCCGACCCGCTCCACGTCTCGCTCGACGATACGATCCCGCTCCCTCACGGCGGCTGGATCGCCGCCCGCGTCCTCGGCCCCTCCTCGCGCTACGTCACCGACAGCTACGCCTTCGCGCAGACCAGTCCCGTGTACGGGGTCCGCGACGGCCGCCGCTGGGTCTCCCCGGTCGACGGGCGCTTCCTGGGCGACGTCGTCGCCACCATCCGCGCCCGCACCGAGCGCTCCCGCTGGCGCAGCGCCGCGGAGTGGGCGCGCTTCGAGGCCGCGCTCGACCAGGCCGCCGCGGTCTACGCGCGCTGCGCCGCGGGGTCGTCTTGAAATGGTTGCGTCGCGGGGTGTCTCGAAACGGTTGCGTCGCGCATTGATTGGATACAATATTCGATCACTGAACCCCTCCCTGTGACAATCGCACGACGCGGCGCCACGCGCGCCCCACGGTTCCCCGTGAATCGAGCCGGAAGCGCGCCAGCGACTTCCCTTCCCGATCGGTGTTTCCGGTCGGCCATAGATCCTCGGGCGCCCGAACGGCACGGGGCGCCGCGAAGCCCGTAACCCAACGAATCGAGCAGGCGAGCGACGGAGTCGGCCGTTTTCCCCCGGAACGGAGGATACGATGAGACGCGGGTGGCTTGGCGTGATCGGCGCGGTGGCGCTGCTGCTGGGCGCGGGGGCGCCGGCGGCGGGGCAGCAGGGGACGGGGACGATCATCGGGCAGGTGTTCCGCGCGGAGGACCGCCAGCCGGTGGTGGGGGCGCAGGTGGTGGTGGTGGGGACGCGACTGGGCGCGCTGGCGGCGGCGGAGGGGCGGTTCGTGATCCGCGGCGTGCCGGTGGGCTCGCGCACGGTGCGGGTGCAGGTGCTGGGGTACACGGCGGACGACCAGACGGTGGCGGTGACGGCGGGCACGCCGGCGAACGTGGTGTTCACGGTAAAGGAGCAGGCGGTGGCGGTGGCGCCGGTGGTGGTGACGGCGCTGGGGATCAGCCGGAGCGAGAAGAGCCTGGGATACGCGGTGCAGTCGATCAGCGCGCAGGCGCTGGCGCGCTCCCCGGAGACGACGCTGACGAACGCGCTGGCGGGGCAGTCGGCGGGGGTGAGCGTGGTGAGCTCGAGCGGGCGGCCGGGGTCGGGCACGCGGATCACGATCCGCGGCGAGTCGTCGTTTACGGGGAGCGGGCAGCCGCTGTTCGTGATCGACGGGATGCCGGTGAGCACGGACACGGACGGGCCGAGGGATCCGCTGGGCACGGGGACGCCCGGCAGTCGCGCGATGGACCTCGACATGGAGAACATCGAGGAGATCTCGGTGCTGCGGGGGGCGGCGGCCACAGCGCTGTACGGTTCGCGCGCGGCGAACGGTGCGGTGATCATCAAGACGAAGCAGGGGAAGGCGGGGCAGCCGCTGCGCTTCCAGTTCAACACGGAGGCGCACTTCGACCGGCCGATCCTGGAGGGGTACACCACGGACTACGCGGCGGGGCTGAACGGCTACTTCTGCAACGGGAAGCCGGCGGACCAGGGCGGCTGGTGCCAGCCGGGGTACCCGAGCAACACGGTGCCGAACCCGCTGACGATGAACGACTGGGGTCCGCACAAGGACAGCATTCCTCAGATCGTCTTCGACTCGGCGGGTCCGGTCCGTTTCCGTGATGCGCGCGAGGACTTCTACCGGACCGCACTGACGACGAACAGTTCGCTGCGCGGAATCGGCTCGATGGGCGACGCCGGCACCTACACCTTCGGCATCTCCTACCTGAACCAAGGGGACATCTCCCCGGACCGGGGGCTGGACCGGCTGAACCTGAACACGAACATCAACCTGAAGCTGAGCGACTGGCTGAACTCGCAGACGAGCGTGGAGCGGATCCGGACGACGAACTCGTACAACAACGATTCGTACAACGGGATCACGCGGAGCCTGATCAACGTCCCGTCGAACGTGGACATCCGGCACGGCTCCAACGCCGACGGCACGCCGATTCTGTGGGGCTCGAACTACCCGAGCTACCAGTGGGTGGCGGACAACGAGTACCAGTCGAGCCTGACGAACCGGTGGATCGTGTCGCAGCGCTTCGCGCTCGCGGTGGTGCCGGGGCTGACGCTGTCGAACCAGTGGGGGCTGGACACGTACCTGGAGGAGGCGCGCACCTTCCAGAACGAGCGGCCGTGGCTGACGGCGGCGGGGCAGGTGTCGGGACTGACGCAGCAGCGGAAATCGCACCGCACGACGATCAACAACGACCTGGTGCTGAGCCTGGACACCCGCCCGCTGGGGAGCACGGGGATCACATTCAGCGCGCTCGTGGGCGGCAACCTGTACTCGCAGGACTTCAGCCAGATCTACGGCACGGGACAGGACATCCTGATCCCGGACTACTACAACGTCTCGAACTTCCAGCGGCAGACGGTCCGGTCGGACCTGCCGACACAGCGGCGCGTGCTCGGCGCCTACGGCCAGGCCACGTTCGACTACGGCGACTGGGCGTTCCTCGCGCTCACCGGGCGCAACGACTGGAGCTCGACGCTCCCCATCAACGCCAACCACTACTTCTATCCGTCGGCCAGCCTCGGCGTGGTGTTCACCGATGCGCTGGGGTGGCGCAGCAAGCTCCTGGACTACGGCAAGCTCCGCTTCTCGGTGGCGAAGGTGGGGAACGACGCGCCGCCGTACCAGCTCTCCACCCGCTACGTGCAGGCGAGCGCGCCGGGCGCCGACAACGCCATCCAGCAGAACAGCGGCCCGCGGATCGTCTTCCCCTTCCGCGGCCAGACCGGCTACTGGCGCTCGAACTCGCTCGGCAATCCGGACCTGAAGCCGGAGTCCACGGTGGAGACGGAGCTGGGGCTCGAGCTGCGGATGTTCGACAACCGCGCCCGCGCCGAGGTCTCGCTGTACAACAAGTCCAGCTTCGACGAGATCTTCAGCGTCCCCTCCTCCTCGGTGACCGGCTACACCTCGATCACGCGCAACGCCGGGAGCCTGCGCAACCGCGGGATCGAGGTCTCGCTCCAGGGACGCCCCGTCCAGCTCGGCCGCTTCTCCTGGGACCTGCGGGCGAACTGGTCGATGAACCGGTCGCACGTGATCCGGCTGGCGCCGGGCGTAAACTCGATCTCGCTGGCCGGCTTCTCGTGGCCGCAGGTCCGGATCATGGAGGGCTACCCCTACGGCGTCATCTGGGGGTACGGCTTCAAGCGCAACTGCGTGAACCCCGACCCGAACACGAACTACGAGCCGGTCTGCTTCCAGGACCAGCCCGTCGGCACGCTGCTGATCGGCGACGACGGCTTCCCGATCCGCACCGACCAGCTCATGAGCCTCGGCTCGGTCATGCCGAACTGGACCGGCAACCTGAGCACGGACCTGCGCTACAGGGGGCTCGGCCTCTCCGCGCTCGTGGACATCCGCAACGGCGGCAAGATCCTGAACTTCGAGCAGCAGTACACGGTCTCCAACGGCCGGTCGAAGCTCACGGAGACGCGCAACACCCCCTACAAGTTCGACGGCGTCAACATCAACACGGGCGAGCCGAATGACGTGACGCTGATTCGCGACCGGAACTTCTACAACCTGGTCTACGGCTTCGACCGCCACGAGAACCAGGTGGAGCCGGCCGGGTTCGTGAAGCTGCGCGAGGTGACGCTCTCCTACATCGTGCCCGAACGGTACCTCCGTCACGTCGGAGTCCAGGGCGCCACGCTCTACGTGACCGGCCGCAACCTGAAGGTCTGGACCGACTTCTCGCTCGGGGACCCCGAGGGCGACCCCTACGGCGGCACGAACGCCGGCGGGCAGTACTTCCGCTGGTTCTCGCAGCCGCAGACGCGGGCGTGGGTCGTCGGAATCCGCGGCAACTTCTGACGAGCTAGGAGACCCTTCCGATGCGAATCAAGCACTCCGCGCGGCTCGGCTGGGCCCTGGCGCTCCCGCTCGCCCTCGGCGCCGCCGGCTGCAAGAGCTTTCTGGACGTGAACGAGGACCCCAACGCGCCGGTCGCCGCGCGCGTCGACCTGCGCCTGACGGCGCTCGTGCCGGGCTTCATCCACTCGATGTACTACGGCGACACGCAGCTCTGGGGCGCCGAGTGGACGCAGCAGTTCGCGTACAACCGCGACGAGCGCAACTACGCCGAGATCCACCGCTTCGAGCTGCAGGAGACGGACGCCTCGCACGCCTGGGACTACGACTACGCCAGCGTGCTCACCGAGGCGAACGACATGATGGCGGACGCGGATCCCGAGACGGAGCCGGCGTACCACGGGATCGCCGAGTTCATCTACGCCTGGAGCTTCTCCCACGTCACGGACATGTGGGGCTCGGTCCCCTTCAAGGAGGCGCTGAACCCGTCGATCCGCGAGCCGAAGTACGACGAGCAGAAGGTCGTCTACGACAGCATCTACAAGCTGCTCGACCACTCGATCGCGGAGATGAGCAAGACCGGCGGGCGGCGCCCGGCGGCCAACGACCTCCTCTTCAACGGCGACATGGGGCGCTGGGTGAAGCTCGCGCGCACGGTGCAGGCGCGGCTCCAGTTGCGGCTGGCGTACGCGCCGGGCGAGGACAAGGTGGCGCACGCGCAGAAGGCGCTCGCCGCGCTGGCGCAGGGGATCGCGAGCAACGCGGAGGACGCGGACTTCGCGTACCCGGGCGGCGTCGACGCGCGCAACCCGCTCTGGACGTTCCAGGACCCGAACGTGCTCCCGCGCCTGACGGCCAGCAACTTCATGGTCGAGCTGCTGAAGTCGCGCAACGACCCGCGCCTCCCGATCATGATCCAGCCGGTGATCTACGATTCCGTCCGCGGCACCACGCGCTTCCCCGCGAAGACCGTGTCGTACCGCGGGCACGTGAACGGCGGGCCGCAGGACGCCGACTCGACGATCTCCTTCATCGGCAGCTTCTTCACGAAGGAGAACGCCGCGCTCAACGTGGCCAGCTACGCGGACGCGAAGTTCACGGAGGCGGAGGCGCGGCTGATCGCGAGCGGCGCGGCGGCGGCGGATGCGCCGTACCGGGAGGGGATCCGGGCGAACATGCAGAAGCTGGGTGTCCCAACCGACGCGATCGCCACCTACCTCGCCGCCCGGCCGTCGCTGGGCAGTGTGCCGAGCGCACTCGAGGAGATCATCACGGAGAAGTACATCGCCAACTTCCTGAAGGTCGAGCCGTGGAATGACTGGCGGCGCACCGGGTACCCGAAGCTCCCGCCGGTCGACAAGGCCGTGCTCCCCGGCCCGCCGCAGCGGATCCGCACGCCGGGCTCGGAGCTCAGCAACAACTACCACTCCGTCCTCGCCAGCGGCGTTCCCACGGGGCTGGAAGGGATGAGCGTGAAGGTCTGGTGGGCATCGCAGGGGCCGAAGTAGCCCGCGGAACGCAACCCGAGCGAAGGAGACGAGCACGCCATGCGGAACCCGATGCCCTTCCTCCTCCTCTGCGCGCTGGCCGCGTGCGACTTCCGCGCGCCGGCGGACGTCGTGGAGCAGGCGAGGACCTTCCCGCTCCGGGCCGAATGGACCGCGAGCATCGCCCCGGTCGGCGGCGCCGGCACGGTGACCGGGAGCGTCAACCTGAAGGAGTACGCCGGCTCGCAGATCGACGCGGAGGCCACGATCGCCGGCGCGCTCCCCGGGCGGGCGTACCAGTGGCGCATCTTCCGGGGCTCCTGCACGGCCACGGCGGCCGCGGACCTGGTACTGTTCAGCACGCTGCAGGCCTACCCGGACATCACGACGGACCCGTCGGGCGCCGGCAAGGCGAGCGCGCTCCTGGCCGGCGCCCTCGACCCGGGCGCCGGCTACAGCCTGCGCGTCCGCCTGGCCGTGGCGCAGACGAACTGGAACGGCACCGCGCCGCTGGCCTGCGGGGATCTCCAGCACAACAAGTAGACGACGCCGAGGAGGGCCGTTCCGTGGCAGAACCCGAGCGCAACTCCGCGCCGCCCCCGGCCGACCGTGCGCGCGCCCGCATCGCGACGCGGGCCCGGTCGGTCGTCGGGCTCGTGGCCGCCGCCGGGAGCGCGGCGTGCTTCCGCTACGTCCCCGTCCAGCCCGCCGCCGTCCGGCCCACCGAGGACGTGCGCGTCGCGCTCTCGGACAGCGCCGCCGTCCGGCTCGTGAGCGAGCTCGGCGCCTACACCGGCGAGCTCGAGGGGCGGCTCGCGCCGCAGCACGGTGATTCGCTGTCGCTCTCCATCCTGATCGGGCGGGAGTACCGAGGGGTGGCGCTCGACCAGGTCCGGCAGACACTTTTCCTCGGGCGCGGCGAGGTGGTGGCGGTCCAGCGGCGCGAGTTCTCCCGCGGCCGCACCGCGCTCGTGCTCGGCGGTGTGCTCGCGGGCTTCGTCGCCATGGCCCAGGCGATTCACGTGCTCGGGGACCCGAACGGCCCCTCCGAGGGCGGCCCGCCACCGCCACCGCCGCCCTCACCCCTGATGATCCGCATCCCGTTGGGACGCTGACGCCGGAGGAGCCGACATGAGGCGAAGGACGGGGGTGCTGGCCGCGGCGCTGGTCCTCGCCGGATGCGTCGCGGCGTGCGCCGGCGCCGGGCGCCAGGGCTCCGGCGCGGGGGACCGCGACCGGCTCACGCCGGCGCAGCTCGCCGCGACCAACACCCAGTCCCTCTACGACGCCATCGAGCGGCTCCGGCCGGAATGGCTGACGAGCCGCGGGCCCACCTCGGTGACCGACGCCACGCTCACGATGCCGAGCGTGTTCATGGACGGTCAGCTCATGGGCAAGGTGGATTACCTGCGGGACCTGCGGATCACGGATGTCACGTTCGTGCGCTTCTGGCCGGCCGGGCAAGCCGCCGCGCGCTTCGGGATGGGACATCCCCGTGGCGTGATCGAGATCAGCCGACGCTAGAACTGGTGATTGGGTCGATGGAGACGAAGTGAATCCGGGTAAGGGTACGGCTACGAGGCGGCCGACGGCGCACCCGACGCCGGCCACGGTATCGTACCCGTACCCGTACCCTTACCCGGTCGTACCCGCCTTCGAGCGCAACCGGACATCACTACGGCACCGCATGAAGAAGCCCTTTCCAGCATTCCTCGCCGCCGCGCTGCTCGCGTGGCCGCAGTTCGCCGGCGCGCAATCGCCTCGCGCCTTCGCCCGCGCCGACACGCTCCGGGGCTCCTTCACCACCCCCGGCCGTGTGTGGTGGGACGTGAGCTTCTACGACCTGCACGTGCGCGTCGACCCGGCGGACAGCACGGTCCGTGGCCATAACGCCATCACCTACCGCGTGCTGCGCCCCGCGCAGGAGCTCCAGGTGGACCTGATGGAGCCCCTCGAGGTCGACAGCATGGTGCAGGACGGGCGGACGGTGCCGTTCCGGCGCGAGGGGAACGCGTTCTTCGCCGCGCTCGCCGCGCCGCAGCCGGAAGGCGCGAGCAAGACGCTCACGGTCTACTACCACGGCAAGCCGCGGATCGCGCGGCGGCCGCCGTGGCAGGGCGGCTTCACGTGGGCGACCGACAGCCTGGGCCGGCCGTGGGTGGTCACCACCGACCAGGGGATGGGCGCCAGCGCGTGGTGGCCGAACAAGGACACGCAGGCGGAGGAGCCGGATAGCCAGCGTGTCGCGCTCACCGTGCCGGATCCGCTGATCGACGTCGCGAACGGGCGGCTGCGTGGCACGACCCACAACCCGGACGGCACGACGACGTACGAGTGGTTCGTGGTCAACCCGATCAACAACTACGCGATCGCGGTGGCCGCCGGCGGCTATGCGCATTACAGCGAGGAGTACCAGGGGGAGCAGGGGCGGCTGACGTTCGACTTCTGGCCGCTCGACTATCATCTCGAGGCGGCGCGCCGGCAGTTCACCCAGGCGCGCTCGATGCTGAAGTGCTTCGAGCACTGGTTCGGGCCGTACCCCTGGTACGAGGACGGCTACAAGCTGATCGAGGTGCCGAACACCGGGATGGAGCATCAGAGCGCCGTGTCGTACGGCAACTGGTACGCGAACGGCTACCGCGGCCGCGACGAGTCGCACACCGGGCTCGGGCTCAAGTGGGACTTCATCATCGTGCACGAGAGCGCCCACGAGTGGTTCGGCAACAACATCACGGCCAAGGACCAGGCCGACATGTGGGTGCACGAGAGCTTCGCGAACTACGCCGAGGGGCTCTACACGGAGTGCCTGTTCGGGAAGGACGCGGGCGCGCGCTACACGATCGGCACGCGGCGCAACGTCCGGAACGACCGCCCGATCATCCCCGAGTACGGCGTGAACGCCCAGGGCTCCGGCGACATGTACCCGAAGGGCGGGAACATGCTGCACACGATCCGGCAGCTCGTCGACGACGACGAAAAGTGGCGCGGGATCCTCCGCGGGCTGAACCGCACGTTCCGGCACCAGACGGTGATGGGGAGCCAGATCGAGGAGTACATCAGCCGCGAGGCGGGGACGGACCTGGGCAAGGTGTTCGACCAGTACCTGCGCACCGCGAAGGTGCCGGTGCTCGAGTACCGGCTCGAGGGGAGCACCCTCTCGTACCGCTGGGCCGACGTCGTGCCCGGCTTCGACATGCCGGTGCGCGTCACGTTCGCGCCCGGGCGCTTCGCGCGGATCCGGCCCACCGAGACGTGGCAGACGGCGACGGTGTCGCTCCCGAGCGCCGTTGATTTCCAGGTGGACCCGAACTTCTATGTGACGGCGCGGGCCGTCCAGGAGTGACGGCGGGGCCGGCGAACCGCGGCTCACATGGAGACACGGAGGCGCGGAGGGTGCGTCGGCGCTGGAGCGTCTCCGGGGAATGCGAGAAGCGCCCGGGGGTCCGAGGCCCACCGGGCGCGTTCCGTTACTGAATCACAACCGCTTCTTATTGGATGGCGGCCGGGCCGCTGCGCCGCGTGCGCCGCGATCGTGGACTCCACCGCTCCGCGCCTCCGCGTCTCCGTGCGAGGCGCCGTTCGCCGGCCGTGCCGGACCGCCGGACGAGGTTCCGACGGCCGCCTACGCCAGCTCCCCCGCCCTCACCACCCTCACCCCGAAGATCGCCGGTACCTGGCTCCCCTCCTTCGCCTGGAAGCGGAGGGTCACGCTGTTCTTGCCGCGGACCAGCTCCGCCGGGATCGGGAACGTCACGTCGTAGAAGCGCGGCGGATCGGTCCGACCGAGGTGGTGGGCGGCGAGCAGCTTCCCGTCGATCAGGATCTCGAAGTCGGCGGGCGAGTAGCGCCGGTCGTCGCTGTTGAACGTCAGGATCAGCGCCAGCTCCTTGGACGAATCGACGGGGACGTTGTAGGAGAACCAGCTCCGCGCGGTCCGGGATGGGCGCCCCTCCATCCGGTAGGGCGCGGCGCCCTCGCCGCCCTGGTAGCCGAACTTCCCCTCGAACACCGCCTCGCCCGGCTCGATGTAGGCGACGGTCGCGGCCTCCAGCCGCCGCAGCCGCTCCGCCTCCGCCGCGTAGCGCGCCTTCTCCGCGTCCCACTCCTTCTCCGTGAACAGGTCCCAGTGGAGCGCGTACGTCCGCTTCGGGAGCTGGTAGAACGGGACGAGGTCGACGTCGAGCGGCCGGGCGGCGGCGTCGGGCGCGCGCCCGACGCCGGCGGTGCGGAAGCGCCCGGGCGCGCCGCCCGCGGGCTGGAGCCAGGACTCGACCGGCTTCTCGGCCGCGACGAGCACCGGCACGACCGGCGGCCGCGCCTCGTCCTCGCGCTCCGGTCCGCGGGCCCGCCGGCGCTCCGGCCCGAGGTCGCCGGCGAGGACGAGCGGGCCCCACAGGAGGGCGGCGCGGCGCGGCCGGTCCGGCGTCGGCTCGAGGCGGAGCGACTTCGGCAGCGTGATCTCGACGACGTCGCCGCTGCGCCAGGTGCGCTTCACGTCCACGTACGAGCTCCCGGCGCGCGCCGCGACCGGGTACTGGCTCCCGCGCTCGCGCCAGGGCTCGGGCGCCGTGTCCGGGAGCGCGACGGGCTGGCCGTTGACCTTCACGGCGAAGCCGTCGCCCGCCCAGTACGGCCGGCGCAGCGCGAGCGTGAACTCGCGGGGCGACCGGGGGCTCAGCCGGATCGTCGCGGTCTCGGTGTCGGGGAAGCCGGTCTCGACGGCCAGGCGCACCCCGGCCTCCTTCCACTCCGCCGTCGAGGGGGCGTACAGGTTCACGAAGAGCCGCTCGCCGTCCTCGTAGTAGATGCCGTGGCCGTGGAGCGCGTGGTTCTCCATCCCGGTGCCGACGCAGCAGGTGAAGCTGCGCAGCATGTCCTGGTACTCGTGCTGCACGCCCTGCCCGACCGGAACCATGTAGCACATCTGCGAGTCGCTGGTGTCGATCGAGGCGAGCGCGTGGTTGAAGAGCGCCCGCTCCTGGAAGTCGGCGTACTCCGGGTCGGGGCGGAGCGAGAAGAGCTGACGCGTGAGCTTCAGCATGTTGTAGACGTTGCACGACTCGCAGGTGCGGCCGCCGATGCGGGCGCCGAGCGTGTCCGGCGGGCCGAAGTACTCGTCCTTGCCGTGGCCGCCGGTCGCGAACGTGTGGTGGTGGACCACGGTGTCCCAGAAGAACGACGAGGCCATGAGGTCGCCCGCGTCGCCCGTCAGGATGAAGCGGTTGACGTTGCCCAGGAGCTTCGGGACCGCGGTGTTGCCGTGCTTCCCGGGGAGGTTGTCCTGGTGGCGCTTGAGCGGCTGGATGAAGTCGTCGTGCTCGAAGCGGTACGACAGCTCGAGCCAGCGCCGGTCGCCGGTGTCCTCGTAGAGGTCGACCATCACCTCGTTCATCCCGCCGAACTCGGCGTTCATCATGTGCTCGAGCTGCGCCTCGCTCAGCCCGGAGAGGATGCGCTCCGCCCATTTCGCGTACGCCACCTCGACGGCGAGCGCCGTCTTGTTCCCGGTGTGGCGGTACGCGTCGCGCAGCCCGGCGTACGTCTTGTGCAGCGTGTACCAGGGCGACCACTGCCCGTTCAGGTCGAACGACGACGCGCGGATCTCGCCTTTCGCCAGCCGCTCGAACGCCTCCCTGCCCCCCTCGAGCGCGCCGAGGTAGCCGTCCTTGTTCGCGTCCTGGACCTCCTTCAGCTCGGCGACGATGTGGTCCGCTCGCTCCTTGAAGCGCGGGTCGCCGGTGGCCGCGTACATCAGGCTGACCGCGGAGAGGTAGTGCCCCGCGATGTGGCCGGTCAGGTTGCGCCCGCCGCCGTCCCAGCCGGCGTACGGCTCCGCCTTGCGACGCAGCCCGGCGCGCTCGCGGTAGTACGCCAGCATCCGGTCGGGCTCGAGTTCGAGCAGGTAGCGGCGATCCGCGTCCTGCGCGGCCTTGAGCGGGCCGCCCTCGAGGCGGACGGCGGTCAGTGGAAGCGGCCGCGCGCGGCGGACGTCCGGGCCGACGCGCGGGGTCCCGCCCGCCGGCCGCGTCTCCGCGACCAGCGAGGACGGGTCGAGCAGCGGCAGCGCGCCGGCCCCGATGCCGAGCTTCAGGGCGGTACGGCGGTTCATGGTCATCGGAGGCCTCCGGTGAATGACTTCCGTGCGGGTTTCAGCGAGAGCCGGACTGGACGAGCACCACCTGCGTGGCCGCGTCCCCGAGCGAGACCGCGAGCGCGCCGCGCTCCGTCGGATAGGCGCGCGCGGGCGCGAAGCGCCCGACGCCCGCCACGCGGGCGGGCTGCTCGATGCGCAGCAGCGCGGTCGGCGTGCTCCTCGTCGCCGGTGCGAGCGTGACGCGGACCTCGTCGCCCTCCAGCGCCACGCTCTCGAAGCGGCCGGCGTCGAGCGTGAGCCAGAGGCCGAGCGGGGCGACGTAGACGCGGGCGCGGGCGGCGTCGCCGGGCTCCACGGTCACGCTCGCCCGCCCCGGGGAGGTGCCGCCGGCGGCCACGCTCACGTTGCCGCCGAACGCCAGCCACCCGAGCTCGGGGTGCCGGACCAGGTAGGTCGCGGCGTTGACCGCATAGCCGAAGAAATTGGGGCCGTAGTCGCCGGAGTAGCCGTCGATGCGGAGCGTGGACGGGTAGGCGTGGAACGCGCTCGGCCCGAAGCCGTCCTCCGTGATGTTCGCGATGGCGCCGAGCGCGCCGCCGTAGCCGACCCGCAGCAGGTAGAAATCGTCTGGGTGGCTCCGGTACTCGGTGAGCACCGGGATGGCGTTGAGCCCGGAGCCGTAGTGGTGGAGCTGGCGCTCGATGCGCTGCAGCTTCCCCGCGTACTGGAAGTCCCAGTAGCGGCGGGCGCTGCCATTGTAGCCCCAGTGCGGCACCGTGGGCATGTAGCCGAGGATCGCGCCGAGCGTGACCGCCGCCTTCTCGTCGAAGCCGAAGTAGCGGCACCAGGCGTAGACCTCCTCCTGGCCGGTCGAATCCCACGGCATCTCGCTGCCGAAGGGATACGCCAGCGACCGCCACACCTCGGCCCGCTTCCGCATCGTCGCCTCGAGCGCCGCCGCCTGCTCCGTCCACCCCTCGCGCTTCAGATCCATCAGGATCAGCACGAAGACGGTCCCCTCCATCTGCCCGAACTGCGCGTAGTGCGGCGCGTGCCGCACCATGGCCTGGCTGGTCTCGTACGCGCGCTCGAGGTACCACTGCCACGGGTGGTCGGTCACGAGCCCGCGGTGGTCGCGCGCCAGGCGGTAGAGCACCCAGTACGCGGCGGCGACGTGGGGGTAATTGTACGACCGGCCCACGCTCATCGCCTGCTTGCGGTCCCAGCTCGCCCAGCCGCCGTAGCGCACGGAGTCGCTGTAGGTCCCCGGCGGCATCTCTTTCGGCTCGTAGTAGAGCATGCTCTTGCGCACGCCGTACTGGAGCGGCCCGTCCGCGTACTGGAGCCCGCCCCAGAGCACGCCATCGACGAAGCGCTGGAGCTTCGCCAGCTCGGCGGTGTCGGGGCGGACGAGCTGCTTCAGCACCGCGGCGAGCCAGGAGCCGGAGCCGCCCTCGTCGCCCAACCCCGCGATCCAGACCCGGCCATCCTCCGTGACCTGACGTCGCGCGTCGTAGTCGTAGCTGATGACGGACGGGCTGCGCCGGAACGGGTCGGCCGGGCGCTCGAACCACTGCTCGGTCGTCAGGAAGCGGCCGAGGTCGTCCACCACCTGCGCCGCCGGCTTGATCACCTTGTAGTGGATGGTCTGCCGGCTCCCGTCCGCGTACGTGACCGTGACGCGGGCGCGCCCCCAGGCGCGCCCCCTCACCGCGTACGCGCGCCAGCCGGCAGGCGTGCTCCCGGCGGGCGTGACGGTCAGCGCGCCGGCCGGCTCGACGGCGATCCCGCGCACGGCGCGGCCGTGCTTCAGGAAGAGCTTCGCCTCCAGGTCGGTGGGGATCACGTAGCCGGGGACGCCCACCGCCACCGGCCGCCCCGCCGCGAGCAGCGTCGCCTCGATGCCGCGGATGGCGGGCGCGACGAGGAACGTCACGCCGTAGGAGCGGGTCTCCCCCGGCGCGATCGTGTCCGCCGTCGGCCGGTTCCACGGCTGCGCCTCGCGCCACTCCTTCTCCGCGTAGGCGAGGCTCCGTGGCATCCACTCGTAGAAGCCCTCGAACGTGTTGTTGCGGCGGGTCCGCTCGTCGAGGAGCGGGCGCCAGGCCTCGAGCGGCGTCCTGCCGAGCGGGACGACCAGCAGCACCGGCCCCTGGCCGCTCAGCCGCGTGACCTGCACGTAGCCGGCATCCTCGCCGATGTAGGGATCGTGGAACGACGCGACCGCGTGCGCCTGCTCCAGCGACCGGCCGGTCAGGATGTTGTCGAACACCATCGGGATCCCGAGCGCGCCCACCTCGACGGGGGTGCGGCCGGGGTTCCGCAGCTCGAAGCGCAGCGCGAGATGGCCGTCCCGCACCTCCCAGGAGCGTCGCACGCGGAGCGGGATGTCCGCCGGGAGCGTGGGCGCGAGATCGGCCGCGGCGAGGACGGGCGCGGCCGCCGGGAGCGGCGTGACCGGCCGGCGCGCGGCGGCGGTCGAGTAGTTGCGCCACTCGCCCGACGCGGCGGTCCGCAGGCGCAGGTTCAGGTCGCCGAGGTGGTAGTGGCCGTTCGCGGCGCGCCGCTCGAGCCAGTCGCCGGGGGTGAAGTCGAAGGCCAGGGAGTCGCGCGGGCGGAGCGCGGCTGCCGTCTGCGAGGCGCGCACCAGCTCGAGGCGCAGCTCGGGCGTGGCGTAGCTCGCGCGCCCCTGCTCGAGCCCGAGCGTCGGCGTCGTGTCGCCGCGCTCGCGGCGCTGCTGCGCCCGGGCGTCGGCGGGCGCGAACGCGAGCGCGAGCGCGGCCAACGCGAGCGCGGCGCGCGTCAGCATGCCCGGTGCGAGCGCGGTCCGGGCCGTCGAGACGGCGGCCACGCGCCTCATGCGCTCGCGCCGAGCGGGATCTCGAGCGCCGTCACGGACGCGGCGGGGAACGTGTACACGAGCGACGCCCCGCTCGCCGGCACCGACCGGGTGGACGGCGCGACCACGCGTGGATGCTCGAACGTGTTGCATGCGCGGATGTCGGGCGCCGCCAGCGTCGTCGCCTTGATCGAGCGAACGCCGGCGCCGCGGATCGCGATCTCGGTCTCCACCGGCCGGGCCGGGTGCCGGTTCGTGACCGTGAGCGTGAGGACGCGGTCGCGCACGGACGCGGAGCCGTCGAGCCCGGGAAGCTGCTGCGCGTTGCCGTCCTTGTCCGTCCATGCGGCCGCGGGCGCGGAGACGAGCGTCCGCACGGACGTCGCACCCTGGTGCGCGCCGTACATCGCGAAGACGTGGTACGTCGGCGTGACCAGGAAGCGGTCCCCATCGGCCAGGAACAGCGACTGGATGCAGTTGACGAGCTGCGCGATGTTGGCCATCGCCACCTTGTCCGCGTGGCGATTGAAGGTGTCCAGCGTCAGCCCGGCCACCAGCGCGTCGCGGATCGTGGACTGCTGCCCGAACAGGTGCTCGGGCGCCACGTTCGTGGTCATCTTGTGCCACGCGCCCCACTCGTCGACCACCAGCTTCACGCGGTGCCGGCGGTCGAACTCGCCCATCACCTCCCAGTGGTTCTGGATGAGCGTCTCCATGAAGGAGGCGCTCGTGAGCAGCTCGTACCACGCGCGGTCGGAGTACTTGACCGCCTCGCCATCCGGCGAGCTCGAGTAGTGGTGCACCGCCCATCCCCAGAGGCGCGCGAGCTCGTTGCGCTCGGCCACCTTCTCGAAGAAGCGGCGGGTCCAGCCACGGTCGTTTCCGTTCGGCCCGGACGCGACGAAGCGGAGGCCGACGCCGTAGTCCGGGACGGACCAGGTGGCGAAGCGACGGAACTCGCCCGCATACTCCTCGGGCGTGAAGTTGCCGCCGCACCCCCACGACTCGTTGCCGATCCCCCAGAAGCGCGCGCCGAAGGGCTCCCGGTCGCCGCCCGCGGCGCGCAGCTCCGCCAGCGTGGTGCTCCCCGCGGGCGAGTTGCAGTACTCGACCCACTCGAAGAAGGCCTTCGCCGGGAGCGTGCGGACGTTGGCGGCGAGGTAGGGCTGCGCGCCGACCAGCCGGCAGAAGCGCATGAACTCGTTCGTGCCGAACCGGTTCGGGTCGAAGCGCGCAGGGATGTTGCCGAGATCGCGGATCGAGCGGTCGTCGGCCCAGAAGTTCGTGCGGCGGGGGCGCTTCTCGCGCGGCCCCACGCCGTCGCGCCAGTCGTAGGCGTCGGCGAAGCAGCCGCCCGGCCAGCGCACGACGCCCGGACGGATCGGCTTCAGCGCGTCGACGAGCGCCTTCCTGATCCCGCCGACGTTCGGGATCTTCGAGTCCTCGCCCACCCAGCTCCCGTCGTAGACGACGCCGCCCAGGTGCTCGGCGAAGTGGCCGTAGATCTCCGGCGCGATCGTCCCGATGGGCTCGCCGGTCAGGACCTCGATGTGCGCATCGGCGAGCCGTGCGCGG
>DASTKT010000126.1:0-15868 GCA_035715725.1 Longimicrobiales bacterium | reverse complement strand
TTCCACATCGCGGTGGGCACGGGCTCCTTCGAGGGGGCGCACCAGTTCGTGGCCCTCTGGGACGGCTTCATCGCCGCGCACGACGAGCACGTGATGCGCGTCGACAGCGCCGCCGACCTCGAGCGCGTCAAGCGCTCGGGGAAGATCGGCGTCATCGTCGGCACGCAGAACTCGGCGCATTTCCGCCAGCTCAAGGACGTCGACTACTTCTACCAGCTCGGCCAGCGCGTCTCGCAGCTCACGTACAACTCCCGCAACCTGATCGGCAACGGCTCGACCGAGCGGACCGACGGCGGGCTGAGCGACTTCGGCGTCGCCGTCGTCGACCGGATGAACAAGCTCGGCATGGCCGTCGACGTCTCGCACTCCGGCGACCAGACCACGCTCGACGCCTGCAAGTTCTCCAAGAAGCCGGTCCTGTTCACGCACTCGAACTGCCGTGCGCTCTGCGAGCATCCGCGCACGAAGACGGACGAGGCCATCAAGGCCATGGCGGCCACCGGCGGCGTCATGGGCATCACCGCCGTGCGCATGTTCGTGAAGACGACGGAGCCGACGACGATCGAGGACGTGCTCAACCACTTCGACCACGTCCGCGACCTCATCGGCCCCGAGCACCTCGGCGTCGGCAGCGACATCGATCTGAACGGCTACGACGACATGCCGCCCGAGGAGAACAAGCGGCTCCGCGCCGCCTACAAGGGGACCTACGCGTTCCGCGACAAGATCGACATCGAGGGGCTCGACCACCCGAAGCGCATGTTCGACCTGACCGAGGGGCTGATCCGGCGCAAGTACTCCGACGCCGACATCCAGGGCATCCTCGGCGGCAACTTCAAGCGCGTGCTCGCGGAGATCTGGACCGTGCCGCCGCTGCCGGCGGAGGAGAAGAAGGCGAGCTGATGCCAATGGGTGAATCGGTGGCGGTTCTTCGACGGCGGGACACGGGCAGGGGCACGGGTCACGTGTACGCGCACGGGCAAAAGGCAGTCGAGGCACGTTTACGGGCACGTGCACGGGCAGGGGCACGGACGGCCACCCGTGCCGTCCTCGCTGACCTCGCCGTCCTCGCCGTCCTCGCCGCGAGCGGAGCGAGCAAAGCGAGCGCCCAGGCGCCGCTCGAGCAGATCGACGCCTACATCCCCGGCGCCATGGCGGCGTTCCAGGTGCCCGGCCTCGCCATCGCCATCGTGAAGGACGATTCCGTCGTCTTCGCGAAGGGCTACGGCGTCCGCGAGGTCGGGAAGCCGGAGAAGGTGGACGAGCGGACGCTCTTCGCGATCGGCTCGTCGTCGAAGGCGTTCACGGTGGCGCTCCTCGGGCAGCTCGTCGACGAGGGGAAGGTGAAGTGGGACGACCCGGTCACGAAGTACCTGCCGGGCTTCCAGCTCTCGGACCCGTACCGCACGCGTGAGATGATGGTGCGGGACCTGGTCACGCACCGCGTGGACGTGGCGCGCGCGGACGGGCTCTGGTACGGCACGCCCTACTCGCGCGACGAGATCGTGCGCCGGGCCCGCTTCCTCCCGCCCATCGCGAGCTTCCGGTCGGCCTACAACTACAACAACATCATGTTCCTGACCGCCGGCCAGCTCGCGGCGGCGGTCGCGGGGAAGAGCTGGGACGACCTCGTCACCGAGCGGGTCTTCCGCCCGCTCGGGATGAGCGCCACGAACACCAGCACCGACTCGCTGAAGCGCCAGACCGACGTCGCCTCGCCGCACGCCATCAAGGACGGGCGGGCGGTCGCGATCCCGTGGCGCAACATCGACAACGTCGCCCCCGCCGGCTCGATCAACTCCAACGTGCTGGACATGGCGCGCTGGGTCCGCTTCCAGCTCGGGAAGGGCACGTTCGAGGGGAAGGAGATCCTGAAGCCGGCGACGCTGGCGGAGATGCACGCGCCGCAGACGATCGTGCCGCTGCGGCCGTGGCTCTCCAGCGTGCCGGACCCGATCAACGCGCTCATGGTGCCCGGCACGCACTTCATGATGTACGGCATGGGGTGGTTCCTCCAGGACTACCGCGGCCGGAAGCTCGTCAACCACGGCGGCGCGATCGACGGCATGCGCGCGCAGGTCGCGTTCGTGCCGGAGGAGCGGCTCGGCGTCGTCATCCTGACGAACCTGAACGGCGACCACAACAACCTCGCCGAGGCGATGATCTTCCGCGTGCTCGACGCCTACTTCGGCGGCGCGCGGCGGGACTGGGCGGCCGACCTCGCCGCGGGCGTCCGGAAGAACCTGGCCGCGGCCGAGGCCGCGCAGAAGAAGGCGGCGCCCGCGTCCGACGTCGGCCCCTCGCTCCCGCTCGAGAAGTACGCCGGCGTCTACACCGACTCCCTGATGGGCGACGTGAAGGTGACGCTCGAGGACGGCAAGCTCGTGGCGCGCACGCCGGGCTTCACGCTCGACCTCGCCCACCGGGCGTACGAGACGTTCCGCGGCACCGCCCGCGGCGGCACCGGCGACACGCTGGACCTCACGTTCGCCGTGGACGCTTCCGGCAAGCCGAGCCGGCTCACGGTCCCGAACCTCGGCGAGTTCCGCCGCGCGCCCGACGCACCGAAGACCGCGGCGAACTGAGCCATGCCGCGCGCCCGGATCGATCCTCACAACCGCAGAGAGCGCAACCCTATGCTCCGCAGGTCGTTCCTCCGCTTCGCCATCGCGCTCGCGCTGCTGCCGGCCGCCGCGCGCGGCGCGCGCGCGCAGCAGAAGCCGCTCCAGGGCCTCGACGCCTATGTCGAGAAGGCCCGCCAGGAGTGGCAGGTCCCCGGCCTCGCCGTCGCCATCGTCAAGAACGACTCGGTCGTCTTCGCGAAGGGCTTCGGCGTCCGTGAGGTCGGGAAGCCGGAGCCGGTCGACGCGCACACGCTCTTCGCCATCGGCTCGTCGTCCAAGGCGTTCACGGCCGCCGCCGTCGGCATGATGGTCGACGAAGGGAAGCTCAAGTGGGACGACCCGGTCACGAAGTACCTGCCGGGCTTCCAGCTCTACGATCCGTACGTCACGCGCGAGATGACGGTCCGCGACCTGCTCACGCACCGGAGCGGCCTCGCCCGCGGCGACCTGCTCTGGATCAGCGGCATGTACGACCGCGACGAGATCATCCGCCGCGCGCGCTACATCAAGCCGTCGTGGGGGTTCCGCGCCCGCTTCGGCTACCAGAACATCATGTACCTCTCCGCCGGCCAGGTGGTGGCCCACGTCGCCGGCAAGAGCTGGGACGACGTCGTCGCCGAGCGGATCTTCCGCCCGCTCGGCATGACCTCGAGCAGCACCTCGATCCGCGCGCTCGCCGGCCAGGCCGACGTGGCCACGCCGCACGGCCTCCAGGACGGCAAGCCCGTCACGCTCCCCTACCGCAACGTCGACTTCATCGGGCCGGCCGGCTCGATCAACTCGAACGTGCTCGACATGGCGCAGTGGGTCCGGCTCCAGCTCGGAAACGGCACCTACGAGGGGAAGCAGCTCCTCAAGCCCGCCACGGTCGAGGAGATGCACACGGCGCAGATGCTGATCCGGGACGCGAGCTTCCAGCGCCTCTCGCCGGGCGCCCACTTCCTCGCCTACGGCATGGGGTGGTTCCTCCATGACTACAACGGCGTCGAGCTCGTCGAGCACGGTGGCAACATCGACGGCATGACGGCGCTCGTCGCCCTGGTCCCGGAGCAGAAGCTCGGCCTCGTCGTGCTCACGAACATGAACGGCACGTCGCTGCCCACCACGCTGATGTACCGCGTCGTCGACGCCTACCTCGGCCGTCCGGCCAAGGACTGGAGCCAGGAGTTCCACGCCACCGTCCAGAAGATGCAGGCGCAGGGCGAGGCGCAGCGGAAGAAGATGGAGGCGGAGCGCGCCACGGGGACGACGCCGTCGCTCGCGCTCGAGAAGTACGCGGGCACCTACGCGGACTCCGCCTACGGCGACGCGAAGGTCTCGGTCGAGGACGGCCACCTGGTGCTGAGCTACGGCCCGGCCTTCACCGGCGACCTCGAGCACTGGCAGTACGACACGTTCCGGGTCACGTGGCGCCAGCCCGGCGCGCGGACGCTGGTCGGCCGGACGTTCGTCAGCTTCGCGCTCGACCCGCGGGGGCGCCCCGCGTCGCTCGACCTGCAGGGCTTCACCGAGTTCGGGCGCGTGCCGGACCGGACCGCCGCCACCGCCGCGAGCGGCCACTGATGCGAGACGAGGGAGGATCCGGGATGACGCAGACGCTCGTGGGCCCGCGAGGGTCCATCGGCGGTGCGCGCCGGCGCGCGCTCGCGGGCGCGCTGGCCGCCGCCGCGCTCGCCGTGGCCGCGCCGGCGGCCGCGCAGAAGGGCCCGCTCGGCGGCCTCGACGCCTACACCGCCCGCGCGCTGAAGGACTGGCAGGGCGCCGGGCTCGCCATCGCCGTGGTCAAGGACGATTCCGTCGTCTTCGCGAAGGGCTACGGCGTGCGCGAGGTCGGGAAGCCGGCGAAGGTGGACGACCGCACGCTGTTCGCGATCGGCTCGAACACGAAGCTGTTCACCGCCGTGCTCGCGGGCACCATGGTCGACGAGGGGAAGATGAGCTGGGACGACCGGGCCACGAAATGGCTGCCGGGTTTCCAGCTCTATGATCCGTATGTCTCGCGCGAGATCACGATCCGTGACATGTTGTCGCACCGCAGTGGCCTCGGCCGCCGCGGCGATCTGCTCTGGTACGGCTCGGCGCTCGACCGGCAGCAGATCCTGCACCGCATCCGTTTCCTGGAGCCGAACTCCAGCTTCCGCTCGCAGTTCGGCTACCAGAACATCATGGTGCTCGGCGCCGGCGAGGCCGTGGCGGCCGCGGGCGGGAAGAGCTGGGACGACCTCGTGCGCGAGCGGATCTTCCAGCCGCTCGGCATGAGCGCCAGCAACACCAGCGTCAAGGCGCTCGACCTCTCGGGGAACGTCGCCGCGCCGCACCAGTGGATGGACGGCAAGCCGGTGCCCGTCCCCTACCGCGACATCGACAACATCGGGCCCGCCGGCTCGATCAACTCGAACGTGCGCGACATGGCGCAGTGGCTCCGCATGCTGCTCGAGGACGGCAGCTACGGCGGCCGCCAGATCGTCAAGGCGACGACGCTGCAGGAGATCGAGTCGCCCCAGACGATCACGGCCGCGATGCCGGACTCGCTCCGGCCGTCCACGCACTTCGGCGCGTACGGCCTCGGCGTCGGCATGGTCGACTACAAGGGCGTGAAGGTGCTGCAGCACACGGGCGGCATCGACGGCATGCTCTCGCTCGTCGCGTTCGTCCCGGAGAAGCAGCTCGGCCTGGTCGTGCTCACGAACACCGCGGGGCACAACGCGCTCTTCCAGGCGCTCATGTACCGCGTGCTCGATGCGTACCTCGGCGGCCCGACGCGCGACTGGAGCGCGATCCTCCTCGCCCAGACGAAGACGCAGGAGGCGCGGGCCGAGGCCGCGCAGAAGAAGGCCGAGGCCGCGCGCGTGCCGGGCACGAAGCCGTCGCTCCCGCTCGAGAAGTACGCGGGCACGTACGCCGACTCGCTCTACGGCCAGGCCAGGGTCTCGCTCGAGGACGGGCACCTCGTGCTCCGCTACGGCCCCGCGTTCACCGGCGACCTCGAGCACTGGAACTACGACACATTCCGCGCGAAGTGGCGCGGCGCCGGCCTCGGCGGCGGCACCGCGCTCGTCGGCTTCGCGCTCGACGCCGCGGGCGTCGCCGCCCGCATGGACGTCGAGGGCATCGCCGAGTTCAAGCGCGTCCCGGAGAGCGCGCGGGTCTCGGCCGCGCCCTGAAACACCGCCGCGGCGGGGCCGATGTCCCGCCGCGGTCGCCAGCTCACGGCGGGCTCCGACAGGACGCCGAAGCCCGGCCCCATCCGTGAACAGGAACGAAGATGGCCGCACGAAAGACCAGACCGGAGCCGAAGTCCGGCGCGCCCGCCAACCGGCTGGGCGCCGCCCTCAACGGGGACCGCATCACCGCCGTCTACCAGAAGCTCCGCGAGCTCATCGTCTCCGGCCGCCTCGCCCCCGGCACCCGCATCACCGAGGGCGACGTCGTCGAGCGCTTCGGCATCAGCCGCACGCCCGTCCGCAGCGCGCTCCAGCGCCTCCAGCAGGAGGGCTTCATCCAGGCCACGACGCTCGGCCGCCAGGCCCGCCTCGTCGTCTCCCCGCTGACGCAGGAGGACCTCGACGAGCTCTTCGGCCTCGTCGGCGAGATCGAGGGCTTCACCGCCCGCCGCGCCGCCGTGCTCCCCGCCGAAGCGCGCGCCGCCGTCGCGCGCACGCTCCGCGAGAAGAACGACGCGCTCGCCCGCCTCGCCGAGACCCCGACGCCCGACCCCGACCGCTTCTTCGACCTCGACTTCGCGTTCCACGGCGCCTACGTCCAGGCCGGCGGCGGACCCCGCGTCCTCGCGCTCCACGACGGCATCGCCGCCCAGGCCGAGCGCTACGCCCGCGTCTACGTCAGCGCGCTCACGAACCGCATCGACGACTCCGTCCGCGAGCACGCGACGATCATCTCCGGCATCGAATCCGGCGACCCCGACGCCGCCCAGCGCGCCGTCCAGGTCAACTGGCGCAACGCCGCCGAGCGGCTCGGCACCGTGATCGCGAAGATCGGGGAGAGGGGAATCTGGTGACGCCCGGTGAGCTGCGGCCGCCCAGGATGGACCCGCTTGCGCTTGCGCGCCCGCTTCCGCGCCCGGTCGGTCCCACGCGTCGCCGCGCTGCCGAGGAACTGCCGGAAGCGGGCGCGGGCGCGCAAGCGCAAGCGAAAAAGCTCGTCCTCCCGCTCCTCGCCGCCGCCCTCGCCCTCGCGCCGGCCGCCCCCGCCGCCGCCCAGGCGCCGCCGCCGGATCCCGCGCGCATCGTCCACGCGCTCCGCCCCGCCGTCCGCCTCGCCGGCCGCGCCGACACGACGTTCGAGCTCGCCGACCGCATGGGCCATTACCACGTGCCCGGCGTCAGCATCGCGGTCGTGGACTCGCTGCGCGTCGTCTGGGCGGGCGGCTTCGGCGTGCAGCAGTTCGGCGGGACCGAGCCGGTCGACACGTCGACGCTCTTCCTCGCGGGCTCGATCAGCAAGCCGGTCTTCGCCACGGGCGCGCTCGCGCTCGTCGACCAGGGGAAGCTCGCGCTCGACCGCGACATCAACGCCGACCTCCGCTCCTGGCACCTCCCCGAGAGCCGCTTCACGGCCGAGCGGAAGGTCACGCTGCGCCGCCTCCTCACGCACAGCGCCGGGCTCACCGTCTGGGGCTTCCCGGGCTACGAGGCCGGGAAGCCGGTCCCGACCGTCCCGCAGCTCCTGGACGGCGCGCCCCCGGCCAACACGCGCGCCGTCCGCAACGACACCGTGCCCGGCGCGCGCTGGCTCTACTCCGGCGGCGGCATCACGATCGCGCAGCTCGCCGCCACGGATGTCACGGGCGAGACGTTCCCCGCGCTCATGCGACGCCTCGTGCTCGGGCCCGCCGGCATGGTCCACAGCACGTACGAGAATCCGCCGCCGGCGGAGAAGCTGCCGTTCGTCGCCTCGGGGCACGAGAAGCCGGACACGCCGGTGCCGGGGCGCTTCCACGTCTACCCGGAGATGGCCGCGGCCGGGCTCTGGACCACCGCCTCCGACCTGGCCCGCTGGGCCATTGCCGTCTCCGACTCCTATCTCGGGCGACCCGGCGGCGTCCTCCCGCCGGCCACCGCCCGCGAGATGCTCCGGCCGCAGGTCGCCGTCGGCGCGCCGTACGCCAGCCTCCTCTCCCCCTCCTGGGGGCTCGGCGTCGGCGTCGGCGGGGCCGGCGACTCGCTGCGCTTCACCCACGGCGGGCGGGACGAGGGCTTCGTCGCCTACTTCGTCATGTGGCCGGAGAAGGGGCGCGGCCTCTTCGTCCTGACGAACGGCGTGAGCAACGGCCTGCTGAACGAGATCACGCGCGCGTTCGACGCCGAGTACGGCCTCGTCGACGCGCCGCGCGTCGAGAAGCGGCTCGCCGCCGCGCCGCCGGCCGCGGTCCTGGACCGGCTCGCCGGCGCCTACCGCGCCATCGTGGACGGCGACACCATCGTCTTCCGCGTCCGCCGCACCGCCGCCGGGCTCCGCGCCGGCGCGGCCGGCGCGATCCCGGAGCGCGCGCTGCTCCCTCAATCGGCCGACTCCTTCTTCGACATGGAGAACGGCGCGGATTGGACGTTCGAGGGCGCCGCCGCCGGCTCGCCGCGCGCGCTCCGCTTCACGCAGGGCACACGGACCATCACCGCCGACCGCTGTTCCGCATCGTGCCAGGAGGCGCGGCCATGAAGAAACCGCTGTGGCTGGGATCGCTGAGCGTACTGCCGCTCCTCGTTCTTTCCGCCGGCGTCGCTGCGCAGACGCCGGTCGCGCCCGCACCGGCCCCGGCGCCGGCGGGGTCGACGCCGACCGCCGCCACGGGAGTGACGACCGCTCCCCGCCACGGGCCCAGCGACCCGAAGGAGATCGAGGCGTTCCTCGACGGCCTGATGTCCGGCCAGATGAAGGAGAAGAACGTCGCCGGCGCGACCGTCGCCGTCGTGCGCGACGGCCGCGTCATCTTCGCGAAGGGCTACGGCTGGGCCGACCTCGACAAGCACGTCCCGGTCGACCCCGAGAAGACGCTCTTCCGCATCGGCTCCGTCTCCAAGCTCTTCACCTGGACCGCCGTCATGCAGCTCGTCGAGCAGGGGAAGCTCGACCTGCACAAGGACGTCAACGAGTACCTCGACTTCAAGATCCCGGCGACGTACCCGCAGCCGATCACGCTGTGGAACCTCATGACCCATACGCCGGGCTTCGAGGACCGCGGCCTCGCCCTCTTCAGCGAGAGCAAAGAGCCGCGCGGGAAGTTCCTCGCCGCGCACCTGCCGGCGCGCGTCCGGCCGCCCGGCACCTACTCCTCCTACTCGAACTACGGCACCGCGCTCGCCGGCTACATCGTCGAGCGCGTCTCCGGCGAGCCGTGGGAGGAGTACATCGAGCGCCACATCATGCAGCCGCTCGGGATGAAGAACGCCACCGGGCGCCAGCCGCTGCCGCCGAACCTTGCGCCGCAGATGTCGGTCGGCTACGCCAAGCAGGGCGGCCACCTCGTCGCCAAGCCGTTCGAGGTGCTCATCCCCTTCGCGCCCGCCGGCTCCGTCAGCGCCTCCGCCGCCGACATGGGGCGCTTCATGATCGCGCACCTCCAGAACGGCCAGTTCGAGGGCGCCCGCATCCTCGCGGACTCGACCGCGCGCCTGATGCACAGCCGCGCCTTCGACCACGACCCCCGCCTCGACGGCTACGACCTCGGCTTCTACGAGCAGACATCGCACGGCGTGCACCTCATCGGGCACGGCGGCGACACGGGGTGGTTCCACACCGACCTCAGCATCGCCCCCGAGGAGGGCTGGGGCGTCTTCGTCTCCTACAACAGCGCGCCCGGCAGCGAGCTCAGCTTCGGCCCGTTCCTCCAGGCCGTCCTCGACCACTACTACCCGGTGGCGACGGCGGCCGCGAAGGACGCCCGCGGCGTGGTCGATTCGAAGTACCTCGGCACCTACCGCATGAACCGCGGCTCCTACACGACGTTCGAGAAGGCCCTGGGCCTCGCCTACGGCATCAAGGTCGCGCGCGACCCGAAGACGCCCGGCATCCTCCTCGTCAACTCGCCGCTCGGCGCCAAGCGCTTCGTCGCCGCCGGCCCGAACCTCTTCCGCGAGGTCGACGGCAACGAGATGGTCGCGTTCCAGCAGGAGAAGGACGGCAGCATCAGCCACTTCTTCATGAACAGCGCGCCGATGATGGCCATGGAGCGCCTGGCCTGGTATCAGACCCCCGCGCTGCACCAGGTGCTGCTCGGCATCGCCGTGCTCCTGCTCCTCACGGTCCCGTTCGTCATGTTCGGGAGCTGGCGCCTGCACCGCCGCTTCCGCGAGCTGCCCCCGCCCTCCGGCGGCGAGCGCCTCGCCCGCTGGACCGCGCTCGTCGTGACCGTGCTCGTCGTCGCCTTCCTCGTCGGGCTCGGCGCGACGATCTCCGGGGAAACCGCGCTCCTGAAGGGGAACGTCCCCGCCCTCGGGATCGTCCTCGCGCTCCCCGTGATCGCGGCGCTCCTCACCCTCGCGCTCCTCGCCTTCGCCGCCCTCGCCTGGCGCGGCCGCTGGTGGGGCCGCTGGGGCCGCGCGCACTACACCGCGGTCACGGTGGCCGCCGTGGTGCTCGTCGCGGTGCTGGCGTACTGGAACCTGCTGGGCTGGAAGTACTGAGCGACGACGCCCGAGGACGACGGGGCGCCGCGACCATCGCCGCGGCGCCCTTGTTCTTTCACAGGGAGCTTGGGAGTGCGGGAGTGCGGGAGGAAACGCCCCCTACCGACTCCCCCCGTCCGCCGCCTTCGCCCCGCCCTGCTTCAGCATCCGGTCGAAGAAGTCCGCCGCCGCCGTGTACGCCGCCATCCAGCTCGCGTGGCGCAGGAAGCCGTGCACCTCGTCGGGGAAGATGAGCTGCTCGACGTGCACGCCCTGGCGCCGCAGCGGCTCGGCGATGTTCACGGACTCGCTGAACGGCACGTTCCGGTCGTCGTCGCCCTGGATCAGCAGCACCGGCGAGCGCCAGGTGGCCACCGACGACGCGGGCGAGGCCGCGTAGGCGCGGTTCGCGATCTCCGGCACCTGCGTCGAGTCGTACTGCGGCATGAAGTTGCGGATCACCGGGTTCCAATCGTGCACGCCGTGCAGGTCGACGCCGGCCGCGAAGAGGTCGGAGGCGCGCGAGAGCCCCATCGCCGTCAGGTAGCCGCCGTAGCTGCCGCCCCACAGCCCGATGCGCCCGCCATCCACGTCCGGCCGGCTCCTCAGGTACAGCCCCGCGCCCATCACGTCGTTGAACTCGCTCCCGCCCGCCGCGCCGTAGTTGTCGGCCTCGCGGAACTCGAGGCCGTAGCCGATCCCGCTGCGGTAGTTCACGCTCAGCACGATGTAGCCTCGGCTCGCCAGGTACTGGTTCATCGCGTAGGCGTTGTGGTAGTAGCCGGAGTGGTGGAAGCCGAGCAGCATCTGCCGGCGCGAGCCGCCGTGGAAGAAGAGCAGGGCGGGGCGGCGCTCGCCGGACTTCAGGTCCTTCGGCAGGAAGAGCTGCCCGTGGATCGGCAGCCCGTCCGCCGCCGCGAAGACGACCTGCTTCGGCGTCACCAGCGCGGCGGTCGGGAAGCTCGCCGGGAGCGAGCCCGGCGCCAGCCACCGCCGCGGCGCCTTCCCCGCCAGCACCTCGGCGTGCGCCGGGTGCGTCGCGTCCGACGCCAGGAACGCGACGCCGTCGCCGCCCAGCACCGCGACCGGCGACCACTCGATGCCGTTCCCCGGCGTGACCGGCCGCGGCGCCCCGCCGGCGACGGAGACCCGCCACAGGTGGCGCCGATCGACGTCGCCCTGGTTCGAGTTGAACAGGACCTCGCGACCGCCGGCGCCGAGCGCGACCTCCTGCACCTCGAACGCGCCCGGCGTGAGCAGCGTCGGCGCGCCGCCGTCCGCCGGGATCGCGTACAGGTGCAGCCACCCGTCCTTCTCCCACGGGAAGACCAGCCGGTCGCCCGCGCCCCACAGGAGCTGCGCCTCCCCGTCGATGCCGTGGAACACGCTCCCCCGTCCCGCATCCGCGGTCCACACCGTGCGCGCCACGCCCGTCGCCGGATCCGCCACCCTGATCGACCACGGCAGGTCCTCGCGGTACGGCAGGAACGGGATCTCGCGATGCGAGCTGGGGATGCTGATGTACGCCAGCCGCCGGCCGTCCGGCGACCACGCCGGCTCGCCGTCGCCGTCCACCGTCGGCTGCATGTAGCGCACGGTCCGCGCGGCCGGGTCCAGCACGCCGATGAACGCGTGGTCGCCGCGCCGGCTCTCGAACGCCAGCCGCGAGCCGTCCGGCGCCCAGCGCAGCGCGCCGGCGCCGCCCCGCGTGTGCGCGAGCTGCTTCGGCTCCGGCTTCCCCGCGCCGAGCGACGCGGACCAGAGCTGTCCCTTCTTCACGTAGGCGACGACGTCGCCCTTCGGGGAGACCGCCGGAGCCGCCCCCTCGTCGATCCGCGCCGGCTCGCCGCCCGCCACCGCCACGACCCACAGCGCCCGCTCCATCCCCGCCGGGTCGCTCGTCGGGTTCGGCACCTCCCCCTGCCGGTTCGGCGCGCCGCCGCGCACGTACAGCAGCCGCTTCGCGTCCGGCGTGAACGTCAGCGCCCCGATCTCCTGGCCGTCGTCCTCCGTGTACCGCGTCAGCCGCCGCCCCTCGAAGGCCGGCGCCTCCGCCACCCACACGTTGCGCGCGCCCGCCTCGTCCTGCACCCAGGCCACGGCGCCCCCGTCCGCCGAGGCCACCAGCCCGCTCGGCATCGGCGCCGACAGCACCTGCTCGAGCGTGAAGCGCTCCTGCGCGCGCGCCGCGCCCGCCGCCAGGGCGAGCGCGCCGAGCGAGAGCGAGAGGGCGCGGAAGAGCAGCGGCTGGCCCGCGAACGTGCGCGGCCGGCGAGACGTGTGGAGGGACGGCATCCTGGCCTCCGGTCGAAGTGTCGGGTGGGAGAGCGGCGGGCGCTCACCGCGAAATCGAATCCGCCGGCGGGGGATGCGCAAGCGGGCGGACCGGACCGTCGCCGCGGTGGCTGCTGCCGTGAACGCCGCACGCACCGGCCTCGAGGAGACGCTTGCGGCCCTAGCGGCGGCTTCGGATTCGGGGGCTCACGCGAAGAGCGCGGAGGGAACGGAACGCCGCGAAGCGCGGCCGATGGCGGACGGCGGGAGCTCGGGCGGCCGGGCGCCTTACCGGCCTCGAGGCGCACCTCGGCGCGCGGGGAGCCGCACCGTGAACGTGCTCCCCTTTCCGACCTCGCTCTCGACGGTGATGTCCCCGGCGAGCATGCGCGCGAGGCGCCGGGCCACGGCGAGCCCGAGCCCCGTCCCGCCCTTCTCGCGCGTCATCGCGTCCTCCACCTGCACGAAGGCCTCGAAGATCCGCTCCCGGTCCTCCGGCCGGATGCCGATCCCGGTGTCGCGCACCCGGAAGACCAGTGAGCCGTCCTCGAGCATGGCCTCGAGCGTGACCGCGCCGCGCTCGGTGAACTTCACCGCGTTCGAGAGGAGGTCGAGCAGGATGTGGCGCACCTTGGCCCGGTCCGCCTCCACGAGGATCGGCCGCTCCGGTGCCACGACGTGGAACGCGAGGCGCTTCTCCGCCGCCAGCGGCGCCACGAGCTCGGCCACGGCGCCCACCAGCTCGGCGACGTCCACCGGCTCGAGATGGACCGTTTCCCGACCCGTCTCCATGTCCGAGTAGGCGAGGATCTCCTCGATGATCCGAAGCAGGTCCTGGGTCCGCAGGATGATGCGGCCGAGCTGCTCCTTCTGCTTCTCGGTGAGCGGCCCCGCGATCTCGGCGGCGAGGAGGTCGGTGTAGCCGACGATGGCGGTGAGCGGGGTCCTCAGCTCGTGGCTCATGACGGCGAGGAAGTCGCTCTTGGCCTTGCTGGCGGCGAGCGCTTCCTCGTGGACGCGCGCATTGTCGATCGCGAGCGCGGCGCGCCGGGCCAGCTCCTCGGCTAGCGGAAGGTCGGCGGGGCCGTAGCTGCGGCTGGCCGACGCGAGGGTCATCGCGCCCAGCTTCTGCCCGCGCGCCACGAGCGGCAGCGCGATGAAGGAGCGCACGCCCATCTTCCGCAGGAGCCGAACCTCCTCCGGATCATCGACCCGGGAGAGAAGCATCTCCTCGCTGATCTGCGGGACGATCTCGGGCTTTCCGGTCCGCAGCGCGACGGCCGGCGGCCGCCGCGACTCCCAACCGATCGGGTAACGGCGCCGGAGCTCGTCGAGCAGCTCCTGCTTCGCGGGATCGGCGTGGGCCGCGGCCACGCGCCGGATCTCACCCTCCTCGACCACGTCCACCAGGCAGCCGTCCGCGAAGGTGGGAATGGCGAGGCGCGCGACGTTGGCGAGCGTGGTGCGGTAGTCGAGCGAGGAGGCGAGGACGCTTCCCACCTCCGCCAGGAGCCGCAGTGCCTCCTCCGCGCGGCTCCGCTCGGCCGCCTCCATGGCCAGGGCGACCAGGTCCGCGATCGAGCCGGCGAAGCTCTCGTCCTCCAGCGTCCAGCGCCGGACCGGTCCCACGTGCTCGTTGCAGACGACGCCTAGAAGCACCCCCCCGGATCGGATCGGCGCATCGAGCATGGAGGTGATGCCGAACGGAACGAGGTAGGATGCCGTGAACTCGCGCGTCCGCGGGTCGGCGCGGGCGTCGTCGGCCGCCAGCGTGCGTTCCCGGTCGAGCTCCGCGAAGTAGGCGGGGTAGTCGGCCCGGGCCAGCTCCATCCCCGCGGAGTGGCGCCCCGTGCTCCGCTCGAAGTGCTCGATGAGGCGGATCTTCGAGTGGTCGTCGTCGAAGATCCAGATCCCGACCCGCTCCACGCGTAGCACCCGGGCGGCGGCCTCGGCGATCTCCCGCAAGGCGGCCGGGAGGTCGGCAGGGTGCCGGATCCTCCGCTCCGCGAGCTGGAGGAGCACCTGGTTCTGCTCCCACAGGCGCTGCCGGCTGGCCCGAACTGCCTCCTCCGCGCGCTTCTGCTCGGTGATGTCCACCATGACGCCACGGAGCTTCCGCGGCCGGCCCTCCGCATCGAGGCCGACCCGCACCACGTCGCGCAGCCAGACGGCGCGACCGTCGACGGCCACCATCCGGTACTCGAGGTCGTGGTCGAGTACTTCTGCCGTGGCCTTTCTGCGCTCGGTCACGGCCCGGTCGCGGTCCTTGGGGTGGAGGTGCTTGAACCAGAAGTCCGGCTCCGACAGCCACGCCTCGACGGGGTAGCCGAGCAACCGCTCGGCGCCCAGGCTGACGAACGTGAATCGCAGCGTGCTCGGATCGCCCTCCCAGATGATGGCGTTGAGCGCCTGGGCCCGCCGCAGCCAGCGGCGCTTCGCCGCCTCCGCCTCGGCGCTCGCCGCCGGCGGCCGCCGCGCGATGCGGTCGCCGCGCGCGGCATGCGAGGAGACCTCGCGCGGCGGATCGTCGGATCCCCGGCGCTCCCGGCCGGCCGCCGGCCTCTTCCCGCGGGGGCGCTCGCGCTCGTCGTACAGGGACTACCTTCCTTGCGGGCCGTCACCATGGCGCACCGCACTGCTGCACCACATCGCCCCGCGGGTCGCAAAAAGCGCGCTCCCGGCGGCCCCCGAGTAACCGTCCACGAGGAGGTCGGCGCCGCGGAAACGGCTTCGACTGCGGGCGGGGGCGAGGGCGAGAGTTAACTGCGGGTCCGACGGCGGGCGGGGGCGGGGACTGCGGGTGGGGGCGAGCGCGGGCGCGAGCGCGGGCCCACGGCGGGTGCAACTGCGGGCGGCGGGCGGGGCAGCGTCCTTCGGTGAGGCCCTGCCCTCGGCTGAGGAGGGGACCCCTGCGGCTCGAGCGAACGCGCAGGGGCCTGGCGGCGGAGGCGCCCCTCTCGGGGCGGCTCCTTCCGACCGAAGCGGAAGAGCGCGGCCGATATGATCGCGCGAGAAGGAGCGAACGAGACGCGAGCCGTATTGCAGCGGCTGGGGATCCGGCGCGTCTTCACCGAGCGGGACGTCCGCAAGGCCCGGGACCTTGCCGGCGCGTGCGTGGGCATGCCGACGCCCGCCATCCTCGCCCGGGAGGAGGGAGCGGACCCGTGAAGCGCGCCCCGCCCCCGCCCGCAGTTGCCCCCGTAGTGGGCCCGCGCTCGCGCCCGCCCGCAGTCCCCGCCCCCACCCGCCATCGGACCCGTAGTCATGTCCCCGCCCGCTGGGATTCCCCCGGCGCAATGGACACCTGGTTTAGGCTGCTCTGCTCGTCGTGAGGGCGAGCCGCTGCTC
>DASTKT010000125.1:0-14116 GCA_035715725.1 Longimicrobiales bacterium | reverse complement strand
GCGACGGCACCCGGGGTGACGGAGCGGATCAGCTACGAGATCCCCACGTTCGACCTCGCCGGCCACCGGCTGGTGTACCTCGCGGGGTGGAAGAAGCACATCGCCTTGTATCCCGTCACCCGGGGCGTCGCGGAGGCGTTCAGCGACGAGATCGCGCCGTATCGGAGCGGGAAGAGCTCGCTCCGGTTCGCTCTCGCCCGGCCGATGCCCATGGAGCTGATCCGCCGGATCCTCGCGGTTCGGGTCGACGAGGTCGCCGGCAAAGGCGAGTAGCGATCCCGGGCGGGTCGGCGGTCGCGTGCCGCGCCGGCCGTGCGCCGCCGGCGGCGTCCGGTGACGGAACGCGGCGGAGGTCCGGGGAGGCGGCGCGCCGCCTCGAGTCCACACGACAACTCCACACGCGGACGACTACACGATGAAGATCACCGCCCGGCTCGAGAACTCCGTGGACGCGCACGTCCTCTCGGTTGCGACGAACGGCGCGCAGAGGACGCTCGGCGTCTTGCCGAAGCCGACCGGTCGCGGCTCGAGCGTGAGCGGCGGGGAGCTCTTGCTGGCGGCGCTGGCGACGTGCGTCTGCAACGACCTGTTCCGGGAGGCGGCGAAGCGCGGCCTCACGGTCGACGACGTGGCGGTGGAGGCGGAGGCGGACTTCCCGGCGGAGGGTGCGCCGGCGGAGAGCGTGCGGTACCGCGTCCGGATCTCCGGCCCGGGCGACGCGGCGGCGCTCCGCGAGCTCGTCCGGCACACGGATGCCGTGGCGGAGATCCAGAACACGGTGCGGTCCGCGATCCCGGTGAAGCTCGAGCACGTGGAGGTCTCCGGGGGTTGACGCGGCGGGCGCCCGCGCCCACGCACGTGCGCGGCCAGCAATCACCTGTTCGGACGTCCGCACGGCGAACCCGGACGTTCACGTCGTCGCATGCATCGAGGGGGGAGAGCCGATGAGACGGATCCACTACCATGTGGCGTGCAGCCTCGACGGCTACATCGCGACCGCGGACGGGGGGTACGACTGGATCCCCGCGGATCCCGACATCGACTTCGCGGCGATCTTCGCGCAGTTCGACGTGCTCCTGATGGGGCGCAAGACCTACGACCTGGTCCGCCAGTCGGGGGACACCTTCGGCAAGAAGATCGTCGTCCTCTCTAGCTCGCTCCGGCCGGAGGCCCACCCGGACGTGACGGTGCTGTCGGGGGACGTGCGCGGGCCGATCGAAGCGCTCAAGCGCGAGGACGGCAAGGACATCTGGCTGTTCGGCGGCGGCGAGACGTTCCGGCTGCTCCTGGGGCTCGGCCTGGTGAATGGCATCGAGCTCGCGGTCGTGCCGATCCTGCTCGGGGGCGGGATCCCGTTCCTGCCGGCGCCCGCGCCGCGCGCCACGCTGACGCTCAAGGGCCAGCGCGTCTACCCGCGGAGCGGGATCGTGATGCTCGACTACGACGTGCGGGGGTAGGCGGAAGGGAGGACCCTGGTCCGATGCGGCTCCGCGCGCCCCTGGCGATCGCCGCGACGCTGCTCCTCCCCGCGGCCGCGGCCGGGCAGACGTGGCGGATCGGCGCGGCGCTGGGGTTCGCCTACAACGTCCCGGTCCCGCTCGTGATCCGGCAGCGCGGCGAGCCGCCGATCCGGACCACGGCCCGCTTCGCGACGCGGGCGTTCCAGCGGCCGCTCTACTACCTGGTCCGGGCGGAACGCCTGGACGGCGATCACGGCTGGGGCATGGAGTGGATCCACCACAAGCTGTTCCTGCGGAACCGGCCGGCGGAGGTCCAGCGCTTCGACATCTCGCACGGCTTCAACGTCGTCACCTTGCTGTACAGCCGGGTCGACGGGCTCGCCGAGGCGCGGCTCGGCGCCGGTGTGGTGATCAGCCATCCCGAGAACACGGTGCGCGGCCGGGAGCTGCCGGAGACCAGCGGGTCGTTCGGCGGATACCACCTCTCCGGGCCCGCGGCGCAGGTCGGGTGGGGCCGCCTCGCGGGGGCGGGGCAGGGCACCGCCTTCGCGGAGCTGAAGGCGGTCGGCGCGTGGGCGCGCGTGCCGGTCCAGGGCGGCGGCGCCCGGTTCTGGCATGCCAGCGCCCACGCGGCCGCCGGGCCGAGCGGGTCCTTCTGATTCCGCCGGGCCGACGCCCGCGGGGGCGTGGTGGCGGCCCCGGAGCCGCGCGGCGCGATCCGCCTACCGCACCAGCACGATCCGCACGTGGATGCCGCTGAAGGTACGGTCGCCGGCCAGGCTGTTGCGTGACACCACGAGCGGCATGTCGCGCAGGAACGTGTCGGCGGCGTGGGAGAGCCGGACAGTGTCGCCCTGGAGCGTCCACGTCCCGGCGAGATCCGCGTCGAAGTCGCCGCCGTCGTCGCCGCCGCTGGGCACGAACAGCCGGCCGGTGGTGGTGCCATCGGCCTCGAGCTCGAGCCGGGCGGTCGCGCCGGCGGCGAGATAATCGGTGGTCTGACCGATCTGGGTGACCTCGAGCACGGCGCCGGAACGGCCGGCGCTGATCTGGTAGACGCCGGCGACGCTCTCCTGCGTCGGCGGCCCGGCGGGTGAGTCGTCCCCGCAGGCGGGGAGCGCGAGAGCAGCGAGGAGGGCGACGAGCGGGAGGACGGACGGACGACGACTGTGCTGCATGCTTCGACTCCTTGAGACTGCAGGTAGATCGGCTGGGTCCTTCCGGCGGAAGGTGGGTCGCGGGGGGGCGATGCACAACCGGTGCCGACAATCCGGCGGGTAGACCGCCGCCGCGATGACGAAGGAGGGAAGAACGTCGCCCCGATCCTCTGGTACGCCCGGATGTCGGCCGCTACACTCGTGACTCGCCGGCGATAGGGAGCGTGAGACCGCTGCGTCGTGTCCCTCACCTTCGAGGAGGTCCTGCGTGGAACGGTTCTCGATCGCGAGGAGCCCGGGGCGGTTCACGAAGGCGCCGCGCCGGACCGTCCGGCCGGGCGAGGTGTGGGTCGACCGGCAGACGTTCCGCGACCTGGAGATCTTCGAGGCGCAGGAGGGGAGGCCGGGGCTGTTCCGGCTCCTCGACCGCGCGCGCACCCGGGGCGGCGCGAGCGCGCTGTTCGGCCGGTTCCTGGCGCCGCTGTCGGAGCCGGACCGGATCCGCGCCGTCCAGGGCTCGCTCCGCTACATCCTGGCTCACCGCGCGGAGTTCGCCAGCCTGCCGGGCCAGTATCTCGTCTCCGGCTTCGAGCACTACTTCCATGGGAACCTGCCGGCGCCGGCGAGCGCCAACCGCTTCGGTCTGGCGCTGGACGCGCTCCAGCTCTTCCTCGAGAGCTTCCGCCAGCTGCAGCAGATCGCCCGGGGCGCGCGGCACACGGCGCGGCTGCTGCGCGGGCTCCGCCAGGTGGCCACGCATCCGGGCGCGAGCGAGGCGCCGGGCGAGGTCGGCGCCCACCTGCGCGAGATCCGCGACATCCTGGGCCGCCCCGCGCTCGCATCGCTCCCGCTCGAGCGGGAGGAGCGCTGGCGCGTGTTCCGCGTGCTCGCGGTCGACCGGGTCTTCCGGCACGGGGAGAAGGAATCGGTCGAGCGGCTCGTCCGCATCCTCTTCGAGATCGACGCGCTCGTCTCGCTCGCGGATGCGACCGACGAGTACGCCTTCGTCTTCCCGGAGGTCGTGGACGGCGAGCTGGAGATCGTCGCCGACGGCGTCTACCACCCGCTGGTCGGTGCGCCCGTGCCGAACCCGCTCCACGTTGACGCGCACCATCGGCTGCTCTTCCTGACCGGGCCGAACATGGCGGGGAAGACGACGTACCTCCGCGCCTGCGCCACCGCGATCTACCTCGCGCACCTGGGGATGGGCGTCCCGGCGCGCTCGTTCCGCTTCTCGCCGTGCGAGGCGATCTTTACGGCGATCACGCTCGCGGACAACGTGCGGACGGGGATCAGCTTCTTCGAGGCCGAGGCGCTCCGGGCGCGCGCGATCGCCCAGGCCGTGGCCGACGGGCGCCGCGTGGTCGCGGTCATGGACGAGCCGTTCAAGGGCACGAACGTGAAGGACGCGCTCGACGCGTCGTGCGCGTTCCTCACCCGGCTGGTCGCGCGCGAGGGGAGCGTGTTCCTGGTCTCGTCGCACCTGATCGAGGCCGGGCCGACGCTCCAGGCGACGGGGCACGTCGACTGCCGGCGCTTCGAGGCCACGGAAACGGACGGGCGCCTCGAGTTCGACTACGTCCTGCGCCCGGGCCTCTCGAGCCAACGGCTCGGGATGCGCGTGCTGCGCGAGAAGGGCGTGTTCGCGCTGCTGGACGGCAGCGGCCGCGCGCCCGCCGGACCGTGGCGGAACACCGACACCGGCTGAGCCCGTCCCGCGCTGCGACGGAGGCCGAGTGGCGGCCGACGCGCGTGTCTGGACGGCGCCGCGGGCCGCCGTCGCGCGGCCGCAGAGGCGTCCGCTCTCATCGAACCTGCGTACCCCGGTAGATCCCCGTGTCCGATTTCACTGCGAAGCACATCGAGCTGACCGGCGGCTTCCGGCTCGCGGCGCCGCCCGATCGCATCTTCTGGCTCTTCTCGCCGCGGGGCGAGGAGCGCTGGGTCGCCGGCTGGCGGCCGGAGCTGCTCCATCCGGCCGACGGCGGCTGGGCGGAGGGCCAGGTCTTCCGCACGCCGGAGCAGTACGGCGACGCGGTCTGGATCGTCGCGCGGCTCGACCGCGACGCGCATGCGGTCAGCTACTACCGCGTCGAGCCCGGCCGGTACGTCGTCCGCGTCGACGTCAGCTGCCGCGCGGCCGGCGCGGACGCGTCGGACGTCCGGGTCGCCTATGTGTTCGTCGGTCTGACCGGGGAGGGGAACCGCGAGATCGCGGCGATGACGCAGCACGAGCACGATGCGAAGATGGAGCGCTGGCGCGTGGCCGTCGGAAGGTGCCTGGCGGGCGGCGCCCCGGTAGATCCCCTCGAAGCGAGGTGACGGGCATGAGCGAAGACGCGCCGCAGCTGTCGGCGGACTTCGACCAGCAGGTCCGGTATCGGATCTACCAGCAGCTGGCGGCCGTCGCGCGGGCGCCTGGCGCAGCGGAGCTGGCCGCCGACCTCGGACAGTCCGTCGCCGCGATCCAGGAGTCGCTCCGACGGCTGGCCGCCGCCCACGCCCTGGCGCTGGCGCCCGGCAGCGGCGACGTCTGGATGGCGCACCCGTTCTCCGCCGTGCCGACGCCGTTCCCGGTCCGGACGGCCGAGCGGACGTACTGGGCGAACTGCGCCTGGGATGCACTCGGGATCGCCGCGCTGCTCGGGGCCGATTCCGAGACGGCGACGCGGTGCGCCGACTGCGGCGAGCCGATGACGCTCCGCGTGCGGGGGGACGTGGCCGAGCCGGGCGACGCGGTCGTCCACTTCCTGGTCCCGCCCGCGCGATTCTGGGACGACATCGGCTTCACCTGAGGGACGCTCCTACTCTTCCGGTCGGAAGAGCACGTGGATCGCTGGTGCGCGGCGCGGAGCCTGACGCGAGGCGCGGTCGTGCCGATCGAGCAGTGCTGGCGGCTCGCGCGGCGCTGGTACCAGGGGCGCCTGGAGCCCGGCTGGACGCGCGCGTCGGTCGAGCGCACGCAGGCGATCTTCGAGGAGGTCGGGCTGATAGGGCCGTTCTGGCGGCTGCGGTAGGCGGTATTGCCAGCGCCTGTATCCATCCGCGGTACGACGACGTTGCGGTTATGCGGGGGCACTGTTAGGTATGGATCGCGCGTGGTCCATGTAGTGCCTTCCAGTCCCCATCCGCGAGAATCCCTATGAGTCCGGTCACCTCGTCCACAGCCACGTCCATGCACATCGGCTCCGGCGGAATCCAGGTCGAGCCGTGGGGCACGGAGCGGCCACTCTTCATCGCCTGCGTCGTCGTGTCGATCGTGGCCTGGGGCGCGCTCGCCGTCAGCCTCGTGGGGCTCCTGTACGGCGCGCTGTTCGGCTTGTTCTTCTTCGTCATGCACGCTGTGTTCGTGGCGCACATTCGGGGCAACGGCGTCCGGCTGAGCCCCGAGCAGTTCCCGGAGCTGCACGAGCGGGTGCAGCGCCTCGCCCGGCGGATGGGGCTCGAGCCGCTGCCGGACGTCTACCTGATGCAGGCCGGCGGGGCGTTGAACGCGTTCGCGACGAAGTTCCTCGGCTCGAGCCTCGTCGTCCTCTACTCGGATCTGCTGGAGGCGTGCGGCGAGAACAGGGCGGCGGCGGACATGATCATCGGGCACGAGCTCGGCCATATCCGGGCCGGGCACTTCCGCTGGCGGTGGCTGATCTTCCCCGCACTGATGGTCCCGTTCCTCGGCAAGGCGCTCTCCCGCGCGCGCGAGTACACCTGCGACCGCTGGGGGCTGGCCGGCGCCGGGGACCGGGAGTCGGCGTTGCTCGGGCTCACGATCCTGGCGGCGGGCGGCGCGCTGGCGCCGGCGGTCAATCGCCGCGCGTTCGCGCGCCAGCGCGCCGACATGACCGGCTGGTGGATGTCCGTCGGGCAGTGGCTGTCGACGCATCCGCCCCTCGCCCACCGGCTCGCGGCGATCGATCCGACGCTGTGAGGGCGCCCGGAGCCGTGGCTCGAGCGCGGCTCCCGCCCTGTCCGCCCCCGCCGCCGTCGTCGTATTTTCGCCGCCTCGACCACCCCGAACGGGAGACTGCGCATGCTCTCACGCTTCCGCCTCATCCTCGCGATGGGCGTCGGCGCCGGGCTGCTCGGGCTGGCGGCGCTCGCCGGGCCGAGCGTGCCGCGCTTGCCGCGGAGGACCGCGGGCGGCCCGAACGGCCTTCGCGTCACGCTCCGGCTGACGCCCGAGGCGGCGAGCCGGATCGCGGCGCTGGGCCTCGAGGTGCCGGTGACCGGCCGGATGTTCGTCCTCGTCGCCCGCGAGAACGAGCGGGAGCCGCGGCTGCAGGTCGACGTGCAGGGGATCCCGCTGTGGGGCGCGGACGTGTCGGGTGTCGCGGCCGGCGAGACGCGGACGATCGCCGCGGGCGACACGGGCGTCGTCGGCTACCCGTTCGCCCGCTTCGCCGACCTCCCCCCCGGCGACTACTGGGTGCAGGGCTTCCTCAGCGTCTACACGACGTACCGGCGGGCGGACGGACACACGCTGCGGATGCACGCGGACGCCGGCGACGGGCAGAACCTCTGGATCTCGCCGGGCAACGCGTACTCGCGGCCGGCGCGCATCCACCTGGACCCGAAGATCGGCGGCGAGGTCCGCCTCGACCTGACCGAGGTGCTGCCGCCGCTCCAGCCGCTGGCGCGCGGCGGCGTGCTCCAGCAGGGCAACCCGCCGGACCGCCCGCAGGTGCGCTTCGTGAAGATTCGGAGCGCGCTGCTCTCGGCGTTCTGGGGCCGGGACATGTACATCGGCGCGAACGTGCTGCTCCCCCGCGGCTACGACGAGCGCGGCAGTGTGCGCTACCCCGTCGTCTACTACGCCGGTCACTTCCCGGGCGACCGCGCGCCGTTCGGCTTCGCGCCCGGCCAGGCGCAGCAGGGGAGGGGCGCCGGCTTCGCCGAGTGGTGGATGAGCGACGCGGCGCCCCGCGTGATCGCCGTCTCGATCCGCGACGCGAACCCGTACTACGACACGTCGTACTGGCTGAACTCGCCGAACGTCGGCCCCTACGGCGACGCCATCACGAACGAGCTGATCCCGTACCTCGAGCGCACGTTCCGGATCATCCCGGAGCCGTGGGCGCGCGTCGTCGCCGGCGGCTCCACGGGCGGCTGGGAGGCGCTGGCCGTACAGGTCTTCAACCCGGACTTCTTCGGCGGCACGTGGGGGTGGTGCCCGGACCCGGTCGACTTCCACTACCACCAGCTCGTCGACCTCTACCGGGACGAGAACGCGTACTCGCGCGCGAGCGGCTGGCTGCGCCTCGAGCGGCCCGGTGGCCGGCTGCCGGACGGCAACGTCACCGAGACGATCCGTCAGGAGAACGACTTCGAGCGCGCCGTCGGCCCCGACGCCCGTTCCGGTGGCCAGTGGGCGATCTGGGAGGCGGCCTACGGCCCCGTCGCCGCGAACGGCTATCCGGCCCGCGTCTGGGATCCGGTCACCGGCGCGATCGATCGCGGCGTCGCCTCCTGGTGGCGCGAGCATACCGACCTGAACGCCTACCTCGCCCGCAACTGGGCGACGCTGGGCCCGAAGCTGCGCGGCAAGCTCCACGTCACCGTGGGCGAGGACGACACGTGGTACCTGGACGACGCCGTGCACCTGCTGGACGACTCGCTCCGCGCGCGCACCAACCCGCCCGCCGACGCGAGCTTCGAGTACGGCCCGGGGAAGCCCCACTGCTGGATCGGCGCGAGCCCGACGCGGCCGGGCCAGGCGCTCAGCAACGCGGAGGTCGTGACGGTGCTCGCGGACTACATGGCCCGGCACGCCCCGCCCGCCGCCGACGTGCGTAGCTGGCACCCCTGAGCCGGCGACGCGTCCTCGCCGCGTCTCGCATCCGGGACCCGGCTGCCCGACGCCGGACACATCGCGGCGCGCCCCGCCCGCCGCAGCGGCCGTCCCTCCCTTGCCGTTGCTGAATTTCTCGCACCGGCACGCGCCTCGCACGCGCCGGTCCGTCCGCGGACCGGCCCGTCGCACCGCATCTTCCCCGCCAAGGAGTCCGGATGGAAACGCTGCTCCACGAGCTCCGCGTCGCCGCGCGCCGCCTGCGCCGCGCGCCGGGCTTCACGGTCATCGTCGTGCTGACGCTGGCGCTCGGGATCGGCGCGAACACGGCGATCTTCAGCGTGGTGAACTCGCTGCTGCTGAAGCCGCTGCCGTACCCGGAGCCGGCTCGGCTGGCGACGATCGAGCACCACTACCCCGGGCTGAACGACCTGCACGCGCCGGTATCGGCGGCCGGGTTCCGGAAGTACCGGGACGACACGCGCTCGTTCGAGTCGGTGGCGGTGGAGACCGGGTGGGGGCCCGCGCTCACGGGGTACGGCGAGCCGCAGCGGCTGCGCGGCGCCCGGGTGTCGGGGCTCTGGTTCCGGACCTACGGCGTCGCGCCCGCGCTGGGGCGGGCCATCACGCCGGCGGACGACGAGCCCGGCGCGAACCAGGTCGTCGTGTTGAGCGATGGGCTGTGGCGCCGCGTCTTCGGCGCGGACGGCGGCATCATCGGCCGGAAGGTGCTGCTGAACGGCACGCCGTACGACGTCATCGGGGTGATGCCGCGGGGCTTCGAGGACTTCTACAACCGCGACGTGGAGCTCTTCACGCCCGTCGCGCTGACGCCGGAGCAGTTCGCGCAGGGGTGGGGGAACGAGTACCTCTCGCTCACGGCGCGGCTGAAGCCGGGCGTCACGACGCAGGCCGCCGCGGTGGAGATGGACCGGATCGCGGTGCAGGTGCGGGCGGACCCCGCGGCTGGCCGGGACGGCGGCTGGGGGCTCACGGTCACCTCGCTCGACGAGAAGGCCAAGGGGAAGCTGCGCCCCGTCCTGCTCGTCCTGCTCGGCGCCGTCGGCTTCGTGCTGCTCATCGCGTGCGCGAACGTGGCGAACCTCCTCCTCGTCCGGGCGACGGGGCGGGTGAAGGAGACCGCGATCCGCGCGGCCATGGGCGCCGAGCGCTGGCAGGTGGTGCGCGGCACGCTCACCGAGAGCGTGCTCCTGGCCGCGCTCGGCGGCGGCCTCGGGCTGCTGCTGGCGGGGTGGGGCGTGAGCCTGCTGCCGAAGCTCGCGCCGGAGCGGATGCGGGCGCTGCAGGACGTGGGGATCGACGGCGTCGTGCTCGTCTTCACGCTCGTCGTGGCGGTGCTCACGGGGCTCGTATTCGGCCTGGTGCCGGCGCTCCAGTCCGCGCGGCCGGACCTCCAGGAGACGCTCCGCGAGGGTGGTCGCGGGGGCACGGCCGACCGCTCCGGCCTCCTCGTGCGGCGCCTCCTGGTCGTGGCGGAGGTCGCGCTGGCGCTCACGCTGCTGACGGGTGCCGGGCTGCTCGTCCGCAGCTTCGCCCGGCTGCAGGGCGTCGACCCGGGCTTCGACCCGAAGAACGTCCTCACGTTCCAGCTCGCGCTGCCGTCCGGGAGGTATCCGAGCGACACCGCGCAGATCGCGTTCTTCGACCAGGTCCTCGAGCGCCTCGCCACCGTTCCCGGCGTGAAGGCCGCCGGCGCCACGTCCGTCCTCCCCTTCGGCGGAAGCTGGTCGACCGGCAGCTTCGCCATCGAGAACCTCCAGCCGAAGAAGGGGGAACCGGGTCCGTGGGGCGACATCCGGGTCGTCTCGCCCGACTTCCTCCGCACGCTGCGCGTCCCGCTCCTGAAGGGGCGCACCTTCACGCCGCAGGACCGGCTGGGCGCGCCCCCGGTTGCCGTCGTCGACGAGGAGCTGGTCCGCCGCTACTGGCCGGCGCAGGACCCGATCGGCAAGCGCATCACCTTCGACGACCCGACGGCCGCCGGCGACACCGCGCACTGGATCAGCGTCGTCGGCGTCGTCGGGCACACGAAGCACGAGGGGCTCGACGCCGACGCCCGGGTGCAGCTCTACCTGCCCTACGAGCAGAACGGGAGCAGCGTGATGAGCGTCGTGCTGCGCACGGCCGGCGACCCGAACCGGGTGGTCCCGCTGGCGCGCGCCGCCGTCCAGGCCGTCGACCGGGACCAGCCCCTCGCACGCGTGCGCACGCTCGACTCCCTGGTCGGCGACTCGCTCGGCGAGCGCCGCCTCTCCATGACGCTCCTCGCCGCCTTCGCCACCGTGGCGCTGCTCCTGGCCGCGCTCGGCATCTACGGCATCATGGCGCACCTGGTCACCCAGCGGACGCGCGAGCTGGGCGTGCGCATGGCGCTCGGCGCCGCGACCGGCGACGTCCTCGGCCTCGTCCTGCGCCAGGGGATGGGGCTCGCCGCCGCCGGCATCGCCTTCGGTCTGGTCGGTGCGCTCTCGCTGACCCGACTCATGACCAGCCAGCTCTACTCCGTTCGCGCGACGGACCCCGCGACCTTTGCCACCGTCGCCGTCGTCCTCGGCGCCGTCGCGCTCCTCGCCACCGCCGTTCCCGCGCTGCGCGCGGCCCGCGTGGACCCGGTCGAGGCGCTGCGGCAGGAATGAATCCGGCGCCGCCGGCCGGCGCCCGAACACCAGGCCCCGGGGCGTCCACGGACGCTCCGGGGCCGGGTCGCGCCAGCGGCACGGCGCACAGAAAATGCATCGCCGCCTCCGACCAGCCCTAGCAGAGGGGGAGACCATGCGAACCAACCCGATCACCGGCTTCCTCGCGGCCGCGGCCCTCGCCGCCCTCGTGGCGTGCGCCCCGCCGCCCGGCTCCACCGAGGAGCCCACGCCCGCCCCGTCGGCCGTGAAGAACGCCCCCTTCACGCTCGAAGTCGTGAACCCGATGCCCCACACCATGATCGTCTCGTATCAGTGGAGCGGCCAGGAGCCCACCGTCCTCGGCCCGGTCGAGGCGAACGCGACGAAGCGATTCACCATTCCGAACCGCGCCGCCGACCGGATCACCGTCGTGGCGCAGGACGAGGACCACACCCACACCGTCACGAAGGAGGTCGACCTCGATAAAGGGGAGGTCACCCGCGTGACGCTCTCGCAATAGGCGGGGTCGAGGGTCGGCACAGGGGGCGGGAGGCCGGGGGGGCAGGGGGCAGGGCCGCTCCTGTGAGCCTCCCGGCCTCCTAGCCTTCCAGCCTCCCAGCCTCCGAGCCTCCGAGCCAACGCATTTTCCGGCCTCCGCGCCCGCGCCTCCTCACCCCGCGCCTCCGCGCCTTTTCGCGCCTCCTCCCGCGACTCGCCCTTGCCCGATCGCCCTTCACCCCCGACCTTCGTCGGGCCCCGGGGACCAGAGCAGGAGTCGTCCCGCGGCCCGCCGGTCGTCCCGACCGGACGGGTCCGCGGGCCCCATCGCGCGACGCGTTCACGCCGTGAACGTTGTGGCGCCTCGTGAACGCGCGGGTCGCCGACACAATTCCGGGACACCGGCCGGGGCGTCGATCGCCGGCGCCCGGCCGCGCCTCGGCCGGGCGCCGGCGAGCCCCGCGGCGCCCGCGCGGATGGCGGTCCGCGGGGGTGCCGGCCGGCGGCGCCGCCGGGGCCCGGAATGGCTCACCGGCGAATTGCGCCGCCTCGGCGGCGCGCCCATGATCGGCGCCGGCGCGCTCGCGCCGGCGGGTGGCGATTCCCTCGGACAGACAGGAAGGCAGCGAAGACGGTGCGCATCCTGACCGTGGCGGGCGCCAAGGGCGGCATCGCCAAGACGACGACGAGCATCGCCCTGGCCGCGGAGCTGGCCGCGCAGGGCCAGCGCGTGCTCCTGATCGACCTCGACCCGCAGTCGAGCGGCACGCTCGCCATCGGGGAGCTGCCCGCGGCCGATCCGTGGCGCGCGCCGGCCGTGCCGGTGCGACTGGCTCCGGGCGTCTCCCTCGACCTCCTGCGCGGTGGCCGGCCCCTCGCCATGGCGGGCTCCGCCGACGTCCACGAGTACCTCGCCCGCGTGCTCCGGAACGCCGACGTCGCGGTGCTCGACACCCCGCCGTTCCTGGGGGCGCTCACGCTGGCCGGCCTCGCCGCCGCGGGGCTCGTGATCGTGCCGATCGACCCCGCGCCCATGGCGCTTCCGGGGATCCGCGACATCGCGGGCGCCGTCGCCCAGCTCGGCCGCCGCTCGCCCCGGATGCGCGCGGCGCTGGTCCGGGTGCAGTCGCGCCGGGCGGTCACCGCCGACATCCGGGCGGGTCTCGACGAATCGTTCCCCGGCGTCCTCTACCGGAGCGAGGTCCCCGAGGACGTCCGGGTCGTCGAGGCGCCGGCGTACGGGATGCCGATTACCGTCTACGCGCCGCGGTCGAGGGCCGCCGAGGCGTACCGTCAACTGGCCGCCGAGGTGGCCGAGGACCTCTTCGCGGGGAGGCAGCGTGCCGGCGCGTAAGAGCGGGATCCGGGGGGCCGCCGGGCCGCTGGCTCGAGGGCATGGCAGCAATTTCGCCGACCTGCTCCAGGCGATGGGCGGCGCGGAGTCGGGCGCCGAGACGCTGCGCGAGATCGATCCCGCGCGCATCGATCCGAGCCCGTTCCAGCCGCGGGTCACATTCCGCGCGGGCGAGCTGGAGGAGCTGGCCTCGAGCATTCGCACGCACGGCCTGCAGCAGCCGGTGTTGGTGCGGCCGCGTCCCGGCGACCGCTTCGAGCTGCTGGCCGGTGAGCGCCGCTGGCGGGCGATCCGGCACCTGGAGGCGGCGACGATCCTGGCCCGGGTCCGCGACGTCGATGATTCCACCGCCGCGGCCATCGGTGCCGCGGAGAACCTGCATCGTGCCGACCTGTCGGCGTGGGAGGAGGCTCGTGCCGTGCAGCTGCTGCGGGATGCCCGGGCGCGCGCCGGCCTCCCCCTCGCGCAGGAGCAGCTCGCCGCCGCCGTGGGCAAGTCGGCGGCCTGGGTCAACCAGCGCCTGCGCATCGCGGACGCGATCGCCGAGGCCGCGAAAATGGCGGCAGAGCGCGCGAATCTCGACGTTTACGCCGTAAATCGCGCGCTCTCCGACGTGCCCAAGGCGCGCCTGCTCGGCGCCGCGCAGGGCGGCCGCAAGGCCGTCGACGGACTGCTGCGCGACCTGCTCGGCGACGGCGCCCGCGACCGCGCCCGCGCGCCCGGATTCCAGTGGGACGAGACCCGCCGCGGCACCCTCACGCTCCGCCTCGCCCGCCGCGTCGACGAGCTCAAGCCCGCCGAGGCGCGCGAGCTCGCGGAGCGCCTGCGCTCCCTCGTCGACGCCCTCGAGGAGCGCGCGCGGGGCTGAGCCGGGCGCGCCGCGCTCCCCCCTGGCCCCGGCCCGCGGCCAGGCGCGTCGGCTGCCACGCGAAGGCGGTGAGCCCGCGGCGGGGCGTTCGCCGGGCGGTTCGGGGAGACGCGGGAGCCTGCCGGTTCCGGGAAGCCGGCCGTTGGGCGCCGGAGCCTGCGGCACGTTCGCCGGCGCGGCCGGCTCCTCGAACGGCACCTCACGCGGAGACGCGGAGACGCGGAGGGGTGCCGGGCGTTCGAGGGTATTCGGGGATCGTGGAAGCGCCCGGTGGGAAGCACGCCGCCGGGCGCTTTCCTTTTGAATCACAACGGATTCCCCGGGAGCCGGCCCGGGCGTTCCGCCGCGTACCCGG
>DASTKT010000124.1:0-41819 GCA_035715725.1 Longimicrobiales bacterium | reverse complement strand
GTACCTGGACGTGAAGCTCCGCAAGGTGGCCGCGGCGGGGCTCGACCACCTCGTGCTCGTCGTCTACCGGGGGCTCGCCGCCGGCGCGCCGGCGCGGGTCGAGGCGGAGACGGCCGGGCCCGTCGTGTGGTTCCGCGACCGCCCGCGCATCGGGCCGGTGCTCGAGGCGGCGCAGCGGGTGGCACGGGCGACGGCGCCGCGGTGAGGCGGGGTCGCGCTGCGGTCGGGACCGGGAATTTTCACCGCAGAGGCGCAGAGGGCGCAGAGGAGTGGCGGGCGGCGGAGGCTCGCCGGGGGAACGCAGCTTCCTTCGATGTCATGTCCGGCGTGCGCAGGCGGCTCGGGGTGCTGCCGGGATCGTCCGGCCGGCCTCCGTGGCTCGTTCGTTGGCTCCCTGGCTCCGTGTGACACTTCTGGAGGTCGGGCCGCCCGCGGACATGAGGCCGGGCTCGGGCTCGGCCTCCGCGCCGGCGGCCACGGTCTCACGCCCCCCGCCGCCCGCCGCCCCGCCGGAACGGGTTCTTCACCTCCTCCGGCACCTTCTGCCACTGCTCGGGCGTCATCACCTTCTGCACCGCGCTCAGCGCGTCGGCGACCTCCTGGCGCGTCGACTGGATGGTCGGCTGGACCTCGACGAAGATCCGGCCGACGTCCGCCCCGGCCACGCTGTCGAACTTCTTCCCCAGCTCCTCGCGGCGCTTCGCCAGCTTCTCGCCGAGCCGGTCGGAGACGGCCTGGATCTTCGCGACCTGCCCGGCGGACAGCCCGAGCGTGTCCCGGAGCTGGAGCAGCACGGGGAGCGGGTTGGCGAGCATCCGGTCGATGAGGCCGACGGCGTTGAAGCCGCCCCGCCGGCCGCCCCCGTCCGCCGCGCCGGCCGCGCCGCTCGCGACGCGGAGCCCGAGCGGCACCTTCGCCCACTGCTCGGGGGTGACGGCCTGGCGCGCGGCCTGGAGCGCCCGGGCGATGTCCTTGCGCGCCGCGTCGAGCGCCGGGGCCACCGCGCGCTGCGCCCGCTCGAGCGCGGCGCGGTCGACGCCGCCGAACGCGCGGCGGCCGCCGTCCCCCTCGGGCGACCGCTCGATCGGCGGCCCCGGCGGACCGGCCGACGCGCCGCCCCGCCCGACGCGCAGCACGGCGACGTCGATGCCGGCCAGCGCGCGGCGGAGGGAGTCCCGGTGCACGTCGAGGCGCGCCGCCAGCGAGTCCGACAGCGCCGCGAGCCGCGCCGCCTGCTCCGGCGTCAGCCGCAGCGAGTCCTGGAGCGCGACGATGGCGACGAGCGGGTTCGTGAACGCCCGCGCGGCGATCGAGTCGGCGTTCGCCTCCTCGCCGGCGGCGCGCAGCAGGCCCATCAGCTCGCCGGCGCCGCCGGCGAGGAAGCCGCCCCGCCCCCCGCCGCCGAAGCCGCCGGGCCCGTCGTCGCCGCCGAAGCGGCCGCGCCCGCCGAAGCCGCCCGGGCCGCCGGCGAGCCTGGGCGCCGTGCCGAACGCGCGGTTGGTCAGGAACGGCTGGCCGCCGATGGCCAGGCGCGCGTTGATGCGCAGCGCGAACGGGCTGCGGATGGAGCTGGGTCCGCGGCGGTTCTGGCCGAAGCCCTCGTTCACGCGGTAGACGAACGCGTTCGTGGCCGGGTCGAAGCCGCGGACGTCGAGCAGCCGCGGGTCCGGACGGGGCGTGTCGCCCCACCCCTTCAGGTGGTCGGCGCCGTGCACGAGCTGGTCGAGGCCCTCGAGGACGTTGGACGCGTCGACGGAGACGGTCAAACGGCGCTCGACGCGCGGGAGGTCGGGGCGCAGCGCCAGGCGCATGCTGAGCGAGCGGGACCAGGGCGCGCGGCAGGAGTTGCGGCCGGCGATGCGGCCGAGCTGCTCCTCGAGGCAGGAGGCGACGCGGCCGGGGAGCACGCCGAGGAGCCGCTCCATGCCGTGCGCGACGGCGGTATCGCCGGCGGCCGCGGGCTCGAAGACGAAGGCGCGGTCGTTCAGCGCGCCGTCGCCATTGATGTCCCCGCCGACGAGCGGCGTGAACGGCGAGCCGGAGGAGAGGCGGGCCAGCGCGGTGAGCTCGACGGCCGGCGTGATCGCCTTGGCGACGGTCAGGTTGAGCGTGTGGCGGCGGTCGTTGTCGGCGGCGGCCCACTCGCGCACGTTCGGGTCGCCGGCGGTGGGCGGGGGCATGAAGCCGGAGCCCTGGTCGCGGGCGAAGCCGATCGTGTAGTTCGCGGAGAGCGTGATCCCCTTCGGCAGCAGGCCGCCGAGCTGGGCCGTCACCTGGTGGGCGACGGAGGCGCGGTCGGCGCGGACGTCCCAGACGTTGCCGAACTGCGGGTGGATGCGGGAGCCGGCGAGCGTGGTCTGGCCGGTGGCGGCGACGACGTCGCCGGGCTCGCCGAAGAACGGGCGGCGCTCGGTGCCGAGCGTGAAGCGCCGGGAGGCGTCGAAGTTTACGTCGTAAAAGCCCCAGAGTCCCATGCCGCGCGAGATGGAATAGCGCACGTTCGCGCTCATGTTGAGCGGGAGCGGCGCGCGGTAGCCGATCTCGGCGCGGAGCGACGCGGGGAGCTTCTGGTCCGGGTCGATGAGCGTGACGGTCGGTGCGCGCAGCGAGCGCGGGTCGCCGGCGCCGGCGCTGCCGTCCAGGCAGCGGTCGGGGATGGCGGCGGGGTCGCTCAGGAAGAGGGACCAGTCGGGGACGGGCGTCGCCTCGCCGATGCAGACGAGCCGCTGCTCGGCGTCCGCCAGGCCGGTCTGGCGGCTCGCGGCGGCGAACAGCCGCGTCGGCGCCTGGCCGGCGAAGAGGCCGACGCCGCCGCTCAGCGTGCGGGCGCTGCGCACGCCGCCGCCGCTGGCGATGCGGTAGTTGAAGCCGATGCGCGGGCTGACGCTCGTGGCGACGGGCTCGATGTCGGTGCGCCGGCCGAACGCCTGCTCGACGGCGGGGTTGTAGGCCGGCTTCTCCGTGAGCCGCGAGTAGTCCCAGCGCAGGCCGGCGGTGATCTCGAGCGGCTCGCTGATGCGCCAGGTGTCGCCGGCGTAGAGCCCGCCGCTCACCGTGCCCATGCGCTGGTCGCGCGGCGCGAGCGTGCGGTCGAAGCGCGCCGGGCGGTTGGCCTCGAAGTCCTCGAGCGAGTTGAACGTGAAGGAGCCGAGCAGGTTGTCGGTGGAGCGGTCGACGCTGCGCCCCTTCTGCAGCATCCCGCCGAGCTTCAGCCGGTGGAGCTGGGCGCCGACGGGGAGCAGGAACGACAGGTCCTCGGAGAGCTGGAGGCTCTTGCGGTACGCGTCCGTCGGCATGTTGCGGTTGCCGCCGAAGACGAGCGTCTGCGTGGCGGCCGTGCCATCCTCGAACTGCGAGGTGACGCGCACGCGCCCCTCCGGCATGTCGAGGTACGGCAGCGCCTGGTTCGTGCTCTCGTTGAAGGACGCGGCCAGCGCGCTCGTCCAGTTGCCGCCGAAGCGCGAGTTCAGCGACAGCGCCGCGGCGCGGTTGTCCGCCTCCGTCTCCCCACCGTGCTGCGCCAGGTCGAGGGCGTTGATGCGGGTGCTGTCCTCGTCGCTCGTGCTCGAGTTCAGGCGCAGCGACAGCGTGTGCGCCTGCCCCTGGCGCTGCATCACGTTCCAGTCGGTGCGGAGTTGGAAGGAGAGGTTGTCCCGCAGCTGGTCGTAGCGGCCGGCCGCCGCGACCGGCACGCCGTAGCCGCCCAGCGCGCCGAGGAACCGGTCGACCGAGTCGGCGGCGACGCCGGCGCGCAGCGCGGCGATCGGGTCGTTCGCCGCCAGCGCGAAGCGGTGGTTCACGTTGCGGCGCAACCCGAAGGACAGGTTGTAGAAGAGCCTGTCCCGGACCAGAGGGCCGCCGAACGAGCCGCCCAGGTTCTGGCGCGTGAACGCGTTGACCGTCGTCGGCGAGCCGAGCTGGAGCGCGTCGTTGTCGAGGCTGTAGGAGAGCGCGCCGGCCATGCGGTTGTTGCCGCGCGCCGACGTCATCGAGACCTGCCCGCCCGCGAAGCCGCCGCGCGACGCGTCGAACGTGCTCGTCGTCACCTGCGTCCGGCGGATCCCCTCCTCCGGCACCTCCAGCCCGCTCTCGCCCAGGATCATCCCGTCGAGCACGACCTGGTTCAGCAGGTCGCTCATCCCCGCGACCGAGAAGCCCATCCGGCCGCTCAAGGAATCCAGCTGCGTCGAGACGACGCCCGCCGCGAGCTGCGCCAGCGTGCTCGGGTCGAGGTCCGGGAGCGGGAGCTGGTTCAGCAGCTCCTGCGACAGCACCGTGCTCTGCTCGCCGGCCTCGCCCCGGCCCGGCGGCGGCCGGCGCGCCGTCACGGTGAGCGAGTCGAGCGCGATCGCCTGCGGCGTCATCGCGATGTTCGCGATCAGCAGCTCCTCGTCCCCCTCGCGCAGCACGGTCCGCGTGACGTCCGCCTTCCCCAGGAACGACACGCGCAGCAGGTAGCGGCCGCCGCCGTCCGGGAAGTTGATCATGTAGCGGCCGTTCGCGTCCGTGATCGCCGAGCGCGTGATCTCCGTCTCGGCGGAGATGGCGACGACGCGCGCGCCGGCCACAGGCTTGCCGCTCTCGTCGACGACACGGCCGGTGAGCACGTCCGCCTCCTGCGCGCGGGCGGCGGAGGCGAGCGCGAGGAGCAGGAGCGCGATCAGCCAGCCGAGGCGGCCGGCGCGGAGGGCGGGGATCGGACGAGCGGACATCTTCGTGCCTGGGATCACGGCCCACGGCCGCGGTGACGGGGTGTCGGTCTACGACGAGCAGCACGTCGATCTCGGCGGCGCGGGCGCGGAGCCCGCGCCCGTCCTCACGTTCGCGGGCAACCCCGCCTCCAGGAGTGTCACACGGAGGCACAGAGTCCACGGAGGCACGGCCACAGCCCGCCGGCAACCCGCCGGCCGCCTGCGTACGCCGGACATGACGTCAAAGGGAGGTGCGTTACCCCGGCGAGCTGCCGCCGCCCGCCAATCCTCTGAGCCCTCTGCGCCTCTGCGGTGAAGGATTCCGTTCCCGGCCGCAGCCGCGCCCGCGAACGCCGATGAACGCCGCTGGACGGGCTCGGGCTCGAGGCCGGGCGCGAGATCGAGATCCGCGCCTGCGGCGCCGAGATCCAGCCGGCTCTAAGGCGTACAGGCGAGGCCGGCCGCGCGTTGGGCGCAGCGCCGCACCCGGCGCGGTGGTGCCGGGGGTATCGCGGCCCTTCCGCCGGACGCTTCGCGGCGCCATCCTTGAGCACCCACCTCCACTGCCAGGAGCAGGGCGCGCCGCGGCCGGAACGTCTGTTTTCGACGCTCGGGCCGGCCGGGCCGCCGCGTTCAGCACAGGGCGTGTCCTCATGAGCACGATCTGGATCTCGGGCTGGCACATCGACGGCTTCGGGCTGTTCCGGGACGAGGAGGTCCGGGAGCTGCCGCCGGGGCTGGCGGTGTTCGAGGGGCCGAACGAGGCGGGGAAGAGCACGCTGCTGGATTTCCTGCGGGCGATCCTGTTCGGGATCGCGGATGCGGGGGAGTCGGAGGCGTCGCGGGCGCCGCTGCGGGGCGGGCGCCATGGGGGGCGCGTCTACCTGGAGACGCCGGAGGGAACGGTCACGGTCGAGCGCTGGCTGGACCGGCCGCGGGCGGCGCAGGTCCGGCTGCAGGACGGGACGGTGTTGGGCGAGGAGGAGCTGCGGCGGATCCTGGGCGGAGCGGACGGGCGCGTGTTCCGGTCGGTGTTCGCGATCGGGTTGACGGAGCTGCAGACGTTCGCGGGGCTGGATGCGGAGGGCGTGCGGGACCAGCTCTTCTCGGCGGCGGTGGTGGGGGCGGGGCGCTCGACGCGGTACCTCTCGGAGCTGCTCGAGCGGCGCCAGGAGGCGCTGCTGGGCGCCCGTGGCGGCGGGCGCGCGGAGGAGCTGGAGCGGCGGCTGGCGCGGATCGGCGCGGCGATGGCGGAGGCGCAGCGGCGGGCGGCGGAGTATCCGGCGCTGGAGGCGGAGGAGGCGCGCTGCCGGGCGGAGCTGGCGGAGCTGGACGCTGCCGTGGCGGCTGCGCGGGACCGGGAGCGCACCATGGAGCGGCTGCTGGCGCTCTGGCCGCTGCAGTGCGAGCTCGCGGAGGCGCGGCGGGAGCTGGACGGGCTGCCGGAGCTGGTCGGCTTCCCGGCGGACGCGCCGGCACGCTTCGCGGAGTCGGTGGCGGCGGTGCGCTCGGCGAAGGACGAGGTGGAGGCGCGACGCGTCGCGCTGGCGCAAGCGCGGCTCCAGGCGGAGGATGCGCGGGCCGGGCTGGACGAGGCGGCGGCGTCGGTGGCGGTGGAGGCGGAGGCGGTGCAGGACGCGGCCGCGTCGCACGACGAGGTGGTGGCCCGGCGGGCGGCCGCGGCCGAGGAGCAGGCGCAGGGGGCGCGGCTGGCGGAGGAGGCGCTGCGGCGGCTCGGGGCGGGGTGGACGGCGGAGCGCGTGCTGGGCTTCGACCGCTCGGCGGCGCGCCGGGCGGAGGTGCAGGCGTGGGAGGGGAAGCTGGCGGCGGCGCGGGAGGGGGCGGCGGCGCTGCAGGCGGAGGAGCGCGCCGCGCGCGCGGCGGCCGACGAGGCGCAGGCGCGGCTGAACGCGGCGCGGCGGCGGGCGCAGGAGCCGCCGCCGGTCGACGCCGCGCGCGTCGACCGGGACGAGGAGCGGGTCCGCTGGCTGCGCGAGCAGATCGTGGAGCTGCGCACCGCGACGGAGACGGTGGAGACGCTGCGTGCCCACCTGGAGACGCAGGAGGTCGCGCTGCGGCGGGCGGAGGCGGCGGCGCCCACCGTGATGCCGGGGTGGATCGCGGTGCTCGTGGGCGCCGGGGCCGCCGTGGCGGCGCTGCTGGCGCTGGTCCGGCTGGCCGCCGGAGACGGCTTCGGCGCCGGGCTCCTGGCCGTGCTGGCGGTGTGGGCGGCGGTGGGCGCGGCGTTCCTCTGGCGGACGTCGGCCCGCGACGAGGCGAAGCGGCAGGAGTGGACGAGCGACCTGTACTGGCGGCGCAACACGCTGGGGTGGGAGCGGGACCGCGTCGCCAAGGAGGAGCGCGCGACGGCGGACGCGCGGGAGCGGCTCCGGCAGGAGGCGTCGTTCGCGGGCTTCGGCGAGGTCCCGGACCAGGCCATGCTGGACGCGCGGGAGCGGCAGCTCGCGGCCGAGCTGGAGACGCTGGACGCGTGGGAGCGCGAGCGGGAGGACCCGGGCGCGCTGGAGGCGGAGGCGACGCGGCTGGCGCAGGAGTGGACGCGCCTCTCGTTCCGCCGCTACGACCTGGACCGGGCGTGCGCGGAAGCCGAGGCGGCGTGGGCGGCGTGGGCGACGCGGACCGGGCTGCCGCCGGAGCTGCCGCCGGAGGGGGTGGCCGAGCTGTTCCGGTCGGTGCGGCGCGCGCGCGTCGCGATCCGCGGGCGAGACAAGGCGGCCGTCGCGCTCGCGCGGCTGGACGCCGAGGCCGGGACCTGGGAGGCCCGCGCGCGGCGGGTGCTCGCCGCGGCGGCGGCACGCGCGGGCGCCGCGGGCGTGGCGGCGGGGGACCGATCCGTGGACGCGATCCCGGCGGAGCGGCTGCCGGAGCGTATCGCGGCCCTCGTCGCCCGGCACCGGGCGGACCTGGCGGCACGCGAGCGGCTGGCCCGGCTGGAGGCCGAGGTCGACGCGGCGGCGGAGGCGCTGGTCGTGGCGCAGGCGCGGCAGGCGGCTGTGGAAGCGGAGCGCGCGGCGCTCGTGCGCGCCAGCGGCTCGGCGAGCGAGGACGAGTTCCGCGCGAAGCTGCGGGTGGTCGAGCGCCGCGACGAGATGGCGGCCACGGTGCGCCGGCTCGAGACGGAGCTGGGCGCGCGGCTCGGGCTGGGCGCGGACGCAGAGGCGTTGCGCGCGGAGCTGGCGACGGGCCGGCGCGGCGAGTGGGAGGCTGCCCGGGCGGCCGCCGTCGAGGAGTTGGCGCAGCTCGAGGCCCGGCGCGACCCGGCGATCCGCGCGCACGAGAAGGCGGAGCGGGAGCGGCTGGAGCTGGAGACCTCGCCCGAGCTGGCCACGTTCGGGATGGAGCGCCAGGCCGTGCTGACGGAGCTCGCGGCGATGGCGCGGGAGTGGGCCGTGGCCGCGGCCGCGCGCGGGCTCGCGGGGGAGGCGCTGCACGAGTACGAGCAGACGCGCCAGCCCCGCGTGCTCGCGCTGGCGTCCCGCATCTTCGAGGGCGTGACCGGCGGCCGCTACGTGGCGGTGCAGCACGAGGCGGAGGGGACCGAGCTGGTGGCGGTGGACCGCTTCGACGGGCGCGTGCGCAGCTCGGCGCTGAGCCGGGGGACGGCCGAGCAGCTCTACCTGTCGCTGCGCCTGGCGCTCGCCGCGGAGTTCGCGGCGCGCGGCGTGCCGCTCCCGATCGTGCTGGACGACGTGCTCGTGAACTTCGACCCGGTCCGCGCGCGGGCCATGGCCGCTGCGCTGGCGCGCAAGGCGGAGGACCAGCAGGTGCTCATCTTCACCTGCCAGCCCGCCACCGTGGACCTGATCCTGGATGCCGCGCCGGACACCGCCGTCCGCCGCCTCGAGCGGACGGAGGGGCCGGCGAACCTGGCCTCGCGCCGGCGGCGCGGCGCCGCGGGCGGCGCCGACGCGCCGCGCGCGCCGAGGCCTCGATCGCAGACCGGCAGCTGACCCGCGCCGGGCGCGGCGCCACCCCTTGCCGCGGCCCGGCTCGCCTCTATATGTATCGCGCGGGCAGGCGCCGAGGTCGGCCTCTCCCGCCCGCCGTTCGCTTCGGCTCCTCCATCGACAACGCGACCGCCCGACCGCAGCCCGAGGTCCCCATGCACTTCCGCTTCATGCACGCCGCCGACCTGCACCTCGACACGCCGTTCTCCGGCCTGGGCCAGACCTCGCCCGAGGTCGCCGAGCGGCTGCGCGACGCCTCGCTCGACGCGTTCGACGCGCTGGTCGAGCTGGCCATCGCCCGGGACGTGGCGTTCCTGCTCCTGGCCGGCGACATCTACGACGGCGCGGAGCGGGGCGTGCGGGCGCAGCTCCGCTTCCGGCGCGGGCTGGAGCGGCTGTCGCAGCGCGGCATCCCGACGCTGGTCGTGCACGGCAACCACGACCCGCTGGACGGCTGGTCGGCGGTGCGGAGCTGGCCGGAGCGGGTGCACGTCTTCGGCCCGGAGCTCGAGTCGAAGGAGGTGCACCGGGACGGCCGGCGGATCGCCACGGTGTACGGGCTGAGCTACCCGCAGCGGGAGGTGCCGGAGAACCTGGCGCTGCGCTTCGCGGGCCGGGCACCGGCGGGGACGGGGGGCGGGCTGCGCATCGCGCTGCTGCACTGCACGGTCGGCGCGCAGAGCGAGCACGCGCCGTACAGCCCGTGCACGCTGGAGGACCTGCGCGCCGCCGGGATGGACTACTGGGCGCTGGGCCACATCCACCGGCACCAGGTCCTGAGCGAGCGGGACCCGTGGGTCGTCTACCCCGGCAACCTCCAGGGGCGGAGCCCGAAGCCGAGCGAGCAGGGCACCAAGGGCGCGGTGCTGGTGGAGGCGGACGAGACCGGGATCCTGGGCGTGGAATTCGTCGCCCTGGATCGGGCGCGCTTCCTCGAGCTCCCCGTCGACATCGCCGAGCTCGAGGACCTGCCGGCGCTGCACGCGGCGCTGGGCGCCGCCGCGAACGAGGCCGCCGCGGCGAACCCCGGCCGCGGCCTCCTGCTGCGCGCCACGCTCACCGGGCGCGGGCCGCTGCACGCGGACCTGCGCCGCCCGGAGGCACTCTCCGAGCTGCGTCGCCAGCTACGCGACGACGCGGCGGCCCGCGAGCCGTTCGTCTGGTGGGAATCGATCGAGGACGAGACGCTGGCGATGCTCGACCTCGACGCGATCCGCGCGCGCGGCGACTTCGCGGCCGAGGTGCTGGCCCGCGCCGACGCGCTCCTCTCCGATCCCGAGCGGCGCGGCGCCTTCATGGCGGCGGCGCTGAAGCCGCTGCACACCCGCCGCTGGACGAGCGAGGTCGACCTGCCCACCGAGCAGGAGCTGCTCGACGCCGGCGCCGCCCTCGCCCTCGAGCTGCTGGAAGCCGAAGGTGAGTGACATGCACATCTCCGGTTGGCACATCGACGGCTTCGGCGCATTCCGGGACGAGCACGCGGCGGACCTGCCGCCGGGCCTCGTCGTCTTCCACGGCCCGAACGAGGCCGGGAAGAGCACGCTTCTCGCGTTCCTGCGCGCGGTGCTGTTCGGGCTCGACGGCAACGCGCGGGAGCAGCGCTACCCGCCGCTGCGCGGCGGCCGCCACGGCGGGCGGATCTTCCTCGAGACCGCGGATGGCCGCATCACCATCGAGCGCGAGCTGCACCGCAAGGCGCCGCCGCGCGTCTGGCTCGCGGACGGCACGGCCGCCACCGAGGAGGAGCTGCGCCGCATCCTGGGCGGCGCCGACGCGCGGCTGTTCCGCACGGTCTTCGCCATCAGCCTGACGGAGCTGCAGACGTTCGAGGTGCTCGACGAGGAGGGCGTGCGGGACCGGATCTTCTCGGCGGGCGTGGTCGGGGCCGGGCGCTCGGCGCGGCACCTCTCGGACCTGCTCGAGCGCCGGCAGGAAGAGCTGCTGCGGCCGCGCTCCGGCGCACGCATCAACGAGCTGGAGCAGCGGCTGCTGCGCGTCGAGGGCGAGCTGGCGGAGGCGCGCCGCGCCGCGGCGGAGTACACCGCGCGGGTGGCCGACGACGCGCGCTGCCGGGATGCGATCCGCGAGCTGGACGCCGCGAGCTTCGCCGCGGCCGCGCGGCGGCGGCGGCACGAGACGCTGCTCACGCTCTGGCCGACGCACGTGGCGCTCGCGGAGGCGCGCCGGGAGCTGGCGGAGCTCCCCGCGATCGAGGCGTTCCCGCCGGAGGCGCTCGTGCGGCTGACGGACGTGTCGGCGCGCCTCGAGGCGGCGCGGGACGACGCCGTCGCGCGGCGCGCGGCGCTGGAGACGGCGCGCTCCCGGGCGGAGGAGCTGCGGGCGGAGCTCGACGACGCGGTCGCGGGCGTGGCGGCGGAGGCCGAGGCGCTGCACGAAGCGACGTCGCTGCACCGCGATCAGGTGCAGCAGCGGCCGGCGCTGGTGGCCGAGCACCAGGCCGCCTGCCGCGTGGTCGAGGAGGCCGTGGCCGCGCTCGGCCCGGAGTGGAACGAGGCGCGGGTCTCCGGCTTCAACCGCTCGATCCCGCGGCGCGACGAGGTGCGCGAGTGGCAGGCCGCGCTCGGCGCGGCGCGGCAGAACACCGCGACGGCCGTGCAGGAGGAGGCGTTCGCGCGCAGGGCCGCGGTGCAGATGGAGACGGAGTGGCAGCGCACGCTCGAGCGCGCGCCCACGCCCGTCACCTACGACGCGGCCACCCTCGCCCTCGAGGAGGCGGCGGTCCGGCGGCTCCGCGCCACCGTGGCCGACCTGCGCGCCCTCGAGCACGACCGGGACCTGCTGCGGACGCAGGTCGAGGAGCGGGAGGGCGCGGTCCGCCAGCTCGAGGCGACGGGGTCGTTCCACGTGCCGGCGTGGCTCGCCATCGCGGTCGGCGTCGTGGGCCTCGCGCTCCTGGCCATCGGCGCCTGGCGCGCGAACACGGTGGGCACGCTCGCCGCGGCCGTGCAGGTGGCGGCCGGGCTGGCGCTCGGCGTGATCGCGCTCGAGCTCGGGCGGCGCGCCGGGCGGGACCGGGAGGCGGCGCGGACGCGCGCCGCCGAGCTGCGTGAGCGGCGCGCGGCGCTGGCCCGCGAGCGGGAGCGGCTGCGCGGCGCGGAGCGCGAGGCCACGCGCCTCGGCGACCAGGTGAGCGAGGACGCCGCCCTCTTCGGCCGCGACACGCGGCCGTCGCTGCATGAGGTCGAGGAGCTCGACCGCACCGTCGCCGGCCGGCGCGAGGCGCTGCGGGAATGGGACGCGGCGCGCCGCACGCTGGCGGAGCTGGAGGCGGACTCGGCCCGCGTCGAGGCGGACATCGGCAAGGTCACCCGCCACCGCATCGACGCGGAGCGCGTGCAGCACGAGGTCGAGGCGCAGTGGGCGGCGTGGAAGGAGGAGGCCGGCCTGCCGGCCGCGCTCTCGCCGGAGGCGGCGCTCGACGTCTTCGACACCGTGCGCCGCGCCCGCGACGCGCTGCGCGCGCGCGACGAGACGGCGCTCCGGCTGATCCGGCTGGACACGGAGATCGCGGCCTGGAGCGGGCGGGCGCGCGCCGCGCTTGTGGCCGCCGAGCGCGGCACGGGCGGCGACACGCCGGCCTCCGGGGCCGCGCCGGCGTCCGGAGACCTGGCGGCGTCCGGAGACTTGGCGGCGTCCGGAGACCTGGCGGCGTCCGAAGCCGCCGCCGCACCGGAGTCCGGACCCGCGGCGGCGGCCGAGCCGGCCCCGACGACCGAGGCCGGCCCGACCGCGGAGCCGGTGCCCTCCGCCGCCGACCTGCCGGCCCGCATCGCGGCGCTGCGGGACCGCTGCCGGGCGGACGCGGCGGCGCGGGCGCGGCTCGCGGACCTGGAGGACGAGATCCGCGCGGACGCCGAGGCACTGGCCGCGTCCGAGGCGCGGCTCGAGCGCGCGGAGCACGAACGCACGGCGCTGCTGGCGGCGGGCGGCGCCCGGGACGAGGAGGAGTTCCGCGAGCGGCTGGAGACGTGGCGACGTCGCCTGGAGCTGTCGGCGCTGGCCCGCCGCCTCGAGGGCGAGCTGAGCACGCGCTTGGGCGGGGGCCGCGAGGCCGACACGCTGCGCGCGGAGCTGGAGACCGGGCGAAAGGCGGAGTGGGAGGCGGCGCAGGCCGCGGCCGCGGCGGAGCTGGAGGAGCTGGCCGCCCGGCGCGAGGACGCGGTGCGCCGGCACCAGGACGCGGAGCGGGCGCGGCAGGCGCTCGAGGCCTCCGCGGACGTGCCCCGACTGGAGGCGGAGCGCCAGAGCCTGCTCACGGAGCTGGCCGGCGCGGCGCGGGCGTGGGGCGCGGCCTCGCTCGCCCGCGCGCTCGTGCAGGAGACGCTGCGCGACTACGAGCGCAGCCGCCAGCCGAAGGTGCTCGAGGTCGCGTCCCGCGTCTTCGAGGGCGTGACGGCGGGCCGCTACCGCCGCGTGCACCAGGACAACGAGGGGCGGGAGCTGGTCGTCGTGGACCGCCACGACGCGCGCCGCCGGACCACCGAGCTGAGCCGGGGGACGGCGGAGCAGCTCTACCTCGCGCTGCGCCTGGCGCTCGCGGCGGAGTTCGCGGAGCGCAGCGTGCCGCTCCCGATCGTGCTCGACGACGTGCTCGTGAACTTCGACCCCGTGCGGGCGCGCGCCATGGCCGGCGCGCTGGCGCGCAAGGCGGAGGACCAGCAGGTGCTCCTCTTCACCTGCCAGCCCTCCACCGTCGAGGTCCTGCTCGACGAGTGCCCGGCGGCGTTCGTGCACGAGCTGGAGCGCGTGGAGGGGCCGACCGCCGCCTCGAGCGACGTCGCGCGCTCCGGCCGCGGCGCCGGCGCCGTCGCGGACGGCGATGCGCCGCCCGACGGCGCCAGCCGGCTGATCCTCGACTGTCTGCGCGAGGCCGGCGCGCCGCTCCCCAAGTCGGAGATCCTGGCCCGCACCGGCGTCGAGCCGTCGGCGTGGCCCCGCGTCATCGCGGAGCTGACCGGCGCCGGGATCGTGCTGCGGACCGGCGAGCGGCGCGGCGCCACCTACCGGCTGCCGGCCGCGAGGACGGAAGTCGAGTCCTGAGCGACGGCGGCGGCCGCACGCCGCCCGCGGCACGGATGGCGCATCGCTCGCCGCCGGCACGGCGAGGCGCCGGCGCGGCGCTCGTCCACGATACGGCAGCCGGGGGGACGCATGGCGGAGGAGCGGGTCGCTGTGATCACGGGCGCGAGCGGCGGCATCGGCGAGGCCCTCGCGCGCGAGCTCGGCGGGCGCGGCTTCCGCCTCGCCCTGGCCGCGCGACGCCCCGACGAGCTGCGCCGCGTCGCGCGGGAGGCGGAGGAGCGCGGCGCGCCCGGGGCGCTCGACGTCCAGACCGACGTGACCCAGCGCGAGGACGTCGAGCGCCTCCGCGACGCCACCCTCGACCGCTTCGGCCGCATCGACGTCTGGGTCAACAATGCCGGCCGCGGCATCTCCCGCTCCGTCCTCGACCTCACCGACGACGACGTCGACCAGATCGTGGCCGTCAACGTCCGCTCCGTCCTCTACGGCATCCAGGCGATCGCGCCGTACTTCATCGAGCGCGGCACCGGCCACATCATCAACGTCTCCTCCTTCCTCGGCCGCGTCCCCCTCGTGCCGATGCGCTCCATGTACAACGCCGCGAAGGCCGCCGTGAACGCGCTCACGGCCAACCTGCGCATGGAGCTGCGAACGCGCGCCCCCGGTGTGCACGTCTCCCTCGTCATGCCCGGGGTCGTGACGACGGACTTCCCGCGGAACGTCATCGGCGCCGCTCCCGGCGCGGGAGAGCGCCCGGGCGGCCCGCCGGGAGCTCCTGCCACCCCGACCGCGCCCCGCACGCAGACCCCCGAGGAGGTCGCCTCGCGCATGGCCGACCTCATCGAGCACCCCCGCGCCGAGCTGTTCACCAACCCGGCCCAGCCCGACATCGCCCGCCGCTACTACCAGGATATCGCCGCCTTCGAGGACGAGTGGGCCGGCCGCCAGGCGCGGTGAGCCTCCCGCACCCTCCGCCGGCCCGCCCGCCCTCCCGACTATCCGCCCGCCCGCTCCGGTGATCCCGTAGCCCGTGTCTTGCAGGAACACGATGCAGATTCACGAGTTACGACCACTCCGCCGAGGGGCCGGTGGCGGAATGTGACCTTTCGGACACTGGTTCGTGTAGGAGGAGGAGTCCCTAGCAGCAGGAGGAGATGGATGGGTCGTACGAGCACGCTCGCGCTGGCCATCGGGCTGGCGGCCACCGTCGGGATGGCGACGCCGGCCACGGCGCAGAAGGGCCACGGCGGCCGCGGGCATGGCGGGGAGCACGGCCGTGGTCACGCGGCGAAGGTGCACGACCGCGCTCCGGCCGTCCGCCGCTCGGTGGTGACCGTCGTGCCGCAGCGCCGCGTGGCCGACGTGCGCTACTCGACGCGCGGCACCCAACGCACGGGGATGAGCGACGTCGTGCGCCGCCGCATGGGCGTGCCGCAGACGCGGACGTACGACCGCCGCACCTACGAGCGGCACCGCGTCTACCCGCGCCGCGACTACGACCGCGACCGCCGCTACGATCGCGACCGCCGCTACGATCGCGACCGCTACTACGACCGCCGCTACTACGACCGCCGCGTCTACGACCGGGACCGCGATCGCTACGTCCGCCGCACCGCGTACGACACGTACGTCCGCCAGGGGAAGGGCGGTCCGAAGTTCTGCCGCACGGGTGCGGGGCACCCGGTCCATGGCCGCGCGTGGTGCATCCAGAAGGGCTTCGGCCTGGGGGGCGGGAGCCGCTGGGACCGGGTCTACTGGGGCGATGCGTACCTGCGCAACGGGCGTACGAGCGGCTCGGTCGGCAGGGTCGGGCTGTCCGACATCGTCGGCTCGATGATCTACGGCCGGCTCGATGCCCGGCGGCGCGACTACGGCTACGACACTCCGCTGAGCGGGCGCTGGTTCCGGACCGAGAGCGGCGCGCCGGCGCTGCTGGTGAGCGCCGGGACGCAGGCGCTGGCGGAGCTGATCGACAGCAATCGGGACGGCCGGGCGGATCTGGTGCTGCTGCGCCGGAGATAGCCCGACGGACAAAGCCGCCCGTCGCCGGATGCCCATCCGAGGGTGACGCGGCGGCCCCTCCCCGTCTCATCCAGCTCGGTCCCCCCGGCTGGGTGAGGCGGGGGTTCTTTTTTCACGGGGAGCGCACGGAGCACATGTCGAAGGGCGCCGCACCCCGGCGCATCGGCGTCGGCCTGCGAGCGAGCCTTTTCACCGCAGAGGCGCAGAGTACACGGAGAACGGCGACGGAGCCGGGCGGCGCGGCTTCGTCGGCGCCGAAGCATCCTTCTTGAGTTGGACCGGTGGTACGCGGGGTACCGGGGCGAGTTCATCCTTCGAGTTGGACTGGTGGAACGAGGCTCACCGGTCCAACTCGTTTCTTCGAGGTGGACCGGTGTGATGCGGGTCACCGGTGCGGTGGCCGGACCGGGGATTCGCGGCTCACCGGTCCGACTCATGATCCCTGATTCCACGTCGAAGCCGGCGTAGCCCGGATCCAGACTCCAAGAGGTGGTGCGTTCGCCCGCGAAGACTGCTCCCCGCCGGCTCAGGCCGTTCTCCGTGTACTCTGCGCCTCTGCGGTGAAAAAATCCGTTCCCGTCCGTTCCCGTCCGCCGATTCAAAGCCTACGGCCGCCTCTCCCCCGGCCTCGCCGCCGCGCTGAAGTCGTACGGCACCGAGTCGAGCCCGTTCGCGTCGGTCCAGACGATCTCGTAGCGCGGCACCCTCGCCAGCAGCCCCGGCGCGCGGTCGACGAGCTGGCCGGAGCCCGCCGGCAGGCGGGCGATCTCCTGGAACGCCTCGCCCGGGAACGTCCGCAGGACGCGGAACCCCACGGCGAGCGGGCCGGGCATCCAGGTGAGGCGGACGGAGTCGGCGCCCAGGACCGTCGCGCGCGGACGCGCCAGCCCCGCCAGCGCCGGCCGAGCGACATCGTTGAAGCCGATCGGCTGCGACGTGAGCCCGCCGGCGTCGATCCATTCGATCTGGTAGCGCGGCACGCGCGCGAGCAGCCCGGGGATCGAGTCCGTGTAGCGCGCGGCGCCGCGCGGCAGCTCGGCGATCGTCTCGACGGTCCCGCCGTTCAGCGAGCGCAGGATGCGGAAGCCCGCCGCGGCGCGCTGCGGCCTCCACGTCAGGAGGACCGCGTCGGGCGAGAGGACCCGCGCACTCGGCGCGGCGACGCCGGGCGCGGCGCCGATCGTGCCGTCCGCCGCGCCGCCCCGCGCCCCCGCGGGATCGACCACCGCCAGCCCCACGAGCTGGCCCGGCCGATCCTCGTAGACCGCCACGACCTGGTACAGCAGCGGCTCGGCGAGCCCGCCGATCGGCTGCGTGAAGCTGTCCTCCCCGCCGTCCACCTCGCCCACGACCGCATAGTCCCCCGCACCGACCGCGCGCAGGATGCGGAACGCGGCCGGCGCCGGGAACCCCAGACCGGCCCAGCTCAGCACGAGCCGGCCGTCGGGCGTGATCGAGGCGGTGACCGCGGAACGCGACGTCGCCACCATGCGCTGAGCGGGCAGTCCTCCCGCAGCAACGGCCATGAGGCCGCCCACGACGAGCGGGCGAAGGATCCGGTGGAGCGGCGGGAGGAACGGGTGACGGAGGAGGGCGCTCATGAGGCGACTCCGGTGCTGCCTGCGCGCGGCGGGCGCGTCGGGCGGCCGGCGGAGCGCCGGCCGCCGGGAGTCGATGTCGTAACTTTCGCGCCCGCGGGGTGGCGGGCGCTCACGAAGCGGCGGCGCGTCCCGTGCCCGCGAGGCCCGGGCTCGCGGCGGGCTCCGGAGCCGTCGGGCTCGGGCTCGGACCTCCGGCCCCGCGCCGCGCCGTTAGAACTGCGCTTCCTCGGTCGATCCCGTGAGCGCCGCCGTCGTCGCCTGGCCGGCGCTGACGGCGAGGAGCACCTGGTCGAAGTAGCCGGCGCCGACCTCGCGCTGGTGCTTCGTGGCGGTGTAGCCCGCCGGCTCGAGCTCGAACTCCCGCTGCTGCACGTCGACGTACGCGGCCATGCCGCCCTCGCCGTAGTCGCGCGCGAGCTCGAACGTGCGGAGGTTGATCAGGTGCCAGGCGGCCAGCGTGATGAACTGGAAGCGGTACCCCATCGCGGCCAGCTCCGTCTGGAACCGCGCGATCGTCGCGGCGTCGAGGTGCTTGGCCCAGTTGAAGGAGGGCGAGCAGTTGTACGCCAGCAGCTTGTCGGGGTAGTCGGCGCGCACGGCCTCGGCGAAGCGCCGCGCCTCCTGCAGGTCCGGCGTCGCCGTCTCGCACCACACCAGGTCGGCGTACGGCGCGTACGCCCGCGCCCGCGCGATCGCCGCGTCCAGCCCGCAGCGGACGCGGAAGTACCCCTCGGCGGTCCGCTCGCCCTCGCAGAACTCGCGGTCGCGCTCGTCCACGTCGCTGGTCAGCAGCGTGGCGGCGTTCGCGTCCGTCCGCGCCACGACGATCGTCGGCACGTCCAGCACGTCCGCCGCCAGCCGGGCGGCGTTCAGCGTGCGGATGAACTGCGGCGTCGGCACCAGCACCTTCCCGCCCAGGTGGCCGCACTTCTTCTCGGCGGCGAGCTGGTCCTCGTAGTGGACGCCGGCGGCGCCGGCCTCGATCATCGCCTTCATCAGCTCGAACGCGTGGATCGGGCCGCCGAAGCCGGCCTCCGCGTCCGCGACGATCGGCGCCAGCCAGTAGCGGTCCCGCTTCCCCTCGCTCCACTCGACCTGGTCCGCGCGCAGCAGCGCGTTGTTCAGCCGCCGCACGACCGCCGGCACGCTGTTCGACGGGTACAGCGATTGGTCCGGGTACGTGTGGCCGGCCAGGTTCATGTCGCCGGCGACCTGCCAGCCGCTGAGATAGATCGCGGGCAACCCGGCCCTCACCATCTGCACGGCCTGCGCGCCCGTGAGCGCACCGAACGTGCGGACGGGCTCGTCGCCATGGAGCAGCTCCCACAGGCGCTCCGCGCCCATGCGCGCGATCGTGTGCTCGACGCGCACGCTGCCGCGCAGCCGCACCACGTCCTCCGCGGTGAAGTCCCGCCGCACCCCGCGCCACCGGGGGTCGCTGGCCCAGCGCGCCTCCAGCTCGGCGATCTGGCCGGAGAGGTCCGTGTCCCGCATGTCGCCTCCTCGAACGCTAGTCCAGCAGCGAATACGCGATCAGGGTCAGGAACGGCGTGAAGTCCGGGGAGAGCACCAGCTCGTCGAGCACCGCGGCGGCCTGCCCGAGCCGCTGCTGGTCGGCGCCCGGCAGCCCGAGCAGCCGGCTCAGCGCCTGGTCGCGGGCGTTCCGGTACATCGTCTCGTCCACGGGCTCGCCCTCGGCGGTCCTCGCGCCCAGGTGCAGCCACTGCCAGAGCTGGGCGCGCGAGATCTCCGCCGTGGCCGCATCCTCCATCAGGTTGTAGATCGCCGCGGCGCCCGTCCCGCCGAGCCACGCCGTCATGTACTGGATGGCGACGTCGACGTTCGTCAGCACGCCCTGGCCGGTGACCGCCCCGCCCGGGATCGCGACGTCGAGGAGCGCCGCCGCGTCCGGCGTCACATCCTCGCGCCGGCGCTCGACCTGGTTCGGCCGCTCGCCCAGGTGCCGGTCGAAGACCTCCAGCGCCACCGGCACCAGGTCCGGGTGCGCGACCCACGTGCCGTCGAAGCCCTGCCCCGCCTCCCGCTCCTTGTCCTCCGTCACCTTCGCCAGCGCGCGCGCGGTGACGTCCGGATCGCGGCGGTTCGGGATGAACGCCGCCATCCCGCCGATGGCGTGGGCGCCGCGGCGGTGGCAGGTCCGCACCAGCAGCTCGGCGTACGCGCGCATGAACGGCACGCCCATGGTCACCTGCGCGCGGTCCGGGAGCAGGAACTCGCGGTGCGCGTGGAACTTCTTGATGACGCTGAAGATGTAGTCCCACCGCCCCGCGTTCAGGCCGGCGCTGTGCTCGCGCAGCTCGTACAGGATCTCCTCCATCTCGAACGCGGCCAGGATCGTTTCGATCAGGACCGTCGCCCGGATGCTCCCCCGCGGGATGCCGAGCGACTCCTGCGCCGCCACGAACACGTCGTTCCAGAGCCGCGCCTCGAGGTGGCTCTCCAGCTTCGGCAGGTAGAAGTATGGGCCGGTGCCCCGCGCCAGCAGCTCGCGGGCGTTGTGGAAGAAGTAGAGGCCGAAGTCGAAGAGCGAAGCCGAGACCGGCTCGCCATCCACCTCGACGTGGCGCTCGACCAGGTGCCAGCCCCGCGGGCGCACGAGCAGCGTCGCCGTCGCATCGGCCAGCCGGTACTCCTTGCCGCCGGCCGAGAGCGAGATCGTGCGGCGCACGGCGTCCTGCAGGTTCGCCTGCCCCTGCACGACGTTCGCCCACGTCGGCGAGAGCGCGTCCTCGAAGTCCGCCATGAACACCTTCGCGCCCGAGTTCAGCGCGTTGATGATCATCTTCCGCTCGGCCGGGCCCGTGATCTCGACGCGCCGGTCCCGCAGGTCCGGCGGCGCCTCCGCCACCCGCCACTCCCCCTCCCGGACCACCCGCGTCTCCGCCAGGAAGCCGGGCCGCGCGCCCGCGTCCAGCTCCGCCTGCCGCGCCTCGCGCGCCGCCAGCCGCTCGCGCCGCCGCGCATCGAACCGCCGCTGCAGCACGGCGACGAACTCCAGCGCCTCCGGCATGAGCACCCGCTCCGCCCCGTCCATGGGCGCACCGAGGATGCGCACGCCCTCGAGAAGCGTGGTCTGCTGGGACATTTCGACCGATCGTGTAGGAGGTGGCCCGATCTCGCGGCGCGGGGACGGCCGCGGCCGCCGCTCCGTGGCCGGCGGCGGGACGGGACGTGCAAGGTTCACGCCCGCGATCGGGAGCACGCACCGTCCACACGCGCCTTGTGATCCGCTCCGGCGCGGATCACCTTTCCTTCCCCGCTCGGCCGCCTGGTAGACTCTCTCCCGGAGGTGGCGCATGACCCCGACACTGGCGTTGGACGCACTGCAGCAGCGCATCGACGCGGCGAACCGCGGCTTCGAGACCGCCTTCAACGCCGGCGACCCCGCCGGCGCGGCGCGCGGCATCTACTCGCGCGAGGCGCGGGTGCTCCCGCCCGGCGCGCCGATGGTGCGCGGCCGCGACGCGATCGAGCAGTTCTGGGCCGCGGCCGCCGCGCAGATGGGGATCCGTGCCGTGAAGCTCACCACGCTCGAGCTCGAGCCGCTGGGCGACGGCGCCTTCGAGATCGGCCGCGCCGCCCTCACCCTCGCCGGCGGAGCGGAGGTCGAGGTCAAGTACGCCGTCGTCTGGAAGCAGGAGGATGGCGGGTGGAAGTGGCATGTGGATATCTGGAACACGGACGTCTGACCAAGCGGGGGTAGTTCCCGCTTGCGCTTGCGCGCCCGCTTGCGCGCCCGATCCGTTCCTCGGCATCGCGGCGAAGCGGAAAGAACAGCCGGGCGCGGGCGCGCAAGCGCAAGCGGGAGTGCGGAAACCTCACCCCGTATTCCTGAGCCCCGCCGATATCCCATTGATCGTCGCCGCCAGCGCGCGGTCCAGCTCCTCGTCCTCCTCCCCCGCCCGCTTCCGCCGCAGCAGCTCGACCTGGATCAGGCTCATCGGGTCGACGTACGGGTTGCGCAGCCGGATCGAGCGGGCGAGCACGGGGTTGCGCTCGAGCAGGCGGGACTGGCCGGTCACACGCAGGAGCATCCGCCGGGTGCGCTCGAACTCCTCCGCGACCATCGTGAAGACGCGCTCGCGCAGCCCGGCGTCCGCGACCAGCGAGGCGTAGCGCCGGGCGATGCCGAGATCGGCCTTCGCCATGCCGATCTCCACGTTCGAGAGCAGGTCCTGGAAGATGCGCAGCTCGGCGAACATGCGCCGCAGCATCGCCTCGCCGTCCGGCGAGCGGGCCGCGAAGCGCTCGAGCGCCCAGCCGACGCCGAACCACCCGGGCACGCCGTGCCGGGACTGCATCCAGCCGAAGACCCACGGGATCGCCCGGAGGTCGGCGATCCCCCGCGTCGCCTTCCGCCGGGCGGGGCGCGAGCCGATCCTGGCGACGTCGAACTCGTTCACCGGCGTCGCCTGCTCGAAGTACGGCACGATGTCCGGGTTCTCGGCGATCTTCTCGCGGTAGAAGGCGTAGGCCTCCGCGGAGAGCGCCTCCATGGCGTCCTCCCAGGCCGACTCCGCCCGCGCACCGTCCGTCACGCCCGGCCGCGCCAGCGCCTCCAGCGCCGCCGCGACCATCAGCTCGAGCGACCACTCCGCCAGCACCGGCTCCGCGTACTTCCAGCTCAGCACCTCGCCCTGTTCCGTGAGCTTCAGCTCGCCGGTGAACGCGCCGACGGGCTGCGCGGTGATGGCGCCGTGCGTCGGGCCGCCGCCGCGGCCGACCGTGCCGCCGCGGCCGTGGAAGAGGACCAGCCGGACGTCGCGCTCCCGCGCGGCGGCGTGCAGCTCGCGGTGCGCCTTCCACAACTCCCACGTGCTGGTGAGCGTGCCGCCGTCCTTGTTCGAGTCGGAGTAGCCGAGCATGACCTCCTGGCGCCGGCCCCAGGAATCGAGGTACGGCCGGTAGTCGTCGGCGCCCCAGAGCTCGCGGCACACGGCCGGCGCCGCCCGCAGGTCTGCGATGGACTCGAACAGCGGCACCGGCATGAGCCCCGGATCGCTCCCGTCCTCGGCGCCGCGCACGCCCACGCCGGCCAGCTCCGCCAGCCGGATCACCGCCCGCACGTCCGCGGCCGACGCGGCGCCGCTGATGACGTAGCTGCGGATCGCCTCCGGCGGGTACGTCGCCTTCAGGCGCGCCACCATGCGCAGCGTGTCCATCAGCTCCACCGTCTCGGGCGACGGCGGCGGCGGCAGCCGCACCGCCTCCTCCGACGCGAGGGTGGCGGCCGCGCCCAGCTCGCGGAGCGCCTGCGCGTGCACCCGCGCGTGCTGGCGGATGTCGAGCGTGTGCAGGTGAAAGCCGAACGTGGCCACCCGGCGCAGCAGCGGGTCCACGTCCCGCCGCGCGATGCGCTCGCCGCCGTCGTCCGCGAGCGAGGCCCGCATCAGCTCGAGGTCGGCGGCGAAGTCGGCGGCCGCGGGGTAGGCGTCCGGACCGCGCGGCTCGGAGCGCGCGTCGCGGATGCGCCGCCAGAGCTGCGAGACGAAGCGGCGGTACGGCTCGTACGGCGAGCGCTCCGCCGGGCTCGGATCGGGCGAGCGCAGCTCCGCCTCGTACCGCTCGATGGCGCGCCGCAGCTCCGCCGAGACCTGCACCTGCGGCACCGCCATCGACAATCGCTCGACGAGCTGCTCCAGCTCGTGCAGGTAGTCGTCGAGGATCGTGCGCCGCGCCTGCTCCAGTGCCTGCCGCGTCGTCTCCGGCCGCACGAACGGGTTGCCATCCCGGTCCCCGCCGATCCACGAGCCGAAGCGCACCACCGTCGGCAGCGCCCGCGCCTCCAGCGCCTCGGCGTACACCGCGCCGAAGCCGTCCGCCAGCTCCTCGTACAGCGCCGGCAGTACCTGGATCAGAACGGTGCGGTAGTAGTCGAGCCCGAGCGCGATCTCGTCCATCACCGTCGGCTGGCGCCGCCGCACCTCGTCGCTCTCCCACAGCGCCGTGATCTCCGCCGCCATCGAGCGCTGCCGCGCCAGCGCGTCCTCGTCCGGAAGCGGCAGCCGGTCGACCGCCTCCAGCTCCGCCGAGATCCGCCGCCGCTTGAACAGCACCGTGCGCCGCGCGACCTCCGTCGGATGCGCCGTGAACACCGGCACCACCAGGATCGACTCCAGCCACTCCCGCGCCGCCGCCGCGTCGATCCCCGCCTCCCGCATCCGCACCAGCGTCCCGCGGAACGAGCCGGCCTGCGGCGGCGCGTGCGTCACCTCCCGCGCCCGCCGCCGCCGCTTCCGGTGATTCGTCTCCGCCAGGTTCGTCAGCTCGAAGTACGTCGCGAACGCCTTCGTCAGCCGGTGCGCCTGCCGCACGTCGCACGTGGCGACGATGCGCTGCGCCGCGTCCAGTACCTCCTCCGATGTCGCCGCGAAGTCCGCCGGCGCCGCCGCCGCCTCCGCCCGCCCCCCGATCATCATCCGCCGCAGCGCCTCCACCCGCTCGTAGAGCACGCCGCCCTCCTGCTCGACCAGCACCTCCCCCAGCAGCCGCCCCAGCGAGCGCACGTCCCGGCGCAGCGGCGCCTCCTTGTCCGCCGGCGGCTCGCCGATCAGCTCCGCCAGCCGCTCGAACGGGTCGGCGGCCCTCCAGAGGGGCTCGTGGTCGGGGTTCATCGGCCCTCCCCTCTCGTTATGGCCCGGCGCCTCTTACGACCGGATCAATACCGGAACCGGACGCTCCAGGTACACGTTCTCCGTCTCCCGCACGTGGTCCACGATCCGGCTGAACCAGCTCCGCGGCCGCGGACTCCCCCCGTGCTTCATCACCAGCGCCGCCAGCTCGATCGCATCCCCGTTCGCCATCCGGATGCAGCCGTGCGACCGCGCCTCCCCCAGCGAGCCCTCGAACGGCGTCCCGTGGATGAAGTAGTCCGGCTCCAGGAAGAACATCTTCACCCGCCCCATCTTGTTGTTCCACCCCGGCCGCTGCGCCCGCTCGTGCCGCGCCCACCCCGCGTCCGGCGGGTCCCACCGCGGGTTCCACACCAGATGCGAGATCCGGAAGCGACCCTTCGGCGTCGGGTAACGAGCCTTCCCCACCGCCACGGCGTACGAGCGGATCGTCTCGTCACCCTGCTTCACGTACAGCCGCCGCGTCGACACGTCCACCACGATCCTGATGTCGGCCGCCGCCGCGCTCGTCGCCTCGGCCGGCACCGCCCGTGCACCCTCCAGCGCGTACCACGCCGAACTCGCCGTCACCAGTGCCAGCAGCGCGCCTCCGACCGTCAAGCTCAAACGACGTCTCATCGTCCCGTTCCCCGCTTCCCTGCTGGTGAGTCGCGACCCCGGACCCTCCGGGGCTGACCACCGTCACAGGGTTGCAGGATCGGGGCCGCAGAGCGCGTAAACTGCCACAGCACAACCAGTTACGCCGATCGACGCCGCGGGGCGGAACGGCCGGGCAGGACGCGGGCGGGCGACGGCTCGACGGGGCGCGGGCGGAGCGGAGCGGCGGCGCGCGGGGCGGCCGCGTTCGGTCGTGGGCGGCGCCGGCCGCTGCCGCGACGTCGTCGCCTGCCGGGAGTGCCGCGCGGGAGGGTGCGGCTCGGGTAGCGCCGTCCCCGGCGCACCGCGCGGTGCGCCGGAGGCCGGCCGCCTACCAGGCGATCGGGGAAGCTTCTCGGAGGCGGCGGAGCGCCAGGTTCCGGCGGCGGTGGCGGCGCAGGCGGCCGTACCCCGCGACCACGACTGCGCCGAAGACGACCAGCCCCGCAGAGAGCGTACCCATCGTCGGGCTCCGGGAGAGAGCGGGTTCCATGAGGGGGGGTGCGGGTACCGTACGGTGAATCGAGCCATCCCGCAAGGGGAGCGCTTTTACCTCCGGCCGGGAGACGCCGATCCTATGGATCGGGGGCGGGCTCGGCCCGCCGGCCCCGCGGTCCAGTTCACCTCCTCCACGCCACGGAGTCGCCCATGCGCGCGCTCCAATCCGCCACGCTCCTCGCCCTCGATGCGTTCGGCCTGAGCCGACGCGAGCTGACCATCCTTGCCGGCGCGCTGGGCGGCGCCACGGGCATCCTGGTCGGTACCTGGTGGATGCGCCGGCGGCGCTGCTGAGGGTCGGCGGATCTCCCGTCCACGGTTCGTGTTAGCTGGCCCACTACTTGCCCCGCCTCCGGCATGGTCTTTCACGTCCGTCGACGAAGGAGGCAGAATGGCCACGAACGAGGAGACCCGCTCGGGCACGGATCGGCCGAGCGCCCGCGGTGGCGCGAAGAGCACCCGCGGCTCGAAGAGCGGCGGTGCGTCGAAGGGCGCCGCCGGCTCGAAGAGCGGTGGCGCCTCGCGGAGCGCGAGCGGCGCGCGGGCCGGTGGCACGTCGGCCGCTCGGCGCACGAGCGCCGGCGCGGCCAAGTCGGGCGCCTCGAGCCGCGGCGCCTCGGCGCGGCGGAAGTCCCCGGCCGCCGCGGCGTCGCCGGCGGCCGCGCCGCCGGCGTCCGAGGGCGCACCGCAGCGGGCGCCGCAGCCGTCGTCCCGGCGAGCGTCGCAGGCGGCGAGCGGCCTGAGCGGCCGCGTGGCGGCGGTCGGTGATGGGATGACGAGCGGGTTCGGTGGCCTCGTGGACCGGCTCGCCTCCGTCGGGCACGGCGTGAAGGAGCTGGGCGACGACGTCCGCGATCAGGTCGCGGCGAATCCGATGCGCTCCGCGGGAATCGCGCTCGGTGCGGGGATCGCGGCGGGTTTCCTGGCGCGCCACCTGCTCGACTGACCTCCGCGCGGGTTCACGCGAAAGGGAGCGCGGCCCGATCGGGCGGCGCTCCCTTTCGCATCTCCGACCGCCACGCCGGGACGGCGCGGGCCCCGGCTACTCGAGAATGACCGGATCGCCGCGCACCTCGCCCATCCGCAGCAGCGAGTGCTCGTACCAGCCGAACAGGAACGCGACGACGCGGGGATCCGTGAGCCCTTCGGCGCCGCGGCACCGGCGGCGCCACTCCTGCGCGGCGTCCGGCGCGAGCACGCCCGCGGCGATCGCGGGGTCGACGACCCGCCGCAGCCATGTGCCGGCGTCGACGCGCTCGTGGAGCTCCTGCGGGGCGGCCGCCTCGGCGATCTCCAGGCCGAGCTCCCGTGCATGGATCAATGCCTGGACGCGTTGCTGGATGGAGAGGCCCTCCAGGGGAGCCGTCAGAAGCTCGAGGCGGGTCATGGATGTGCGTGGGGGGTCGGCCGGGGAGGCGGTCGATCCGACAAAGCTAGCCCCGCGTGCCGCGCCGCGCTACGCCCCGCGCGGAGCCGGGCCGCCTCGCGGCTGGAGGGCCGTGGCCGAGCGTCGGCCCCGGCCGCTCACGCCGCGCCCGTCTTCAGCCACGAGATCGCCTGGCCGGGCATGGTGAACGCCTCGACCGGCACGCCATGCAGCGACGCCACGATGGTCTGGAGCCGCCCCATCCCGAAATGCGCCCCCGGCTGCGTCACGATGGCCACGCGCCCCGCGAAGGCGGGCCGGTGCGAGACCAGCAGGTCGGCGAGCGCCCGCGCCTCGCGGACGTTGGGGAGGTAGTCGAGCCCCCGCACATCCAGCAGCCCGGCGAACCCCGGTCGCACGCGCAGCTCAGCCGCCAGGCGCGCGACCAGGTCCGCGCACTGGTCGAACTCGGCCATTCCACTGGCCACGACCTCCACGACGTCGTCGTGGACGAGCAGCGAGGTGTCCATCACCGCCTCCGAGCGGATGTGGCGTTTGGTTCACAACCTGACTGCCGGAGCGGCGCGGCGCATGGGGCCGAACGTGAGGAAGTTGTGCGGGTTCTGTGAAGGTTTGGTGAAGACCGGGGCGCGGCGGGACGAAGCGGAGGAGTCGCGGCAGGCGCGTGTCAGATCGGCAAACTCGCACGAAACTGGGTGCGTCGTGGGCTCGCACGCGGCGACGCCGCCCCCGAGAATGCGGGTCGCTATGGACCGGAACCCCAACCGGAGCCCCAACGTGCCGGCCGGACCGCCGATCTGCATCGCGACGGCGAATTTCGACATCGCCGAGATGCTGACCGACTTCCTCGAGCCGCATGGATGGACGGTCTACCGACTGACCGGCGCCGATCTGGCTGACCCCGCGCTTACCGACCGGTGCGGGCTGATGCTCTGCGACGTCGATCTGCCGCCCTTCCGCGTCGCGGCGGTGGGAGCGCTCGGCCGCCCCGTCGTCTACTTCAGCAGCAGCCGCCAGCGCCAGGAGGTGGTGGTGCCTCCGGACGGCGTCGCCTTCCTCCAGCTCCCGATCGCCTGGCCGGCTCTCGAGGCGCTGCTGCGCAGCCTGGGCACGACGCCGCAGTAGCGTGGCCGCTCGGCCGTTCCTACCCGTTCGTGCACCACGTATCCGCCGTGCGGCGGCAGCGGCAGGGGCGGAGCTCGACGGGGCCGTCGCCGCGGAGGAGCGCCGCCTCGACGAGGTCGGCGAGGATGGCGACGAACTGCGGCTCGTCGTGCGGCACGGGCACGCGCAGGAACGCGAGGCCGCGCTCCTCGGCCTCCTCGCACAGCTCGATGTCGAGCTCGGAGAGCGTCTCGGACTGCTCGTGCATGAAGCTGACGGGGACGACGACGACGGCCTCGGCGGCGACGGTCTTGATGACCTCGTCGATGTCCGGCTTCGTCCACTCGATGGGGCGGTTGCCGTGGTTCTGGTAGCCGAGCTCGAACTGCTCGACGCCGGCCGCGTCGGCGATGGCCTGGCAGCTCTCCTCGGTGTAGTCGCGGTAACGGCTGCCGGCGTGGATGTACTTCAGTGGCGTGCCGTGGGCGGAGAAGACGAGCCGGACCGCCGGATCCGACAGGTCGACATCGGCCTCCTCGGCCGCGCGCACGATGCCCTCCGCCCGCAGCCGCGCGTACGCCGGGTGCCGGTGCCAGCCGCTCACCTCGGTGAGCGGGACGTCCCAGCCGATGGCGCCGAGCGCGGACCGCGTCTGCTCGAGCGCCATCACGTTCGTGGACGGGCCGCACACCGGGTAGACCGGCAGCGCGACGAGCCGCTCGACGCCCTCCGCCCGTGCGCGGCGCAGCACGTCCTCGATCAGCGGATCGGCGAACTGCATGGCGACGTAGACCCGCGCGTCGTGGCCCCGCCGGCCCAGCTCGCGCGCCAGGTCGTCCGCCTGCTGCCGTGCCTGCTCGTTCAGCGGCGAGCCGCCGATCTCGTTGTACTCGTCGATCAGCCCCGGCGCACGCTGCTCGGCGAGTTGGCGCGCGCGAGCGCGCACCGCGTCCGGCGCCGCGTGGGACTCGAGCGGCGCGTTCATGAGGAAGATCCGCTCGAGGAACGGGATGACGGCCTCCGGCGTCGCCTCGGAGGGCTCACCGAAGTTGAGCAGCAGCACGCCGGTGGTCACGCGCTAGACTCCACGCTGTCGGGTGGCAAGATGTTGTTCCGCTGAAGGTAATGGGGCCGGATACGGGGCGGGAGTCTCCCTCCGGCGCCCCGCGGCGGGGTGGCGCGCCGGCGCCCGGTGCACGCACATTCGGGGCGCCCGCCACCACTCCGCTCCGGCCCGGAGGCCCGATGAGGAGACCGCTCCTGCTCGCCGGCGGCCTGCTGCTCGCCGCCGTCGTCGTGCTCGCCGCGCTCGTCCCGGCGCGCAGCGCGCGCCTCGCGAGCCGCCAACCGGAGGTGCCGCCCGCGCCCCGGCGCGCCGTGGACCCCGGCGCGATCGAGCGGCTGGCCGGCGCGCTGCGCTTCCGCACCATCTCGTACCAGGACTCGGCCCGCTTCCCGGTGGCCGAGTTCGCCGGGCTGGAGAGCTACCTGCGCGGCGCGTTCCCGCACGTGCACGCGGCGCTCGCCCGGGAGGCCGTCGGCGAGCGGGGCGTCCTCTACACCTGGCCGGGCGCCGACGCGACGCGGCCGCCGATCGTTCTCATGGCGCACATGGACGTCGTCCCGGTGGAGCCCGGGACGGAGGCGCGCTGGCAGCAGCCGCCCTTCGGCGGCACCGTGTCGGGCGGCTACGTCTGGGGGCGCGGCGCGCTCGACGACAAGGTGAACGTCCTGGCGGAGCTGGAGGCGGTCGAGGGGCTGCTGCGCGCGGGCTTCCGGCCGAGCCGGACCGTCTACCTCTCGTTCGGCAAGGACGAGGAGGTGGGGGGGACGGGCGCCCGTGCGGTCGCCGGGGAGCTGCGGCGGCGCGGCGTTCGCCCCGCCTTCATCCTGGACGAGGGCGGCGCGATCTTCCCGGCCGCGGTCCCCGGCCTGGCCGCGCCGGCCGCGCTCGTCGGCATCGCCGAGAAGGGCTCCGTCAGCGTGGAGCTGGCCGTGCCCTCGGCCGGCGGCCACTCGTCCATGCCGCCGCGCGAGACGCCCGTCGGCATCCTCGCCCGCGCGCTCGTCCGCCTGCAGGACCACCCGATGCCGGCGCGCCTCGACGGGCCGGCGCGCGCCATGTTCGAGTACGTCGCCCCGGAGCTGGGCGGCGTGGCCCGCGCCACGTTCGCGAACCTCTGGCTGACGAAGGGGCTCGTCGAGGGGCGCCTCGCGGCGAGCCCCGCCACCGACGCCATGATCCGCACGACCACGGCGCCGACCATGCTCGCCGGCAGCCCGAAGGAGAACGTGCTCCCCGCGCGCCCGACCGCCGTCGTGAACTTCCGCATCCGCCCGGGCGACACCGTCGACGGCGTGCTCGCGCACGTCCGCGAGGTCGTGGCCGATCCGCGGGTCCGCATCGCGCCGCTGCACAACTTCACGTCGAACCCGTCGCACGTCTCCGACCCCGCGGCGCCGGAGTTCCGGCTGCTCCAGCGCTCGATCCGCGAGGTGTTCCCCGGCACCGTCGTGGCCCCCTACCTCGTGGTCGGCGGCACGGACTCGCGCCACTTCGAGGGGCTGACCGCCAACATCTACCGCTTCATGCCGATCCGCGTGGCGCCGAGCGACCTCGAGCGGCTGCACGGCACGGACGAGCGCGTCCCGGTCGACTCGTACCTCGACGCCGTGCGCTTCTACGACCGGCTCCTGCGGGCGGCGGCGGGCGTGCCCACGAGGTAGGTTGTTCAGGACGAGCGGCAGCGGGAGCGACGCGGTGCCCGGCCTTCGCTGCCGCCGACGTACGATTGCACCCCGGCACAGGTTTCTCCCGTGCTTAACGCCAGTCCGGGGCGCGGTGGGTTATGGGCATAACCCGGCCGTCCTGTACGATTCACGCGTGCCCTCGACGATGGGGACCCAAGGCCGCGTTCTCGCTGCCGACCCGCCACCTAACGACGCTTGCGACAAGCCTTGCTGATCGGATGCTAATCCCCGAGCGCTAAGCGGCATCGCGCCGATGTGATCACATCGGGCTGAGCGTCAGCCTCCGGGGGTTACCAAAACCTTGTTAACGCCCTGCCAAGCTTACTGGGAATCCCGCGAGTGCTCCGATCGGACCGGGTTACGGCCAGGATCCAGACTGCGAAACGGCCCCTTGCCACTGCCTTGCCAACCGCAGCAGCCTGGCAACTCCTGGTTCTGGCCAGAACCCTAGTGCTGGATTGGCCTTGCCACTGCCTTGCCAACCGAAGTAGCTTGCCAAGGAGTAGCAAGCCACCTCCGGGGTCACACCAGCCGTTGCGTGTCGGCAGGCCTACCCGGCGTTGGATGGACGCGACGCTTGACTCTCGACCGGAACGTAGATGAGCGATAACGAGTTGAGGGAGCTTCTGAACGAAGTCCGGTTGGCGCGGACTGATTTGGCTCATATCGAGGTGAAGAAGGCCAAGACCGATTGTCCGAAACGCCTCTGGGAAACCCTGTCGTCGTTCTCCAACTCTCCGGGGGGCGGAGTGATCGTCTTGGGCGTCGACGAGGCGTCGGATTTTGCGGTTACGGGCGTGGACGATGCGAAGAAGGTATTGCAGGATCTTGCGAGCCAGTGCGCGGAAATGGAGCCGCGCCTTTCCCCGCCCCTGGCGGTTCACCACCTCGATGGGAAGGCAGTGGTCGTAGCACAGGTCAACGAGCTACTCCCAGGGGAGAAGCCTTGCTACTATCGCGCGAGCGGCCTTGCGAACGGTGTCTTTGTTCGGGTCGGGGATGCGGATCGGCAGGCCACGCCATACGAGGTCTACGTCCTTCTGTCGGCCCGGGGACAGCCGGACGATGATGCGCAGCCAGTCGCCGGGGCGAACAAGGAGGATCTCGATTCTGCCGCGCTGTCCTCGTTCGTCAGTCGCGTTCGGGTTCGCCGTAAGCGGTTCCGGGACAAGACCGATGAGCAGATCCTTCGTGGGTTGAAGGTTGTAGTTCCTCTCGCGGACACGTATGTACCATCCGTGGCCGGGCTGCTCGTATTTGGTCGCGAGCCACAGGCCTTCTTCCCGCAATTTGCGGTTCTTGCGACTGCATACCCGGGTGCGCGGAAGGGGGAGCTTGGGCCATCGGGGGAGCGGCAGCTCGACGATCTGAGGATCGAGGGCTCTCTGCGAGAGATGGTCGCAGACACCCTCGCCTTTCTGCAGCTCAACATGCGGCATTCACGGCGCCAGGCCGGCGCGGTGCGTGCTACGCCCGCGGAGGTGCCGATCCCGGCTCTGAGCGAGGCCATCGTCAACGCCTTGGCACATCGGGATCTTGGCAGGCTCGCGCAAGGGACTGCCGTGCAGGTCGAGTTGTTCAGCGATCGGCTAGAGATCGTCAACCCTGGCGGACTCTACGGCACCGTGAACGTAGAGTCCCTCGGGCTTTCCTCCGTATCCAGCGCGAGGAATCGCGTCCTGATGCAGTTGCTGGAGGATGCCGTGGATCCGGCGACAGGAGAGGCGATCGCGGAGCACCGCGGTTCTGGCATTGCTGCCATGATCGAGGCGCTGCGCGACGCGGAGATGAGCCCCCCGCGCTTCGAGAATACGATCAGCACCTTTCGCGTCATCTTTCCACGACAGTCTCTTCTCGACCATGACACTATAAACTGGCTTAGATCCATCCCGAACGGTGGAGATCTGTCGCGCAACCAGCGCATGGCGCTGGCGCTCATGGGAAATGGCGAACGTGTCACGAATGCGCGATTTCGGCAGTTAAGCGGAGAAGACAGTCGAATTGCGACGCGCGAGCTTGGGGATCTTGTCGATCGCGGTCTAACGGTCATGTCCCAGGCCGGGCGTGGAACTAGTTATTCCCTCGCGCCTTTTCTCCGGTCCGCGGGGCGAGATGGCGAAGTTGAGGGGCAGAACGCAGCCATCACGTCCCGTCGGCGAAAGGCGGCGCGGTCTGATCGGCGGAAGCAGATTCTGGAACTCCTGGCCCGCGAGGGATCGCTCCCGAGGGCTCGCATCCAGGAGGAACTCGGCCTCACGCAAAGCCCGGTAAACCGCTGGCTCAGGATACTCATGCGCGAGCGCCGAATCGTATCCACTGCTCACAGGCCAGACGATCCCAACACGGAGTACACGCTCGCTCCAGCGAAGGGCGGGAGAGCCGACTCGTCGGTCCAGGGGTGAGCGAGCGGACGCAGCATCCTGCGAGGAGCCGAAGCGCATGGATTTGGGCGGTGGCCGGTGCACGTTGGCCGGTCGTTCCCGGGCCCGCCCCGGCAGGCCGGCGTCCCGACGGCGTTGCGTCGACCGCCCGCACGCCGACCTTCCGAGCCGCCAGTGGCAGCAAACCACACACGCTGAGTGAACCACCCATGCGAACTCGATGCACCGCCGCGCTCGTGCTTTGCCTCCTCGCCGGCTCCGGCGCCGCCGCGCAGCAGCCCGGCGCCGCGAAGCCGACCGAGGCCGAGGCCCGGGCCTTCATGGACAGGGCCGAGAAGGAGCTGACCGACCTGGGCATCAAGGCGAGCCGCGCCGACTGGGTCGCGCAGAACTTCATCACGGACGACACCGAGGAGCTGTCCGCGGACGCGCAGACGACGTACTCCGTCGCGCTGCAGCGCGACGCGCTCGCGGCCAAGCGCTTCGACGGGCTGCAGCTCGAGCCGAAGCTGCGCCGCGAGCTCACGCTGCTGAAGCTCGCGCTCGTCGCGCCGCCGCCGAGCGATCCGGCCGAGGCGTCGGAGCTGACCCGCCTGCAGGTCGGCCTGAACGCCGACTACGGGAAGGGGAAGTACTGCCGGAAGGGCGTGCCGGAGATGAAGGACGAGTGCCTCCAGCTCCCGGACCTGGAGAAGATCCTGCGCGAGAGCCGGGACCCGAAGGCGCTGCTGGACGCGTGGGCCGGCTGGCACACCATCTCCCGCCCCATGCGCGACCGCTACACCCGCTTCGTCGAGCTGTCGAACAAGGGCGCCCGCGAGCTGGGCTTCGAGGACACCGGCGAGATGTGGCGGGCCGGCTACGACATGACGCCGCGGGAGTTCGAGAAGGAGCTGGACCGCCTGTGGGCGCAGGTCCGGCCGCTCTACCTCCAGCTCCACGCCTACGTCCGCACGAAGCTCGGCGAGAAGTACGGCACCGACCTGGTGCCGCCGAACGGCCTCATCCCCGCGCACCTCTTCGGCAACATGTGGGCGCAGGAGTGGGGCAACATCTACGACGTCGTCGCCCCGAAGGGGCAGACCGGCGGCGGCGTGGACATCACGTCGCTGCTGGAGCAGAAGAAGGTGGACCAGGTCGGCATGGCGAAGTACGCCGAGGGCTTCTTCACCTCCCTCGGGCTCCAGCCGCTGCCGAAGACGTTCTGGGAGCGCTCGCTGCTCGCGAAGCCGCGGGACCGCGACGTGGTCTGCCACGCCAGCGCCTGGGACATCGACACGAAGGAGGATGTCCGCATCAAGGCGTGCCTCGAGCCTACGGGCGAGGACTTCGTGACGATCCACCACGAGATGGGGCACGACTACTACTACCTGGCGTACCAGAAGCAGCCGTACCTCTTCCAGAACGGCGCCAACGATGGCTTCCACGAGGCCATCGGCGACGCCATCGCCCTCAGCATCACGCCGACGTACCTGAAGCAGGTCGGCCTGCTGCAGGAGATCCCGCCCGCCTCCGGAGATACGGCGCTCCTGCTCCGCCAGGCCATGGACAAGGTGGCGTTCCTCCCCTTCGGCCTGCTCATCGACCAGTGGCGCTGGAAGGTCTTCTCCGGCGAGGTCAAGCCCTCGGACTACAACAAGGCGTGGTGGCAGCTGCGCGCGAAGTACCAGGGGATCGCGCCGCCGAGCCCGCGCAGCGAGGCCGACTTCGATCCGGGCGCCAAGTACCACGTGCCGGCCAACACGCCGTACACGCGCTACTTCCTCGCCCGCATCCTCCAGTTCCAGTTCTACCGCTCGATGTGCCGCGCCGCCGGCTTCACCGGCCCGCTCTACCGCTGCTCCTTCTACGGCAGCGAGGAGGCGGGCCGGAAGCTCCAGGCGATGCTCGAGAAGGGGCAGAGCCAGCCATGGCAGCAGACGCTCTTCGAGATGACCGGCCAGCGCGACATCGACGCCTCCGCCATGGTCGAGTACTTCCAGCCGCTCCTGAAGTGGCTGGAAGCGCAGAACAAGGGGAAGAAGCTGGGGTGGACGATGCCGACGGAGACGGCGGCGAACTGACCGGAGTGGACGAGCGGGGGAGTGGGGGAGCGGGCGATCGATCGATCTCCTGCTCCCTCACGCCGTTCACTTCCCATCTGCCGCCGGGTCCAACGTTCCCGGCGGCCGCAACGACGCCATGGACAACCTGACCCACTCGCTCGTCGGCGCCGCGCTCGGCCAGGCGGGCCTCAAGCGCCGCACGCCGCTGGCCATGGCCACGCTGGTCATCGGCGCGAACTTCCCGGACATCGACGTGGTCGCCGTGCCGCTCGGGCGCGGGCTCGAGCTGCGCCGCGGCTGGACCCATGGCGTGCTCGCGCTGGCGGTCCTGCCGTTCGTGCTCACCGCGCTGGTGCTGGCGTGGGACCGCTGGGTGCGACGGCGAAACCGGACGCCGCGCGGCCGCGGCGCCACGGGCTTCGAGCCCGGGCGCGACGGCGGCGCCCCCGCGCGGCCGCGCCAGGTCCTGCTCCTCGCCTTCGTCTCGATCCTGACACACCCGACGCTCGACTGGATGAACACGTACGGCATGCGCTGGCTCATGCCGTTCCGGGACGCGTGGTACTACGGCGATGCGCTCTTCATCGTCGATCCGTGGATCCTGCTCGCGCTCGGCGCGGCCGTCTGGCTCTCCGCGCGCCGCCGGACCGCGGGCGCGCGCGAGGCGGCCGCGGCGCGCCCCGCGCGGATCGCGCTCGCCGCCGTCGCCGCGTACACGCTCGCGATGCTGCTCGTGGGCGTGGCCGGGCGTGGCGCGGTGCTCCGCGCCTTCGCGCCGCGCCGCCTCGCGCCCGGCGCCGTCATGGTGGCGCCCGTCGCCTTGAATCCGCTCGTGCGGGACGTCGTCGTGCGGGATGGCGACACGTACCGCTTCGGCACGCTGCACGTGCTGCCGTGGCGCCTGGAGCTGCGCCGCGATGCGCTCCCCACCGGCGCGGCGGATCCGGCCGCTCGCCGGGCCGCGGCCTCCCCGGAGGTCCGGCCGTTCCTGCGCTGGGCGCGCTTCCCGTACTTCGAGACGGAGTACCGGGCGGACGGCGAGTACGTGCGCATCTCGGACGCACGCTACGGCGCCGCGGGGTGGGCGACGATGGCGGTCCGCGTCGCCGGCGGGCGGTGACCGCCGGAGCGTCGCCCGCCAGCCGGGGCGGGGCGGTCAGGCGCCGCCGGGGCGGCCCTCGTACAGGTCGTCCGCGTCCGCCTTCGCCAGCTCGACCAGGAACTCCGCCAGCATCCCGGTCAACACCTCGAGGTAGCGCGCCCCCTTCTCGGCCGTCGCGCGGCGCGGGTCCCCCACCCCGGTGTCGGCCGTGACCTGCGTCCAGCGCCGCGGCGTCCACGCCCACCCCTCGCGCAGCGCCCGCAGCTTCGGCTTCCGCGTCGCCCCATCCCCCGCCTCCTCCAGGGGTAGCACGAGGTCGGGGAAGAGGTGCATCATCACGGACGTCTCGAGCTCGCCGGCGTGGTCGCCCGGCTCGTCGAAGAACGCCCGCGCGTCGGCGACCTTCCACCAGTCCACCGCCGCGATGAAGATTTCCCGGTGCGGCAGCAGCTCCCGGATCATCCAGCGGAAGTCGTTCCCGCCGTGGCCGTTGAGGACGACCAGCTTGCCGATCCCCTGCGCCTCCAGCGAGGCCGCCACGTCGTCCAGCAGCGCGAGCTGCGTCGACGGATTCAGGTTGATGGTGAGCGGGATGTCGAGCTGCGACGTGTTCACGCCGAACGGCACCGTCGGGAGGACGACCGGGCGCGCGCCCGCCTCCCACGCCCGGCGCGCCGCCTCCGCGGCGATGCGCTCCGACTGCTGCACGTCGGTGCCGTACGGCAGGTGGTAGTTGTGGGCCTCGGTGGCGCCCCAGGGGAGCACGGCGACGTCGTACTCCATCGCCTGCACCGTCTTCCACGGGGTCTCCGCCAGTACGTAAGGACGGCCGGGCATCGATTCGGTCCTTTCCAGGAGTCGTCTTGAGCCGCACAGTTTCCGACCCCGCGCCGCCGCGGTCAAGCGGCGCCCGCCGCCCGGCCGCCGCGAGCACGTCCGCGAGCGCGTCCGCGAGCGCGTCCGCCCCCGCCGCCACGCGCCGCGGCACGCCGCCCGCACGCCGCCGCGCGCCCGCGCCGCGACGGCCACGTCCCGCCGCCGCCGTCGCTGCGTTCGCGTTCCTCGCCGCCTGCGGCCGCGCGGCGCCCAGGCCCGACGGGGTCGCGGAGCTGCGCGCCGCCGCCGCCGTCGCTGCCGCGGCGGGCGAGCCGCTCCCCGGCCTCACGCCCGCCCAAATCGCCGACTTCCGCGCCGGCGCCGCCCTCTTCGACAAGATCTTCTCGCCCGAGGAGGGCCTCGGCCCGCTCTTCAACGAGAACCAGTGCAGCGCGTGCCACACGGACCCCGCCCCCGGCGGCACCGGCGAGCAGCGGCTGCGCAAGGCGACGCGCTTCATCCCGCCGAACCGCTGCGACACGCTCACCGCCGCGGGCGGCGAGAACGTCCGCACCCGCGCCACGCCGCTCCTCGTCGCCCGCGGCATCCGCGGCGAGGCCGTGCCCGCAGCCGCCACGGAGCAGGCCCGCTTCACCGTGCCGTTCCTGTTCGGCCTCGGCCTCGCCGAGGCGGTCCCCGACTCCACGCTCGCCGCGCACGCCGACTCCGCCGACCGCGACCACGACGGCATCTCCGGCCGCGTCGGCAAGGGCAGCGACGGCCGGATCGGCCGGTTCGGCCGCAAGGCCGAGGCGCGCAGCATCCCGGAGTTCGTCGCCGGCGCGCTCCACTTCGAGATGGGGCTCACCAGCCCGCTCCGCCCGGCGGAGGGCACGCTGGACGGCCGCCCGTTCCCGCCGGGCTCCGACCCGACGCCCGAGCCGGAGATCGACCAGCGCCGCCTCGACCTGCTCTCCGCGTTCGTCCGCTTCCTGGCGCCGCTCCGGCGCGCGCCCGCGCGCGACGCGGAGGACGCCGCCATCGTCGCCCGCGGCGAGCGCATCTTCCACGAGATCGGCTGCACGGCGTGCCACACGCCGGTGCTCCGCACGGGGAGCAGCCCCGTGGCGGCGCTCGACCACAAGGCCGTGGCGCTCTACTCGGACCTGCTCCTCCACGACATGGGGCCCGCGCTCCGCAGCGTCTGCGGCCGTGGCTCCACCCCCACCGAGATCCGCACCGCCATCCTGATGGGCGTGCGCTACCGCCGCGAGCTGCTGCACGATGGCCGCGTCCTCGGCGTCGCCGACGCCGTGGCCGCGCACGGCGGCGAGGCGACGCGCGCCCGCGCCGCCTTCCAGGCGCTCCCGCTCGGCCAGCGCCTCGCGCTCCTGCGCTTCCTCGACACGCTGTAGAACGATCGGACGGCGGGGCCGGCGGCGGCCGAACCGCCCGGCCGGCGGAGCGGCGGCGCGCCCGCGCCGAGCCGCCCGCCGCTCAACTCCCGCCGGATTCGGCCGATCCTCCATCTGAGGTACGCCTCACGCCGCACCTCCCCGCCCGGATCTGCCGGCCGGACCGGATCGAAAATCCATGTGGAACCTCCTGGTCTGCCCCGACGACGGGGTGGCCGCCGCTCCCGAGATGGACGGCTCCGCGGACACCCGTCCGCTGGCGTGGCTGCACACGCCCGGCGGCCGGCTCTGCCTCGGCGGCGCGGCGATTCTCCTCGTGCAGGCACTCTGGATCGCCGCCGGCTCGCCCGGCGAGCGCGCGCTCATCGCCGGCGTCGCCGCGCTCCCCATCCCCCTCGCCGCGAGCGCCGCGGCGCTGGGCGAGGCCTGGCGCTCGGCCGCCGAGCCCCGCGTCGCCCGCGCCTGGAAGCTCCTCGCCGTGGCGTTCGCGTGGTACACCGTCACGAACGACCTCTGGCTCATCCACGATGCCGGGCTCGGCGCCGGGCACTCCGCGTCCTGGGTCGACGTCGCCTACATCGCGCACTACCCGCTGCTCATCGCCGGGCTGCTCGCGTTCCCCTTCGCGCCCCGCCGCGGCGAGCGCCTCAAGTTCTGGCTCGACGTCACCACGGTCATGGTCTCCGGCGGCGCGGTCGTGTGGGTCTTCGTGCTCGCGCCGATGCTGCGCGGCGCCCAGGGCTCCATCTGGGAGCAGGCGCTCTCCGTGGCCTACCCCGCCGGCGACCTCGCGCTGCTCTTCGGCTTCACGGTCGTGCGGCTCCGGCGCCGCGCCGCGAGCAGCCGCGCGCTAACGCTCCTCGCCCTCGGCGCCGCCGTCGCCTGCTTCACCGACCTGGCCTACGGCGTCGTCGTCGTCCGCGACGGCGCGTACCACAGCGGCGGCTGGATCGACCTCGGCTGGCAGCTCACCGCCTTCCTCTGGCTCGCCGCGCCGCACGCGCGCGCCTGGGAGCGCCGCTCCACGGAGGCCGCGCAAGGCCACGCGCGCTCCCGCGCTTCGGACCGCCTCGCCCGCGCCAGCGAGCTGCATGCGCTCCCCTACGCCGCGGTCGCACTCGGCTTCGGGCTGCTCCTCTACCAGCTCCGTGACGGCGCCTCCGGCGTCACCGGCATCGTGCTCACCGCCCTCGCGCTCACCGGCCTGGTCCTCGCCCGCCAGATCGTCTCCGCCCGCGAGCTGCTCCGCCTCCAGGCCCGCTTCGGCGCGCTCGTCCAGCACTCCTCCGACCTGATCACGGTCATCGCGGCGGACACGACCGTGCGCTTCGTGAGCCCGTCCGTCGACCGCGTCCTCGGCTGGGCGCCGAACGACGTCGTCGGCACCCGCCTCGCCGAGCTCGTCCATGGCGACGACGAGCCCCGCCTCAAGGCGTTCCTCGCCGGCGTCACGCAGGCGCCCGGCACCACCGCCTCCACGGTCTGCCGCTTCCGCAGCCGCGACGGCGAGTGGCGCCATATCGAGGCGCTCGGGAGCAGCCGCTTCGACGATCCGGCGATCGGCGGCATCGTGCTGAACACGCGCGACGTGACCGAGCGCGCCGTGCTGGAGGCGCAGCTCGCGCACCAGGCCACGCACGACCCGCTCACCGGCCTCGCGAACCGCAAGCGGCTGCGCGGCCAGATCGAGCGCGCGCTGATCGAGGATCCCGACCCCGACGCGATCGCGGTCCTCTTCCTCGACCTCGACAACTTCAAGAACGTCAACGACTCCTTCGGCCACGGCGAGGGCGACCGCCTGCTCGGCCAGGTCGCGGGCCGGCTCCTGAACGCCACCCGCGGCTGCGACACCGTCGCCCGCATCGGCGGCGACGAGTTCGGCGTGCTGCTGCGCAACCTGGTGACGCCGGACGACGCGGGGCTCGTCGCCGAGCGCATCGCCGCCGCCATGCGGCGCCCGCTCTCGCTCGACGGGCGCGAGGTCGACGTCGGCGTGAGCATCGGCATCGCCCGCGCGGCGGCCGGCTCCACGGCCGACGACCTGCTCGGCAACGCCGACCTCGCGATGTACGAGGCGAAGCGCGGCGGGCGCGGCCGCATCACGCTCTTCGAGCCGGGGATGCAGAGCGCGATCCGCGACAAGCTGACGCTCGAGGCCGAGATCCGCGCCGCGCTGGCGGAGGGCCAGTTCCGCCTCCACTTCCAGCCGGTCATCGACCTCGCCACCGAGCGCGTGGCCGGCGCCGAGGCGCTCGTCCGCTGGCAGCACCCGGTCCGGGGCCTCGTCCCGCCCGGCATGTTCATCCCGGCCGCGGAGGAGTCCGGGCTCATCGTGCCGCTCGGCCGCTGGGTCCTGCGCGAGGCGTGCGCCGAGGCCGCCGACTGGCCCGACATCGGCGACTCCCTCGGCGGCGTCACGCTCTCCGTCAACGTCTCCGGCCGGCAGCTCCAGGACGACGCGATCTGCGCCGACATCGCCGCCGCGCTCGGCGACTCCGGCCTGCCGCCCCACCGCCTCGTCATCGAGATCACCGAGAGCGTGGTCATCCAGGACGACGAGGCGATCGTCGCGCGGCTGCGCGCCATCCGCGGGCTGGGCGTGCGCGTCGCCATCGACGACTTCGGCACCGGCTACTCGTCGATCCAGTACCTGCAGAAGTTCCCCGCCGACATCCTCAAGATCGACCGCGCCTTCGTCTCCGGCATCGGTGCCGGCGGCGGCGACGACGCGCTCACCCGCGCCATCGTCTCCCTCGGCGAGATGCTGTCGATGCGGACCGTGGCCGAGGGCGTCGAGGAGCCGCGCCAGCGCGATGCGCTCCGCGCCATGGGATGCGGCTTCGCGCAGGGCTTCCACTACGCCCGCCCGCTCGAGCCCGCCGCCGTGGCCGCGCTGCTGCGGCGCCAGCGCCCCGCCGCCGTGGCCTGAGCGCGGCGCCGGGCGGCCCCGTCTCCCTCGACGGTGCCGCCCGGCTTGCTCCACGCCCCTCGCCGGCGTTATAGCCTGAGCGATGAGCGCGTCGTCACCTCCGCTCCGTATCCCGACCCGCCGGCTGGTGCTGCGCGCGCTCCGCCCGGCGGATGCGCCGCTGCTCGAGCGCGCCCTCCACGCGAGCCTCGACCACCTCCGCCCCTGGCTCGACTGGGCGGTGAGCGAGCCCGCCGATCTCGCCTCCCTCGAGACCCGGCTCGCCCTCTTCCGCGACCGCTTCCTCGCCGGCGAGGAGTGGGCCTACGGGATCTTTCCGCCCGCCGAGGACGAGCTCCTCGGCGGCATCGGCATCCACCCCGGCGAGGAGCCCGGCGCCCTCGAGATCGGCTACTGGCTCCGCCCCGACGTGACCGGCCGCGGCTACGCCACCGAGGCCGCCGCCGCCGCGACCCGCGTCGGCTTCGAGGACCTCGGCGCGCGCTGGATGGAGATCCGCTGCGATCCCGCCAACGTGAGCAGCGCCGCCATCCCCCGCCGCCTCGGCTACCGCCACACCCGCACGCTCGCCGCGAACACCACCACGCCCGACGGCCGGCCCCGGGACACCATGGTCTGGGAGATCACGGCGGGCGAGTTCGCGGCGCGCTAACGGCGCTTCGGGCGGGCGCCTCCAGGTCGATTTCGTCACGCGAAGACGCGAAGGGATGGGGAAAGCCGCGCAGTTGGGCGCGTCCGCGGGCCGTTGGGTACGACGCGTCAGGGCGGGGCCGGGGG
>DASTKT010000123.1:0-4794 GCA_035715725.1 Longimicrobiales bacterium | reverse complement strand
CCGTTGCGGTAGGCGTCGGAGAGGTCGAGGTGCCCGTTCTCGAGGCGCATGAGCGGCCCCGGGTAGTCCATGACGGAGGCGCGGCCGTAGCTGCCGGCGATGAAGTTGTGGGCGAGGCCGAGGGTGTGGCCGACCTCGTGGGCGGCGTGCTGGCGGCGGCGGGCCATGGCGAAGGCCGTGGCGTCGGCGTCGGGATCGAGGGCGGCGATCCAGTCGCCGGGGCCGTCGTCGGCGACGTCGCACTGGCCGAGCGGGCCGGCGACGGAGGGGTTGGCGCCCGCCCAGATGTTGTAGTCCGTGATGGAGCGGTGGGACTCGAGGCGGACGGCGGCCTTGATGATCTCGCCGGTCCGGGGGTCGACGAAGGACGGGCCGATGGAGAAGCCCGGATCGCTGCGGTGGACCCACTGGATGACGGAGTAGCGAGCGTCCATCGGGTCGGCGTCGGCCGGGAGGTCCTCGACGCGGAACGCGTTCGTGAAGCCGGCGGCCTCGAAGACCTTCGTCCACCAGCCGGCGCCCTCCTTGAAGGCGGTGCGGTACGGCTCGGGGATGGCGGGGTCGAGGTAGTAGACGATGGGCTGGACCGGGTCGGACATGGCGGCGGCGGGGTCCTTCTTCACGAGGCGCCAGCGCTGGGCCCAGCGGCGGACCGGGTCCTTGTCGAAGGGCTGGTTGAAGTCGTAGAACGGCAGCGGCCAGATGCCGACGCGGGGGTCGAAGGCGCGCGGCGCGAAGCCGGGGCCGGGGAGCTCGACGAGCGAGTAGTGCTCGCGGAGCGAGAGCGAGCGGCCGTCGGGCGTGTGGCGCACGATCTCCTGGCCGGGATTGTCCGAGGAGAAGGTGAGGAGGACCTCGACCTCGGTGTTCTTCGGGAACGCCTTCGTGCGCGGGAGATAGATCCCGCTGCGGTCGCGGTCGAGGCGGAACTCACCCTGGCCGGCGCGGCGGATCGTCCGCCGGACGTCATAGAAGTCCTGGACGAAGAAGTCGGTGGCGTCGACGAGGACGCGGCCGTTCTCCTCGGCGACGATGGGGAGCGCGGCGAGGACGGACGAGGCGAAGGACTCGTCGACGGATCGGGTGAGCTCGGGGGAGCCGCCGAGCGCGCGGAACCGGGTGTTGCGGCGGACGAGGAAGAGCTTCGGGCCCTGGCGCTCGAAGCGGACGAGCGCTTCGTCGCCGATGGTGCCGCGGTCGAGGCCGAGGCGATCGGAGCCGACGCCGGTGGAGAGCGAGTTCAGGAGGAGGAACTCCTGGTCCAGGCGCGGCACCTCGAGGAGCAGCTTGCCGGTCCGCTGGTCGTAGTAGAAGGGGACGAAGCCATCCCGGCGCTCGGCGCCGGCCGTCTTGCGGGCGATGCTCCCCGGGCCCTCGGGCGTGGCCGGCGCTTGCGGCGTGGGCGTGGCCGCCGGAGCGGGGGTGCACGTCACGCATGCAATGAGGGCGGCGACATTGACGACGGCCGCGGCGGGGCGCGCGAACGGGAATCGGAGCATGGGGACGGCTCCCGCGGCCGCGCGGGCGGCCGCCGAGGTGAGGGTCGGGGCGGTTCCTCCGGAGGGAGGAGTCGGGCGGCGGAATGCCGGGCGCAGAATAGTCGCGCGCCGGCGGCGGCGGCAAGCGCAGCGGCGAGGGGGGCATGCGAGCCGTTCGCGGCCGCGATTATGTTGGGGCGGGATCCCGAACGAGACGAGGCGAATGAGCGCGAGCGCGGCGAGTGCGCCGGAGGCCCTGGCGCCGGTGCGGCCGGTGTTCCGGGCGGTGGCGGAGGCGATCGTACCGGAGTCGGCGGCGCTGGACGAGGCCGGATGGCGCGAGCTGGAGAGGATCGTCGAGTGGCAGCTCGGGGAGCGGCCGCCGGCGCTCCGCCGGCAGCTCGTGCTGTTCCTGCGCGCCCTGAACCTGCTGCCGCTGGCGCGCTACGGGCGGACGCTGACCTCGCTGGACGTGGCGCGGCGGAGCGTGATCCTGCGAAGCGTGCAGGACTCGCCGGCGCTGGTGCTGCGGCGCGGGCTGTGGGGGGTGCGGACGCTCGTGTTCATGGGCTACTACGGCCGGGCGGCGGCGGCGGCGGAGATCGGCTACCGGGCGGACCCGCGAGGGTGGGAGGCGCGCCGATGAGGGAGCTCGGCTACGACGTCGTCGTCATCGGCTCGGGCGCGGGCGGGGGCACGGTGGCGCAGGCACTGGGGCCGGTGGCGCGCGACGGGCTGCGCGTGCTCGTGCTGGAGCAGGGGCCGAAGCTCGCGGACGACGAGTTCACCGGCCGGGAGCTGGAGATGGCGCCAGCGCTGTACGAGGACGGCGGCGGGTTCCTGACGGCGGACGGGACGATGACGCTGGCGTTCGGGCGGGTGTACGGCGGCTCGACCGTCGTCTACACGGGGACGTCGCTGATCGCGCCGGAGCGGGTCGTCCGCGCGTGGGCGGTGCCGGAGCTGGAGCCCGGCGACGTCGAGGCGCGGTCCCGGCGCTACATGGCGGAGAACAACGTCCATCTCCTGCCGGCAGAGCGCATAAACGACAACAACCGGCTGTTCGCCGAGGGGTGCGAGCGAGCGGGATTCCACGCCGAGCAGTTCCCGCTGAACCTGCGCGGGTGCCTGGGGAGCTCGCTCTGCAACCTGGGGTGCCCGAACGCGGCGAAGCAGGGGACGCACCGGGTGCAGCTTCCGAGCGCGGAGCGGCAGGGCGTGGAGGTGGTCACGAGAGCGGAGGCGCTGCGGCTGGAGGAGCGGGCCGTGCTCGTGCGCGTGGCGGCGAAGCCGGCGGGTGGGAAGGGCGAGCCGTCGGCGTGGGAGCCGGGGGAGTACCGGGTGCGGGCGCGGATGGTGGTCGTGGCGGGCGGGTCGATCGGCTCGACGGCGCTGCTGCTCCGGTCCGGCTTCAAGAACCGGCTGCCGCGGCTGGGCGAGGGGTTCACCTGCCACCCGGCGCACATCCTGGTGGCGGAGCACCCGCACGAGATCACGAACGACGTGGGGCACCCGAAGAGCTTCTTCCTGGACCGGGCGGAGGCGGAGGGGTTCGTGCTGGAGACGTGCATGTACTTCCCGTTCACGACGGCGAAGAACATGACGGGCTTCGGGGCGGAGCACAGCGCGTTCATGCGGGCGTTCCCGCGGCTGCAGCAGATCCTGGTGCTGGCGTGCGACAAGGCGACGCCGGGGAACCGGATCGCGGTGGGCCGGGACGGGCGGCCCGTCGTGCACTACCGGTTCACGCCGGCGGTGGTCGAGTCGATGGCGCGGGCGACGCGGGCGTCCGCGCGGATCTTCTTCGCGGCCGGCGCGGTGCGGGTGCACGCGCCATCGGCGGACCCGCCGCTGCTCGAGCGGTCGGAGATGGAGCGGATCGACGAGCGGATCCAGGCGCGGCACTTCAAGCCGGGGAAGACGACGGTCTCGGCGGCGCACCTGATGGGCGGGTGCGGGATGGGGCGGTCGGCGGCGGACTCGGTGACGGACGGGTGGGGGCGGGTGCACGGCGTGCCGTGGCTGCGGGTGGCGGACTCCTCGCTGTTTCCGGATTCGCTGGAGATCAATCCGTACTTGACGGTGATGGCGCTGGCGGACCGGGTGGCGGAGAAGGTGAGGGAGGAGGTGGAGTAACTGCGGGTTCGACGGCGCGACGACGGCGAGTCCAGCGGCAGGCGGGGCGACTGCGGGTCCAACAGCGGGCGGGGACAACTGCGGGTCCAACGGCGGGCGGGGGCGCGGACGGCGGGTAGGGGCGCGGACGGCGGACGGGGGCGGAGACTGCGGGCGGGGGCAAGGGCGGGGGCGGGGGATGACAACCCCGGGGCCAACGCCGGGTGGGGGCGGGAACTGCGGGCCGGGGCGGGCGCGAGCGCGAGCGCGGGCCCACGGCGGGTACAACGGCGGGCGGGGGCGGGACCGGCGCTTCACCCGTCCGGTCGCTTCTCCGTCGAACAGCACGGAGTCGGTGGACCGCTCGAGGTGGTCCGCCCGCGTGGGCGCCTCTGCCTTCGAATGAGCGGGGGCAGGCGCCGGGGCGCGGCGCAACCGGCCAGAAACCGGGCCCCCGCTACGAGTCCGCGCTACGAGCCCGCTCCGCGCCTCGCACCCGGGAAAACGCCGCCCGCGCTCCACGCCCGCGCCACCCGGCCGCGCACAATCCGCCAAGCGCGAGCGGCCGACGCACGGTTGGCGGGTTGTGTTCGCCAGGCGCACCGAAGCCGCCACGCGCGCTTCGGCCTCCACCCCGGTTGGCGGATTGGGCTCGCATACCGCACCAAATCCGCCACCCGCCTGGCCTGCCTCCGGCGCGTGGCGGCTTCGCGCCGGGGAACGCCGGTACGCGGCGGGCCCCGACGCAACCGGGCATAAACCGCACAGCCGTTGGTAGGAGGCAGCCGCCCGTCCACCTCCGAGACGAGCGCCTCCGCCGCCTGGACCCTCCCCGTCCGCTGGAGCCGCATGGGCCCGATTCTCGGCCGAGCGCGGCGCCCGGCGATGGCACCCTGAGCTCCCCCGCCCCGGCCCGCCGTCACCCGAAGTGAGCCCGCGCTCGCGCTCGCGCCCGCCCCCACCCGCAGGTCCCGCCCAAGCCCGCCGTCGGACCCGGAGTTGTGTCCCCGCCCTCGCCCGCCGTTGGCCCCGCAGTTGTCCCAGCCCCCGCCCCGGCGAGCCGTCGCCCGCGTGAACGGTTGCGGAACGGCGGGGTGGGGGGTGATTCGGGGGTGACGAATGGACGGGCGCCGGGTGTCTCCTGGCGCCCGTCGATTCGTGGGGGCTCGAAGGTGGTGCGTGGCGGCCTGGATGCCGCAGC
>DASTKT010000122.1:0-3011 GCA_035715725.1 Longimicrobiales bacterium | reverse complement strand
CTCAAGCAGCTCGGCCTCTGGAGCTACGACCCCGCGTTCATGACGACCGCGTCGGACCCGCAGTGGTCCGCAGTTCGCCCGCGCCCGCCCCGGCCCGCAGTCCGCGCCCGCAGTCGGGCCCGCCGTTGTCCAGCAGTTCGCCCGCGCTCGCGCCCGCCCTCGCCCGCAGTTTCCGCCTCGGCATCCACAGGCCCACACACCGCGAGGTCCCCATGCTCAACCTGTCGACGTTCGTCGAGCACAACGCGCGCATGACGCCGGACCGGGTGGCGGTGGTGCAGGGGGAGCGGCGCATGACGTACGGCGAGCTGGACGCATTGGCCTGCCGCGTCGCGAACGGGCTGCGCCAGCGCGGGCTCCGACCGGGCGACCGCGTCGCGCTCTCCTGCCCGAACCTTCCCTACTTCCCGGTCGTCTACTACGGGATCCTGAAGGCCGGGTGCATCGTCGTGCCGCTGAACGTGCTGCTCAAGGGCGCCGAGGTGGCCTACCACCTCGAGGACTCCGTGGCGGCGGCGTACTTTTGCTTCGAGGGCACGCCGGCGCTGCCGATGCTGCGCGAGGGGCTCGAGGGCTTCAGCCAGGCCGCGGAATGCCGGCACCTGTTCGTGCTCCCGGCCGACCCGCGCGCCACGCAGCCCATCGAGGGCGTCGAGCCGCTCGCCTCGCTGATCGCCGACCAGCCGACGACGTTCGCCACGGAGCCGACCGGCACCGACGACACGGCCGTCATCCTCTACACCTCCGGCACGACCGGCCGCCCGAAGGGCGCGGAGCTGACGCACGCGAACCTGTGGCTGAACGCCGTCGTCACGCAGGACCTGGTGCGTTCCATCTACGGCGCCGGCGAGACGATGACCACGCTGGTCGCGCTCCCGCTCTTCCACTCGTTCGGCCAGACCGTGCAGATGAACGCCGGCCTCTACGGAGGCGGCACGCTCGTGCTGATGCCGCGCTTCGAGCCGGGCGCCGTCCTCGAGACGATCGTGCGGGAGGACGTCACGCACTTCGCGGGCGTGCCGACGATGTACTGGGCCATCCTCGAGCACGCCCGCCGCCTCGGCGCGGATACCGCGGAGGTGGCGCGGCACCTCCGCATCTGCTGCTCCGGCGGTGCGGCTCTCCCCGTCGAGCTGCTGCGCGCGTTCGAGGAGACGTTCGGCGTCGTGATCCTGGAGGGGTACGGGCTGTCGGAGACCGCGCCCGTCGCCACGTTCAACCAGATCCAGCGGCCGCGGAAGCCCGGCTCGATCGGCCTCCCGGTCATGGGCGTGGATGTGCGCGTCGTGGACGCCGGCGACCGGGACGTCGTGCCCGGCCAGGCCGGCGAGATCCTGATCCGCGGCCACAACGTGATGAAGGGCTACTGGCGGAACCCCGAGGCCACGGCCGAGGCGATGCGCGGCGGCTGGTTCCACACCGGCGACATCGCCCGCCGCGACGAGGAGGGCTACCTCTACATCGTCGACCGGGTGAAGGATCTGATCATCCGCGGCGGCTTCAACGTCTACCCGCGCGAGGTCGAGGAGCTGATGGCGACGCACCCGGCCGTCTCGCTCGTCGCCGTGGTCGGCGTGCCACACGAGGCGCTGGGCGAGGAGGTCGTGGCGTACGTGGTGCCGCGGGCCGGCGCGGAGGTGACGGAAGACGACCTCGTCGCCTGGTGCCGCGAGCACATGGCGGCCTACAAGTACCCGCGCCACATCGAGTTCCGCGACTCGCTCCCCATGACCGCGACCGGGAAGATCCTGAAGACCGAGCTGCGCGCCGAGGCCCGGGCCGCCGCCCGCGCCCCTTGACCGCGGCGGCCGGGCGCCGCAGCCTTCGCGGCCGCCGCGGCGGACCCGCGGCCACCCGACGCTCCCGCACCCCCAGGATCACCCGGAATGCGACGCCGCAGCCTCCGCCGTCTCGGCCTCCTCCTCGCCCTCGCGGCGCCCGCCCGGCTCGCGGCCCAGCGGCCCGACTCGGTCCGCGTCCGCTTCTCCGGCTTCGCCGCCGAGCAGTTCAACACGAGCAGCGTGAGCGGCGCGGTGGGCAGCACGTTCGAGACGCGGCTGGTCCGCCTCACCGCCGAGGCGACGGTGAACGGCTGGATCGTCGCGCGGCTGCAGCCGGACTTCTCGATGGGCCGCCTGGCGCTGGCCGACGCCTGGGTCGACTTCCGCGTGGACCCGCGCCTCCAGCTCCGCATCGGGCAGTTCAAGAAGCCGTTCACCTTCGTCTACACGTACTCCGAGACGATGATGCCGATCATCGAGCGGACCTCGCGGATCCGGGGGCTCGAGGAGGCGCTCGGCGCGGTGGGCGGGCCGGATGGCGGGCCGCTCTACCCGACCGTGGATGGGGAGGCGGTCGTGCCGGAGGAGATGTCGCTGCTGGCCGCCAGCTTCTACGCGGCGCGCGACATCGGCGCGTCGGTCCACGGCGCGCTCGGCCGGCGGCTCGGCTACGAGGTCGGCGTCTTCAACGGGCAGGGGCCGAGCCATCTCGACGAGGACGGGACGAAGTCGGTCTCGGCGCGCGTCACGCTCACGCCGCTCCCCGGCGTGCCGCTCGGCTTCGGCGCCGACGCGCAGCACGCGTCCACGGTCTACGACGGCGAGCTGAGCGGGCTGCCGGCCGCGCGCCGGGACCGCGCCGGCAACGCCTTCAGCGCGGACGCCGTCTGGGGCGGCTTCCGGCACCCCGGCCCGAACGCGGTCGTGGAGGTCGCCGGTGGCGACGATCTCGTGAACGACCGGCCGTTCCTCGCCGCGCAGGGATGGCTGAGCTGGTTCCAGCCGGTCGCCGGGACGCGGCTGGAGGGGATCGAGCCGGTGGCGCGCGTGAGCTGGGGGAACCCCGATACCCGCCGCCCGGACGACGCCGGCTGGCTCGTCACGCCCGGCGTGACGCTGCACTTCGCGGGGCGCAACCACCTGCAGATGGACTGGGAGCTGTTCGTGCCGGAGGCGCGGGGCGTCGAGACGGCGAAGGCGTTCCGGGCGCAGGCGCAGGTGTACTTCTGA
>DASTKT010000121.1:0-8160 GCA_035715725.1 Longimicrobiales bacterium | reverse complement strand
TCGCCGCCGCCTGCATCGTCGGCGGGGTCATCGCGCTCATCCAGGGCGGCCCGCTCGCGCTGTGGGCCGGGCTGTTCGCGCTGGCGGCGCTGCTGGCGGTGTGGGGGAAGTGAGGCGCCCGGCGCCCGGCCAAACACCGGCTTCGCGTCTTTCCGTCAAGACCCCGCCTCTTCGCGTGACACCCGCATACGCCCCCGGCTACACCTTCGCCAGCGCCTCCTCGAGCCGCTCCAGCGTCCGCCACGCCTCGGACGCCACGGGCGAGGCGGCGGGGCGGCGCGCGACGGGGAGCCGCGGCGGGAGCACGCTCTCGACCAGGCTGCGATGCGGGTCGTGCAGCACGTCGCGCCGCAGCTCCAGGCCGAAGCGGCGCAGCACCGGGCCGAGCCGCCGGGCGCGGTGGCGCAGCAGCAGACGCGTCGTCTGGTAGCCGTGCTCGCACACCCGGAAGCGGTTGCTGAAGCTGAAGATGTTGGAGAAGAACATGCTGTGGTCGCTCTCCTCCGGCTCGATCATGACGATCTGCGCATCCGGGAAGACGTGCTCGTAGTTCTTGAAGCCGGTCCGCATGCGCGAGTGCACGAGCGTGCGGAACGTCTGCGAGAGCACGGCCGGCAGCCCCTGCCCCACCAGCGTGCGCTCCAGGAACGCCTCGTCCGGCTGGTGCCGGCGCAGGTCGATCGGGATGATCGGGTTGATGCAGAACAGCAGGTTCACGCCCGCGGAGAGCGCCTGGCTGGCGTTCAGCGTCCGGCGCGCGATGCCGTCGATGTAGAACTCGCCGTCGATCTCGACCGGCGGGTAGAGGATCGGCAGCGCCGTGCTGGCCTGCACGGCCCGGGAGATCGGGACGTGGTCGAGCCCGGGCTCGCCGAAGACCGCCAGCTCGGACGTGTCCAGGTTCACCGCCAGGATCCGCAGCGACGCCGGCAGCGCGCGAAAGTCGTTCGTGCGCCCCTCCGACGCGAACACCCCGGCGAGCCACCGCTCCAGCGGCCGGTTGTCGAACAGCCCCGTCGGCAGGACCGCGCCCAGCCCCGCGAGCGCGCCGTACAGCGACAGGTCCGCCGGCCGCGTGAGATACTTCCCCACCGCGCTCAACGCGGCCGCCGGCAGCCGCCCCAGCCGCCGGGCGAACTCCCCGACCGCCGGCGTGAAGAACGTCTCCGGCCGGATCCGCAGCAGCGGGTCCGCCCGCGTCACGATCGCCCGCGCCATCGCCTTCGGCGAGATCCCGTTGGCCAGGCACGACGCGACGATGGCGCCCGAGCTCACGCCGACGTAGACGTCGAGGCGGCGCGCGTCGAAGCCGGCGATCGCCTCCTCCAGCGCGCACAGCACGCCGACCTCGTAGAACGCTCCCTCCACCACCCCGCCCGCGCAGGCGAGGCCGATGCGGACGCGCTCGTGCATTGTGTCCTCCAACGGCCGAGAGGGGGAGCGGGGGAGCGGGGGAGTGGGCGACTGCCGTTCCCTCCACTCCCCCACTCCCCCGCTCCCCCACTCCGCCGTCCGGCTAGGCGTCGTAGTTGAACGTGTCCTGGATGCTGCCATCCTTCTTGTAGACGTGCAGCCGGCTCGGCACGTTCTCGTTGGCCAGCGCGCGGGCGGCCTCGAGCGCCGCCTCCTTCGTGGGGTACACGTCCACGGGCGTCTGCCGGCCTTCCTTGCCGATGATCCACTTCTCGTCCTGCGCCGTCACGTAGAAGACGGCGGCGGGCTCGACCGGCTTCGCGGTCTTGCCCAGCTTGCCGACCAGCACGTCGACGTGCTTCGTCAGCGCATCCACCTTGCCGGACAGGTCGTGGATCTCGCCGCGCGTCGGCACGCCGAAGCGCTTCAGCGCGTTCAGGATCGGCGCGTAGACGTTGTCCTCGACGACCGTCGTGACCGCCTGCTGCCGCTCCGTGATCTCCTCCTTCACCGCGTCCAGCCGCTTCTTGCCGGCGTCCTCGACCTTCTTCCCCTTCTTCACCAGCGTCTCGAAGAACGCGGTGCCCTCCTCCTCGACCGTCGCCACGGCGCCGAGCCCGGCCAGCCACACGTCCCGGCCGATGCCGACCATCTCCCGGCCCCGCGCGATGAGCTCCTGCGGCACGTCCGCCAGCCGGAACTCTTCCTTCTTCTCGATCTGCTTGATCATGGCTCCCTCCACGCCGCGAGTCCCTATGCGCAGCCTGACGGCCCCCGGACGGTCGGAGCGCCACCCGCGACGCCACCACCGGCCCCGCGCCGGCGTCGGACCGCCGGACGCCGGAGCCCGATCGCGCCTCCGGGGCCACACCAGAGTTAACGCGCGCGCGGGCCACCGCCCGTCGGGAGAGCGCGGAAAATCTGTCGGGTCCGGGCGTAGGGATTCGGCTGTCGTCCACCGCCCCCGGCGTCCCCCGGGGGTTGGACTACGACGCCGGCGGACTGGCGGCCACCCCGCCCCCCAACCACATTGCCCGGACGATGTTCAAGGACCACTTCTCCGCCCACGCCGCCGCCTACGCGAAGGCTCGCCCCAGCTACCCGGCGGCGCTCCTCGACTTCCTGGCCGGGCTGCCGGAGCGGCGCGACCGCGCCTGGGACTGCGGCACCGGCAACGGCCAGGCCGCCATCGCCCTCGCCGAGCGCTTCGGCCACGTCGTCGCCACGGATGCCAGCAAGGAGCAGCTCCGCAACGCGTTCCGCCACCCCCGCGTCACCTACGCCCTCACCACCGCCGAGGCCGCGGCCCTCGCCGCCGGCGCCTTCGACCTCGTCACCGCCGCGCAGGCGCTGCACTGGTTCCAGCCGGAGCGGTTCTTCGCGGAGGCGCGGCGCGCGCTGCGGCGCGGCGGCGTCGTGGCCGTGTGGGTCTACGGCCGGCCCAGCATCGGCGACGGGGTCGACGCGGTGCTCGGGCGGTTCCACGACGTCGTCGCCCCCTTCTGGCCGCCCGAGCGCGCCATCGTCGAGGCGGGCTACCGCTCCGTCGAGTTCCCCTTCGACGAGATCGAGGCGCCGCCGCTCATGCTCGAGCAGGAGTGGGACGCCGACGCCTTCGTCGCCTACCTCGGGACCTGGTCGGCGACGCGACGCTACCTCCAGGCCCGCCGGCAGGACCCCGTCGCGCCCTTCCTCGCCGAGCTGCTCGACCGCTGGGGCGCAGGCCGGCGCCGGACCGTCCGCTGGCCGCTCCACCTGCGCGTCGGCCGGCCGTAGCCCGCCACGCACGTCCCCGAAAACGAAATGGCGGCGCGCGGGAGATCCCGCGCGCCGCCACGTCCATTCCGGCCGGCCGGCGAAGTCTCAGCCGGCCCCGGCCTTCGCCCCCGCGCCGGCCCCCACCAGGAACGAGCAGTTCGGCCGGTCGCCCCGATCGCAGTGCTCCGCCACCGGAACCCCCACGATCTCCTCGATCAGCCCCTCCGCCAGCGCGCACGTCTGCGGGTACTGCCGCACCACGTCCGCCAGCGGGCAGCCGCGGCCACGGATCTCGAGCTGCCCGCCCTCCTCCCGCAGCTCCGCCGCCGCGCCCAGCTCGTTCAGCACCTCCACCGCCACGCCCGCCTTCTCCCGCAGATCCCGCCTGCCGTTGCGCGCCCCCGCGCCCGCCCGATGACCCACGGTCCGCACGAACTCCTCCAGCCCCTCCGCCCCCAACCGCTCCCGCAACAGCCCGAACGTCCCCGCCAGCACCGGCGAGTACGCACCGGGGAAGAAGCTCTCCGCCTCCGCGCTCAGCTCGTAGATGTGCGCCGGCTTCCCGATCCCCCGCCGCACGCCCTGCTGCTCCACGAGCCCGTCACGCTCCAGCGCCGACAGGTGCGCACGCACCGCGTTCGGCGTCAGCCGCAGCTCCTCCGCCAGCTCGGCCACCGTGCGTGGACCTCGCCGGAGCAAGGCGAGCACCCGCCCCCGCGTGCTCGCAAGGATCCTCTGACGCCACCGCTTCATCGCCATCGCGCCTCCACAGGTAGTCCGAAACCGTACCGTCTCCCGGTGCCGGCGTCAAGTTACAACACCAAGTACTGCGCAAACTTGGATAGAATACGGCGGCCGCGGCGAAAAGGTCCCGTGGCGCGCGGGAACAACCCCTCACCGCTGAGGCTTGGCCTTAGGTCATTTTGGTATGGGGATACGTGCGTTTCCGGTCCGCGACGCGACGCGACGCCGGTGGGTTGGGCGAGCGCTCGAGCGGGGCCGGGGCCGGTCCCGTCCACGCACTCCCGGACGCCGGCGCGCTCGGCCGGCATGGAGGAAGGAAGCCCGTGCGACGACTGATTCCGATCCTGCTCTCCGCCGCCTCGTTGTGGCCCGCCGCCGGAGCGGCGGGCCAGTCGCTGCTGGAGCGCTCGCCGAACGTGTCGGGCGCGTGGGTCGCGCCGGCGGGGCGGCTCCAGTTCAACTTCCTGCACCGCTTCCAGGTGGGGAGCGCGCCGACGCGGAAGGTGACGAACTACCCGACGTTCCTGCTCGGGGCGGGGCTCGGCTCCTCGCTCATGGTAGGGGCGAACTACGCGACGAACTCGGACGTGGCCGAGCGCTACCCGAACGAGTGGGAGTTCTTCGGGCGGTGGGCGCCGCTGTCGACGGATGCCGGGGCGCCGGTGAGCGCGGCGGTGCAGGGCGGCTACAACCTGGCGGCGCGGAGCGTGGACGGGGCGCTGGTGCTGGCGCGCTCGTTCGGGCCGCTGCGGCTGCAGGCGGAGGGGCGGGTGCTGAGCCACGCCTACGACGCGGACCAGGCGCGGGTGGTGGCGGCGGGGGGCGCGGTGGTGCGGCTCGGGCGGTGGTTCGCGCTGGGGGCGGACCTCGGGGTGCCGGTGAACGTGGGCGACACGGTGCGCGCGGCGTGGGGCGCGGGGCTCCAGTTCGCGCTGCCGTACACGCCGCACACGCTGTCGCTGCAGGTGACGAACACGAACACGGCGACGCTGGAGGGCGCCTCGCGCGGCGGGCGCGAGCGGCGCTACGGCTTCGAGTTCACGATCCCGGTCACGCTCGGGCGGTTCTTCGGCCGGACGGCGGCGGCGGCGGCGCCGGCCTCGCCCCCGCCGGCCGCGGCCACGGATTCGGCGGCGGCCGCGCCCGCGACGGCGGCCGCGGAGCCGCGCGCGGCGGACACCACCGTGGCCGTGGTCTCGGCGCCGACGCCGGCCTCGCCGCCGGCGGACACGGCCGGGCGGCCGGTCGCGCCGCCCGCGGCGGCTCCCCGCGCGGCGCCGTCTCCCGCGCCCGCGCGGCCGGCGGCCGCGGTGTCGCGCGCGACGATCGCGAACCTGGCGTTCGCGCCGGGGCGGCTCCAGGTGGCGTCGGGGACGACGATCGTGTGGACGAACCGCGATGCGGTGGCGCACACGGTGACCGCGAACGACGGCTCGTTCGACTCCGGGCTGATCGCGCCCGGCAAGACCTGGCGGCACACGTTCACCCGTCCTGGCACCTACAACTTCCACTGCACGCCGCACCCGTTCATGAAGGGTGTGGTGGTGGTCCGGTGATGCCCATGCGAGCGAAACTCCGGCGGCGTCTCGCCGCGACCACCGCCCTCCTGCTGGCGGTGCCCGTCTTCACGAGCTGCTTCTCGGACCGCACCGCGGCGGGCCCGGACACGGGCGGCCTCGGCGGCTCCTGCCAGGTCGCGAACTTCCAGGACCTGATCGGTCCGGGGAAGGCGATCGTGGTGATCCGCAACTTCGCGTTCCAGCCGGCGTCGATCCGGGTGCGCCCCGGCACGACGATCACCTGGGTGAACTGCGACGCGGCGGCGGACCCGCACACGACGACGTCCGACACCGGCATCTGGGATTCGCCGCTGCTGCCGGCCGGGACCACGTTCAGCCGGAGCTTCGGGCAGGCCGGCACGTTCGACTACCACTGCATCCCCCACCCGTTCATGAAAGGGAGCGTCGTCGTCGATCCGAACGCCTGATCCAGGCGTTGCTCCCCCCGGCGCCGCGACGGCGCCGGGGTCGTTTCCAGTCGAGACCACCGGCAGCAGGAGGGACGATCATGGCTCGACTCGCACTTTCCGGCCTTCTCATCCTGGTCGGCCTCACGGCGTACGCGTGCGGCGACAACAACACCACCGCACCGCTCCAACAGACGTTCACGGCGACGCTGAACGGCGCGAGCGAGGTCCCCGCGAAGAACGTCCCCGGCACCGGCACGGCGACGTTCACGCGCAGCGGCTCGACGATGACGTTCACGCTCAGCGTCGCGAACATGACGAACGTGACGGCGGCGCACATCCATGCCCCTGCGCCGCCCGGACAGAACGCGAACGTCCTGGTGCCGCTGTTCGCCGCCAACCCTCCCGTCACCATCGGCGCGACGGCGCAGACGCTCGCCACGGGGACGATCCCGAGCAGCGCGAACCAGATCGCCGGCGGCCTCAGCCTCGACTCGCTCGTGGCGCTGATGCGGAACGGGCAGGCGTACGTGAACGTGCACACGTCCGCGAACCTGGCGGGGGAGATCCGGGGGCAGATCCAGGCGCAGTAGGATGGCCGACGGGATCGGAACGACGGGACGAATCGTTCGTCCCGTCAGCCCGCCGCCCGATCCCCCGCCCCGAGAATCCCCACGACGTCCTCGACCTGCTCGTATCCCGTCCGAAGCAGGAACGCCGAGGTCCGGCCGTAGCTCTTCGCGCCGAGGATGAAGTACCCGGGCTCGGGGCTGCGCAGCGTCTCGGGCCCGAAGCCGCCGAGCGCCAGGCAGTCGCCCGCGGCGGCGCCGGAAGCGGCGAGGAGCGCGGCGGCGAGCTTCATGGGCGCGCGCGACGCGTAGCACTCGTGGATCTGGAGCTGCCGGTAGATCGAGTCGTCCGGCTCGTAGCCGACGAGGGCGACGACGCGGTCGAAGCGGTCGACGCGGTCGCCGCGTGCGTGGCGCAGCGTCACCTCGACGGCGCCGCCCGCGTCCCGGAGCGCGACCACGCGGGCGCCGCCGAGCCACGCGGAGCCGGCCGGCGGCGCGGCGGCGAGGGCGTTCGCGGCCTGCACGAGCGCGGCGCGGGGCGGCAGCGTATCCGCGGCGATCGCGGGGAGCGGGCGGTCCGCGTCCGCCCGCGTCGCCCAGAGGAAGGACGTGCCGGGCACCGCGCGCGCCAGCTCGGACAGCGCGAGCGCGGCGGTGGCGGCCGAGTGGCCGGCGCCCACGAGGAGCGTGCGCCGGGCGGCGTACGTCCCCCGGTCCGCGCCCGCGATGTCCGGGACCCCGCGGACGATGCGGCCGTCGAGCGCCCGCTCGCCCACGGCGGGCGCGCCGCCGGGCCCGAGGTGGTTCGGCCGGCCGTACGTCCCGGTGCAGTCGAGCACGACGCCGGCCTCCAGCTCCGCCTCGACGCCGTCGCGCTCGACGAGCAGCCGGAACGGGTCCGTGGCGCGCGCCGGGTCGCCGAGCGCGTCCCCCTTCAGGTACCGGCTGCGCGCCACCGCGACGACGCGCGTGCCCGTCTCGAGGCGCGCCGCGCCGGCCAGCCGCTCCGCCAGCGGCAGCAGGTACGCCTCGCGCAGCTCCGCGCCGGTGAGCGCGGCGTCGTCCGGCGGCAGGCGCATCCCGGCCAGGAGGCGCCGCCCGGCCGGTCCGGCGTTCATCCCGAACGGCGTGAACAGCCGCACGTGCCCCCACGCCGCCACGTGGCAGGCGACGTCGCCGGCCTCGACGAGCGTCGGCTCCGCGCCCCGCGCGGCGAGCGCCGCCGCCGCCTCGAGCCCGACGGGGCCCGCCCCCAGCACCACGACCCGCTTGTCTCTGCTCATCGCTGCCCCTTCAAAGCGGCCGCCCGCGGGCATCCAGCCCTCGCGGGCGGCTTCAGGTCCGACAACTGCTTTTTCACCGCAGAGGCGCAGAGGGCGCAGAGAACGGCAACGGAAAGCCGGGCGGCGAAGCTCCGTCGGCGTTTGAACGAATTTTCATTCACAGGGAGCCGGGGAGCCGGGGAGACCCGCCGGGGGCGGCGCGGAGGTCGTCGTAGCGGACGCATCCTTTTGGGGGTTGGACCGGTGGAACGAGGGTCACCGGTGCAACCCCGATTCGTTTTCCGGCGTCGGCGCTGGAGGCGGCCCAGCCCGGTTCCAACTTCAATAGTGGATGCATGCGTTCGCCGCGGATGCTACGCCCCGCCGGCACAGGCCGTCCTCCCAAGCTCCCGAGCTCCCTGTGAAAAATTCGTTCGGTTGCCGA
>DASTKT010000120.1:0-16344 GCA_035715725.1 Longimicrobiales bacterium | reverse complement strand
AGCCAGACGTGGCGGTCGTAGTGCGGCTCGAACATGTGCGCCTCGTCGACGGCCGTCGCGGGGTCGTCGACCATGCGGTCCCAGCGCACGCCCTGGAACGACGGCGGCTCGACGTGCCCGGCGGCCTCCCACGCCTCGATGAAGACGAGGTTCTCCACCGCGACGAGCTCGAGCGAGCCGTCCGCCTGGGGCTCGTAGATCAGGATCGCCGGCTTGCGGAAGTCCGTGTGCGTGCCCGTGCCCTTCACGCGCGGGCTCGGCGGACCCGTGATCCCGAGCAGGTCCGGACGGAAGAAGTGGATTCCCATCACCCCGAGCTCGGCCGGCCTGCCCATCAGCTCCGCCGAATCGCAGACATCCATCGGATCGCGGACGTACCCCTCCGCCAGCGCCACGCGAACGTCGCGGAAGCGCTCCGTCGCCGCGCGCACGTCGGCGAGCGCCGCATCCGCGAGCGGCGCCCGCTCGGCGGCCTGCGCCGTCAACGGGAGCGCCGGGGCCCCTAATCCGAGGGCGACGATCGCGCCCATCAGCATGATTCTCATCGTTGGTCCTCCAGGGAGTCGTTGCCGGCCGCCGGCTCGCCCGGCGACGGGGAACGTGCTTCCGGAGTACCGTGCACGCTCCGGAGGAGAAGTTGTCGTGGAGCCGAGGCATCCGGATGGGTGCATCGACCTACGCGCCGCGGATCGTCACGCTCGCTCGGCCGGGGGCTGCTCCGGTGCGGCTGCGCGCCGGGCCGGATCGGCCCGGGCGCGCCACCGCTGCCACGGCGGGCGAGGCGGAGCGGCCGGAGGCGGCCGGCCGGCGCGCGCCGGGGAAAACACGCGGAGGCCGCGGACCCCGGTGCACCGGGGTCCGCGGCCTCCGTCCCGCGCCGCGCGGCGGGGTCAGTCCCTACCGCTCCTCGGGGCCCTGACGCCCGGTGCTTCCCGGCTGCCCGGAGCTCCCCTGCCGCCCGGACCGACCCTGCCGCCCGGACTGGCCCTGCTGGCCCTGCCGGCTGGACTGCCCCGGGCTCGGCTGGCCGCGCTCGCTCGGCCGGCTCTGCAGGCCCTGGCGGCCCTGCTCGCTCGACCGGCCCGACTCGCTCGATTCGCTGGACCGGCTCGATTCGCTCGGCCGGCTCTGCATGCCCTCACCCCCGGACCGGCTCGGCCGTCCCTGCTGGCTGGACTGGCCCTGGAAGCCGGACTGTCCCTGGAAGCCGGACTGGCTCCGCTCGCTCGCCTGCATGCCAGGCCGGCCCTGCATGCCCTGGCCCTGTCGGGATTCCTGCGACTGGCTGTGCTCGCCGCCGGGCTCGGAGATGCGGGAGACGGTCTCGCCGACCTTGTTCCCGCCGAGCGTGCGCTGCCGGGCGAGGTCGGCCTGGGCGATGATGCCGACCAGGCGCTCGTCCTCGTCGACGACGGGCATGCGGCGGATCCGCTCTCGCGACATGACCTCGAGGACCTGGTCGACGTCGTCGTCGAGGCGGGCGCACTGGACTCGCTGGCTCATGATGTCGCCGATGGCGGAGCTGGTGTCGGCGCCCTCGGCGACGACACGTACGGCGATGTCGCGATCGGTGATGATGCCGATGACGCGGAGACCGGTGGCGTCGTCGACGACGGGGATCGAGCCGACATCCTCGTCCCGCATGAGTCGGGCGGCGCGCTGGATCGAGTCGTTGGGGGTGACGGACTCGGGGTTCTGGGTCATGACGTCGCGGGCCTTCATGGGACCTCCTGCCGGTGAGAGGTACGGATCGCAACGCACAGCGGGGGCGGCCTCATCGCCGCCCCCGCTGTGCGCAATCCGTATGCCCCGTCGGGGATCGTCGAGTGGCGGAGCGGGGGAGTGGGAGACTGCTGCTGTTCCCCCGCTCGCCCGCTCGCCTACTCGCCCAGTCCCCACTCGCCCGCTCTGCCGCGCCGGAGGCGCGGGGCGGGTCAGAACGCCGACAGGCCGGTCAGGTCCTGGCCGAGGATGAGGCCGTGCACGTCGTGCGTGCCCTCGTAGGTGTAGACGGACTCGAGGTTGGCCATGTGGCGCATGGCGGCGTACTCGACGAGGATGCCGTTGGCGCCGAGGAGGCGCCGCGCTTCGCGGGCCACGTTGCAGGCCATGTCGACGTTGGCGCGCTTGGCGAGCGAGACCTGCTGCGGGCGGGCGCGGCCGTCGTCCTTGAGGCGGCCGAGCTGGAGCGTGAGGAGCTGCGCCTGCGTGATGCCGGTCAGCATGTCGGCCAGGCGGACCTGCTGGATCTGCTTGGCGCCGATCGGCTCGTCGAACATGACGCGCTCTTTGGCGTAGCGGAGCGCCTCGTCGAAGCAGGCCATGGCCGCGCCGATCGCGCCCCAGGCGATGCCATAGCGCGCCTGCGTGAGGCACATGAGCGGGCTCTTCAGGCCGCCGGACTTGGGGAGGAGCGCCTCGGGGCCGACGCGGACGTCCTGCAGCGCGAGCTCGCTGGTGTCGGAGGCGAGGAGCGAGAGCTTCCCCTTCTGGTCGCGCGCCTCGAAGCCGGGGGTGTCGGTCGGGACGATGAAGCCGCGGATCGACGACGCGTCGTCGAGCGCGCCGGTCTTCGCCCAGACGATCGCGATGTCGGCCATGGAGCCGTTCGTGATCCACATCTTGGCGCCATTCAGCACCCAGCCGTCGCCATCCTGGCGGGCGGTGGTGATCATGCCCGCGGGGTTCGAGCCGAAGTCCGGCTCGGTCAGGCCGAAGCAGCCGATGACGTTGCCGGCCGCCATCTCCGGCAGGTACTTCCGCTTCTGCTCGTCGGAGCCGAAGGCGTAGATCGGGTACATGCAGAGCGCGCCCTGCACGGACGCGAAGGAGCGGATCCCGGAGTCGCCGCGCTCCAGCTCCTGCATGATGAGCCCGTAGGCGACGTTGTTCAGCCCCGCGCAGCCGTACTCCTCCGGGAGGTTCGCCCCGAAGATGCCGAGCTCGGCCATCTGCGGGATCAGCTCCTTCGGGAAGTGCCGGTTGATGTACGCGTCCTGGATGACCGGGAGCAGGTTGTCGTCGACCCACTCGCGGACCGTGTCGCGGATCATGCGCTCCTCCTCGGAGAGGAGCGAATCCATGTCGTAGTAGTCGATGCCGGTGAACTTCGCCATCGGGTGCTCGCCTCGATCGTTGGTGGAGTACAGCTTCGGGAAGATAGCGGGAGGCGCGGCGGGACGCGAGCGGCGGGGGCCGCGGGCGTCTTCGGGGGCCTTCAACGGCAGTTCACACGGAGACGCGGAGGCGCGGAGGGTTGCCGGGCGGCCGAGCGTCTCCGGGGAATGCGAGAAGCGCCCGGGGGGTCGAAGCCCACCGGGCGCATTCCAGGATGAATCACAACAGATTCTTCAGATGCCGGCTGAGCCCGGCCGCCGCGTACGCCGCGCTCGTGGACTCCACCCGCTCCGCGCCTCCGCGTCTCCGTGTGAGGCGTCGTTCGCCCGACGGCCGGACGCCGGGCGCCGCTCTCCGCGTCCTCCCTACCGCAGTCGCCGCACCACCGCCTCCGTGAAGCTCTCCGTCGTGCCGGTGCCGCCGAGGTCGGGGGTGGTCGAATCGCCGGCGCGGATGGTGGCCTCGAGGGCGTCGCGGGCGCGGGCGCCGGCCTCGGCCTGGCCGATGTGCTCGAGCATCATGGCGCCGGCGAGGATCATGGCGGAGGGGTTGGCGATCCCCTTCCCCGCGATGTCGGGAGCGGAGCCGTGGACGGGCTCGAAGATGGCGGCGTCCTTCCCGATGTTGCCGCCGGGCGCGAGGCCGAGGCCGCCGACGAGGCCGGCCATGAGGTCGGAGAGGATGTCCCCGAACATGTTCTCCATGACGAGGACGTCGAAGCGCTCGGGCTTGAGGACGAGGTTCATGGCGGCGGCGTCGACGATCATGTCGTCGAACTCGATGCGCCCCTCGTACTCCTTCGCGACCTGGCGGCCGGCCTCGAGGAAGAGCCCCTGCGTGTACTTCAGGATGTTCGCCTTGTGGACGAGCGTGACCTTCTTCCGGCCGTGCTTGACCGCGTAGTCGAAGGCGTAGCGCACGGCGCGCTCGGCGCCGAAGCGCGTGATGATCATGACGGACTCGGCGGCGGCCTTGGGGTCGTCGGCCATCCCGATGTAGTGCTCGACGCCGACGTAGAGCCCCTCGGTGTTCTCGCGGATCAGCACGAGGTCGATGTCGTCGTAGCGGCCGCCGGGGACGATGGTGCGGGCCGGGCGGACGTTGGCGTAGAGGTCGAACTCCTTGCGCAGCGCGACGTTGACGGAGCGGAACCCGACGCCGATCGGGGTCGTGAGCGGCCCCTTCAGCGCGACGCTCGTGCGGCGGATCGACTCGAGCGTCTCCTCGGGGAGCGGCGAGCCGCTCGCCTCGACGCCGGCGACGCCGGCGAGGTGCCTCTCCCACTCGATGTCGGCGCCGGCGGCCTCGAGCACGCGGACGGTGGCTTCGGTGATGGCGGGGCCGATGCCGTCGCCGGGGATCAGGGTGACCGTTCTGGCAGCCATGCTCTCTTCTCTTCCTATGCAATCAGCGCCGGCGGGGCCGGCGCGGGTCTACGGTACGACGGCCCGGGCGAGCGCCCGGGCCGCGGTGGCGGCGGTGGCTCGGTCGTCCTCGGGGCCGCGCTCGCCGGCGAGGACGCCGAACCAGACGACGTCGCCGCCCATGGTGTCGACGAGGGCGGCGGCGACCTCGACGCGGCCCTGCGTCTGCCCGGCGGGGGGCGGGACGTAGGCCAGCGACGTGGGGAGGAGCGCGTAGCGGGCGTCGACGAGCGCGCCGAGGCGGCGCAGGTCGCCGAAGAGCGGGTCGCCGATGCGGCGGAGGCGCATGCCGCGGAAGTCGCCGACGGCGAGGTTGTGCAGGTCGATGTCGAGCCCGCCGGCGGTGGTCAGGCTCTGCTCGAGCTGGCGGGGGAACTTCCAGCGGACGCGCGCGCCGCGGTCGCCGAGCCAGTAGGCGGCCTCGGCGTCGAACGCCTGGACGGTCGTCGAGGCGATGCTGCCGACGGGCTGCGCGGGGAGCACCATGACGGTGCGCCCGGTGAGGTCGGGCGCGCGCGTCTGCGGGGACTCGGGCGTGGGGAGCGCCGCACGCCGCGCGCACCCGAGCGCGAGGGCCAGGGCGAGCAGGGCGGCGGCGGGGCGTCGCCTCATTTGTTCTTCCACTGCGGCTCGCGGCCCTCACGGTGCGCGCGCAGCCCCTCCTCGCTGTCCTGCAGGTCCATGAGGTCGCCGAGGAAGATGGCGTGGGCGCGCGCGAGGGCGTCCTCGTAGGAGGCGCCGTAGGCGGCGAACTGCGCCTTCTTGGCAAGGCGCAGGACCGCGCCGCTCTTGCCGGTGATCTCGCGGACGAAGCCGTCGAGCTTCTTGTCGAAGGACCTGAGCGGGAAGATGCGGTTGACGATGCCGTCGTGGTCGAGCTGGGAGACGGGGATCTCGCAGCCGGTGAGGATCCACTCCATGGCGCGGCGGCGCGGCGCGAGGCGCGGCAGCATGGCCGAGGCGATGGTGGGGATGAGGCCGTAGCTGAGCGCCGGGAGCTGGAACGTGGAGCCTTCGCCGGCGACGATGAGGTTGCAGACGAGCGATAGCTCGAAGCCGGCGCCGACGGCGCGCTTCTCGACGGCGGCGATGGAGACCGCGTCCATCATGCGCATCGTCTCGAAGATCCGGTGATAGACCTGGATGAGGCGGCGGACGCGGCTCTTCGTGACCTGCTCGAGGTCGAGGTCGCCGAGGATGCCGCCGGCGCCGCGGAGCACGAGCACCTCGATGTCGCGGCGCTCGCGCACGGCGGCGAGCGCGTCGTTCACCTCTTCGATGGCCTCGAGGCCGAGGAGGTTCTCGGGCGGCCGGTCGATGGTGAGGACCGCGTGCTTTTCCTTGAAGTCGAGCCTGATGTTCTTGTAGTTCATCGTCGAACACGCCGGAGTCGGAGTCGTCGCTTACAGCAGGTGGCCGCCGTCCACGGGGATGACCGCGCCGGTGATGTGCCGCGCCTGCTCGGAGCAGAGAAAGATGACGACGTGGGCGACGTCCTGCGGGTCGCCCAGCCGTCCGAGCACGCTGCGCTCGCGGGCCCGGTCGAGCACCTCGGGCGCGACGCCGTCGGTCAGCCGCGTCGTGCGGATGTAGCCCGGCGCCACGGCGTTCACGTTGACGTTGGACGGGCCGAGCTCGATGGCGGCGGAGCGCGTGAGCCCGAGGAGCCCGGCCTTGGACGCGGCGTAGTTGGCCAGGCCGAACTCGCTGCGGATGCCGTGCACGGAGCTGACGTTGACGATCTTGCCGTGCTGCTGCGCGCGGAAGATCGGGGCCACGACGCGGATCAGGTGAAACGCGCCGGTCAGGTTCGTGGCGAGCACCTCCTGCCACTGCTCGTCCGTCATGCGCCAGAGCGCGCGGTCGCGGGCGATGCCGGCGTTGTTCACCAGGATCTCGAGGCCGCCGAACGCGTCCTTGGCCTCGTCGACGAAGGCGGCGACGGCGGTGGGGTCGCGCACGTCGCAAGCGCGGCACAGCACGTTGACCTCGAGCTGGCGCAGCTCCGCGGCGGTGGCCTCGGCGCGGGCGCGGGTCCGCCGGTCGCCGTCGTCGAAGTAGTTGAAGGCGACGTGGGCGCCGTTGCGCGCCAGCTCGAGCGCGATGGCGCGGCCGATGCCGGAGGAGCCGCCGGTCACGATGCAGCCGAGGCCGCGCAGCTCGTGGTGGAGCGCGACCGGCGCCGGCTGCGTCTCCTCGACGACCTCCGCGAGCAGCCGCTCGACGGGGTCGGGCGCGACCGGCGTGGTCGTCCCGGTCTCCGGAAGCGGACCCTCCTCCCGACCCGGCGGCGTGCGGTTCTCCGCTGTCAACGGGCAGCGCTCCGTCGAGATCGTCCGCGATCGCGTGTGCTCGGTCTCAGACGGGGGATAGTGCCCGCTCCCCGCCCGGCTGTCAAGCAAGCGCGGCCGCGGGCGGGGCGTCAGTCCGCCGGCGAGGGCTCGGGTGCGCGGGCCTCGGGGCGGTGGCGGATGTTGCGGCCCTCGACGAGGAAGACGACGTCCTCGGCGATGTTCGTGGCGAGGTCGGCGATGCGCTCGAGGTTGCGCGAGACGAGGAAGAGGTCCATCCCGGCGCTGATCTTCCGCGGGTCCTCCATCATGTGCGTGAGGAGGATGCGGAAGACGTTGGCGTGCAGCTCGTCGACGCGGTCGTCGCGGCGGCCGAGGCTGCGGGCGAGCCGGGTGTCGAGGCGGATGAAGGCGTCGAGCGCGTCGCTCAGCATGTCGGTGCTGATGCGCACCATCTCCTCGATCTCGGGGAGCGCGGGGACGGCGGGGGAGTGGAGGAGGTGCTCGACCTCCTCGGCGATGTTGACGGCGTGGTCGCCGACGCGCTCGAGGTCGTTGCTGATCTTCATGGCCATGGTGATGAAGCGGAGGTCGCGGGCCATGGGCTGCTGGAGCGCGAGGAGCTGGATGGCGAGGTCGTCGATCTCGACCTCGAGCGCATCGACCTCGCTGTCGCGCTCGATGACCTCGGCGGCGCGCTCGGCGTCGCGGGCGTGGAGCGCCTCGACGGCCATGCGCACCATCTCCTCGGCGAGGCCGGCCATACCGACCAGGCGGGACTGGAGGCGGTCGAGCTCCTCGTGGAAGTGGCGCTGCGCGGTCATCCGAACCTCCCGGTGATGTAGGCCTCCGTCCGCTCCTCCCGGGGGTGGGTGAAGAGGTCGTTCGTCGGACCGTACTCCACCAGCTCGCCGAGGTAGAGGAAGGCGGTCCAGTCGGAGACGCGAGCCGCCTGCTGCATGTTATGCGTGACGATGACGACCGTGTAGTCCCGCTTCAGCTCGTAGATCAGGTCCTCGATCTTCTGCGTCGCGATGGGGTCGAGCGCCGAGGCGGGCTCGTCCATGAGGAGCACCTCCGGCTCGACGGCGAGCGCGCGGGCGATGCAGAGGCGCTGCTGCTGGCCGCCGGAGAGCGCGAGCGCGCTGGCGTCCAGGCGGTCCTTCACCTCGTCCCAGAGCGCCGCCTGCCGGAGCGAGTGCTCGACCAGCTCGTCGAGCTCGCCGCGGTAGCCGTTGATGCGCGGGCCGAACGCGACATTGTCGTAGATCGACTTGGGGAACGGGTTCGGCTTCTGGAACACCATGCCGACGCGGCGGCGCAGCCGCACCACGTCGAGCTGCGGATCGAAGATCGAGTCGCCGCGGAGCAGGATGTCGCCCTCGTGACGGTGGTGCGGGATCAGGTCGTTCATGCGGTTGATCGAGCGCAGGAGCGTCGACTTGCCGCAGCCGGAGGGGCCGATGAGCGCCGTCACCTGCCGCTCGGCGATGGCCATCGTGATCCCGCGGAGCGCGCGGGCGGAGCCGTACCAGAAGGAGAAGTCGCGCGCCTCGAGGACCGGCGGCTCGCCGGGCGCGGGGACGGGCGGAGCGGCCGGAGCGTTCGGCACGGGGCGGACCTCGTCGACGGAGCTGGCGCGCATGGCTAGCGTTCCCGGAACGGGCTGCGGATCAAGAACTTGGCCGCGATGCTGACGGCCAGCACGAGGGCGATGAGGAGCAGGGCGCCGGCCCAGGCCTGGCGGTGCCAGTCCTCGTACGGCGAGATGGCGTACTGGAAGATCTGCAGCGGCAGCGCCGCGGTGGGCCGATCGAGCCGGAGCTGCCAGAAGTTGTTCCCGAGCGTGGTGAAGAGGAGCGGCGCGGTCTCGCCGGCGATGCGCGCGAGCGCGACGAGGACGCCGGTCAGGATGCCGCTGCGCGCGGCGGGCAGCACGATGCCGAGCGTGGTGCGCCAGCGCGTGAGGCCGAGCGCGAAGCCGCCCTCGCCGAGCTCGCGCGGGACGAGGCGCACCATCTCCTCCGTGGTCCGCGCCACCATGGGGAGCAGCATGATGGCGAGCGCCACGCCGCCGGCCAGGGCGGAGAAGTGCTTCATCGCGACCACGAGCCACGCCCAGACGAAGATGCCGACGACGATGGACGGAATGCCGTTCATGACGTCGGCAATGAAGCGGACCGCGGTGGCGAGGCGCGAGCCGTCGCGCTCGGCGAGGAACAGCCCGGCGGCGATGGCGATGGGGAGCCCGATGAGCGCGGCGACCGCGACGATGATGGCGCTGCCGACGATCCCGTTGGCGACGCCGCCGCCGACCTCGCCGGGCGGCGCCGGGAGGTGGGTGAAGAACGCCAGGTCGAGCGCGCCGATCCCCATCCGCAGCAGGTGCCAGAGGATGAGAAGGAGCGGGACGACGGTGAGGACGGCGGCGACGCCGGTGAGCGTGAGCATCGTGGCGCTCACGACGCGGCGGCGCACGGCGCGGTACGCGTCGGTCCTCATGCGGCCCGCCCCCGCCGGGCGACGTACCAGACCAGGAGGCGCGCCAGCGCGTTCACCACGATGGTGACGCCGAGCAGGATGAAGCCGACCGCCATGAGGCTGGCGAGGTAGAGGTCGCCGGAGGCCTCGGCGAACTCGTTGGCGAGCACGCTGGCCAGGGTGTAGCCCGGGTGGAAGATCGAGCTGGGCACCTCGGGGCGGTTGCCGATGACCATGGTGACGGCCATGGTCTCGCCGAGCGCGCGGCCGAGGCCGAGGATCGCGGCGCCGAAGATGCCGGGGAGCGCGAAGGGGAGCACGGACTTCCACGTCGTCTCCCAGCGCGTGGCGCCGAGCGCCAGCGCCGCCTCGCGCTGCGTGCGCGGGACCGCGGCCAGCACCTCGCGCGAGACGGCCGAGATGAACGGGATGATCATGATGGCCAGGATCACGCCGGCCGCGAAGATGCTGACGCCGTAGGCGGGCCCGGCCAGCAGCGGGATGGCGTCGCCGAAGCGGTCGGCGATGGGCTGCTCGACGTGCGTGCGCAGCCAGGGGACGAGCACGAAGATGCCCCAGAGGCCGTAGACGACGCTCGGGATCGCGGCGAGCAGGTCGGTGGCGAACGCGACGGGCACGGCGAGCCAGCGGGGCGCGAGCTCGGTCAGGAAGATCGACAGCCCGAGCGCGAGCGGGAACGCCACGGCCAGCGCGAGGAGCGAGGAGACCACGGTGCCGAAGATGAACGGCAGCGCGCCGAAGCGGCCGGCGACCGGGTCCCACGCCGTGGCGGTGACGAAGCCGGGCCCGAAACTCCGCACCGCGAGCCAGGCCGCGGCGCCGACGCGGGCGATGATGAAGGCGAAGAGGACCGGCAGCACCAGCCCGGCCCCGAGGAGGACGAGGCCGTACACCCGGTCGGCGACGTTGCCGCCGCCGAGCGCCCGCGCGACCCGGGACGGCGCGCCGCGCTCGGCGCCCGGGAGCGCCGCCACGGGGTCGGAGGAGGCGTACGGCGTCATCCGCTTCAGCCGGAGACCGGCGTGTTGCCCGGCCCGCAGGTCATCCCCTGGAGCTTCGCGGTCACCCGCTCCTTCACCGGCTGCGGCAGCGGCGCGTACCCGAGCCGCTTGGCCGGCTCGTCGCCCTGCGCGAGCGACCACCGGAACGCATCGGAGAGCGCCTTCGCCTTCGGGCAGTCGTCCATGTGGGAGCGGGCCAGCAGGTACGACCATGCGGCGATCGGATACGCCTCGGCGCCGGGCGCGTCCACGATGGACAGCCGGAAATCGGGATGCTGCTGGAGCTGCTGGTTGGCCTGCGCGGCGGCCGCGGTCGTCGCCTCGATGGTCGGCTGGACGAACGCGCCGGCGCGGTTGCGGACGGACGCGGTCGGGAGCTGGTTCTGCATGGCGTAGCTCTGCTCGACGTAGCCGATGGCGCCCTCCGTCTGCTTGACCTGCCCGGTGACGCCCTCGCTGCCCTTCCCGCCCAGGCCCGTCGGCCACGCGACCGCCGTGCCCTTCCCGGGCCCCGCCTTCCACGCCGGGCTGACGGTGGACAGGTAGTCGGTGAAGACGTAGCTGGTCCCACTCCCGTCCGAACGGTGCACGACGAGGATGTCCTTGTCCGGGAGCGCGACGCCCGGGTTCAGCGCCGCGAGGCGCGGGTCGTTCCACTTCTTGATCTTGCCCAGGAAGATATCGGCCAGCACGTCGCCGGTGAGGCGGATCGGCTGCTGGAGGCCGGGAAGGTTGTACGTGATGGCGACCGAGCCGAGGATCACCGGCAGGTTCATGGCGCCGGGGACCTTGGCGAGCTGCTCGTCCGTCATCGGCGCATCCGAGGCGCCGAAGTCGACCGTGCCCTCGGTGAACTGGCGGATCCCGGCCCCGGAGCCGATCGACTGGTAGTTGATCTGGACCGGGTGGGACTGCGCGTACTCCTGGAACCAGCGCGTGAAGACCGGCGCGTCGAACGTGGACCCGGCGCCGGTGAGCGCCACCTTCCCCCCCGCGGCCTCCGACTGCGCCATCTGCCCGGGCGTGGTCTTCCCGCCCTCGCCGCCGCACGCGGCGAGCAGGACTCCGACCCCGAGCACGACGGCCCCACTGCCACACAAACGCGCCATTGCGTCGTCTCCTTTGCAGGCATCCCGCGCATCCTCCCGCCGAGCACGGTGAAGATCGGGGCGCCGCGTAACGGACCGGTCACGAACCGGCAACGCTTGCGCAGCACGGCGCGGGCCGCGGTGGGCGGGGCGGGCCGATTCCGGCGGCGGCCGGCCGCGGCGGGCGGCGGGCGGCGGGCGGCGCACCGCGGCCCCGGCGGGCGCCGCGCCGGCCGGCCACCGGCCGTCAGTGGCGGCTGGCCGGAAGCTCGAAGGGCTCCAGGTCCGGGTCGCGGAAGATCCCGTCGTCGCCCTCGAGGAAGGCGGAGAGAGGGTGGTGGCGGAGGGAGCGGCGGAGCGCGGCGGGCATTCCGAGGAGCACGACGTGGACCCCGGCCCGGTGGCGCTCCACCAGGGCCTGGCCGAGGACGAGGGCGCCGACGGGATCGAGGGAGTGGAGCTGCGAGCCCTCCAGGTAGACGCGGCGGAGCGGCTCGTGGCGGCGCAGCAGCTCGGCGATGGAGGCGGCGAGGCCGCGGTCGAGCGCGCCGGAGAGGCGCGCGGCGAGCGTGCCGCCGGCGATGGCGACGACGACGCAGAGCGTGGGTCGTGTGACGGTGCGCATGCAGCCTCCGCGAGCGAGAGGGATCGACCGGCTCGCCAGGAGGATCGCGCCGTCGCGTAACGGCGCCGGTGGGGCGGCGGTAACGCGAAGGTTACGCGGAGTGGCGGGAGGCGACGAGGGGCGCGGTGGCGTCGGCGAGCTCGACGCGGATGGTGGTGCCGCGGCCGAGCTCGCTCTCGGCGGAGACCTCGCCGCCCATGCTCTCGGCCAGGTGCTTGACGATGGAGAGGCCGAGGCCGGTGCCGCCCTCGGCGCGGGAGCGGGCGGGGTCGACGCGGTAGAAGCGCTCGAAGATGCGGGGGAGCGCGTCCCGAGGAATGCCCGAGCCGGTGTCGTGGACCGCGATGGCGACGCGGGCCGTGTCCCCGGCGGCGGAGCGGCGCGCGGCGCTCTCCCGGCCGGGGCGGCGGTCGTGGCCGGCGGCCCCGGGCGCGCCGATGCGGACCGAGATGCGGCCGCCCGGCGGCGTGTAGCGGAGCGCGTTGTCGAAGAGGTTGCAGAGGACCTGGCGCAGGCCGGAAGGATCCGCCTGCACGCGCCGGCCGTCGGGGTTCTCGATGGAGAAGGCGACGCGCTGGCCCGCCGCGCGCTCGCGGAAGCCGCTCCACGCGTCTTCGGCGAGGGCGGCGGGGTCGACCGCCTCCATCTCGGGGCGCCAGCCGCCGGACTCGAGGCGGGAGAGGTCGAGGAGGTCGTCCACGATCCGCTGGAGGCGCTCCGCGTTGACGGCGATCGTCTCGAGGAAGCGCCGGCGCAGCTCCGGATCGACGTCGTCCTCGAGGAGCGTCTCGGAGTAGCCGCGGATGCTGGTCAGCGGCGTCTTCAGCTCGTGGCTGACGTTGGCGACGAAGTCGCGCCGCACGCCCTCGAGGCGGCGCAGCTCGGTGAGGTCGACGAGGACCGCGACGATGCCGCCGGCGGCGCCCTCGCCGGACGGATCCGGCAGCGGCCGCAGGATGACGAGGATGCGGCTGCCGTCGATGGAGAGCTCGTGGGAGCCGACCTCGCCGGCCTGCGCGGCGCGGACCAGGAGCTGGCGCAGCTCGGCGTGGCGGACGAAGGAGCCGACGGGCTGGCCGACGACGTCGTCGGGGAGGCCGAGCAGCCGGCGCGCGGCGGGGTTCAGGTGCGCCAGCCTCCCGCCGCGCGTGATGTGGAGGATGCCCTCGCCGGCGGCGCTGAGGAGCAGCGCCATCTCGTCGCGCTGGCGGGTGACGATGGCGCGCAGCTCGCGCTCGTCGCCGAGCAAGCGGTTGAGGGCGCGCGCGAGGGCGCTGAGCTCCGCGACGCCGCGATCGTCGAGGTCCGGCCCGGTTCCCCGCGCGACGCGGGCGGCCTCGGCGCGCATGTCGAGGATCCGCTCGCGCAGCAGCGTGGCGAGGAGCAGGACGAGCACGGCGAGGAACGCGATGGCCACGGCGGAGCCGACGAGGATCGCGAGGCGGGTCGCGGCGATGGCGCGGGCGACGTGGGCGGGTGGGACCGTGCCCTCGAGGGCGGCGACGAGCGCGCCGCGCACGACGAGCTCCGTGACGACGACGAGGACGGCGGCGGCGGCCAGGAAGCCGCCGACGAGGAGGAGGCGGAGGCCGGGGCGTCCCTTCACTCGCCGCCGTCGCGCCCGCGGAAGCGGTAGCCGAAGCCGCGCACGGTCTCGATCCACGAGCCCGCCTCACCCAGCTTGGAGCGCAGCCGCTGCACGTGCATGTCCACGGTGCGGGTCTCGATGCGGGCGTGGATGTCCCACGCCGTCTCCAGGAGCTGCTGCCGGCTCTGCACCCGGCCGCGGCGCTCGATCAGCGTCGTCAGCAGGCGGAACTCGGTGGGCGTCAGTTCCAGCTCGCTGCCGCCGAGCGTGGCGCGCATGGCGCCGACGTCGACGTCGATCGGCCCGCCGCGCAGCAGCCGGCCCGAGCCGGCGACCGCCGGTGCCTGCGAGCGGCGCAGCACCGCGCCGACCCGGAGCACCAGCTCGCGCGGCGAGAACGGCTTCGTGATGTAGTCGTCGGCGCCGAGCTCGAGGCCCTTGATGCGGTCCGCCTCGTCGCGCCGCGCGGTCAGGACCACGACGGGAATGTCCGTGGTCTCGCTCCGGCGGCGCAGCTCGCCCAGGATCTCGTAGCCCGAGAAGCCGGGGAGCATCAGGTCGAGCACGATCAGGTCCGGCCGCTCGTTGCCGACCGCCTCCAGCCCCTCCTCCCCGTCCGCGGCGGTGCGGACACGGTACCCTTCCTTCGTGAGATGGTAGGCGACGAGCGCGGCGATGTCGCGCTCGTCCTCGACCACCAGCACCCGGGGAGTGCTCGCTTTGCTCTTCGTCTGCGCCATATCCGCTCTGTAAGTACCGCGCACCGGTGCGTGGGGTCCGCGTGCGCCCGGCCGGGCCGGGCGCCCCAGGGACAACGTCTACCGTGAAGCCGTCAAGCGCCGATCAACGAAATGTAACGAGCTCATCACGGCGAGGGGCTCACAACCCGTTCGCGTAGCTCACGAATTTGAAGCGGCCGTCGCGCTCGAGGATGCTTCCGAAGAGCTCGGCCTCGGCGCGCTGGCCGCCGCGGTCGCGCACGAGGGCGACGCAGCGGTTGTAGACGACGTTCGGGCCCTGGCGGAGCGGCGGCTCGCAGCGGTGGCCGTCGATGCGGAACGGCTTGGCGCGGTGGGCGCGCAGCAGGCGGCCGAGGCCCTTGCGGTCGTTCGCGACGATCTGGAACCACATCATCCCGGGGGAGAGCTCGTAGGGCGGCCGGGCGAGCGGGCTCTCCGGGTAGTAGAGCCAGGCGAACTCGGCGCGGGAGAGGGCGAGGCGCGCGAGGGTGGCGGAATCGGCTGCGGCGAGGGCGCGGGCGAAGCGCGCGACGAGCGCCTCGCGGCTGGTCGGCGCGTCGGCGAGCGCGGCGACCGGCGGCGTGTTCCGCCGGAAGCGGCGGAGCAGCTCCGGGATCGGGACGGCGCTGTCGATGACGCCGGGCGCGGGCGCCGCGCCTGCGGCGCTGGGCGCGTTCGCGGGAACGGCTCCGGACGCGGGGCGGGGCTCGCCGCGGCAGGCGGCGAGCGCGATCAGCAGCGGAACGGCGAGGGCGCGGAGCGCCCGTAACGTGTGGTCGTATCTCATGCTTCGTTCTCGGGTGTGCGGAGGCCGGCGCCCGTGGGGGGCGCCGGCCGGCTCACGCGGTGCGTCCGCTCACTTCGTGTAGTACGCGGTCCAACCCTGCCACCACTTCCCGTTCGTCCCGCCGGCGGGGTCGACCGCGCCGACATAGGAGGTGGGGGTGATGCTGCCACCGAAGAAGTTGCCGGCGCGGGCCTGGATGACCGCGGGGAAGGTGGTCAGGCCGCCGGAGGCGAGGGCGCCGCCGGCCGCGGGAGTGAAGTCGATCGTCGCGATGTCGGGGACCGCCTTCGCCGCGGGGAGGTTGACGAAGAGGGACGTCGCCGCCCCCGTCGCCTCGGTGATGCTCGCGTTCGCGAAGCGGTCCTTCTGGCCGAAGTTCGTGCCCGCGGGCTCGAAGTTCGCCCCGTTCTCGGCGAAGACCAGGTTGCGGACGATGAGCGAGTCGCGCTCGAGCTCCTTCAGCGAGGCGGAGTCGCGGACGCTGATGGCGAAGCCCGGCCAGCGCGCGACGACGCCGTTCACGAACGTGCCGCCGGAGCCGCGCCGCACGACCATGCCGTTGCCGTCGGTCGGCGTGAAGACGCCGGGGCCGGGGCCGATGATCGTGAAGTTCGCGAAGAACGGCTGGGAGTAGGGCGCGATGCCGAAGCCGGTGCAGCCGGCCTTGTCGATCTCGCAGCCGTCGCCCTCGAAGCCGCGCGGGTCGGTGGAGACGAAGCCGGCGCCGGCGCGCGGCTGAATGACGGTGGTCTGGAGGGCGATCATCCACTGCCCCTTCCCCTGGAAGCCCTCGGACCAGTCGAAGTGGTCGTCGCCGGTCTCGAAGGAGATCAGGTGGCGGAGCTGCGCGCCGCCGCCGAAGAACTCGAAGGCGTCGTCGAGCCCGGCGATCGTCTCCACGTAGTCGTACTGCGTGCCGCTGCCGACGACGTAGCTGGAGACGGAGTTCAGCTCCTGGTCCTTGAGCACGGCGAAGCCGGCGAACTCGATGCGCACGTACTTGAGCGTGCCGCTGTTGTCGTTCGGGTCGGTGCCGCCGCCGTAGTTCTCGCCGACGTCCTGGCCGGTGCCCTGCGGCCCCTCGGTGAAGAGCGTGCAGACGCCGCCGGTGACGCAGCGGTTGTCGAGCGCGTTGCCGACGATGACGAGGCCGCCCCAGTCCCCGGGGGCGCGGTTGCCGG
>DASTKT010000119.1:0-3258 GCA_035715725.1 Longimicrobiales bacterium | reverse complement strand
GACTTCTTCGACCTCTCCCGCTACGACGGCGTGCCGAAGCTGGACCTGATGTACACCTGGCTGATGGGGATGGACGGCCGGGTGGCGCAGTCCCCCGCCGGCTGGAAGTGGGGGGCGATCATGCGGCAGCTCCCGCTCGTGAGCCTGGACCGGGTCAACGGGCGGAACATCAAGGTGTGGCAGGACATGATGGAGCACGACAAGCTGGACGACTTCTGGATGCCGCTGCAGATGACCGGCAACTACGAGAAGTTCAGGATCCCGTCGTTCAACGTGACCGGCTGGCACGAGGGGCAGCTCCGCGGCACGGTCCAGGGGTACGCGAACGCGGTGCGCGTCGCGGGCGGCTCGGCGGACCACGTGCTCATCATCGGCCCCTGGCTGCACGGCGTGAACAACCCGCGGGCGCGCAAGATCGGCGAGCGCGACTTCGGCCCCTCGGCGATCATCGCGCTGGACAAGATGCGCGACGACTGGCTCGACCATTACATGCTCGGCGCGCCGGCGCCGAACCTCCCGCACGTGATGTACTTCCTGCCGGTCAAGAACGAGTGGCGCTCGGCGGACGCGTGGCCGATTCCGACGACCCGCTTCACGCAGTACTACCTCGACAGCGGCGGCAAGGCGAACACGCTGGACGGCGACGGCGTCCTCAAGACCGCTCCGGGCGGCGGCAAGCCGGACGCGTTCGCCTACGACCCCGCCAACCCGACTCCGTCCGTGAGCAGCCGGACCGCCGGCGCGCGCGGCGGCCTGCCGCAGGGCGCGGTGGACAATCGGGCCGTCGAGGGGCGCCAGGACGTGCTCGTCTACACGAGCGCCCCGCTGAAGGAGGGCGTCGAGGTGACCGGCCCGGTGACGGCGAAGATCTTCTTCTCCACCGATGTGCCCGACACCGACATCACGGTGAAGCTGCTGGACGTGGACCCGGAGGGCCGGGCGCTGAACATCACCGAGGGCATCGCCCGCGCCCGCTTCCGCAACTCGTTCACGCAGCCGGAGCTGCTCGAGCCGGGCAAGACCTACTCGATCGACGTGAAGCTCTTCCCGACGAGCAACTTCTTCGACGCCGGGCACCGCATCCGCGTCGAGGTGGCGAGCGCCGACTTCCCGAACTTCGGGCGTAACCTGAACACCGGGAAGAACAACGAGACGACGACGGAGATGCGCGTCGCGCACACCCGGATCCTGCACACCCGCGCCGCCGCCTCCAGCATCACGCTCCCCGTCGTCCCGAGCGGCGCGACGAGCTCGTGGAAGCCCGTGCTCGTGAGCGCGACGCCGCAGTGAGGCTCGCCACGGTCCCCGCTTCGGGCTCGGCCGCGGAGGCGGCATGCGGCTGAGCCCGCCACGGCGCGCGCCGCGGCGCGCGCTCCTCGGTCTGCTCGGCGCCGCGCTCGTCGCCGGCGTGGCGCCGCCGCGCGCGGCGGCGCAGGACGACGCGGGCTTCGACGTGCTCATCGTCGGCGGCCGCATCGTCGACGGCAGCGGCAACGCCTGGTTCTACGGCGACGTGGGCATCCGCGGCGACCGCATCGTCCAGGTCGCCGCGCCGGGCGTGCTGTCGCGGGCGCCGGCGCGCGAGCGCATCGATGCGCGCGGGCTCGTCGTCGCCCCCGGCTTCATCGACATGCAGGCGCAGTCCTACGACCCGCTCCTCTTCGGCGACGGCCGCGAGGTCGGCAAGATCGCGCAGGGCGTGACCACGGAGATCCTGGGCGAGGGGTGGACGACGGCGCCGGTGAACGAGAACACGCTGCGGCGCACCGGCACGGCGGACACCGCTCGCGTGCGCATCGAGCGGCAGTTCGCGGGCGGCCACGGCTTCGGGGAGTGGCTGGAGGCCATGGAGCGCCACGGCATCTCGCTCAACGTCGGGTCGATGCTCGGCGCCGAGACCGCCCGCGTCTACGCCATGGGTCAGGCGATGGGCGCGCCGTCGCCCGCCCAGCTCGACACGATGCGCGCCGTCGTCCGGCGCGCGATGCTCGACGGCGCGTTCGGGATCGGCTCCGCGCTCATCTATCCGCCGGGCAACTACGCCTCCACCGGCGAGCTGACCGAGCTCGCGCGCGCCGTCGCGCCCTACGGCGGCATCTACGCGACGCACCTGCGCTCCGAGGGCGACAACGTGCTCGAGGCGATGGACGAGGCGTTGCGCATCGGGCGCGAGGGCGGCGTGCCCGTCGAGATCTACCACCTCAAGGCGGCCGGACGGCGGAACTGGCCGAAGCAGCGGGCGATGATCGCGAAGATCGACTCCGCGCGGGCCGCCGGGCAGGACGTGGGCGCGGGGATGTACGTCTACACCGCCGGCAGCACCGGGCTGGCCGCGGTGCTGCCGCCCTGGGCGTCGGCCGGCGGCAAGCGCCTCGCGAACCTGACCGATCCCGCGACGCGCGCCCGCGTGCACGCCGAGATGCTGAGCCCCACCTCGACCTGGGAGAACCTCGCCCAGCTCGCCGGGCCGGAAGGCGTGCTCGTGCTCGGCGTCTCGAAGCCGGAGAACCAGCGCTGGGTGGGGAAGACGCTCGCCGCGATCGCGGAGGAGCAGCGGAAGGACTGGGCCGACGCCGCGATCGACCTCATCCTCGCGGACGGAGCCTCGGGGCGCGAGCGCCACGAGATCCCGACCGCGTACTTCATGATGAGCGAGGACAACGTCAAGCTCGAGATCGCGCAGCCCTGGATCAAGTTCGGGTCGGATGCCTTCGGCGCCGATCCCGACAGCTCGCGCGAGCTCGTGCACCCCCGCGCGTACGGCAACTTCGCCCGCGTCCTCGGGAGATACGTCCGCGACGAGCGGGCGCTCCCGCTCGAGGACGCGATCCGGAAGCTGACCTCCGCCGCCGCGGCCCGCCTCTCCATCCGCGACCGCGGGCTGCTGCGCCCCGGGATGTTCGCCGACGTCGTCGTCTTCGACCCCGCGACGGTCGCCGACCGGGCCACGTACGAGCGCCCCAACCAGCTCGCCGACGGCGTGCGCTTCGTGCTCGTGAACGGCGTCGCCGTGGTGAAGGACGGCAAGGTCACCGGCGCCCGGCCCGGTCGGGCGCTGCGCGGGCCGGGGTACCGCGCGGCGACGCCGTAGGAACGGATTTTCATTCAACGCAGAGACGCAGAGGGCGCAGAGAACGGCAACGGAAAGCCGGGCGGCGCAGCTTCGTCGGCGTTTGAACGGCTTTGTTCACAGGGAGCTTGGGAGCTGGGGAGAACGGCGTGAGCGGCGGGGCGCCGGTTCGTCGTAGCGGAAGCATC
>DASTKT010000118.1:0-34798 GCA_035715725.1 Longimicrobiales bacterium | reverse complement strand
CCGGCGCGCGCGCGTGGCGTGATCGCGAATCGTGCCGGCCAGCATGGGATAGCGCGCCTCGAGGGCGTCGATGACCGCCGCCGGCGTCGCCGGCGCCGCCACCTCGAGCGCGACGTCGCCGCCCACGCGCGCGAGCGTCCGCAGGTGCGCCGGCAGCACCACCCGGATCATGGCAGCGTCTGGACCTCGACCGAGTAGACCGCCGGCAGGTTCTCGGCCGCGGCGATCCAGTGATCGCCTGCATCGGGCGACACGTACACCTGGCCGCCGGTCGTGCCGAAATACACGCCGCACGAGTCGAGCGAGTCCACCGCCATCGCGTCGCGCAGCACGTTGACGTAGCAGTTGCGCTGGGGCAGGCCGTTCGACAACGGCTCCCACTCCTCGCCCCCCGATCGGCTGCGGTACACGCACAGCCGGCCGTCGGGCGGGTAGTGCTCGGAGTCGCTCTTGATCGGCACGACGAACACCGTGTCCGGTTCGTGCGCGTGGACGTCCACGACGAACCCGAAGTCGGTCGGCAGGTTGCCGCTGATTTCGCGCCACGAGTCGCCCGCGTCGTCGGTGCGCATCACGTCCCAGTGCTTCTGCATGAAGAGCACGTCCGGCCGCTCGCGGTGCAACGCGATGCGGTGGACGCAGTGGCCGACGTCGGCGTTCGGGTCGGGGATGTACTCGGAGCGCAGCCCCCGGTTGATCGGCTTCCACGTCGCCCCGCCGTCGTCGGTGCGGAACGCGCCCGCGGCGGAGATCGCGATGAAGATGCGGTCGGGGTCGACCGGGTCGAGCAGGATCGTGTGCAGGCAGAGGCCGCCGGCGCCCGGCTGCCAGCGCGGTCCGGAGCCGTGGCCGCGCAGCCCGGACAGCTCGTGCCAGCTCTTGCCGCCGTCGGTCGTGCGGAACAGCGCGGCGTCCTCCACGCCGGCGTAGACGGTATCCGGGTCGCTCCGCGACGGCTCGAGGTGCCAGACCCGCTTGAACTCCCACGGGTGCGGCGTGCCGTCGTACCACTGGTGCGTGCCGGGCACGCCGTCGTACGTGAACTCGTTGCCGACCGGGTTCCAGGTGCGGCCGCCGTCGTCCGAGCGCTGGATCACCTGGCCGAACCAGCCGCTCGTCTGCGACGCGTAGATGCGCTCCGGATCGGCCGGCGATCCCTTCATGTGGTAGATCTCCCAGCCGGCGAAGTGCGGGCCGTCCACGCTCCAGCGCTCGCGCTTGCCGTCGGAAGTCAGGATGAAGGCACCTTTCCGGGTGCCGACGAGAACACGTACTCCGGCCATGCACACCTCCTTCGCCAGAGGGCAATCGGGCCGGACGGTGCCGGCCAGGGGAAGTCGTTTACTCCGCCTCTATCATGGCGACGAACGAGGCCGAGCGAAATCGACATGCTGTCGGGCGGCCGGTCCGGTCCCGGTGCCGGACGCGTCCTCCGGTGCCGGGCGGCGCCCGCCCGAGCCTTGAAAGGCGGCGGGCCGGCGACAAGATTCGTCGCCAGCGCGCGGGCACGGCGTCCCGGCGCGAGCCTCCAACGGCGGAGTGGACCATGCCCCTGTTCGAGTACGCCTGCCGGAGCTGTGCGAGCGGCTTCGAGGAGATCCGCAAGTTCGACGAGCGGCTGAGCGCGCCGGCCTGCCCGAAGTGCGGCAGCCGCGACACCGTCCTCCGCCTGTCCGCTCCCGCGTTCGTGGGCGCCGCGAGCGCCGCCGGTTCGTCGTGCGACGCACCGGGGGGCTGCTGCGGCGGCCTGTGCCGCAACTGACGGAGGGCGCGACCGTGCGAAACCTCATCGTCGTCGCCGGAGCCGCGGTCCTCCTCGCGGTCGGGCCCCGCGACCTGCGCGCCCAGGGCGCGGCCGAGCCCGCGAACGGCTTCTCCGTGTTCGAGGCCAGCATCCCCGAGATGCAGGCGGCCATGAAGGCCGGGCACGTGACCTCCCGGGAGCTGGTGCAGCAGTACCTGACGCGCATCGCGCTCTACGAGGACAAGCTCAACGCCGCCATCACGGTGAACCCGAACGCGCTGGCGGAGGCGGACTCGCTGGACCGCGAGCGCGCGCAGGGGCACGTCCGCGGGCCGCTGCACGGGATCCCGGTCGCGCTCAAGGACAACATCCTCACCACCGACATGCCGACGACCGGCGGCGCGCTGGCCTTCGACGGCTTCACGCCGCCCTACGACGCGACGCTGGTGAAGAACCTGCGCGACGCCGGCGCGATCATCGTCGCCAAGACGGGGATGACGGAGCTGGCGAACTGGGTGGCCAGCGGGATGCCGGGGAACTACAACGCCGAGAAGGGCTTCGGCATGAACCCCTACGACCCGCGGCGGGACCCGCGCCCGGCGACGTTCGACGGCCGGCCGGTGATGCAGACGGGCGGCTCCAGCTCCGGGATCGGCACCGCCGCGAACTTCTGGGCGGGGAACGTCGGGACCGAGACGTCGGGCTCGATCCTCAGCCCGTCGAACCAGAACATGCTGGTCGGGATCAAGCCGACGGTGGGGCGCGTCAGCCGCACGGGCGTGATCCCGATCACCGCGGACCAGGACACGCCCAGGCCGATGACGAAGTTCGTGGCCGACGCCGCCGTCATGCTGGGCGCGCTCGAGGGCGCGGCTCCCGACCCGAAGGACCCGGCGACGACGCGCTGCGCCGCGCCGCCCGGCCACGACTACACGAAGTTCCTCGACGCCGACGGCCTGAAGGGCGCCCGGATCGGGATCCCGCGCGCCAGCTACTACGAGCCCGCGGCGGTCCCCGGCGCCGAGCGCCCGCGCGGCGGGCTGAACCCGGACCAGGCCCGGCTGATGCAGGAGGCCATCGCGATCCTGCGCCAGCACGGGGCCACGATCGTCGATCCCGCCGACATCCCGAGCGTGCTCACGAAGGACTCGGCCGACAACGTCCTCCTCTGGAACGCCTGCGGCGGGCTGGACAACGCGAAGGGGAAGGACGCGGGCTGCTCGGTCGTCCTCAAGTACGGGATGAAGCGGGACTTCAACGCGTTCCTGCAGTCCCTCGGCGCCGGCGCGCCGGTGAAGTCGCTCACCGAGCTGCGGGAGTGGAACAAGGCCCACGAGAAGGCCGGCGCGATCCGCTACGGGCAGGCGCAGCTCGACATCTCGGACGAGATGGACGTGGAGAAGGACCGCGCACGCTACGAGGCGGACCGCGCCCGCGACATCCGCCTGGCCGGCACCCGCGGCATCGACGCGGTCATGAAGGCGAACCGCCTGGACGCGCTGCTCTTCCCCGGCCCGAGCGGCGCCGGCATCGCCGCGCGCCCCGGCTATCCCACCGTCATCGTGCCGTTCGGCATGGTGCCCAACGCGCCGTTCTCCCGCAACTCCGGCGCGCCGCCGGCGAACCCGTTCCCGGAAGGCTTCGACCCGAAGCCGCAGCCGTTCGGCGTCAGCTTCACGGGGATGGCGTGCAGCGAGCCGACGCTGATCCGTCTGGCGTACGCCTTCGAGCAGGCGACGAAGCGGCGGGCGCCGCCGCCGGGGCTGCGGTAGCGCGCACCCGGCTGGCGCAGGAGCCACCGGGGCGCCGACGGCCGCGGTGCCGGCGCCCCGGCGGCTTCGATTCGCGATCCGCTTCACCAGATCCCGAGCGACTGGATGCTTGACGGCCGGGCGCCCGGTTGTATGTTGTGGTCGACTAGACCGAACGGTCGAACCGAGCAACCCGTGACGCATTCGACGAAGCACCGGCTCCTCGAGGCCGGCCTCGCCATGCTCCTGGAGCACGGCTACAACGACATGGGGATCCAGGCGCTGCTGGACGCGACCGGGGTCCCGAAGGGCTCGTTCTATCATCACTTCCGAGACAAGGAGGACTTCGCCCTCCAGGTCGTCGACCGCTACATGGCAGAGGTGCATGCCGGGCTCGATCGCTGCCTGCGCGACCCGAGCCGGCCACCGCTCGAGCGGGTGCGCGCCTTCTTCGAGTCGACGGTCGAGAAGTACCGGGAGGACGGCTACCTCGGCTGCCTTCTCGGGGGGGTGGGCCAGGAGCTGGCCGGCACCAGCGAGGTCTTTCGCCGCAGGATCGAGGAGTGCTTCGCGGCGATCGGCGCCCGCATCGCCACCTGCCTGGAGGAGGCGGCCCGCAGAGGAGACGTCCCGCCGGGCACCGATTGCCGGCAGATGGCGGATCGCCTGGTGGACTGCTGGGAGGGCGCGGCGCTCCGTACGCGCTTGCGGCGCGACCCCGCGCCGCTCGGGGCCATGCTGGATTTCTACTTTCGCGCCGCGGTGGCCCCGTGATTTTTTTTGCGCGCCCCTAGACCGACCGGTCGGTTTAATCGCGCGCGGCGGTTCGGCTTCGCGATGCTTCACCCCGTCACCCGAGCCGGAGCGACGGTGGCGCGGGCCTTCCCGTCCCTGGACCGGAGGTTGTCATGCGACGCACTCTCCTTTTCCTGCTCCCCCTCGGCCTGGCCGTGCCGGGCGCCCTGCGCGCCCAGAGTGACGGCGCCGACCGCGCGGCGCTGATCCGTAGCGCACTGAGCGCCGCGCCTCCGTCGCTGGCCGAGCGAGCCACGGTGGTCGACCACGGAGACCGCGTGCTGCGAGAGGGGACGAACGGCTGGGTATGCATCCCCGACATGCCGGACCTCCCGAACGACTCGCCGATGTGCCTGGACGCGCCGTGGCGGGAGGTCATCAGCGCCTGGATGAACAAGCGGCCCCCCAAGGCCGCCGGCCTGGGCATCGGCTACATGCTCCAGGGTGACCTCCCGGTGAGCAACATCGACCCCTTCGCCACGAAGCCCGCGCCGGGAAACCAGTGGCTCCAGGAGGGAGTTCCGCACATCATGCTGTTTCTCGCCGACCAAAGCCCGCTCGAGGGGATGTCCACGGACCCGAAGAACGGCGGTCCCTGGGTGATGTGGAAAGGCACGCCCTACGCCCATGTCATGATCCCGACGGTGCGCCGAACGAACTAGCCGAGCGGGCGCGGTCCGAAGCGCCGGCCGCTGTTCCGGCTCGCCGGCGCTGCGGATCCGCCGCAGGGGCCGCAGGCGGCGCCTGAATCCGGATCCGGCCGCTCGAACGCCTCCGCCTCCGCCCCCGAGCTGCGGAGGCGGAGGCGGAGGCGAAGGCGGACCGAACGCGGACCGAACGCGGACCGAACGCGTTCCGGCCGGTCAGCCCTCGATCCTGTAGATCTCGCGCTTGCCGGAGTCGACGAGATCGTGGTAGTCCTTCATGATGTTCTCGAGCTCCTTCATGTCCTCCGCGGAGCCCTGCGGGTTCGCCATCATCTCCTCGTACGCCTCCAGGCTCGGCACCTCCATCTCCGCGACGACGGTCCAGTAGCGTTCCGCGGAGAAATCCGTCATCACGCGCATCTTCGGCATGCCCACCTTCTCGCCGAGCTTCGACATGGCGAGGAACTTCTGGGCCATCGGGCGGACCTGGCCGGGCTTGCAGTACATGATGTCGCGGACGAGGTACATGGGCGCCTCCTTTCGGGGTTTCCGGGGGAACCGCGCCGGGCGATGGTGAGGGACCGCACGGATGGGAGCGCCACGCGCTCGACGCTGCGTGGCCGGGAGACAAGGATGCGTCCCGGCGCCGGAGAGGCAAGAGCGGCGCGGAGGGGCGCAGCGGCCGCCCGGCCCCGGGGCAGGGGCCGGGCGTGGCGCCGCACCGCGGCGCCGCCTCAGCGCCCCGTCGTGATCGAGATGCGCAGCGTGCGCGGCGCGCCGGGCATGATGTTGTTGTTGCCCTGCGAGGTGGGGTAGTAGCGCTCGTCGAGCAGGTTCTCCACGTTGAGCTGCGCCCCGAGCAGCGGGCCGAGCCGCAGGAAGAGCGCGCCGTCGACGCGGGTGAAGCCGGGGAGCGTGACCGTGTTGTCGATGGCGGCGTACATCGCGGACTGGCGGACCACGCCGAGGCCGACGCCGACCGGGCGGAGCAGCTGGTAGCGGTTCCAGAGCGAGAAGGTGCGGCGCGGCACGAGCGGGACCGAGGCGCCCGCCGCGGCCGCCCGGGTGGTGCTGACGATCTCCGCGCGCTGGGCGGCCACGCCGCCGATCACCTGCCAGGCGTCCGTCACGTTCCCGGAAGCCTCCAGCTCGAGACCGGTCGTGCGCTGGCTCCCGGTCTGCACCAGGCGGGACGGATCGCTCGGGTCCGGCGCGGCGGTGTTCGTCCGCTCCAGGCGGTAGGCGGCCGCCGTCAGTGTCAGCTCCGGCCGCACCTCCCACTTCGCGCCGATCTCCCGGTTGGTGAAACGCTCCGGCTCGAGCGTCCGCGTCGTCGCCGTGAGGGAGCCGAACTGGTCGCCCGAGCTCGGAAGGTACGACACGCTGTAGCTGCCGTAGAGCGAGACGGGCTCGACCGGCTTGAACACCAGCCCGGCGCGCGGCGAGATCAGCCGGTCGTCCCGGCCGAGGTCCGCACCGCTCCGGTTGTCGTGGAAGTCCACCGCGAAACGGTCGAGGCGCAGGCCGAGGACCGCCTGCCAGCGGCCGGAGAGCGCGAGCTGATCCTGGACGTAGACCGCGGCCACCGTCGCCGTGGTGCCATTGTCCGCGTCCGTCGCGCTCTGCCGGAATATGACCGGCGTCGCCACCGTCGGGCGGTCGACGGGGACGGAGACGGACGTCGCGGCGCCGTCGTAGTAGCCCGTACCGCGGAAATTCGACGTCTCCTGGCGCCCGAGCTCGGCGCCGAGCAGGAGCGTGTGCCGCACGCCGCCGGTGCCCACGCCGTAGACGACGTCGGTCTGGTTGAACACGTTGCGGCGGCCGATGGCGTGGTTGTACGCCGACAGCGCGACCTGCGTACCGGCCGCGTTCACCGCGCCGGGGTACGTGTTCTGGTAGAACTTGTCGTAGTCGGCGAAGCGGGTGCGGTTGCGGATCGTCAGCCCACCCCGCGTCGCATGCTCCACGCTCGCCGTGGCCGCGTTCAGCCGGAGCGTCGCGCGGTTGACCTCCGGGTTGCCGAAGAACGTGGCGATGTCCACGTCCGCCGGGCGCCCCTGGAACGACGGAATCCCGCGATCCACCGTCCGCCGGTCGTCGAAGAGCTCGTACCCGGCCCGGACCATCGTGCGGGGGCCCGCCGCCAACGCGAACGTCGGGTTGATCCCGTAGCGCCGGAGATCGGCCGCCTCGCGAAAGCCGCCCGACGCCTCGTACACGCCGTTCAGCCGCGCCGCGACGGCGGCGCCGAGCCCCTGGCCGACATCCAGCGTCGCCCGCTTGTGCTCGAACGAGCCGCCCTCGAGCGTGAGCGCACGCGTCGCCGGCCAGCGCGCCTCCTTGAGCGTCCGGTTGATCACCCCACCGCCGCCGCCCCGCCCGAAGATCATCGCGTTCGAGCCCTTCAGCGCCTCCACCCGCTCCACGTTGTAGAGGTCGCGGAAGTACTGCGCGTCGTCGCGCACGCCGTCGACGAAGAAGTCCGCCGTCGAGTTGTTGCCCCGGATCGTCGGCGCGTCCCGATGCCCCTCCCCCTGCGCCATCGTGATCCCCGGCACGTACCGCACGACGTCCGCCATCCCCTGCATCGCCTGGTCGGCGATCACCTGCCGCGTCACCACGCTCACCGACTGCGGCGCATCGCGCAGCGGCGTGTCCGTCCGCGTGGCCGTCGTGGTCCGGAGCGCCGCGTACCCGCGGCTCCTCGCGCCGATCACCGTGAGGGGCGCGAGTGCGTGCACGGCGAGGCCGTCGGCCCCGCCGCCGATCACGCGCGCCATCTCCAGGCCGGTGAACCGCGCCGTCAGCCCCGTGCCGGCGAGCAGCCGCCGGAGCGCCTCCGGCGCCGTGTACGTCCCCGAAACGGCATGCGACCGGACGCCGGCGGCCGCCGCCGTGTCCAGCTCCACGCGCACGCCCGCCTGCCGCGAGAAATCCCACAGCGCATCCCCGAGCGGCCGGACCGGGATGCTGAAGCGGAGGCGCACGGTCGTGTCCGCGACGATGGGCGCCGCGGCCTGCGGCGAGTCGGCCGGCAGCGCGGGGCGGGCAGCGCCGCCGGCGGTGGGCGCGCCGGCGAGGGCGCAGCCGGTGATGAAGCAGGCGAAGACGTGCATGGGGTCCGTCCGTTTGGGAATGAGACTCGTTCTCAACGGTCGGGCCCAGAATACGACAGGCGGGTGGCGCGTGTCAAACGCCCTTTGCCTGGCCAGCGTGTAGGGGTTCCTCCGAACGGCCGTGCGAATGGCGGGCGGAGGCTGACGAGGCGCGCGGGTGGGAGGCGGGGTTCGCTTGAGGGCAGGGGAGGACGCCGCCTGGAAGCGCTGGCGCGCGCCGAGCACACCGTCGGCGGTGGGGAATCGCTCCACCGGATCCGTCAGTGGCGAGGCTGCGGCGCGGGCCCTCGGGCGGGGCCTCCCGGCGTCGTTCCCGGCGCCATGCCGCCGCCCATCATCTCCATCCCGCGCTCCTGCATCATCTGCTGCATCATCCGCATGCCGAAGCGCACGTTCGCGCGCTGCTCGGGCGTGAGGACGGCGCGTGCCTGTACGGCGCCCTTCGCCATTTCGACATGGGCCCGGACCATGTGCTCCGCGGCCTCGCGCAGCTTCGTCTGGAAGCGCGCGAAGTCCGGCGAGCTGGTCTCGAGCAAGCCATTCGCCGCGCGATGGGCGGCCATGGCGGCGTCCATCTGCGGCTTCGCGGCCTTCTGCGTCTGCGTGCGGATCGCCTCGAGGCGCTTGACCTGCGCGTCGGTGAGGCCGAGCGGCCCCCTCATGTGCAGGATCATGCCGGCGTCCGGCACGCCCATCATCATCATTCCCTCCATCCCCATCATGCCCGGCTGCTGCTGCGCGGCGTCGTGCTGGCGCTGTTGAGCCGCGGCCGCGCCGGCGCCCAGCAGCAAGGGCAAGCCGACGGCCAGGATCGCTTTGGCGGTCATCATCCATCCTCCTCGGTGGGCCTCGCGGGGCATCCGTCGGCCGGGGCGCTCACCGCCCCGTCCACTTCCAGTCGCGGACCTCGGGCATGTCCTCGCCGTAGGTGGTGATGTAGTGCTTGTGCTCGATGAGCTTGTCGCGGATCGCCTGCTTGGCGTACGCGGCGATGGTGCCGAGGCGTGGCACGCGGTCGATGACGTCCGCGACGAGGTGGAAGCGGTCGATCTCGTTCAGCACGGCCATGTCGAACGGGGTCGTCGTGGTGCCTTCCTCCTTGTAGCCGCGGACGTGGAGGTTGTCGTGGTTGGTCCGGCGGTAGGTGAGGCGGTGGATGAGCCACGGGTAGCCGTGGTAGGCGAAGATGATGGGCTTGTCGGTGGTGAAGAGCGTGTCGAAGTCGCGGTCGGGGAGGCCGTGGGGGTGCTCCTCGGCGGGCTGGAGGCGCATGAGGTCGACGACGTTGACGACGCGCACCTTGAGGTCCGGGGCGTGCTCGCGCAGGAGGCTGACGGCGGCGAGGGTCTCGAGAGTGGGGACGTCGCCGGCGCAGGCCATGACGACGTCGGGCTCGGCGTCGCGGTCGTTGCTCGCCCACTCCCAGATGCCGATGCCGGCCGTGGCATGCTCGATGGCCCGGTCCATGTCGAGGTACTGCAGGGCCGGCTGCTTGCCGGCGACGATGACGTTGACGTAGTTGCGGCTGCGGAGGCAGTGGTCGGCGACGGAGAGGAGCGTGTTGGCGTCGGGCGGGAGGTAGACGCGGATCACGTTCGCCTTCTTGTTGACGACGTGATCGATGAAGCCCGGGTCCTGGTGCGAGAAGCCGTTGTGGTCCTGCCGCCAGACGTGGGACGTCAACAGGTAGTTCAGCGAGGCGATGGGGCGGCGCCACGGGATCTCGCGGGTGACCTTGAGCCACTTCGCGTGCTGGTTGAACATCGAGTCGACGATGTGGATGAAGGCCTCGTAGCAGGAGAAGAAGCCGTGGCGGCCGGTCAGGAGGTAGCCCTCGAGCCAGCCCTGGCAGGTGTGCTCGCTGAGGATCTCCATGACGCGGCCGTCGGGCGCGAGCTGCTCGTCGCCCTCGCGCCGCTCCGCGAGCCAGGTCCGGGCCGTGACCTCGAAGAGCGCATCGAGCCGGTTGGAGGAGGTCTCGTCGGGGCCGAAGACGCGGAAGTTGCGCCGGTCGGCGTTGCGCCGCATGACGTCGCGGAGGAAGGCGCCGAGGACCCGCGTCGCCTCCGCCATGACGGTCCCCGGCCCCGGCACGGCGACGGCGTACTCCCGGAAGTCCGGCATCTTGAGGTCGTGGAGCAGGATCCCACCGTTCGCGTGAGGGTTGGCGCCCATGCGCCGCGGACCGGTGGGGGCGAGCGCGGCCAGCTCCGGGACGAGCGTACCGTTCTCGTCGAAGAGCTGCTCGGGGCGGTAGCTCTTCATCCACTCCTCGAGCAGCAGCAAGTGCTCCGGGTTCGTCCGCACCTCCGCGAGCGGCACCTGGTGGGAGCGCCAGGTCCCCTCGACCTTCTTGCCGTCGACCTCCCTGGGCCCGGTCCACCCCTTGGGCGTGCGCAGGATGATCATCGGCCAGCGGGGGCGGACCGCGCGCCCCGTGGCGCGCGCATCCGCCTGGATCCTGCGGATCTCGCCGATCACGGTGTCCAGCGTCGCCGCCATGGCCTGGTGCGTGGGCTCGGGCTCGTCGCCCTCGACGAGATAGGGCGTCCAGCCGTAGCCGCGGAACAGGCCGTCCAGCTCCTCGGCGCTGATCCGGGCCAGGACCGTGGGGCCGGCGATCTTGTAGCCGTTCAGGTGCAGGATCGGCAGCACCGCGCCGTCGGTGATCGGGTCGAGGAACTTGTTCGAGTGCCAGGCCGTCGCCAGCGGACCGGTCTCGGCCTCCCCATCGCCGACGACGCACGCCACGAGCAGGTCGGGGTTATCGAACGCGGCGCCGAACGCATGCGCCAGCGAGTAGCCGAGCTCGCCGCCCTCGTTGATCGAGCCGGGGGTCTCCGGCGCCGCGTGGCTCGGAATGCCGCCCGGGAAGGAGAACTGCTTGAAGAGCCGCTGCATCCCCTCGGCGTCCCGGGACACCTCGGGGTAGAGCTCGCTGTAGGTGCCCTCCAGGTATGTGTTCGCGACGACGCCGGGGCCGCCGTGCCCGGGACCGGTGACGAAGATCATGTCCAGGTCGCCCTGCCGGATGACCCGGTTGAGGTGCGCGTAGACGAAGTTCAGCCCCGGGGTCGTGCCCCAGTGCCCCAGCAGCCGCGGCTTGATGTGCTCCGGCAGCAGCGGCTGGCGGAGCAGCGGGTTGTCCAGCAGGTAGATCTGGCCGACGGAGAGGTAGTTGGCGGCGCGCCAATACGCGTCGAGCGCGTGCAACTCCGCCGGTGAGAGCGGTTCAGCGATCATCATGGCCTCCGCCCCGCAGATGCACGGAACGCCGGGTTATTCCCGGGGCGCGCCACCCGCCGGCACCGGGACCTCCGTCCGGTAGCGCGCCTGTCGGCCGCTCCTGACGCCGGCCTTCCGGATCGCCTGCTGCATCATCCGGGCGACCGTGTCGAGCGACTTGAGCTGCGCGAGGGCGTCGTTCTTCTCCGCGCGGTTCATGCCGCCGGCCATCTTGCGCACGCGGGCGGCCAGCACCTCGACCGGCTGCGGGTACGGCAGGTTGATCTTCACGTAGATGTCGCCGCGCAGCACGAGGGCGAGCGGATCGATGGCGGCGTAGTAGCGGTGGTCGTGCGGCACGAGCGAGCCCTGCGCATCCGTCCAGGCGGGGTCGACGGGCCAGCCGGTGCCGATCGCCACCTTCCAGGCGGATCCGCCGGTGTCGCGGTCGAACGCGTACGCGTGTCCATCCTGCGAGGTGACGAAGGCGAACGCCGTGTTCGTCCCTTCGTCGGCGGCCGGGCGCGAGACGGCGTCGCCGGCCGAGCCGGTCGGGGTCTGGGACGTCCAGAGGAGCATCCCGCTGCCGGCGTCGAAGGCGCGCAGATAGCCGGGGCCGGCGCCGTGCTCGGTGGCGACGTAGATGCGGCCGTCCCGGTAGAGCGCTACCGCCGGATGGCCGCCGACGCTCACGCTCCATTGCTCGACGCCGGTCGCGGCGTCGAACGAGCAAAGGAGCCCGCCCCAGTGGGTGCCGGCGTAGACGCGCCCGTTCGCGACCGTCACGGGGTCGACGATGTTCGCCTTGTTGCTCGATTGCGCCTGCCAGATCACCGCGCCGGTCGCGGCGTCCAGCGCCACGAGCTGCTCCGTCAGCGTGGCCACGTAGACCACGCCGTCCACGACCGTCGGCTCGGCGGCGAAGTAGTTGAACGCCGTCGAGATCCACGCCGGGCTCCCGTTCACATCGACGGCGTAGAGCTTCCCGTCCCAGGAGCCGCTGTAGACGATCCCGTTCGCGACGACCGGGTTTCCCCAGGCCAGGTCGCCCATGTTCTGGGTCCAGAGCAGGCCGGCGGTGGCGTGGTGGGCTTGCAGCGTGGTGCCGGCGTTCACGTAGACCACCCCGTCCGCGTAGGCGAGCCCCCAGGCGGTTCCGCCGACCGCGAACTTCGCCAGCTGCGCGCCGGTCTCGAACGACAGCTTGTAGACCCAGCCGTCGGCGGTGCCGACGTAGAGGTGGTCGGCGCTGGGCGTCGGCCCCTTCACGACCACGCACGAGGTGTTCGCCGCGACCGGGCCGAACTGCCACTCCTGGCCGCCGCTGGCGGCGTCGAGCAGACGGACGGCTTGCTGCGAGCTGGTGAGCAACCGGCTGGCTGGCATCCTGGCCTCCTGTTCGGTGGTGGACCGTGGGCTCCCGACAACGCGGCGACGGCCACCGGCGCCGTCGCGACGACAGACCGGACCTGCTTCGATGTGCCCGAAACTCGCGAATTGGACCGACGCGGCCAGGAGATGGCCCGTGGAGATCGCACGTGAGGGAAAGGCGAGCGACAAGCGGAGCGACAGCGAACGCAAGACTACGTCGGCGCGTGGGGCGGAGGCAAGGATGACCGCGCGGGGCGAGAGGCGGCCCTTCTCTTCGGCGGAATGCCGTTGTACCTGAATGGGCGCGGAACCGTTACGGCCGCGCGGCGTTGGGGGCTGGCGGGGTTCGGCGTGGCCATCCCGCCGCCCGAGCACGGCGCCAGCGGCCGCCACCGAAAGGATCGCACGAGGATGAGTCCACCGGACGCGCTGTCCGTTCTGTCCGCCATGATCACGCCCGCCGTCCTCATCTCGGCGTGCGGCTCGCTGATCATCGCCACATCGGGCCGGTTGAACCGGGCCGTCGACCGCGCTCGCGACACCTCGCGCCGCTTCGCGGAGCTCGCCGAGGACCCGCCGGGAGGGGATGGCGAGGGCGGGACTCCGTCGCCGGAGCTCCGCATGCTGTTCGCGCAGCTCGACATGAGCACGACGCGCTCCCGGCTCCTCCAGCGGGCGCTCGCGAAGCTGTACTGGGCTCTCGGCGTGTTCGTGGCCACCAGCGCGGCGATCGGGGTCGTGGCGGTGATCGGCCGGCAGTACGCGTGGGTGCCGATCTCGCTCGGCCTCACGGGAGCGGGCTACCTGCTTCACGCCAGCGTGCTGCTCGTGCACGAGTCGCGGTTGGCGCTGGCCGCGCTCGAGGCGGAGATGGACTACGTCTGGCAGGATGGGCGGAGTCGCGCGTCGCCGGAGCTGCTGCGCGGCCACCGGCGGTCGCTGCGGCCGTTCCGCAGGTGACTCCCGCCGCCAACGTCGCTTCGGTCTAAGTCATGTTCGGCCTTAAGCTTGCAACCCCAAGCCAGGGGGCGGAGGCGCATGAGAAGCCGGAGGTCGACGTGCCGATTCCGAGGGAGCGATATCGCGACGGGTTGAGCTGGGAGCAATGGCTCGAACGGCTTGGCGATCGATGTCACGAGTGGGAGGCTCGCTACGACCGCGCGGCGCTGGGGGCGCTGCGCGCGGACTACCAGGAGCTCGACGCGACCCGCTACGTGGCATGCCTGATGGGTCCCGGAGCGGAGCTGGACGGGGCGGCGCTGGACACGCTGCCGTGGATCGTGAAGGCGTGCGAGCAGGCGGGGGAGGGCGAGGGCGTGGACGTGCGGATCCTGCCGTGGGAGGACGCGGGGGACCTGCGCCGGCAGTTCCTCCCGGAGGACACGGGCGCCGCGCCGGTCTGCGTGGTCATGGACGAGGACTGGGTCCAGCTCGGGGTGTGGGAGCCGTGCCCGTCGGCCGGCTCGCGTTCGTCGGAGCGCGGCGGCGCGGATGGCGAATGCCGCGAGGCGGGGGAGCTGCACCGGGAGCTGCTGCAGGTGCTCCAGGGCCTGCCGGTGCCGGCGTGGCGCGCGACCCGAACCGAGAGCAAGCACCTGCAGACGCAGGCGAACGTGGCGCGGACGGGGCATCCGCGCTGAGCGAGCGTGGAGCGTCCGGGGCGGCGTCGCGCGCTTCTGGCGCCGGCGTGCCGCGCGGCGCGGGGGGGCGCCACCAACACACGGGGCCGGCGCGCGATCGCGCGCCGGCCCCGTGTCGTCTCTCGGCTCGCGGCGGAGCCGAGCGGCGGGCTCACTGCGTGGCGGCCGCGAGGTCGCGGACGGCGCCGGCGAGCAGGTGCACCTTCGCGGCGTCGGCGGATCCGCTGTCCTCGCCGTCGAGCTGCGCGGCGAGCTTCGAGAGCGCGTCGCGCCGGGCCGCGCCGGAGGCGGACTCCGCGGCGGCGAGGTCGTGGCGCGCGGCGGCGATCCGGGCGGCGGGGAGCCCCTTCGAGCGCTCGAGCTGGTCCAGGTACGCGCGGGCCAGCGAGAACGTGGCCGGCCAGACGTACTTCGGCTGGCCCTGCGTGTTCAGGTACTCGAGCTTCACCGACTTGGCGGCGTCGATCTCGTTCTGCGAGAGGAACGCGCTCGGCGCGAGCTCGAAGATGTCGAGGCCGCGGGCGATCTCCGAGCTGACCAGGACGCCGTTGTACCAGTAGACCGACCAGCTCCCGCCGGGGCCCATGCGGGTCGAATCCGACGGGCCGCGGTCGAAGAAGGCGATCTCCTTCGGGTGGGCGGCGTCCGTCCAGTCGAAGACCGAGATGCCGCCCTGGTACCAGGCCTGGACCATGACGTCGCGGCCGGGGATCGGGATCAGCGAGCCGTTGTGCGCCACGCAGTTCTCGAACGACGTCTGCGGCGCCGGCAGCTTGTAGTAGCTCTGGAAGTGCATCTGCCGGTCCTGGAGCGTGAAGATCGCGTCGGCGCCCCACTCCTTCGGGTCGGTGGCCCGGCACTTCGGCTGGCCGCCGCCGCCCCACTCGTCGCTGAAGAGGATCTTCGTGCCGTCGTTGTTGAACGTGGCCGAGTGCCAGTAGGAGAAGTTCGAGTCGCTGACGGCGGTGAGGCGCTTCGGGTTGACCGGGTCGCTGATGTCGAGGAGGAGCCCGTAGCCCTCGCAGGCGCCGCCGGCCAGGCCGATCGCCGGGTAGACCGTGATGTCGTGGCACTGCGTCGGTCCGGGGCGCGGGCCGTTCGCGCCGGGGCGGCTGCCGATCATGCGCGCGACCATCGCCGGGATGGCCTGGCGCAACGCGGCGCTGTCCGCGGCCGTGGGCGCGCCGGTGGCGCCGCGCGCCTTCACGATGCTGTCGAGCATCGGCCGGGTCATGCGGTCCGGGAGGATGAACTGCTCGCCCTCGATGTCGGCGATGAAGGCGCCGCGCTTCCTGGCCTCCTCGAGGTTCTTGATGTCCTCCGGCGCCAGGCCGTGCTTCGGCGGGGCGACGAGGTCGTTGAAGATGCGCGGCGAGCTGACGATCGCAGCCTGCTCGGGGTGCGCGAGCGGCACCTTGATGACCTCGATCCGGAAGAGCGCGGAGTTCGGGTCCTCGCTCGGCGAAGCGCTGGAGCAGCCGGGGAGCTCGGCGTCCGGACGCACGCCCGCGGAGCCGGAGATGTAGACGTAGACGTTCTCCGTGTCCTTCGGGTCGACGAGCACCGTGTGCGTGTGCGAGCCGCGGCACGTCTGGACGTTGCCGACGTTCTTCGGGTTCTGGATGTCGCTGATGTCGAAGATGCGGAGTCCGCGCAGGCGGTCCTTGCTGACGGCCTCGTGCACGCCCTCGCGGCCGCAGTCGAGGCGGCCGGTCAGCCCCTCACCGGACACGAAGAGCAGGTTCTTGTAGACGGAGACGTCGCTCTGCGACGCGGGGCAGACGTAGCCGACCGCGAGCGTCGGCTGGCTCGGGTTCGAGATGTCCCAGACCTGGTAGCCGTTGTAGTTGCCCTGGATCGCGTACTTGCCGCTGAACGCGAGATCGGAGTTCGTGACGCCGATGAAGTCCCGCGACGGCGGCGTCTTCGAGACGACGCGCAGGTTCCACACCGCCTCCTGGGCATCCATCAGCCCCGCGCGCAGCCCGATGCGGGGATCGGGGCTCGGCGCCCCCTTCGAGGCGGCGCCGCCGGGCGTCGGCGTGGCCGCGCCCGAGCCGCCGCTGGCGGAGGCGCAGGCGGCCGCGCCGAGCAGCGCGATGGCCAGTGGGAGAAGCCGGAGCCGACCGGAGGCCGGTCGGGCGAGGGGATGGCACGGCGTGGGAACGGAGGCCATACGGGTTCCTTTGTTGGGGGCGAAGCGTGGCGGCGCCACCGTCGCCGGGGGGGTGGTCAGGGTGCGTGACCGGCGGCGGTCAGCGCCGACAGCATGCGTTCCATCCGGGCGATCTCCGTGGTCTGATCCACCTGCACGTCGGAGGCGAACTTGAACACCGCCTCGTCCTGCCCGGCACCGTCGGTGCCGAAGAGGTCGTGCACCATGGTGACGGCCCCGCGGTGATGCTGGATCATGAACGTCAGGAAGAGGCGGTCGAACTCCGCGCCCCGCGCCCGGTCGAGCTCCTGCATCTGCTCCGGCGTCAGCATCCCGGGCATGTGCATGGCGTGCTCGTCACCGTGCACCATCACCGTCGACCCCATGACGTGCACCTCGGGCGCCGGCTGCCCGCGGTCGCGGAGCCACTGCTGCATCGTGGCGATCTCGTCGGTCTGGGCGTTGATGATCCGGGCGCACAGCGTCTGCACCGACGCGCTGGCGCCGTGGCTGGGGGCGAACCCGGCCATGACGAGCGCCTGCGCGTGGTGGCCGATCATGCCGGTCATGAAATGGACGTCGGCCTCGCTGACGTGCATGCGGGCGCTGTCCATCCGGGCGCGGTAGATCGCCTCGATCTCCGCCGTCGAGGCGCCGGTCGGCCGGGGCGTCGGCGCCGCGCCCGCCCGGGCCGTGCCGCCGCAGGCCGCGGCGGCCAGCACGGCGAGGAAGGCTGCGCCAATGCAGCAGGTGCGTGATGCGCTCATGTCGCTCGCAAGTGCGGGACGATGATGGGTGACGGCTCGCGCGAAGTATGACGCAATTATATGTGGTCGGGGCGGATATGCGAAGGGGGTCGCGGCGGGGACGGGGCCGAGGGCGCGCGGCTCGACGCGGGCGCCGAGCCGGGTCGCGCCCCCGCGGGCGCGCGGGGGCCCAGGCGCGCTCGCGGCTCAGCGCCGACGGCCGCGGGGGGCGAGGATGCGCTCGTAGTCGGAGATCATGCGGTCATAGGAGAAGCGCTCCTCGGCACGGCGCCGCGCCGCGCTGCCCATCCGTCGCAGGCGCGCCGGATCGGCGAGCAGCGCGACCGCCTCGCGGGCGATGTCGGCGGGCTCGGTGGAGACGATGACCCCCGGGGCGGTGCCGTCCGGGAGCGGCTCGAGCGCCTCGCGCGCGCCGCTGACGGGCGTGCTGATCACCGGGATCCCGGAGGCGAGCGCCTCGAGCATCGCGTTGCTCATCCCCTCGCGGTCGGAGCTGACGACGTAGAGGTCGAAGGCGGCGAGCACGTCGCCGACGTCGGTGCGAAAGCCGAGGAGGTGGAGGCGGTGGCGCACGCCGAGCTGGGTGGCGAGGGCCTCGAGGGCGGGGCGTTCGGGCCCGTCGCCGGCGAGGACGTAGTGCACGTGCTCGGGGAGCGAGGCGAGCGCGCGCACGACGCGGTGCTGGCGCTTGAAGGGCGCGAGGTAGGCGAGCGCGCCGATGACCTGCGCGCCGTCGGGGAGCGCGAGCTCGCGGCGCAGGGCGCCGGCGGGGCGGATGCGCGCCGGCGCGACGACGCCGGTCCGGATGGCCGCGACGCGCTCGGGGTCGAGGCGCGGGTCCGCGGCGAGGAAGCCGGCGCGCATCTCGGCGGCGTTCACCACCACGGCGTCGACGAGGTGGCGGAAGACGAGGCGGTACTTGAGGCTCGCCGGGGTGTCGGTCGAGATGCCGACGCGGCAGACCACGCGGGGCACACCGGCCGCGCGGGCGCCGATGGCGGCGGGGAGCACCTTGCGGAACGTGCCGAGGAGCGCGGCATCGGGACGGAAGCGGCGGAGGAGGCGGGCGAAGCGGTAGGAGCGGTCGAGCATCAGGTCGCCGGTGAAGCGGATCGATACCGTCTCGATGCCGTACGCCGCGCACCTCTCGGCGACCACCGGGTTGGCGCACACCAGCAGCACGTCGTGCCCGCGCCGCTGCAGTCCCGCCATGATCAGGGCGATGCTCCGCTCTCCGCCGCGGAATACGGGCCAGGCGTTCTGTCCGACGATTCGCATGCGAACCGTTCGCGGAGGCACGCGCCGTCGGCGCCGGGGCTGACGGGCGGGAGGGCGCTCCGCGTCGCGGCCGCCGGGGTGCCCGCGGCCGGGCGGGCCGGAGCGGTGGCCGGGGACGGCAACATTGAAATGCCGGACCGCACCCGGAGGCAAGGGGGACGTGGCAACGCGTGGCGCGCGGCGGGGTGGCGCTCCGGCCTCTCGCCGGCGGCCCGGCCGGCGACACCGGCCGCTGGCCGGAGACACGGTCGCCGCTCCGCTCGGCCCCGACGGGGTCAGATGACCCATTCGACGATGTGCCGGGGCCGTATCTTCGGCAGCAACCACTCCGGGTCCGGCCCCGCGCCGGACGGCCGCCGAGGGAGACGTTGCGGCGGCGCCGTGGAGGATGGCTGTCACCCCCCGTGGGACACCTCAGGAGGAGCGATGGAGATGCGGAACCGATGGACTTCGTGCGCGCTGGCGCTGGCGCTGCTGGTCGCCGCGTGCGGTGGCGAGGCGGCGCGCCAGGAGGCGTCGGCGACGAAGGAGGCGCCGCCGGCCGAGGGGCCGAACGTGGTCGAGTTCAGGACGCACGAGTACCAGTTCGACGGGCCGGCGAGCGTGCCGGCGGGACCGACCACGATCCGGCTGGTGAACGAGGGGAAGGAGCTGCACCACCTCTACCTGGTGCGGCTGGAGGAGGGGAAGACGCTGAAGGACCTGATGGGCGCGTTCGCGGCGGGCGGCCCTCCGCCGGCCTGGGCGGTGGACGCGGGCGGCCCGAGCGCGGCGATGCCGGGCGCCACGATCGGGGCGTCCATGGAGCTGAAGCCGGGCCACTACGCGGTGCTGTGCGTGATCCCGGCCGCGGACGGGCAGCCGCACGTGATGAAGGGGATGGTCCGGGAGCTGACGGTCGGCGAGGCGACGGGGACGCCGCGCGCGCTCCCCGCGGCGGACATCGTGATGACGCTGGACGACTACTCGTTCACGACGGACAAGCCGATCACGGCCGGCCGGCATACGATCCGGGTCGAGAACAAGGCCGCGCAGGCGCACGAGATGGTGCTCGTGAAGCTGGAGCCGGGGAAGACCGCCGAGGACTTCGCGCGCTTCGCCGAGAAGCCGGCCGGGCCGCCGCCCGGCGTGGTGCTGGACGGCGTCGCCGGGCTGGCCCACGGCGAGATGAACGAGGTGACGGTCGACTTCCAGCCGGGCGAGTACGCCCTCCTCTGCTTCTTCCCGGACGCGAAGGACGGCAAGCCGCACGTCGTGCACGGTATGGCGAGGCAGTTCACGGTGAGCTGAGGGCCACCGGGTAGAGCACCGGGCCCGGTTTCGACCGGGCCTGGCACGGGGGTGGGGCCGCGCGGCCCGACCCCCGTCGTATTCCGTGTCGCGCCCGACTCCGTCCCCGCAGTCGCAGGCGCATCCGATGGAGTGCCGTGCGGGCCCGGGGCCTGGACGCCGGCCCGCAGGGCATCGTGTTCGAATGCGCATGCGCATGAGGGAACCGCCGGAGGCGGGGGCGGGCGCGGAGGCCGAGGGGTCGTAACTGCCGGATTCGGATTCGGGAATTACGGCGGGCCGGCGGCTGAGGTGGGCGCGGAGGCGGGAGCGGCCGGACCTTCCGGATCCCGTCTCAGCCGCTCAGCCCGATCTTCTTCAGCAGCGCGACGATGCGGGGGTCGGAACGATACGCGGCGAAGACGGGGTCCACCCCTACGTCGGGCACGAAGTCGTCGTGGCGGCGAACGGCTGCGTCCAGCGCGGAGAAGGCCCGGCCGGCATCGCCCAGGCCGGCATAGGCGACCGCGAGGAGATACGGCGAGGAGTCGGGCTGCGCCTCCAGCGCGCGGAGTATCTCCTCGGCCTGCGCATGCTTCCCGGCGCGAGCGTAGGCGTACGCGATGACGGCCAGGGCGATCGGGTCGCCGGGCGCGATGCGCCGCAGCGAGTCGGCCGCGGCGAGCGCTTCGGCGTGCCTGCCGGTGAGAGAGAGGAGCTGGACGCGGTTGCTGCGCAGCGCGGACGCGTTCGGGGCCAGCGTCACCGCCTGCTCCTCGACCGCGACCGCGGTGGCGAGCTGGCCGCTGTAGGTGTACATGGCCCCCAGCGTGTTGACCGCGGTGGGGGACAGGGGGTCCAGCTCCGTGGCGTGGAGCGCATCGGCCAGCGCCTCGTTCGGGTGCCCGAGCCGCATCAGCACCCAGGCTCGCAACGAGTAGGCGTCGGGGAGCCCGGGGTTCAGCTCGATGCCTTGCCGGAACTCGCGCTCGGCGCCGGCGAAGTCCCAGTCGCGGAGGTCGGCGACGCGGCCGAGTACCACGTGCGCCTCCGCGATGGTCGAGTCGAGCGCGAGCGCGCGCCTCGCCTCCTCCTGGGCCAGCGCGTAGGACGGCCCCGGGCGCGTGAACCGGTAATAGCCCTCCAGCCAGTGGACCGAGGCGAGGTCGGCATAGGCGCGTGCGTACCCGGGATCGCGCTGGAGCGCCTGCCGGAAGAGCGCCTCCGCCCGCTGCAGGTCGGCCCGACCCCGGCGGCTCACCAGGTGGAGGCCCTCGAGCACGGCGAGGTGCGCGTGCGCGTCCCGCGTCTCCTCGCGGGCGAGCTGCGTGCCGGCGTGGCCGGCCCCGAGCTTCACCCGGAGCGAGGCGACGATCGCCCGCGAGATCTCGTCCTGGACCTGGAAGACATCCTTCAGGTCGCGGTCGTACGTCTGGCGCCACAGCGTGAAGCCGGTCTTGGCGTCGATCAGGTCGGCGCTGATGCGCACGCGCATCCCCTCCTTGCGAACGCTCCCCTCCAGCAGCGTGGCCACGTGCAGCGCCCGGCCGATCGAGTCCGCCGGCAGCCGCTGCCCCGCGAACGCGAACGAGGAGGTCCGCGCGGCCACGCGCAGCTCCGGCAGCCCCGCCAGCACGTTCAGCAGCTCGTCCGTCAACCCGTCTACGAAGTAGTCCTGCGCCCGGTCCGGGCTCACGTTCGCGAACGGCAGCACGGCGATGGAGCCTTGCGCGGCCATGGGAGCCGCAGCGGGCGATGCGGTCTCCGGCGTCGTCGTCGCTTGGGCGCGCTTGTCCTTCCCCACCAGCGTCACGGCCGCGCCCGCGAGCACGAGGATGCCGGCCAGCATCAGCAGCTCGATCCCCGTGACCCGCTGCGCGCCGCGCTCGCCGTGGTACCAGGCCAGCACGAGCACCGCGAGCAGGCCGATCGCCAGCAGGACCGTGGCCGCACGCAGCACCAGGTCCGGCCACGCGAACGGCTGCGCCAGCAGCGACAGGATCTGCAGCACCAGCCAGGCGCTGGCCAGGTAGGCCACCGCCCACTGGCCGAGCTTGCGCGCCCTCACGCGTGCTACGAGAGTCGAAAGGCTCATGGGCTCCGGGTGAGGCAGTCTCCCGCCGGGCGCGGCTGGCGCCCCGGGGCGTGATGTTGTCGTGCGGACGCCGGTGGCGAAGCGGGCCGGGTGGCGCCCACCTCGCGCGGTGTCGGGCGGCGAGAGCGCGAGCGGTCGGACGACGATAATGGCGGCTCGCGGCAGGCGCAACGAATTCGTTTCGCCAATCCGTTGCGCGGCGTTGGGTTACGCGATTGGTGCCCGCTCGAGAGGCGACGCTGGCGAGCGCACGGATCAGGGTGAGCCGAGCGCGATCGGTCCGGTCCGGCCGCGTTCGGCGGGGTGGGGGAGGGGGTGGGGCGGCTAGCCGCCCTCACCCCCTTCGTGCGTGCCGGCGGCGCTCGTCGCGACGACGACGGCGCCGCGGCCATCCACGGCCTCGATCTCGCGCATCGCGGGCGTCTCCTCGACCACCCACTCGCCCAGGCCGAGTGCGAGCGGCCCCGCCGCGCGCGGGTCCGTCGGGACGGCGAAGACGACGACGTCGCCGCGGCGGACGGTCGTGGCGTCACTCACCGGCGTGGCGACGCGCCCGCGCCAGTGGACGAGCGGGAGGGGCGTGCGGGCGTCCCCGTCCGTCGTCCCCGGCCGCTCGGGGAAGCGAGCCTCGGAGCCGGCGTACTTCCACGCCTGCAGCTCGGCCTCGCCGTGCTCGAGGGCGGCGATCCACTCCGTCAGGCCGATCGGCCCGCCGAACAGGAGATGCACGCCGACCTCCCGGGCCCGGCGCGGCGTCACGGCCGCCTTCCCCTGCGCGATGGCCACGAGCGCGGCGACGGAGCGCGCGTGCGTGCGCACCCGCTCGCCGAGGAGGAGGTTCGCTCCCTCGTTCGGCGTGACGGCCAGGAGGCCGCGGCGGCCCTCCACGTCCGCGAGCTCGAGGATCGTCTCCTCGTTCGCGTTCCCGTGGAGGACGCGGAACCCTTCGGCGGCCGCGGCTTCGGCCTCTCTCGGATTGCTGTCGATCAGCACGACTTCGTCGCCGGCGCGGGCGAGCGCCCTCGCGATCGCGCGGCCGAGCGCGTTGGCGCCGACGAGCGCGTACCCCTGGTTGGAGGGGCGCCGCAGGCCGAGGATGGCCGCGAGGATGCCGCCGGTGGAGCCCTGGAGCACGACCGTGACCGCGATGACGAGGAAGACGAGCGCCTGGAGCTCGGCGCCGTACGGAGAGCCGTTGTCCGCGAGCCGCTCGGCGAAGATGGATGCGACGGCGGCGGCGACGATCCCGCGCGGCCCGATCCAGCACATGAACGCGCGCTCCCGCGCGCTGAAACCCGAGCGCCAGGTGCTCACCAGGACGTCGAGCGGGCGCACGACGGCGATGAGCAGCGCGACCACGGCCACGCCGCGCCAGCCGAGCGCCCCGACCTCGCGGAGCCGCACGTCCGCGGCCAGCAGCACGAAGAGCATGCCGACGAACAGCGTGGTCAGCTGCTCCTTGAACTCGCGGAGCTCGCGAGACGTCCGGCTCTCCAGGTTCCCGACGACGAGGCCGGCGACGGTCGCGGCGAGGATCCCGCTCTCCGGCTGGATCGCGTCGCTCGCCTCGAAGACGGCGAGCACGATGGAGAGCGTGAAGATGTTCTCGTAGCCATCGGGCACCACGCGCCCGTACCGGAGGACGCCGCCGATGAGGAGTCCGGCGAGCGTGCCGGCGAGCGCGCCGAGCGCGAGGCGGGAGGTCAGGCCCACGAGGCCGTGCGCCGCGCCGCCCAGCGTCCCGGCGAGAACGATCTCGAGGGCGACGACGGCGACGATCGCGCCGACCGGGTCGATGAGCACGCCCTCCGCTTCCAGCGCCGTCTCCACCCCGCGGGTCACGCGGATCCGGCGGAGCAACGGCGTGATGACGGTCGGGCCGGTGACGATCACGAGGGTGCCGAACAGGATCGCCACGGGCCAGGGCCAGCCCATGCCGACGCGAGCGGCGAGCGTGCCGCCGATGGCCGTGACCGCGGCGCCCATCGTGATCAGGCGCCGGATGACGGCGCCTTCGCGCCGCAGCCGGCCGAGGTTGAGGTTGAGCCCGCCATCGAAGAGGATCACGGCCACGGAGAGTCCGACGAGGACCTCCAGGCTCGCGCCGAGCGTTCGCGGCCGGACGAGCTCGAGGCCGTCGGGGCCGAGGAGGATTCCGGCCACGAGGAGCAGCACGATGCCCGGCACGCGGAGGTGACGCGCGAGGGACTGCGCGAGCACGCCCGCCGCGAGGGCGAGGGCGACCGTGAGGGCCGGGTTGTCCAGCTGCATACGCCCGGGGCGCTCTCCTTCGATCGGGTGCGCGGGAGCCGGCGCCAAAGGTGGTCTCCGGACCGGCGCCCCACAATGACCGCGCGCCGGGGCTTCATCGCGGGCCGGGGGAACGATAGCTTTCCTCGGACGCGGCGGCCGCTGGGCGTCTTACCCCTCGTCGCCATGGCTCCGTTCCGAGAACAGCGAGAGTTGTCCGCATGAATCCGTCCGTGCGGCTGGCCAGCGCGGCGCTCCTCGCCGCCCTGGCCGGCGCGGCGTGCAGTGGCACGACCCGGGAGACGGCGGTGGTCGCCGCCGCGCCGCCCCCGCGAGCGGAGGCCGGCCGGCCGCCCGCCGCCGAGGTGAAGACCGACAGCACGCCGCGCCGCTACACGGAGGCGGACGTGCGCTTCATGCAGGGGATGATCGCGCACCACGCGCAGGCGCTGGCGATGACCGCGCTCGTGCCGGCGCGCAGCGCGCGCGACGACATCCGGCTGCTGGCGGAGCGGATCGAGGTGTCGCAGCGGGCGGAGATCGCGATGATGCGGCACTGGCTCGAGGCGCGCCACGAGGAGGCGCCGAACGAGGATGCGCACGCGGAGCACCACGAGCACCACGAGGCCGCCGGCCAGCCGATGCTCATGCCGGGAATGCTGACGGCGGAGGAGCTGGCGCGGCTGGCGGGCGCGACCGGAGCCGAGTTCGACCGGCTGTTCCTGAGCTTCATGATCCGGCACCACGAGGGCGCGCTGGAGATGGTGGGCACCCTCTTCGCCAGCCAGGGCGCGGCCCAGGAGCCGGAGACGTTCCGCTTCGCGTCCGACGTCGACGCGGACCAGCGTGCCGAGATCGCACGCATGCGCAGGATGCTGGACGCGCGACCGTCGAGCGCGCCCCGCCCGTGACGAGCTCCAGGCTGGAGACTCGTCGGGACCCCCCGATACCTCAGCGAGATCCGGAATGAGACTGCAAGCGATGATGCGTCATGGAGGCGCGAGATGGGCCGCCACCCTGGCCCGGCCGCTGCTGGCCGCGGCGCTGGTGCTCTCGGCCGCGGCCGAGGCGGGCGCGCAGGTGAGCGGTGCCGCGGAGAAGTCCGCCGACCCGCGCGTCGGGCTCGGCGCCGGGTGGATGGACGCGAAGGAGGCGGCCCGCAACCTGGAGCTGGTCGGGCACGTCGCGCGGCCGCAGGGCTTCTTCAACCCGGCGAACCCGGGCGACTTCGGCTACGCGAACGCCGACCTCGCCTTCCGCGGCAACTACGTCTTCCAGGGCGGCTTCAACGGCTTCCAGGTCTGGGACGTCTCGAACCCGAGCGCGCCGACGCTGCGCACGTCGCATGTGTGCCCGGGCGGGCAGGGCGATCTCTCGATCCACGGGAACCTGCTGTTCATGTCGGTGGAGGAGACGCGCGGGCGGGTGGACTGCGGCGCGCAGGGCGTCGCGGACACGGTGAGCGCCGAGCGCTTCCGCGGGGTGCGCATCTTCGACATCAGCGACCTCGACCACCCGAAGCAGGTGGCCGCCGTGCAGACGTGCCGCGGCTCGCACACGCACACGCTGGTGACGGACCCGAAGGACAAGGCCAACGTCTACATCTACGTGCAGGGCACGAGCCGCGTCCGGCCGGGCGCCGAGCTCGCGGGGTGCTCGGGGCGGTCGCCGGACGAGGACCCGAACACGTCGCTCTTCCGCATCGAGGTGATCCGCGTCCCGCTGGCCGCGCCGCAGGACGCGAAGGTCGTGAACGCGCCGCGGATCTTCGCCGATTCCGCGACGGGCGCGATCGCCGGGCTGTGGAAGGGCGGGAGCCACGGCGAGGGGACGCAGACGACGTCGCAGACGAACCAGTGCCACGACATCACGGTCTACCCGCAGATCGGGCTGGCCGCGGGCGCGTGCTCGGGGAACGGGCTCCTGCTCGACATCCGCGATCCGGCCAACCCGAAGCGGGTGGCCGAGGTGAGCGACCCGAACTTCGCGTACTGGCACTCGGCGACGTTCAGCAACGACGGCAAGAAGGTGCTCTTCACCGACGAGTGGGGCGGCGGTACGCAGCCGCGCTGCCAGGCGACGGACCGCCCCGAGTGGGGCGCGGACGCGATCTTCACGCTCGCCGGCCACACGCTGAAGCCCGCGGGCTACTTCAAGCTGCCGGCCGCGCAGACGGCGACGGAGAACTGCGTGGCCCACAACGGCTCGCTGATCCCGGTGCCGGGACGCGACATCATGGTGCAGGGGTGGTACCAGGGCGGCGTGTCGGTGTTCGACTTCACGGATCCGGCGCACCCCGTCGAGATCGCGTACTTCGACCGCGGCCCGGTGAGCAAGGACACGCTCTATCTGGGCGGGTACTGGTCCGCGTACTGGTACAACGGCCACATCGTCGGCTCGGAGATCGCGCGGGGGCTCGACCTGTTCGAGCTGAAGCCGAGCCAGTACCTGACGCAGAACGAGATCGACGCGGCGAAGCTGGTGCGGGTCGACGAGCTGAACCCGCAGAACCAGACGAGGGTGGTCTGGCCGGCCAGCTTCGTGGTGGCCCGCGCCTACGTCGACCAGCTCGTGCGCGGCCGCGGGCTGCCGAGCGCGCGCACGGCCGCCATCGGGCGTGAGCTGGACCGCGCCGAGAAGCTGAACGGAGCGCAGCGGCGCGCGGCGCTGACCCGGCTGGCGGCGCAGCTCGACGCCGATGCGCGCGGGGCGAGCGATCCCGCGCGCGCGAAGGCGCTCGCGGCGACGGTGCGGGAGCTGGCGTCGGCGCGGAGCTGAACGGCGCGGCGGCGGGCGCACGGGGCGCCCGGCGCCGCGAGGGGACGGTCGGAGCGGGGAGGTGCCTGTCGTGACGGGCGCCTCCCCGCGGTCGTCGGGGATCGGCCGCAGAGGCGCCCGTTCGGGCCGCGGCCGCGCCACCGGCCGGATGAACGGCCGCCGCGGCGGCGGGTATGTCCTCTCGGGTCCGGCGCCCGGCCCGGTTCCGTGCGAGACCGCGGGGCGGTCCGGGCCCGCGGCACCCGCCCGGAGCGGCGAGCCCCGCCCGCCAGATGGAGAGACGATGCTGTCAGACACCGCGGAGTACGCGCTCCGAGCCGTGCTCTACATCGCGCAACACGCCACGGCGGAGCGGCCGCTGCGGACGGAGGAGATCGCCGGGGCGCTGCAGGTCCCGCGGAACTACCTCTCCAAGATCCTGCACGTGCTCGGCCGACAGGGCGTGCTCGCGTCGACGCGGGGCCCGCAGGGCGGCTTCCGGCTGGCGGGCGCGGCGGACGACCTGCCGCTCCAGCGGGTGGTGCAGCCGTTCGACGCGGTGGCGGAGCGGCGCACGTGCCTCCTCGGCCGCGCCGAATGCAGCGAGACGAACCCGTGCCCGGCCCACAGCCGGTGGTCCGCGATCTCGAGCCAGGTCCAGGCGCTCTTCCTCGGGACCACGATCGGCGACCTGCTGCGGGAGAAGGGCTCGCTGGTGTGACCGCGCGCGGCGGGTGGGGGATCCGCCGGTCGATCACGGGTGGGACGTGACCGCCGCCGTCCCGGGCGGTGGGGCGTGCCGCGTCCTCAGCGCCGTTCCGGACCCGGCGCCATGCCCGCGCCCGCGCCGCCGCTACCGCGCAGCACCAGGGCGCGCCGCTCGGCGTCGTACGTGACCAGCGCGATCTGCCCGGGCGCGAGCGTCACCGGCGCGTCGAACGACAGGTGCCGCGGCGCGCCGCCCTCCTCCCGCTCCTCCTCCTCCTCGTCACCACCCCGGCGTACGAACTCGACGCGGACGCGGTGCGCGCCCGGGGCGAGCGGGATGTCGCGGTAGACGTAGACGGGGCGGTCCGCGCGGGCGCCGGCGGCCGTGGCGAGGGAGCGCTCGACGGTCCGGCCGTCGACCGAGAGGACGAGGTCGTACGGCGCCAGCCGCCCCTCGCACCGCTCCGGCTGCCGCATGTGCGCCGGGAGCGCCTCGAGCTCCTCCGGCGTGAGCTTCCGGCAGTGCTCGACCCGCACGCTGCGGACGCGCCAGGAGAGCCGGAGCAGCGCGCCATCGCTCCCCTCGACGTCCACGGGGTAGCGCGAGAGCGCCTCGAGGCCGAGCAGCGCCGCCGCCGAGACGGCCAGCGCCAGCGCGCCGCGCAGGATCCGATTCACGAGGCCGCTCCCTCCGACCGCGCGTCGGCGCCGACCGCCCGGCACAGGGCGACGACATCCAGCGCCTCCTCCGCCTCCTCCCGCCGCAGCTCGGCCATCTCCGCGGCGAAGCCGCGCACCGCGTCGCGGAGCAGCCGGGCCTCCCCCGCCGACGCGTGCACGATGCGCACGCGCCGACGGTCCACCCGCTCCTGCAGCTCCGCTTCGCGGCCGTGGTGGACGCGCTGCTCGAGCCACGTCGCGCCCTCGCGGCCGCGACAATCGCGCGCCCGGCACGCGGCGACGACCACGCCGCCGGCGCGGCGGACGAGGTACTCGATCACCGACGTGTGCACGTTCCCCGCGCACGGCACCGGGAAGAGGTGCGCGCCCGCCAGCGCCCCGGGCGAGACGCCGGCGGCGCTCCACTCGCACCCCAGGACGACCACGTCCGCGCGGCCGATCTCCGCCCGCTCCGCGAACGCCCGCGCCGCCGCGAGCTGGTCCCGGCCCGTGCGGCCCGGGCCCACCCCCATCGGCGCGCACGAGCCGATGCAGATCCCGCACGACACGCAGAGGTCCTGGTTCACCCTCGCCACGAGGCCGGGCCGCCCGTCCGTGCGCGGGACCATCGAGATCGCCCCGTAGGGGCAGTCGAGCATGCATTGCTCGCAGCCGGTGCAGAGCCGCTCGTTCACCAGCGAGCGGGCCGGGCGCCGCGAGCGCGCCGGGCGCGCCCAGAGCGGCACCGAGACGACCGCCCCGACCAGCGCGACCCCGGCCGCCCACACGGTCCACGCCGGAACGCCCCGGACCAGCGGAAGCCAGAACGCATAGAAGAAGTCGAGCCGGGTCTCTCCGGGGAGGCGGAGGAGATCCGCCTGCGGCGCCATCCAGAGGGGGCGCAGCACGGCCAGCGCGGTCAGGCCGCCCACGACCGCCCAGAGCAACCGCTTGGGCGGGAGCAGCACCGGCCGCGCCACCCGGGCCACGTGCAGCCAGACGAGCAGCCCCACGCCGATCGGCAGCGCGATGTGCGCGAACAGGTTCAGGAAGAAGAACGCGCTCGGGAGCGGGCGCTCGCCGACGAACGCCCGGCCGATCGGCTCCGAGAAGATCGGGAGCGCGTCGAGGAGCCGGGCACCCTCCATCGCCAGGACCTGCGCCGGCGTGTCCCACACCATCACCAGACCGGTCCAGCCGCAGACGAGGATCGCCGCCACCAGTGCGAGCCCGGACACCCACGCCAGCGCGCGCGGGCCCCAGCTCCGGTCCTGCACGAACATCCGCAGCGCATGCACCGCCGCCGCCACGACGGCCGCATCCGACGCGAAGCGGTGCAGCCCCCGGATCCAGCGTCCCAGAAACGCCTGGTCCGTGATCCGCGCCACGGACGCCCACGGCGCGCCCAGGCGGTAGAAGAGCAGCAGGTACAGCCCCGTCGCGAGCAGCACCGCCAGCAGCGCCACCACGATCGCGCCGCTCTGGTAGAGCGGGTTGTAGCGGGAGCCGAAGAGGCCGTTCGCCCGGGCGTCGAGCCACGTCAGTGCCCGCCAGCCACCTCGCCTCGCTCGCACCCCGCTGGGCTGCATGCCGCCTCCGTTCGGGAGAAGAGTCTTGCGTGCCGCTATTTATCACTTCATCATGAAGAACACAAGTACCGCGCGGCCCCCAACGGGGCGGTGTCGCGCGCGGTGCCGACGGAATCACCCCCGCCTCGAGGCGAGCCCCGATGATCTCGCGGACCGCCGAATACGCGCTCCGGGCCGTCCTCCACCTGGCGCAGCACGCCGGGGAGGCGCCGGTGCGGGCGGAGCTGGTGGCGGACGCGCTGGGCGCGCCGCGCAACGCGCTGAGCAAGGTGCTGCACGTGCTGACGCGGGCGGGGGTGCTGGCGTCGCTGCGGGGCCCGGCGGGCGGGTTCACGCTGGCGGTGCCGGCGGCGGCACTGACGCTGGACGCGGTCGTGGCGCCGTTCGAGGGCGTGCCGCGCCGGCGGAGGTGCCTGCTGGGCCGGCGGGACTGCTCGGGGGCGGGTGCGTGTGGTGCGCACGCGGAGTGGACGGGCGTGGTGGACCGCGCCGTCGCGTTCTTCCACGACACGACGGTGGCGATGCTGCTGGATGCCGCTGCGGGCGGTGGGGCGGGCGGCCCGGGCGCGGCGGCGGACGTGACGGACCCCCGCGCGGCGGAGGGCGCGAGTTGCGCCGTGGCCGCCGCGCATCGCGATCCCTTGGCCGATGGAGGCGGAGATGGTTGAGTCCCCGGGGAGCGGCGACGCGGCGTCGCCGGAGATCCCACTGGGGCAGCGGCTGTTCGACAACTGGCCGCTGCTGATGGTCGCCGGAGTCCTGATCATGGTGGTGATCTTCACGCTGTGGGGGCTGTGGGAGATCTACACGATGCCCGTGGCCACGCTTCCGTGAGAGGGGAGGGAGAGGCGATGCACAGCGGGATGGTGTCCCCGAAGGGGGTGTGGTGGAAGCCGGCGCACAAGTCGGAGAAGGTGTGGTTCTCGATCGCGTTCGGCTGGTGCATGGTGCTGTTCGCGATGATGCCGCTCTGGCACTTCAAGGGTGGGCAGAACCCGGCGGGGGTGCGGCGGCGCGTGGAGCCGGCGGCGTACCATGCGCGGGTGGAGGAGTTCATCAAGACGTACAAGGTGGGTGAGGACCACGGCTTCCCGATCGTGGAGCCGCCGCCCGGGAGCGAGGTCTACCTGGAGGCGCGGATGTGGGCGTGGTCGCCGATCCTGAAGCTGCGGAAGGGGGCGCAGTACACGCTGCACATCTCGTCCATCGACGTGAACCACGGTTTCTCGCTGTACCCGATCAACGTCAATTTCCAGGTGGTGCCGGGCTACGACTACGGGCTGCGGGTCACGCCGACGGAGGCGGGCGATTTCCGGTTGATGTGCAACGAGTTCTGCGGGATCGGTCACCACATGATGCTGGGGCGGGTGATCGTGACGGACGAGGCGGGGCGGATGGTGGCCGATGGCAGCGCGACCGGAGGTGGCGAATGAAGACGGCGCACCGGATCTGCCCCTCGACGGGGCTGAAGGTCGAGCGGCAGGCGGAGCTGCTGATCCGCGCGAACGCGGTGGCGGCGACGGTGGCGCTGCTGATCGGCGGCATCGCGGCGATCGGCGTGCTGCTGACGCGCTGGCAGGCGGTGCACCTGCTGCCGGCGGAGTGGTTCTACCGGATCCTGACGGTGCACGGGATGACGATGCTGATCTTCTTCATCCTGTTCTTCGAGATGGCGGTGCTCTACTTCACGTGCGGTCCGCTGCTGAACAGCCGGGTGGCGGCGCCGAAGGTGGGGTGGGCGGCGTTCGTGCTGATGGCGGTGGGCGCGGCGCTGACCGAGTGGATGATGTGGACGGGGAAGGCGGACGTTCTGCTCTCCTCCTACGTCCCGCTGCGGGCGCACCCGCTCTACTACCTGGGGATCATCCTGTTCGCGGTGGGCGCGCTGGTGGTGGTGGGGGTGTTCTTCGCGACGCTGGTGGTGGCCAAGCGCGAGCGGACGTACCCGGGCTCGCTGCCGCTGGTGACGTACGGCGCGGCGGTGGCGGGGATCATCGCCGTGATCACGCTGGGGCACGGCGCGGCGATCTACATCCCGACGTTCCTATGGTCGCTCGGGCTGATGAAGGTGGACCCGGAGACGTACCGCATGATGTGGTGGGCGCTGGGGCACTCGTCGCAGCAGATCAACGTGGCGGCGATGGTCTCGGTGTGGTACCTGCTGGGCGCGCTGACGGTCGGGTCGGTGGTGCTGAACGAGAAGATCAGCCGCACGGCGTTCGTGCTCTACGTGCTCTTCATCTCGATGGCCTCGGCGCACCACCTGCTGGTGGACCCGGGCTTCAGCCCGGCGTGGAAGATCGTGAACACCAGCTACTTCATGTACATGGCGGTGCTGGCCAGCATGCTGCACGGCTTCACGGTGCCGGCGGGGGTGGAGGTCGGTCAGCGCCTGCGGGGCTACACGCAGGGCTTCTTCGGCTGGATCAAGAAGGCGCCGTGGGGCGACCCGGGCTTCAGCTCGCTCGTCCTGTCGGTGACCGTGTTCGGCTTCGTCGGCGGAATCACGGGCGTGACGCTCGGGACGGAGCAGATCAACATCATCGCCCACAACACGCTGCGCATCCCGGCGCACTTCCACGCCACGGTGGTGAGCGGCACGGCGATGGCCTTCATGGGGCTCACCTACTACGTGATCCCGCTCATCTTCCGGAAGAAGATCGCGTTCTGGCCGCTGGCGAAGATCCAGCCCTACCTGTTCGCCGGCGGGATGCTCGTCTTCTCGATCTTCATGTCGTTCGCCGGCGGCTTCGGCGTGCCGCGCCGGCACTGGGACATCACGTTCTCGCAGGCGCCCTTCGACGTTCAGTTCAGCCCGGCCGTGGACCTGGTGATGGGGATCATGGCGCTCGGCGGGCTGACCGCCGCCCTCGGCGGCGGCATCTACATCCTCGTGACCGTCTGGTCGGTCTTCTTCGGGACGCCGATCGCGGAAGGAGAGCTTCCCAATGCCCATGGACGGACTCCCGAACGGGCTGCTGCACCCGCCGCGGCCCTTGCCCGATGACGCCGAGGAGAGCCTGCCGGTGCACGGCTGGATGGGGCAGGCGCCCGGGACGATGATCCTGGTGCTGATCTTCCTGGCGGCGTTCGCGATCTACTACTTCACGAACTGGAAGCTGCTGTCGTTCGTGTGGAAGATCGGGTAGCGATGCGCCCCGGCTCGCCTCCTCCCGCCCCGGCGCGGGAGGAGGCGTACGCCCTGGCCGGGATCGGCGCGATCGCGCTCACGACCGCCGCCTGGTGGGCGCTCGCGCTCTGGCCCGCCGGCGGGGAGGCGCCGGCGTGGCTGGCGCGCACGCGGCTCGTCTGCTTCGGCGTGACGGCGCACGGGCTCCCCGACCTCGGCGGCTGGATCAACCTCGTCGGCCAGCCGCTGGGGATGCTGGCGGTGCTCGTCGTGGGGTGGTGGCGCGGCGTGCGCGGGCTGGCGATCCGGTACCGCGCCTCGCGCCGCTTCCGCATGGGCGCGCGCGCTCTCGCGCTGCTCGCGCTGGCCGGCGCGCTCGCGGCGGGGTGGCGGGTGGCGACGGTCCTCGCCGGCACGCGCGGCCCCCTGGCGGTGCCCCTGGCCGGGGCCTCGCGCCGGCTGGACCGCGCGGCGCCGCCGCTCGCGCTGATCGACCAGCACGGCGAGGCCCGCGCGCTGGCGGACTTCCGCGGCCGGCCGGTGCTGCTCGCCTTCGCGTACGGCCACTGCCAGACCGTTTGCCCGCTCGTCGTCCGCGACGTAGTGGAGGCGCAGCGGAGGGTGCGCGCGGCGCGACCGGCGTCCGCGCCGGCCGTCCTCGTGGTGACGCTGGACCCGTGGCGGGACACGCCGGCCCGGCTCCGCGCGATCGCGACCGGGTGGAAGCTCCCGGCGGACGCCTACGTGCTCGGCGGAAGCGTCGCCGCGGTCAACGCCGTGCTCGACGCCTGGGCGGTCCCCCGGCGCCGCGCGCCGGACACCGGGGAGCTCACGCACCCGGCGCTGGTCTACGTTCTCGATATGGAAGGGCGGATCGCCTTCACCGCGCCGGGGGACCCCGGCACGTTGACCGCCCTCGTGCGGCGCCTGTGAGCCGGCCACGTCCGGCCGCGGGCACCGGAGGGAGCCCATGCAGCCCGCCCTGACGCTCACCTGGCCGGCCGGCCGCCGGCGCACCGGACTGGCCGCGGCACGGTCCTATCTCACGCTCACGAAGCCGGGGATCACGCTCCTCGTGACCATCACCGCCGCGAGCGGGTACGTCGCGGCGGCGGGCGGCGTGCTCGCGCCGCTGCTCCTGCTGCACACCGTGGTCGCGACGGCGCTGGCCGCCGCCGGCGCCGCGGCGCTGAACCAGATCCGCGAGGCGGAGCTCGACGCCCGGATGCGCCGCACCGCCGGGCGGCCGCTCCCGAGCGGCGCGCTCGGCCGCTCGCAGGCCGTGGGACTCGCCGTCGCCCTCACGGTGACCGGCCTGACGTACGCCGCCGTGCTCCTCCCCTGGACGACGACGCTGCTGCTGGCGGTCTGCCACGCCAGCTACGTCCTGGCCTACACGCCCCTCAAGCGACGCACCCCGCTCTGCACGCTCGTCGGCACGATCCCCGGCGCGCTCCCGGTGCTCGCGGGATGGATGGCCACGGGCGCGCCGGTGCGGCCGACGGCGCTCGCGCTCGTCGGGATCCTCGTCGCCTGGCAGATCCCGCACTTCCTGGCCATCGGCTGGCTCTGCCGCGAGGACTACGCGCGGGCGGGGTTCCGGATCCTCGGCACCGTGGATCCGACGGGGCGCGCCTCGGGGCGGGTGTCGCTGGTCTACGCGCTGGCGCTCCTGCCGACCAGCCTCGTCCCCTGGCTCGACGGCGGGGCGGGCCCGCTCTACGCGGCCGCGGCGCTGGTGCTGGGCGGCCTCTACGGCTGGCGCGCGCTCGAGTTCGCGCGGGAGCGGTCGACCCGCAGCGCCCGCCGGCTCTTCCTCGCCTCGCTCGTCTACCTGCCGGCGCTGCT
>DASTKT010000117.1:0-20870 GCA_035715725.1 Longimicrobiales bacterium | reverse complement strand
CCGAAGTCGTAGCCGTTCCCGCGAACGCGTCCGCCCCCCGCGCCCGGCCTACGCCGCCCGCCGCTCGCCGCGCCGCAGCCGCCGCTCCGGCTTGTACGGGAAGAAGTCGACGATCTCGCCCGCGCGCACCCGCTCCTGCATGCCGCGCCAGAAGCCGACGGTGAAGAGGTCGCCATGGACGTCGTGGAAGGCCGCGCGCAGCGGGGCGGGCACGCCGAGGAAGCGCGGGAACTCCTCGGGGAAGACGTCGTGCTCGCCGACGTGGAACCAGGGCGTGTCGGACATCGCCTCCATGTCGTCCCGCGGCGCGGGCATGTCGCGGAACGTCATGTTCGTCAGCAGGTCGACCTCGTCGTAGTCGTAGAAGATGACGCGGCCGTGGCGGGTGACGCCGAAGTTCTTCAGCAGCATGTCGCCGGGGAAGATGTTGGCGACGGCGAGGTCCTTGATGGCCTGCCCGTAGTCGAGGATGGCGTCCAGCGCGGCCGGGCCGGTGGTCTCGGCCATGTACAGGTTGAGCGGGACCACGCGGCGCTCGGTGTAGAGGTGCTCGAGGACGACGCGGCTGTCGTCGATGCTCACGGTCTTCGCGGCCACCCCCCGGAACTCCTTCAGCAGCTCCTCCGAGAAGCTCTCCCGGCGGAACTCCAGCCGCTCGAACGGCTGCGCGTCCGCGAGCCGGCCGACGCGGTCGCGCACGAAGATGAACTGGTACTTCTCGATCACGCCGCTCCGCGTGATCCGCTTCGGCGCCGCGAACCGGTCCTTGATCAGCTTGAAGACGACGTTGAAGCTCGGCAGCGTGAACACGCTCATGACCATGCCTCGCGCGCCGGGCGCCGGCTCGAAGCGGGCGTCCGTCTCCGCGAGGTGGCGCATGAGCGCGCGGTACAGCTCCGTCTTGCCGTGCCGGTTGTAGCCGATCGCGGTGTACAGCTCGTCCGGCCGCCGGTGCGGCATGAGCGAGCGCAGGAAGTCGACGACCGCGCTCGGCCGCGCCGCCTCCACGTGGAAGTACGAGCGCGTGAAGCCGAAGACGACGCTCGTCTCGTCGGCGCTCAGGAGCACGGCGTCCACCACCACGCCGTCCGCCGGGTGCAGCAGCGCGAGGACGAGCGGGATCGACTCGTCGCCCCGGCAGATCCGCCCGACGACGTACGCGCCCTTGTTGCGGTAGAAGAGCGGGGCCAGGACGTCGATGGCGTCGACGGCGCGCGGGGACGCGAGCTCCGCCTCGATGCGCCGCGCGGCGCGGGCGGCGTCCCCGTCCAGGTCGGCCCAGCGCGCCGCGACCGGCAGGTCCCACAGGATGCGCCGCAGCGCCGCCTCGATCCCCTCGCGCACGCCGTAGCGGCGGTACGTGCCCTCGTCGCCCTCGTGGGGGGTCGACACCTCGTCGCCCACGAACTCCAGCGCGCGGTCCACGCCGACCACGGCGTAGACGCGGCGCAGCACCGAGTTGTAGAACGTTTCCGCCAGCTCGCGGTCCGGCCGGCCGGCGCAGTGCCGCGCGTACGCCGCCTTGATGTCGCCGCCCGCCCGCTCCGGCGGCTCGCCCAGCCGCTGGCGCAGCATCGCCACCGTCCGCTGCACGATCTCGCCGTAGAGGAGCAGCCGGGCCTGGTGGTCGGCGAGCATCCCGCCCCAGTCGCGCTGCTCGAAGCGGACGCGCGCCCGGCGGGTGATCTCCTCGAAGCGCGTCTTGTACTCGGCGAACGCGTCGCAGACGATCCCGGCGATGGACGTGTCCATGGTCCGGCTCCCCGGTCGGATGGGTTCGTGCCGCCGAGCGGCGCGCCGCGGTCCTGAGGCATGGATCGGGCCGGGGGTTCGGCGGTGCGGATGCGCGTCAGGGATGCGCGGTGTGGCTGCGCGAAGCCGGCCTCGAACGGAGTCTGATCGACAGGATGGTTTTCCCCCGAGGTCGCCGACGCGCCGGACCGCCGCCCGCCCGCGTCCTACGCCCCGAACGCCGATTCGACCACCGCGCGCGCCTCCGCCAGCAAGCGCGCCAGGTGCTCGGGGCCCTCGAAGCTCTCCGCGTAGATCTTGTAGACGTCCTCCGTGCCGGACGGGCGCGCCGCGAACCAGCCCCGCCGCGTCGCGACCTTGAGCCCGCCGATCGGCGCGCCGTTCCCCGGCGCGCGCGTCAGCTTCGCGACGATCGGGTCGCCCGCCAGCTCGTCGGCCGCGACCATCTCGGGGGCGAGGTTGGCGAGCGCCCGCTTCTGCTCGGGCGTGGCGGGCGCGTCGACGCGCTCGTACGCCGGCGCGCCGAAGCGCTCGGTCAGCTCGCGGTAGTGCTCGCCCGGGTCGCGGCCGGTGCGCGCCGTGATCTCGGCGGCCAGCAGGTCGAGAAGGATCCCGTCCTTGTCCGTGGTCCACACCGTGCCGTCTCGCCGCAGGAAGGACGCGCCCGCGCTCTCCTCGCCCGCGAAGCCGAGGCCGCCGTCCAGCAGCCCGTCCACGAACCACTTGAAGCCGACCGGCACCTCGACCACGCGCCGGCCGAGCGACTCCGCCACGCGGTCGATCATGGAGCTGGAGACGAGCGTCTTGCCGACCGCCGCCTCCGCGCGCCAGCCGGGCCGGTTCTGGAACAGGTATCCGACCGCGACGGCCAGGTAGTGATTCGGGTTCATGAGCCCGGCGCTCCGCGTGACGATGCCGTGCCGGTCGGCGTCGGGATCGTTCCCGAAGGCGACGTCGAACCTGTCCTTCAGCCGGATCAGCCCCGCCATTGCGTACGGCGAGGAGCAGTCCATGCGGATCCGGCCGTCGCGGTCCACGGTCATGAACGAGAACGTCGGGTCGACGCGGTCGTTGACGACCTCGAGGTCCAGGCCGTGCGCCTCCGCGAGCGGCGCCCAGAGCGGGAGCGACGCCCCGCCCATCGGGTCGACGCCGAGCTTCAGCCCCGCCGCCGCCACCGCCTCCAGGTCCACGGCCGAGGCGAGGTCCCGGACGTACGGGCCGACGAAGTCGTGGCGGTGCGTCGTCGCCGCGCGGAGCCCGGCCGCGAATGGCACGCGGCGCACCTCGCCCGGCGAGGCGCCGAGCAGCTCGTTCGCGCGGTCCTGGATCCGCCGCGTCGCGCCCGTGTCCGCCGGCCCGCCGCTCGGCGGGTTGTACTTGAAGCCGCCGTCCTCCGGCGGGTTGTGCGACGGCGTGATGAGCACGCCGTCGGCGAGCCCCGACGCGCGCCCGCGGTTGTGCGCGAGGATCGCGTGCGAGACCACCGGCGTGGCGGTGTAGCCGAGCCGCTCGTCCACCACCAGCTCCACGCCGTGCGCGGCGAACACCTCGACGGCCGTGGCGAACGCCGGCTCCGACAGCGCATGCGTGTCCTTCCCCAGGAAGAGCGGCCCGTCGATCCCCTCCGCCGTCCGGTACTCCACGATCGCCCGCGCGATGGCCGCGATGTGCGCCTCGTTGAACGTGCCGGCGAGCGACGTGCCCCGGTGCCCGGACGTGCCGAATGCCACGCGCTGCGCCGGGTCGTCGGGGTCCGGCCGCTCCGTGTAGTACGCGGCCACGAGCCGCGGCACGTTGACGAGCAGCTCCGGCGGCGCCGGCCGTCCGGCGCGCGGATCGATCGACATGGTCCTCCTGGTCGGTTCGGGGCCCGTGGGGCCGGCGGCGCTCGCGCCGGCCTCGCTCAATCGAGCTTCACGACCAGCCCCTCGTCGCCATCCAGCTCCAGCCGCTCGTTCACCCGCATCCCCTCGCGGTCCACGTGCGTGCCGACGACGATGGTGCCGTTCACCGGCACCGTGGCCGGCTCCAGGATGGCGGGACCGTGGCCGAGGTTCAACGCCACCAGGAAGCGGCGGCCGGCGTGGGAGCGGAGGAAGGCCATGACGTTCCCGGACACGGCGACCGGCGCGTAGTCGCCGACGCTGAGCGCCGGCTCCTGGCGCCGCAGCTCGATGAGGCGCCGATGCAGGGACAGCATCGAGTCCGGATCCTCGCGCTGGCGCGCCGCGTTCCGGCGGCGCCAGTCCCAGGCCACGGGGAGCCACGGCTCCGCCGTGGTGAAGCCGGCGTGGATCCCACTGTCCCACTGCATGGGCGTGCGCTGCGGGTCCCGGCTGAATGCCGCGTCCTGGTAGTTGATCCCCTGCGGATCGCGGACGCGGTCGAGCGGGATCGGCACGTCGTGCATCGCGAGCTCGTCGCCGTAGTAGATGGTGGGCGTGCCGCGCAGCGTGAGCAACAGCATCGCGGCGACGCGCGCCTGCTCCTGGCCGACGCGGCTGGCGATGCGCGTCTTGTCGTGGTTGCCGAGCACCCAGTTCGGCCAGCCGCCCACCGGGAGCGACGCCTCGTACGTGCTGACCGCGGCGAAGATCTCCTTCGCGTCCCACGGCAGCACGATGAGCTGGAAGTTGAAGGGCAGGTGCGCGCCGCGCCCCTCGTCGCCGTAGTAGAGCACGAGCTTGTCGATCGGCAGGTAGATCTCGCCGATCATCACGCGGTCGTCGTAGCGGTCCAGCAGCGCCCGCATGCGGGCGACGATGTCGTGCACCTCCGGCTGGTCCGTCGAGTACACCGGCAGGAGCTGGTCGTACGGCAGCTCGCCCTGCTGGTAGTGCGGGTTCGGCGGGTTGTCGCGGAACTGCGCGTCCTTGATCATGTGCCACATGACGTCCACGCGGAAACCGTCGACGCCCTTGTCGAGCCAGAAGCGCACGACATCGAGCATCGCGTCCTGGACCGCCGGGTTGCGCCAGTTCAGGTCCGGCTGCTCCTTCAGGAACGCGTGGTAGTAGTACTGCTCCGTGCGCGGGTCCCACTCCCAGCCGGAGCCGCCGAAGACGGAGAGCCAGTTGTTCGGCGGACCGCCATCCGGCCCCGGGTCGTGCCAGATGTACCAGTCGCGCTTCGGGTTGTCGCGCGAGGAGCGCGATTCCAGGAACCACGGATGCTCGCTGGACGTGTGGTTCGGCACCAGGTCCAGGACCACCCGCATCCCCCGCTCGTGCGCCTCCGCCAGCAGCCGGTCGAAGTCCTCCATCGTCCCGAAGATCGGGTGGATCCCCGTGTAGTCCGAGACGTCGTAGCCGAAGTCCGCCATCGGCGAGGGGTAGATCGGCGAGATCCAGATCGCATCCACGCCCAGCCACTCGAGGTAGTCCAGCCGCCCCGCGATCCCGGCCAGGTCGCCGATCCCGTCCGCGTTCGAGTCCTGGAACGACCTCGGGTAGACCTGGTAGACGACGCCGTGCTGCCACCACTGGTGCGAGTCCATCCCTCTTCCCCCCGGAAGCCGTGTCCGCCGCTCCGCTCCGGGTCCTGCCGCTGCAAGACCCGTCCCGTTGCGCATCGGCCGGCCCGGCGGGCGGTGCGCGCGCCGGGACATTCGCGTTCTTCACCGACAGGAGCACCGGCCCCGGGAAGGGCAGTGCGCGCGCGGCGGGATACTCGGACAACATCCGGGAGCCCCGCTCGGTCTTTCCCGCCTGCGCCGCCGCGTCCGCCTCCGCCGCCGGCCGCTTCGGCGGCGGAGGCGGGCGCGGATCGGACCGATCCGCCGGCATGGGTCGTTCGAACCTCGTTCCCCGTCCCTCCGTGGTGTTACCATTCCCGGCGCCGCCGGCGCGGCCCGCGTCCGCGGGCCCAGCACGCGCCGCGGCGGCGCGGGGTAGGAGGACCCATGAACGCGACTCGGCCGGCGGACGCCCGCGCGCTTCGCCTCACGACCCGACTCTCGCTGCTCGGCTTCACCGTCACGCCCGCGGAGCTGGAGGTCGCGCCGCGGCCCCGGTGGAAGCGCATCGGCATCGCGCTGCTCGTTTTCGCCGCGGGCGTCGCGACGGTGCCGGTCGCCACGCTGCTCCCGCCGCACGTCGAGTGGGGCGTACTCACGCTGCTCTGGAGCGCCTACTGGGCAAGGCGTCATCTCCTGGCGGAGTACACGGTGCGCTCGATGAGCGGCGTGTGCCCGCGCTGCGGCGGCGCCGTCACCATCCGGCGCGGCGCCCTGCTGCACATGCCGCAGGGCGTGGTCTGCTTCCGCTGCCGGCAGGCGCCGCGGCTGGAGGAAGGCGCGGCGCCGCCGCTCGAGGGGCGGGACTTCGCCGCCGCGGCTCCCGAGGAGGCGGCGCCCGCGCCGAAGGTGGTCGGGGCGCTCAGCCGCGCGGATGCCGAGCGCTTCTGGCGCTACATGCGCGCCAGCCGCACGAGCGGCTGGAACCCGTCCAGCGGCGAGTGGTCGTCGCGCGGCGAGTGATGTCCGCTCCCGCGCCGCTGGATTCCACGATCGACGACACGTTCTGAGGACCATGCCCCGGCTGCACGACAGGGTCGCGCTCGTCACGGGCGCCGCCCGCGGGATCGGCGCCGCGATCGCGGCGAGCTTCGCCGGCGAGGGCGCGCGCGTCGTCGCCACGGACATACGGGACGCGGAGGGGGAGGCCTTGGCGCGGCGCCTCGCCGGCGACGTCGCCTACCGCCGGCTCGACGTGCGCCGCGAGGACGATTGGGTGCGCGCCATCGACGAGACGCTCGAGCGCCACGGCCGAATCGACGTGCTCGTCAACAACGCCGGCGTCACGGGCTTCGAGGACGGCTTCGCGCCGCACGACCCGGAGCACGCCACGCTCGAGGCCTGGCGCGCCGTCCACGAGACGAACCTGGACGGCGTCTTCCTCGGCTGCAAGCACGCGATCCGCGCCATGCGGCGCACGGGCGCCGGCTCCATCGTCAACATCTCGTCCCGCTCCGGCCTCGTCGGCATCCCCGGCGCGGCCGCGTACGCGTCGAGCAAGGCGGCCGTCCGCAACCATACCAAGAGCGTCGCGCTCTACTGCGCCGCGCAGGGGCTGAAGGTCCGCTGCAACTCGGTCCACCCCGCCGCCATCCTGACGCCGATGTGGGAGCCGATGCTCGGCGCGGGCCCCGGGCGCGAGGAGCGCATGGCGGAGCTCGTGGCGGACGTGCCGCTGGCCCGCTTCGGCACGCCCGAGGAGGTCGCCGCGCTCGTGGTCTACCTCGCCTCCGACGAGTCGGCGTACGTGACGGGCTCGGAGTTCACGATCGACGGCGGGATCCTGGCCGGCGCGGCGGCGCAGCCGCGGCGGTAGCCGGGGGGGCGGGGCCGCCGGGCGGCCGGCGCGGCCGCGGCGGCCCGCGGGCGACACGACCGCGGCGGCAGGCGCACGGCCGCGGCGCGCCCGGCGCTCCGCTCGCGGGGCGGTGTGCGACACGGGCGGCCGGGCCGCGGCGCGGGAGGCGACAAATCGAGCCGGGTACGCTACATTGAGTCATGGTCCGGGGACTATGCGACCCGACCGTCCTCCGTTCACCCGCCACAGTCTGCCATGTCGGTGCTGTTCGCCCGCCAACCGATCTTCGACCGGTCCGGTCAGGTCATCGCCTACGAGCTCCTCTACCGCTCGCCCGACCACCTGAGCCACGCCGCCGGCACCGCGGTCGAGACCATGGCCAGCACGGTCATCGTCGATGCCGTCCTGAGCATGGGGCTCGAGCAGGCCGTGGACGGCCGGATCGCGTTCCTGAACATGCCGCGCCCGCACCTGGTCGGCGGCGTCGTCGAGCTGCTCGATCCCGCCGGCGTGGTCGTCGAGATCCTCGAGGACATCGCCCCGGACGCCGAGGTGCTCGGCGCCTGCCAGCGGCTGCGCGCGCACGGCTACCGGCTCGCCCTCGACGACTACGTGGCCGGCGATCCGCGGGCGGGGCTCCTCGGCCACGTCGACCTCGTCAAGGTCGACGTCATGAGCACGGATGCCGGCGCGCTCGACGCGCTCGTCCGCGAGCTGCGCGGCCGACCGACCCAGCTCGTGGCCGAGAAGGTCGAGGACGAAGCCATGCGCGACCGCTGCGTGCGCCTCGGCTTCGAGCTGTTCCAGGGGTATTTCTTCCGCAAGCCCGAGCTGATCCAGGGGCACGACCTCTCCCCCGACGTCGTCCGCGCGCTCTCGCTCATGAACCTGCTCCGCGATCCCGCCGTCCCACAGGCGCAGATCGTCGAGGGCTTCCGCGTCGATCCCGGCCTCACCTACAAGCTGCTGCGGATGGCGAACTCCGCCGCGGTCGGCGCGCGCGCCGTATCGTCGATCCCGCACGCGATCGGGCTGCTCGGCCGCGGCCCGCTCTACCGCTGGGTGGCGCTCATCTTCGCTGCCGGCGCCGGCCGCGCCGGCGGCACCAAGGGCGAGCTGCTCCGCGAGGCGATGATCCGAGCGCGCTTCTGCGAGCTGATCGCCGAGCAGGCGGCCGCGCGCGCCGACTCCGGCGAGGCGTTCATCGTCGGGCTCTTCTCCTGCCTCGAGCCGCTCCTCGGCGTGCCGCTCCTCACCGTCCTCGAGAAGGTCCGCCTCGCCGCCGAGGCGCGCGCCGCCCTCACCACCCGATCCGGCCCCCTCGCCTGGGTGCTCCAGCTCTCCGAGGCCTACGAGGCCGGCGACTGGGACCGCGTCGCCCGCATCGCCGCCGCCGCCGGCGTCGGCGCCGAAGCCACCTCGCGGACGTACGTCGAGGCGTTGGGGTGGATGCGGGCGTGTCTGGCGGAGCTGGAGGGGTAAGGCGGCGCGGAGCGCCGCCTTACCCCTCCAGCTCCGCACGCTGCGCTGTCGTGGCGCCGGAGGCGCCACGCACGCCCGCGGAGCGGGCTGTCGCTCGCCTGCGGCTCGCGTACGCTTCGCTGTCGCTCGCCTGCGGCTCGCGCACGCTCGCGTTGCTCGCTGTAGTGACCTTCGGCCACGCACGCTTCGCTGTAGTGGCCTTCGGCCACGCACGCTTCGCTGTCGCTCGCCTGCGGCTCGCGGACGCTCGCTTCGCTCGCTGTCGCGGCCTTCGGCCGCGGGAACGGCGGGGGTGAATAGGGGCGCGTGCACGGCCGCTGGGGGGTTCGAGGCCCGATCGACCATGGATGTGCCCGGAATCGCGGGACAGCTTCCGCCCGAATCCACGTCTGCGGAGGAAGCGCGGGATGCCTGTGTTCGAGCGGTTGGAGGTGTGGCGGGAGGCCGTGGAGCTGGTCCGCGAGTGTTACGCCCTGGCGAAGCTGATCCCGTGGCAGGAGGATGGCGGCCTTCGACAGCAGATCCGCCGTGCGGCAGTCTCCACCGCCGTCAACATCGCCGAAGGGCGCGGGCGCGGCTCGCCCCGTGACTTCCGGCGCTTCTTACGGATCTCGCGGGGATCGCTGGTGGAGGTGGAGGCGCTGGTCACGCTCACGGTCCATCTGGCGTTCATCAAGCCGGACGTCGCTGCACCGATCTTCCGCCGTTCCATTCGCCTCGCCCGGCAACTCGACGGCCTCTCCGCCGCCCTGCTCAACCGCGAGAAGAAGGCAAAGCCGGACGCCTGAAGCCCCGCCTCCCATCCCCACCCCCGCCGTTCCCGCGGCCGCAGGCCGCGACAGCGAGCGAAGCGAGCGTCCGCGAGCCGAAGGCGAGCTACAGCGCAGCGTGCGGCGCGCCGCAGGCGCGACGACAGGGAACCGTGCGCCGCCGAAGGCGGCGCCAGCGAGCGTCAGCGAGCGTGCGTGGCGCAACGCGCCACGACAGCGAAGCGTCCGCGAGCCGCAGGCGAGCGACAGCCGCGCAGACGGCGTGCGCCGCCGCAGGCGGCGACAGCGCAGCGTCCGCGCTGCCGGAGGCCTGATCGGCGCCGGCGGCGCCGATCAGGCCTCCGGCAGCGCGAACCACACCTGCGTCCCCGCGCCCAGCTCGCTCTCCACCCAGATGCGCCCGCGATGGGCCTCGACGATCCCCTTCGCGATGCTCAGGCCGAGGCCGACGCCCTGGTGCAGCGTGTGGCTGCCCTGCCAGAAGCGGTCGAACACGAGGGCCAGGTCCTCGGGCGCGATGCCCGGGCCCGTGTCCATGACGGCGAAGCGCACCTCCCCGTCGGCCGGCTCGGCCCGCAGCATGACCTGACCGCCCTCCGGCGTGAACTTCAGGGCGTTGCCCACCAGGTTGGAGAAGACCTGCAGGATCCGGTCGCGGTCCGCCGCGACGCGGGGCAGCGGCCGGGGTGGCGCCACGCGCAGGCCGACGGAGTGCATCTCCGCCAGCGGGTGCAGCAGCTGGAGCGCGTCCTCGAGCAGCACGGCCGGGTCCAGCGGATGAGGGCGGACCGTCAGCGCGCCGGCGCGGATGCGCGTGAGGTCCAGCAGATCGCGGATCAGCCGCCCGGCCTGGTCCACGGCGCGCTGGATGATCGCGGCCTGCGCCAGCTTCTTCTCTTCCGGGATGGAGTCGAGCGCCAGCAGCGAGCTGGCCATGGCGATCGTGTTGAGCGGATTGCGCAGGTCGTGGCCGACGATCGCGACCAGCTCCTCGCGCTCCCGCGCCGCCTCCTGCGCCACCCGGTACAGGCGGGCGTTCTCGATCGCGAGCGCCGCCCGGCTCGCCAGCGCCTCCGCCGTGCGGAGGCTCCGCTCGCTGTACGGCGGCGCCCCCGCTTCCGTGCGCACGAGCGTCAGTGCGCCGACGACCCGGCCGCCCACCGCCAGCGGCACCACGATCGCCGAGCGCGGGTGCAGCTCCACGTGGATGCGGTAGTGCTCCTCGTCCTGCGAGAGCGCGCGATACGTCTGGTCCGTGACCTCCGGCACCAGGAGCGCCTTCCCCGTCCGCAGCACGGTCGGCACGCCGAAGCGCTCGTCGTCCAGCCGCGGCGGGTACTTCAGGAAGCGCCGCGCGATCGGCGTGCGCGCCGGGTCCCGGTGCGCCGCCTCGATCCGCTGGACGTCGCCCGTCTCCTCCACCACGTCCACGATGCAGTAGTCGGCCAGCGTCCGCGTCGCCAGCCCCGCCACGTGCCGCAGCGTCTCCTGGTAGTCGAGCGACGACGACAGCAGTTGCCCGGCCTCCGCCAGGAAGCGCAGCATCTCCTCGATCCGCCGCCGCTCGCTCACGTCCTGGAACATCGAGACGACGGCGATCATCCGGCCCTCCGCGTCCCGCACCGGCGAGGCGCTCACCGCGAGGTGGATCCAGCCGCCGTCCCCGCGACGGTAGCGCAGGTCCGCGATCCGGTGCGGCTGCCCCGTCAACAGCACCCGGGCCGCCGGATACTCGTCCGCCGCGTACGGCCGGCCGTCCCCGTGCACGCCGCCCAGCCCGGCGTACTCCATCCACCCCTGCAACGCCCGCGGCGCGTGCCCCAGCAGCCGCTCCAGCTCGGGGTTCGTGTAGACGATCCGCCCGGACGGCGCCTCCGAGATCCAGACGCCCGTCGGCATCTGGTCCAGCACCGCGTCCGCCAGCGCCCGCCCCTGCACCCCCGCCGCCGGCACGGCGGCGGGCTCCGCCGCCTGCGCCGGCTCCGCCGCGCCCGACCCGGCCGCGCCGCGATCGGCCTCCGCCAGGCCACGGTCTCCCCCGGCCGCGCCGCGCTCCCGCTCTGCCCCCTGCGAGCGCGCGTACAGCCGCGCGTAGACCAGCATCTGCGCCGACTGCGTCATGAAGCGCTCGACCAGCCGCCACTCGGCCTCACGCGGGCGGTGTGGCCGCGGGAAGAACGCTGCGATCGCACCCAGCGGCTCGCCATCCCGCGCCACCAGCGGCACCACGACGACCGCCTGATAACCCAGCTTCCGGGCCGTGTCCCGGTGCGTCGCGGGGACCGTGGGCGCGTCCGTGTCCTCGACCACCACGCGCCAGCCGTCCCGCACCGCCGCCGCAAGGTCGGGCTCACTCGCGGCGAGCTCCCCGATCGCCCGCAGGCGCTCCGGCGCCAGCCCCAGGCTCGCCGCCACGTACGATTCGCCTCCCGCCTCCGCCCGCAGGAGCAGCACGGCCAGCCGCGAGCCGAACAGCGCCGCGACCGTGCCCAGCAGCTCCGGCAGTAGCGAATGGAGTGTCGCGTCCCCGGCGAACGGCCCCTCCAGCCGGTGCATTTGCGGCCCCGTCGCGGCAGGCCGATCCCCCTCCGCCCGTGGGCGGTTGGGGTCGACGTCGGCGGGATGCAACCGTCCGGTGGGCCTGGTCGAGATGGGGTCCAGGAGCGGGCTCGAGTCTGGAGGATCGGCCAAGGAGACGACGTCCATAATTTAGTACATCCACCCGGCCGGCGGAATGCTCCCGCCGTGCGCCGCCGCCGGCATGGCCGCGCACAACGTCTTTCGCGAAAACGGGATACGACCCCGGTATTCGAGCGAGGGCCGCGGCGTCGGCGCGAGCGCGACACGGACGCCCGCTCGCTCCGACCGCGCGCCGGCCCGGCCGACGACACCCTCCCGGCGCAGCGCGGCGCACCGCATATTCGGTCGCGAAATCCGTCCATTTCGCGTCCGCCGGGTCCGCCGCCTCCACCGCGTCCGCCCCGGACGACCGGACGGCCGGACGACTGCACGGCCGACGCCGGGCCGGCGGCGCGGGCGCGGCGCGTGCCGACGCCCGGACCGGCCGCGACCGGCGCCGGATCCATCCGCGCGTCGTCGTCACCGTTTCTCGAACCTCGAGAGCCATGCGTTCACTCCGCGTCGTCCCGCTCCTGCTGCTCCTTGCGCTTCCCGTCGCCGCCGCCGCGCAGGCGCCGCGCGTCACGATCCACGCGGCGCGCCTGCTGGACGGCCGCGGCGGCACGATCCCCGATGCCACGGTCGTGGTGCAGGGGGACCGCATCGTCGACATCCGTTCCGGCGCCGGCGGCCGCGCCGACTACGAGCTCGGGGACGCCACGCTGCTCCCGGGTCTGATCGACACGCACGTGCACGAGGCGTGGTACTTCAACCACCAGGGGCGGCTGCACGGCCGCGGGGATGGTGACACCGCGGAGCAGTCCACGCTCTCGATCGCCGGCAACGCGTGGGCGACGCTGATGGGCGGCTTCACCACGGTGCAGAGCCCGGGCTCGCCGGAGGAGAAGGATCTGCGCGACTGGATCGCCGCGGGCGAGGTGCCGGGCCCGCGCATCCTGACGTCCGTCGGCCAGCTCTCGAATCCGGCGATGAGCCCCGATTCGTTCCGCGCCGCCGTGCGCTCGCTCAAGGCGCGCGGAGCCGACCTGATCAAGATCTTCGCGTCCAAGAGCATCCGTGAGGGCGGCGCTCAGACGCTCTCCGAGGAGCAGCTCGTCGCCGCGTGCGGCGAGGCGCGCGCGCTCGGTCTGCGCACGCTCGTGCACGCCCACAGCGACTCGGCCGTCCGCGCCGCCGTGATGGCCGGCTGCACGCAGGTCGAGCACGGCGTCTTCGCCGCCGACAGCACGCTCGCGCTGATGGCGGCCCGCGGCACGTACTTCGACCCGCAGTGCTCGCTCGTCTTCCGCAACTACCTCGACAACCGCCCGAAGTACGAGGGCATCGGCAACTACAACGCGGAAGGCTTCGCCTGGATGGAGAAGTCGATCCCGCTGGCCGTGGCCACCGCGAAGCGCGCGTTCGCGACGAAGGGGCTCAAGGTCGTCTACGGCACGGATGCCGTCGCCGGCGCCCACGGCCGGAACGCCGAAGACCTGGTCTGCCGCGTGCAGCAGGCCGGCCAGGCGCCCATGGCCGCGCTCGTCGCCGCCACCTCGCTGGCCGCCGAGTCGCTCGGCCTCGGCGAGCGGATCGGCTCGGTCCGCCCCGGCTACCAGGCCGACCTCGTCGCCCTCGACGGCGACCCCCTCGCCGACATCACCGCCGTGCGCCGCGTCCGCTTCGTCATGAAGGGCGGCACGGTCTTCAAGAACGTCGCGCCCGCCGCGGCGCGCCCCACGGCGGCGCGCTAGTGCGCGGGCTCCTCCTGGTCCTCGCCCCCGCCTGGGTCTTCGGCTCCGCCGCGCTCCCGGGCGTCGCCGAGTGGGCGACCGAGGAGGCGATCCCCCACTCCCCCGCTCCCCCACTCGCCCACTCCGCAGGCATGGCCGCCGACACGCCCCGCGGCCGCGTGGACTGGCCGACGTTCGCGGGCGACCCGGGCTCCCTCAAGTACTCGCCGCTCGCCGACATCGACCGCGCGAACGTCGCCGGCCTCGTGCCCCTCTGGAGCTGGAGCACGGGCGAGAAGACCGTGCCCGCCTCGCGCGCGCCGGTGCCCGGCCAGGAGGTCCGCCCCGGCGCGTTCGAGGCGACGCCGATCGCCGTGCGCGACACGCTCTACCTGAGCACGCCGTTCAACCGCGTCGTCGCGCTGGACGCCGCGACCGGCGCCGAGCTGTGGAGCTACGACCCGCGCGCCTACGACTGGGGCCGGCCGCCCAACGGCACCGGGCTCGTGCACCGCGGCGTCGCGCTCTGGAGCGACGGCACGGAGCGCCGCCTCTTCCTGAACACGCGCTGGCGGCTGATCGCGCTCGACGCGCGGACGGGCCGGCCGGTCGAGTCCTTCGGCGAGAACGGCGAGGTCGATGTCGCCGCGGCGACCGGCTGGACGGGCTCGCCGCTGCACTACACGAGCACGTCGCCGCCGGTCGTGTGGAAGGACCTGGTCATCGTCGGCAACGGCGTGGCGGACCGGCTGATCTACCGGAACGACGTGCCGGGCGACGTGCAGGCCTTCGACGCCCGCACCGGCGAGCGTGTCTGGGTCTTCCACACGGTGCCCCGCGCGGGTGAGCCGGGGGCGGAGAGCTGGGAGGACGGCTCGAACGCCTACACGGGCCACGCGAACGTCTGGGCGCCGATGTCGCTGGACACCGCGCGCGGCATCCTCTACCTGCCCGTCAGCACGCCGTCGAACGACTGGTACGGCGGCCAGCGCAAGGGCGACAACCTGTACGGCGAGTCCGTCGTCGCGCTCGACGCGTCGACCGGCCGGCGCCTCTGGCACTACCAGCTCGTGCACCACGGGCTCTGGGACTACGACCCGCCCACGGCGCCCTCGCTGGTCACGCTGAAGGTGAAGGGGAAGCGGGTGGACGCGCTGATCCAACCCGGCAAGACGGGCTTCCTCTACGTGTTCGACCGCGTCACCGGCAAGCCGGTCTGGCCGATCGAGGAGCGCGCGGTCCCGCCCTCGGATGTGCCCGGCGAGAAGGCCTCGCCGACGCAGCCGTTTCCGGCATGGCCGAAGCCGTTCGCCAGGCAGGGCGTGACCGAGGCCGATCTCATCGACTTCACGCCCGAGCTGAAGGCGATGGCGCTCGCGGAGTTCCGGAAGTACCGCGCCGGCGGGGTGTTCACGCCGCCGTCGCTGGAGGGCACGCTCGTGCTCCCCGGCAACATCGGCGGCTCGGGGTGGGGCGGCGCCGCCGTCGATCCGACGACCGGCTGGCTGTTCGTAAAGGCGACGAACTCGGCGAACGTGTTCCGCATCTCGAAGCCGCGACCGGGCACGTACGAGGCCGACTACGCCGTGGACCTCGAGCGGGGCGTGAGCGCGCAGCTCCCGAACGGGCTGCCGCTGACGAAGCCGCCCTACGGCACCGTCACGGCGTACGACATGAACACCGGCGAGATGAAGTGGCAGGTCCCCGTCGGCGACGACCCGCGGGTGCGGGAGAACCCGGCGCTCGCCGGCGTGGCGCTGCCGCCGCGGCTCGGCGCCGGCGGCTCCTCCGGCCCGCTGGCGACGGCGGGCGGCCTCGTCTTCGTCGCCGGCGGCGCGTCGAAGCTGTACGCGCTGGACGCGAAGTCGGGGAAGGTGCTCTGGGAGGGCGACCTCGGAGAGCGCGGCTTCGCGAACCCGATGACGTACCGGACGGCCGGCGGCCGGCAGGTCGTGGTCGTCGCGGTGGGTGGGGGGGAGAACGCGCGCCTGGTGGCCTTCGGCCTCCCGCAGCCGCTGCGCGCGCAGCGCTGAGTCACCCCGACCTGCGCGCGGTGAGCAAGAAGTGACGCCCCCACACCCGGAGTGAATCATGTTCCTGACGCTCCTCGCCGTGACGTTCGCCATCGCCGCCGTCGTCTCGCTGCTGGTCGCGCGAGCGTTCCGCGAGCCGATCCGCCAGATCCTGGCGCGCCTCGTCTCGAGCGAGCTGAGCGCCGCGTGGCAGCGCTACATCACGTTCGCGATCTTCGTCGTCGGCCTGTCCGGCGGGGTGCGCATCTACGAGCTGCAGCAGTACATCAACCCGCGCGGCCCGAACGAGCCGCCGATCAGCCTCGACCGGGACCGCTGGGTGTTGGAGGTCTACCGCACGATCATCGAGACGCTGAAGAGCATCGCATGGATGCTGCTCGTCTTCTTCCTCGTCGCCCTGGTGGCGTACGTCATCCTGCGCGGCCTCGAGCTGAGGGCCGGCCGGCAGCGCGAGGCGACGCCGGCGCCGCCGGCCCCCTGAGCCCACGCCGCTCCACTCCGTCTGCCGGCTCCGCGCCTCCGAGCATGCCCCGCCTGCGGACCCGCCGATCGGCCGCCGGGCCGGCGGCGCCGCTCGCCGCGCTCGCGCTCCTGCTCGCCGTGCCCGCGGCGCCGGCCGCGGCCCAGGCGCCGCGGCGCGTCTCCATCCACGCCGCGCGCGTCTTCGACGGCCGCGGCACCGTGATCCCCGACGCCACCGTGGTCGTGGAGGGCTCGCGGATCGTCGAGGTGCGGCGCGGCCCGCCGCGCGGCGCCGCCGACTTCGAGCTGGGGGACGCCACCCTGCTCCCCGGCCTGATCGACGCGCACGTCCACCTGGCCTGGCACTTCAACGCCCGCGGCCGGCTGCACACGCCGGACGATGGCGAGACGCCGCAGCAGGTCTACGCCGCCATGGCCGCCAACGCGCTCGCCACGCTGCGCGCCGGCTTCACCACCGTGCAGAGCGTCGGCAGCGCCGAGGAGGGCGCGCTCCGCGACTCGATCGACGCCGGCCGCATCCCCGGGCCGCGCGTCCTCACCTCCACCGGCCAGATCATCGCACCGGAGGCCGAACCGGCCGAGCTGCGCGCCGCCGTGCGCGCGCTCGCCGCCCGCCACGCCGACCTCGTGAAGGCGTTCGGCTGGGACGACCCGCGCGCCGCCGGCGTGGACGCCGCCGAGCTCGAGCGGATGCGCGCCATCTGCTCCGAGGCCGCCGCGCTCGGCCTCCGCACGCTCGTCCACGCCCACACCGACGCGTCCGCCCGCGCCGCCACGCTCGCCGGGTGCAGCCAGGTCGAGCACGGGCTCTTCGTCGCCGACTCGACGCTCGATCTCATGGCCCGGCGACACGTCTGGTTCGACCCGCAGTGCGCCCTCGTCTTCACGAACTACCGCGAGCACCGCGCCGCCTACGAGGGCATCGGCGGCTACAGCGCCGAGACGTTCGACTGGTTCGAGCACAACCTCCCCGTCGCCCAGGCGACGACCCGGCGCGCGCTCCACACCCGCAACCTCCGGGTCGTCTACGGCACGGATGCCGTCGCCGGAGCCCACGGCCGGAACGCCGAAGACCTCGTCTGCCGCGTGCGCCAGGCGGGGCAGTCGCCGGCGGCGGCCCTCGTCTCCGCGACGTCGCTCGCCGCCCGCTCCATCGGCCTCGCCGACCGCATCGGCACCATCGCCGCGGGGCTCGAGGCCGACCTCGTCGCCTTCGACGGCGACCCGACCCGCGACATCGCCGCCGTCCGCCACGTCCACTTCGTCATGAAGGGTGGCCGCGTCGTCGTCGCCCCGCCCCCCTCCCGCCGCGTCTTCCCGCCGTCGCGCTAAGCGACTGCCATTCCGCCGTTTCGCGCCGTGCGCCGGCCGCCGAAATGGCCGGAATCCAGGGTCCGGAGCGGGCCCGGAAATTGCCCTTCCCGCCACCCCGGCAGGGCACCGAGCGATCGCACGATTTCTCTTGTCCCACAACGTGTTCCCGGGGGGTCTCCGGGGTCTGGTCCGCGGCCCAAAGCATGCATAGGATATGGGCATGAGAAGTCGCAACGAGGAGCATCGAATGACACTTCGGGGCATTTCCCGATTGAGCGCGGCGGTCACGATCCTCGTCGCCGCATTCGCGGCGCCGGCGGCGGCGCAGGGGCCGCCGACGTCCGCCGACGATTCGCCGGCCGTCGCCGAGACCACGCTGGTGCCGGACGTCGCGGCGGCCGACAGCATGGTCGCGCCGGAGCGGCCGGCGGCGGTGAAGTCGAAGCCGAAGTCGCGGGTGCTCCGGGACGCGCGCATCGTCGTCTCGGTCGGTCGCCGCCGCCTCTGGCTGGTGCAGGGGCGGGACACGGTCATGAACGTGCCGGTCGCGGTCGGGATGGGCCGGTCGTTCTCGTACGAGGGGAAGAGCTTCTACTTCGCGACGCCGCGAGGCACGCACCGGGTGCTGAACAAGAAGGACGATCCGATCTGGGTCGTGCCCGACTGGCACTACTACGAGGTCGCGAAGGACGGCGGGCTGGAGATGGTCTTCGTGAAGCCCGGCGAGCGCTACGACCTCTCCGACGGCACGTACCTCGAGATGCGGGACGGGCAGGTCGGCCGGGTGAACCAGTTCGGCAACTTCTGGGCGTTCGACCCGGGGCTGGAGATCGTCTTCGACGGGAAGATCTTCGTGCCGCCGATGAAGAGCCCGCAGCGCCGGATCCCGGACGCACTGGGGCCGCACGCGCTCGTGTTGGGCGACGGCTACATGATCCACGGCGTCCACGAGTACGACAAGCACTCGGTCGGGCGCCCGGTGAGCCACGGCTGCATCCGCATGCACAACTCCGACCTGGAGCAGCTCTACGGCATGGTCCGGGTCGGGACGCCGGTCTACATTCGCTGACCGGTCGCCCGCCGGGCGGCGCGACGGAGTCACGTCGCGCCGCCCTTGCCCCGCCGCCTTCCGACGAGAACATTTCCGCGACTCCCCGCCCGCGATCCGTCACCGGAACACCGCATCGGAGCGTCGTCATGATCCCGCGACCGCGCGCGCTGGCCGTACGTTGCTCCATCCTCGGCGCCGCCATGGCGGCGCTGCTCGCGTCGGACCCGGCGGCGGCCCAGCGAGGCCGCCCGCCCGCGGACGCCGAGGCCGCCGGCGACGCCGCCGACGCGTACACGGCGCTCCGCTACCGGCACATCGGCCCGGTCGGCAACCGCGTGAGCGCGGTGGCCGGCGTGCCGGGGGATCCGAACGTCTACTATGCCGGCGCGGCCTCGGGCGGGATCTGGAAGACGACGGACGCGGGGATCCACTGGGCGCCGGTCTTCGACGACCAGCCGGTGCAGTCGATCGGCGCGCTGGCGGTGGCGCCGAGCGACCCGAACGTCGTCTGGGCCGGCTCCGGCGAGGCGTGGATCCGCAGCCACATCTCGGTCGGCAACGGGATCTACCGCTCGACCGACGCCGGCCGGAGCTGGCAGCACATGGGGCTCGACGCGAGCGGCCGCATCGGCCGCATCGTCGTGCACCCGACGAACCCGGACATCGTCTACGTCGCCGCGCTGGGGCACGCGTACGGCCCGCAGCCGGAGCGGGGCGTGTTCCGGACGATGGACGGCGGGAAGACGTGGGAGAAGGTGCTGTTCGTCGACCCGAACACCGGGGCGGCGGACATCGTCATGGACCCGAGCAACCCGCGCATCCTCTACGCCGGGATGTGGCAGCTCGAGATGCACACGTACGGCCGGGAGAGCGGCGGCCCCGGGAGCGGGCTGTACCGCTCGACGGACGCCGGCTCGACCTGGAAGAAGCTCGGCGGCCACGGGCTGCCGACGCACACCATCGGCAAGATCGGGCTGGCGATGGCCCGCTCGAACCCGAGCCGCGTCTACGCGCTCATCGAGACGGGCGACGGCGCGCCGTACAAGGGGCAGCCGACCGACAGCGGCGAGCTGTGGCGCTCCGACGACGGCGGCGAGACGTGGAAGGTCGTCAGCTATGACCGCGAGCTGACCGGCCGGCAGGCCTACTACACCCGCATGGCCGTCGAGCCGGACAACGAGAACGAGGCGTACTTCCTCTCCGCCTCCTTCTCGAAGACGCTCGACGGCGGCGCGACGACGGTCGACATCCCGCGCGGCGAATCCGCCGGCGGCGACAACCACGACATGTGGATCGACCCGACGAACGGGGACCGGATGATCGTCGCCAACGACGGCGGCGTCTCGATCTCGACCACGCGCGGCCGCACCTGGCACCGCATCCAGCTCCCCATCGCCCAGATCTACCACGCGATGGTCGACAACCAGGTGCCGTACTTCGTCTACGGCAACAAGCAGGACGGTCCGTCCTACCGTGTCCCCAGCAACAGCCGCCTCGGCGGCTTCGGCGGGCGGGGCGGCGCCATCCCCCGCGGGGAGACGCACTCCGTCGGCGGCGGCGAGAGCGGCTGGGCTACGCCGGATACCGTGGACCCGAACATCGTCTGGTCCAGCGCCTCGGGCTCCGGCAGCGTCGGCGGCATCGTCGTCCGCTACGACGAGCGCACGCGCCAGGCGCAGAACGTCGAGGTCTGGCCCGTCAGCACCGGCGGCCATCCGGCCGGCGACGTGAAGTACCGCTTCGTCTGGACCGCGCCGCTCACGATCTCGCCGCACGACCACGACCGGGTCTACGTCGGCAGCCAGTTCGTGCACGTCACTACGGACGGCGGCAAGAGCTGGCGCATCATCAGCCCGGACCTCAGCCGCAACGACACGACGCGCATGGGCTCGTCCGGCGGGCTCACGCCGGACAACATCGGCGTGGAGTACGCGGGCGTCGTCTTCGCCATCGCCGAGTCGCCCGTGCAGAAGGACCTGCTCTGGGCCGGCACGAACGACGGCCTGGTCCACGTCAGTCGGGACGGCGGTGCGCACTGGGAGAACGTGACGGCGAACCTGCCGAAGCTCCCCGCCTGGCTCACCATCAGCAACATCGAGCCCTCGAGGTGGGAGGCGGGCACGGCCTACCTCTCGGTGGACGGGCACCAGATGAACGACCGCGACCCGTGGATCTATCGGACCACGGACTACGGCAAGAGCTGGAAGCTGATCGTGGCGGGGATCCCGCGGAGCACGCACAGCTACGTGCACGTGGTGCGGCAGGACCCGGTGCGAAAGGGGCTGCTCTACGCCGGCACCGAGAACGCGCTCTACGTC
>DASTKT010000116.1:0-21290 GCA_035715725.1 Longimicrobiales bacterium | reverse complement strand
GGCGGTCGGACCCGCCGCCGGCGCCTCGCCGCCCGGCAGGCGCGGGCGCGCCGGCGCGGCCGAAGCGAGCGTGGAGCCAGCCGCAGCGCCGCCGGGAACGTCGGGCACCCCCAGCTCCAGGCGGACGAGGTCGGCGAACGTGCGGGACGGTCGGCGCTCCTGCGGCATGGCTGCCTCCGGGCGGAGGAGAGGCGGCAAGCCGGCGGACTGGCCGGCACGAACGACGTGGGCTGTCGGGCTGCGGGGAGACTCCGGATGGGACGGCCTCAACTATGACTCGCGGGCCCGATCGGCGCAACGGCCGGCGGCCGCCGCGCGGGCGCCCGCAGCCGTCTCCCTGGAGCCCGGCGGCAATTCATGGTAGCTTTGGGGTATGACGGGCTGAATTCCCGTCCTCATCACCCGCGGCGTGCACTCCCGCAGTGCGCCTCGCGGGTGCTTCTTTTTCAGGCGACGTCGCCGGAGCGGAGCAGCGAGATGGCCAAGCAGGAATCTATTCAGGTGGAGGGGACCGTCAGCGAGGTGCTGCCCGACCGCAACTACCGGGTCCTCCTCGAGAACGGCCACACCGTGCTCGCCTACGCCACCGGGAAGATGTCGAAGTTCAAGATCCGCGTCCTGGTCGGGGATCGCGTCACGCTCGAGCTCTCACCGTACGACCTCTCCCGCGGACGCATCACGTTCCGGCACAAAGCCGGCGATGGTCCGGCCCCGCGCCCGCGCCCGCGCCGGAGGTAGGATGAGCACGCCCAACCACTCGAGCCGACGCATCCGCGCGGAGACGCTGCGCGTCGACCCGTGCGCATGTCCCGGGTGGGAGCCCGGCGCCGGCCGCCACTTCTCCGCCGGAGATCGCGTCTTCTGCGCCGAGGGGATGGCCGAGGTCGTCCGCGTCCTCGGCTGGACCGGAGCCGGCGTCCGGCTCCTCGAGCTGCGCCTCACCGACCAGGCGGCCCCGCCCTTCTTCGCGGCCTCCTCCAACGTCCTCGTGCCGCCGGACCGCGCCGAGCGGGCCCCGGCGCCGCCGCCGACGCCCGCCCCCGCCACGGGGCTGTAGCCGCCACGACCATCGCCCGGAAAAAGGGAAAGCCCAACCCCGGTGACGAGGTTGGGCTTTCCCTTTTTCCGGATCGGCCCGGGCGGGCCGCGCCGCTTAACGCACGCGCGTGACGTTCTCCGCCGCCGGCCCCTTCTGGCCCTGCACGACGTCGAACTCCACCCGCTCGCCCTCGGCCAGCGTCTTGAAGCCGCTGCCCTGGATCGCGGAATGATGGACGAAGCAGTCCTTCGAGCCGTCCTCCGGCGTGATGAAGCCGAAGCCCTTGCTGTCGTTGAACCACTTCACGGTGCCCGTGGTACGCATACCGTACTCCTCGTTTGGTGCTGGGATGACGTCGAGGTCCGGTATCTCCGTACCAATCCATCATCTCGCGTGGCGGCGCGATTCGCCGCCGGTCCCGCGCGGGACCCGCACGAAGAAACGGACCAGGTCGAGAGCGCCCAGTCCGTTCGTTCTGGCCGCGCGGCCGCGGAGCGGCCCGCGCGTGGTCTCACGCAGACTATAAAGATAGTCGCGACACCGCCGAAACGCAATAGCGCGCGCAGTGCCCGGCGAACGTGGGACCCGCGAACGCGCCGCGGCGGCGGCCGCGCGGCCGAGCCGACCGCTTACTCCGAGCCGGTGTCGGGAACGAAGGTGATCGTGTCGTCGTCCGCCGAGCCGCTCCTGGACGGACTCGCCTCGCGGGTCTCGCGCTGGGTGCCGGCGCCCTGCCGCGGCCTTGCGCCGAGGTCGTCCTGGGTGCCCGCCTCGCGGCCCGGCATCCGGTCCGGTGTGCTGGCTACGTCGCGGCGCTGCGCGCGGTCGCGGTCCTGCCCCTCGGTAGAGCGGTTCACGTCGGCCATGAGTCCTCCCGCTTCGGGGTGAGAGTCAAATCGCCCCGGCCGGCAACGCGAAACCTGTGCCGCATCACATGTTACGGTGGGCGCTACGGGCCCGACGTCGCCTGCGGTCCGCCGCCGGCCAGCTCGCCCGCCAGCTCGCCGAAGACCCGGAAGCGCTGCTGGAGCGGATCGTCGGCGGAGCCGGCGACGGCGCCGAGGTTCTCGACCACCATGCTGCCCCGGTCGAGGAGGCGGAGGAACTCCTCGCTGCCGCGCAGCCGGGCCAGGAAGTCGCATCACCAGGTCGCATCAGGCGGTCGCGTCGGGCCCGCCGTCGCCCTCGTGGTCCCGGACCGGCGGAAGCCCGGCGTCCGGCCCGTCGTAGTCGTGCTCGCGCGTGCGGCGGTGCACGTACAGGAGCGCGTCGACGATCGCGGGGATCTGGTCGGCGGCGAACTCGGCGATCGGCTCCATGGTGCGGTCCTCCCCCGCCGCGATCCGGAACAGCTCGATCTTCGGTCCGTACGGCCACGCCCGGAAGTACCACGCGCCCGTGCGGCCGGCGCGGAAGTCCTCGAGCGTCCCGCGCAGCGGCACGAGCCAGCTCTCCGGCCTCGGGACCGGCACGCCGCCCGAGAGCTGCTCCGGCGACTCGGGGTCCCACGTGATCGGCTTCCATACGACGCGCTCGAGGTGGGTGCTGAACCCGCCTTCAGGTCCGCCCTGCGACATGCTCCGGCTCCGGCCCAGGTGATTTCCAACGTACACGCTTTCAAGATAACGATTTGCGGGGTCCCGTCGTGTCACCCGGCCGGGCAGCTCTCCGGCTGCACCCGAGCGCCGCCGCCTCCGGACCGCCGCGCGGGTCCGGGTGCGCTCGGCGGGGCTCGGCCGGTCGCCGAGACCTCCCCGCCCTGGGACGGGACCGCTAGCTTCCCACGGCGTTCCACCCGGATGTAGAGAACCCGCCGCCGGCTCCGACTTCTCCATGCAAGCGCCCGAACCGGCGCCGACGCGAGCGCCGGCCGCGGCGCCCAACCGAGAGGAGACGAACGATGAAGTACATGCTGATGATGCACGCCCCGCGCGGGACCGGTGAGTACCAGGTCGGCGACTGGAAGCCGGAGGACTTCAAGGCCCACATCGCCTTCATGCACGACCTCAACCGGGAGCTCACCGAGTCCGGCGAGCTGGTGGGCGCCGAGGGGCTGGCCGCGCCGGGCGAGGCTCGAGTGGTGCGCGCGGGGAAGAACGGCGTGCCGGCGGTCACCGACGGGCCGTTCCCCGAGGCGAAGGAGTTCCTCGCCGGCTACTGGATCGTCGACGTCGACGGGCCGGAACGGGCCTACGAGATCGCGGCGAAGGCCTCGGCGGCGCCCGGGCCGGGCGGCGTCCCGCTGATCATCCCGATCGAGGTGCGCCAGGTGATGAGCGCGCCCCCCGTGGACGTGTGACCCCGGAGCCCCCGGACACCGCCGTCGGGCACCTGCTGCGCGAGCTCGCGCCGCAGGTGCTCGGCGCGGTCGCCCGCCGCCACGTCGACTTCGCGGACGCGGAGGACGCCGTGCAGGAGGCGCTCATCGCGGCGGCGACGCAGTGGCCCGCGCAGGGCATTCCCGCCAACCCGCGCGGCTGGCTGTACCACGTCGCCATCCGGCGCATCACCGATCGGCTGCGCAGCGAGCTGGCCAGGCGCCGCCGCGAGGACGCCGTCGCGAGCGAGGTGTGGGCCGAGTGGGCGTTCGTGCCCCCGCCCGAGGGCGACGTCGGCGTGGACCGCGACGACGCGCTCGTCCTGCTCTTCATGTGCTGTCATCCCGCGCTCACGCCGGCATCCGCCATCGCGCTCACGCTCCGCGCCGTCGGCGGCCTGACGACCGCCGAGATCGCCAACGCGTTCCTCGTCCCCGAGGCGACGATGGCGCAGCGGATCAGCCGGGCCAAGCAGAGCATCAAGGCCTCGAACGTTCCGTTCAGCATGCCTACCGACGCGGAGCGCGCCGAGCGGCTGCGCGCCGTGCTCCACATCCTCTACCTGATGTTCAGCGAGGGGTACACGAGCAGCGTCGGTCCGGAGCTGCACCGCACCGATCTCTCCAACGAGGCGATCCGGCTGACCCGCACCCTCCATGGCCTGCTCCCCGACGACGCCGAGGTCACCGGACTGCTCGCGCTCATGCTCCTCACGGATGCGCGCCGCGCCGCACGGACCGGCCCGCACGGCGAGCTGATCCCGCTCGACGAGCAGGACAGGACGCTCTGGGACCAGAGGCTGATCGCGGAGGGGATCGCGCTCGTCTCGGCCGCGCTCCCGACGGGACGGGTCGGCGCGTATCGGCTCCAGGCCGCGATCGCCGCCGTCCACGACGAGGCCGCACGCGCAGAGGACACCGACTGGCCGCAGATCCTCGCGCTGTACGGCCTGCTCGAGCGGATGTCAGAGAACCCGATGGTCACGCTCAACCGCGCGATCGCCGCCGCGATGGTGCACGGCCCGGCCGTCGGGCTCGAGCTGCTGGACGCGCTCGACGGCGACGCGCGGATGCGCGGGCACTATCGTCTCGACGCCGTCCGCGGGCACCTCTTCGAGCGCGCCGGCCACCGCGATCGCGCCATCGCGCACTATCGCGCCGCCGCGGAGCGGACGACGAGCATCCCGGAGAGGGACTATCTGCTGACCAAGGCGGCGAGGCTCACGGGGGAGCTGCGGGGGAAGGATCCGACGGGCGAGGGATAGGCCGGGCTCGCTTCGTCGCCGCGGCTCGCGGGCGGAAGCAGAACGGCGCCAGCCAGGTCCTCGGTGGGAGTCGGTCGCCGCCGAGCAGAATCGGCTCGAGCGTCCCGCCCGAACTGCTCAGCCGGGTCCCGGAGCGGACGCCGCGGCGACGCGCGCGAGCCCGACCATGAGGTCCGCGGCCTCGGCGTCGCCGAGCCCCTCGCTTCGCGTCAGCGACTGCCACGTCTCGAACCGCAGCGCATGCCCGATCGCCGCGGCCAACTCCGGCCGTGCCCGGCCCGGCGCGGGCCATTGCGCCAGCAGGCCCTCACGCACCCCCTGGACGAACTCACGCGAGGGGGCGAGCACGGCCTCTAGGGCCGGGAGCCGCGGCGCGTCCCGCTGGATGTTGGCGAGCATGTCCTCCTCCCGCCCGTAGTAGCCGTAGAAGGCCAGCAGCGCCGCGCGGAGGCGCTCGACCGGATCGGCCACGCCGGTCCAGGCCTCCGGCTGCGGCGGCTGCGCCTCCGCCCGGTGATGCGCGGAGCACGCCGCGAACAGCGCAGTCTCGTCGCCGAAGTGGCGGTACACGGTGAGGCGCTCGACGCCGGCACGCTCGGCAATCGCCGTGATCGTCGTCCGCGCCGGCCCGATCTCCCGATGCAGCGCGACGACCGCCTCGACGATCCGCCGGCGCGTCTCCGCCTGGCGCTCGGCGCGCCGCCTGAGCTCGTACTTTCGCGTCCCCATTTGGCTAAACCTAACTGTTCAGCCAAATCTTGACAAACCTCCCACCCCCTCGGTAGCATCCCGTCGCATTGAGTGAGCGATCATGTTTACTGGAAATGCGACGCCGGCATGCGCGGGATCGACGGATCCCGCGACGGCAGCCCGGCGCCGCGACGGTGGACGAACCGCCAGGAGGGAATCCGATGAGCACGAGCCGGCCGGTCCAGTTCCGTCACTCGATCTCCCCCCGGTTCGACGGCTCGAGCGGCCCACGGATCGTGGGGCCGTGCGCCGGGAAGGTCGTGGACCTGGGCTCGCTCGGGGTGCGCTTCATGGTCTGGGGCGCGGAATCGGGGGGCTCGTTCGCGCTGGTCGAGCACCCGATCCCACCGCGCACGCTGGCCGCGCCGCTGCATCGCCACGTGCGGGAGGACGAGTACAGCTACGTGCTGGAGGGGCGGATGGGGGCGCAGCTCGGGGACGACGTCGTCTACGCCGAGGCCGGCGATCTCGTCTTCAAGCCGCGCCGGCAGTGGCACACGTTCTGGAACGCCGGCGATGTCCCGTGCCGCATCCTCGAGATCATCTCCCCCGCCGGATTCGAGCACTACTTCGACGAGCTGGGGACGCGGATGGCGGAGACGAACGCACCGCACCCGGGCGCCGTCCTGGCCCGCTCGGACATGCCGGCGCGCTACGCCATCGAGTTCCGGCCGGAGAGCATCCCGGAGCTGTGTCGGGCGCACGGGCTGAAGTTTCCGGGGGCGCCGGGGGCCTGAGTCCGGACCGGCGGCCCGTGCCGGCGGTCCGGTCCGCCGGCACGCACGCCGGCTGCGTGACGATCGACCGGGAGGATTCCGCGTACCTCGCCCGCATGTTCGGCGCTTCGGGGTACACGATCATCCAGGATCCGACCGACCTCCCGCGGGCGCTCGTGCGGTTCGTGCAGCATCTGGTGCGGGGGTAGGGCCAAGGCCGAGCTCAGGTCACAGATCGACCCGGAGCTCGTGCGCCGCGAGCCGCTGCGCGAGGAGTGCATCTACGTGGTGTACCGGGTGAAGCGGTAGCGTGGTCGTTGCGAACCGAGTCCGGGCGGCCGCTGCCGCAGCCGCGCAAGACACAGCATCTTTGGCCCGAGCCGCGTCGCGACGCCGTCGGCGCGCCGGTCGCAGCGCGCACGCCGGAGCCGGCCATTCACGCCGTGGAGATCGCACATGTGTCGGAACATCAAGACATTGGCCAACTTCGAGCCACCCGCGACCGAGGATGAGATCCGGGCGTCCGCGGTCCAGTTCGTACGGAAGCTGAGCGGCACGACGAAGCCGTCGCGCGCGAACCAGGCGGCCTTCGACCGCGCCGTCGACGAGGTCGCCGCGGCCGCGCGGCGCCTGCTCGACTCGCTCGAGACGGCCGCCCCGCCGCGCAATCGTGAGGAGGAGGCCCTGAAGGCGCGGGAGCGGGCACGGCGACGATTCGCTTGAGCCGATGGAGCGCCCGTGGAAGCGGTCGAACCCGCGTTCGGACCGGACGACCGTGCTGCGCGTCGTCGAAGCGGCGGGATAGACCGGGCACGAGACTCGGTCGGGGCTCACCTGGCCAGACGATTGAAGCCCCGCAGACGCCGAAAGCGTTGCGGGGCTTCATCTTACCAAGTGGACCTGACCGGGATCGAACCGGTGACCCCCTGCTTGCAAAGCAGGTGCTCTCCCAGCTGAGCTACAGGCCCGAATGCGTGTGATCCTCCAGGATTTACACTACCCGCCGGGTGCCGTTCCGACGGTCCCGCGCCGTGGGCGCTCGGTTTGCAGGCGGATTACTGCGCCCATGGGCCGGCGGCGTACAAGCCCCAGGATGCACGCAAAATTAGCAGGATCGTCGGGCGTCTGGTAGGCCTGCCGGAGCGTCGGCGGACGGCAGCCCCGGTCAGCGGCGATCGGCGGCTCCGCGCCGCCGGCGGCGAATGGCCCCGCCGAGCCCGAGGAGGCCGGTGCCGAGGAGCATGAGCGAGCCGGGCTCCGGGGAGACCAGACCGAGCGCTCGCGCATCGTCCCAGTGCAGGGTGATCTCACCGCTGTACGGGCGCGTCGGCATGAGATCGTGGAATGCAAAGGGGGAGTCCGTGAAGCGAAGCTCGACCCAGCCGCCGTTCGCCGGACCGTCGACGACGCCCGCCAGCCCGCATTGCGGCGTCACCCAGAGCCCGGGAATCAGATTCGGGGCGCAGGAGCTGGCAATCGGCGTACCGCCGACCGAGAAACTGGTGTAATCGCCGGCCGTCTGATGCCAGGCCCCCGGCGTGCCTCCCGTCGTCGGCCCGGAGGTCCGCTCCCCCACGATCGGGTCACCGAGGCCGTACACGACGGGCTGGTGGTTGTTCGGCGCGCCGGCCTCGTCGAGGACGCGCACAGGCAGATCGGAGAACGTCAGGCCCGTGATTACCGCATACGGGTTCCTCGAGGCATCCGAGGAGTTCCAGATGCGGAACCGGAATGCGTAGATCCCGCCGAGGTAATCCCACTCCGCGGTGGCCGACCCGAGCTGCACTTGCGCCTGCGCGGGCGTCGCCAGCATCACGAGCGTGAGTCCTGCCAGCAACCACTTCAGCATGGGAGCCTCCACGGGGCGGAATCAGCGGGCGACGACGTGGCCGATGGCGACGGGAAGCGAAGCTAATCGATCGCGGTCTCCACGCAATGAGAGGCGTCGGCGGTGGATCGGATCACGATCCAGCGCAGTGCACTCGATCGCGGGCTCATCGTGGGGGCCGGCGCGGGAGCACGGCTGCCGGCCCGCACGGCTCGAAGCATCTTCCCACCACCCGCCCGCTCGCCCAAACGCCGGCCAGCGCGCCGCCCTCACGGCCCCGCCGGCGCCGCGTAGCCGTCGCTGAGCGTCCTCAGGTACGCGACGATGGCGGCTTCCTCCTCCGGCGTGAGGCGGAGGTTGCCCATTTCCGTCCGGTTCACGTTGTCGGGGACCTCGGGCGCCGGCCAGCAGTCGATGCCGATCCGGCCCCCGGCGTCGGCGCCCGAACCGCAGCGCGGCAGGACGTCGCGCGTGTTGTAGAAGTGCACGACCTGCTCGAGCGACTTGAAGGCGCCGTTGTGCATGTACGCCTTGATCGCGCCGGGGAACGGGCGGCGGTCGACGTTGCGGAGCGTGGGGACCTTGTGGCGGCCGCGGTCGGCGGCGCCGAGGGTGATGCCACCGAGCCCGGGGTCGCGGTAGGCCGGGTCGGCGAGGAGCTCGGGGCTCGCGGGGTTCGGCGGGACGCCGTTGTTGTCGTAGCCGAAGTCGGTGAAGAGGGGGCGGTCGCCGCGGCTCGGGTGGCAGGCGGCGCAGCGGGCCTTCCCCTCGAAGAGCGCAAGGCCGCGGGCCTCCTCGGGGGTGAGCGTGGCGAGGCCGCGTTTCCAGGCGTCGAACTTCGAGCTGAACGGGCTGACGATGCCGGACGCCTCGAACGCGGCGATGCTGAGGGCGACGTGGTCGAGCTCCCACGCGACCTGCTCGCGGTCGCGGCCGCTCAGGGGGATCGTGGCGCCGGGTTGCTGACACAGCCGATCGATGTCGCCCGGGAACGCGATGGCGAAGGCGTCCTGCCCCCAGGCGGCCTCGTAGAACGAGGCGTAGGTGGAGTGCGTCACGCGGTAGATGACGCAGGCGGCGTCGGGGAGCGCCTGCTCGGCGTGGGAGAGGAGCGGCTCCTCGGCCTGCTCGGCGGCGGCGACCCCGAGGCGGGCGCCGGTGGCGCGCCCATCCCAGAACGCGCCGCCGACCCAGCCGCCGGAGTCGGGGTCGCGGTGCAGGACGGGGGCGAACGCGGCGTACGCGGCGGAGGGCGGTTTGCGCTTGCCGAAGACGCCGACGATGGAGCCCTCCATGACGGCCCCGCCGGCGTTCACCCCGGGCTCGGGGGCGGTGAAGCCGTAGACGGCGTCGTGGCACGACGCGCACGCCTGGTTGCGATTCAGCGAGAGGCCCTTGTCGTCGAAGATCCTGCTGCCGAGCTCCGCGAGGTCGGGCGCGACCACGGGGGGCGGTCCGGCGCCCGGCGGCGCGCCGGGGTCGTCCGGGGCCGTGGCGGCGTCACGCGCGCAGCCGGCCGGCAGGAGCGCGGCGACCAGGCCGGCGGCGAGCACGCCGACGCGCGTGGCGTCGAGAGCGAGGCGTCGCACGAATACGGCCGGGCTCACGGCGTCGCGGCGGCCGCGGGGCGCGCGTCGAGCGCGAGGAGCGCCGCGTCGGCGACCTTCGCGAGGTCGGTGCGCCCGCGGTCGTAGTTGCGCAGCAGCACGATCCCGGCCCTGGACGCGGGGTCGAACGCGACGTACGCGGTGTAGCCGGCGACGGAGCCGCTGTGGGCGACGAGGCGGCGGCCGCCCGTCGTCGCCCGGAGGAAGAAGCCGAGCCCGTACGCGTCCTCCCGACCGGGCGGCGTCTGCGGGCGCGTCATCTCGGCGCGGCTGGCGGCGGTGAGGAAGCCGGCGTCGCCCGGCGCGCTCATGCCGGCGAGGAAGCGGGCCAGGTCGAGGACGGTGGAGTAGACGCCGCCGTTCGGGACCTTGTAGCCGCGGCCGAGCTGCTCGCGCGCCGGCGTCGCGACGTCGACGGAGCCGTCGCGGCCGTTCGCGTAGCCGGTGGCGAGGTCCGGGAGGAGCGCCGGCGGGACGACGAACGTCGTGTGCGACATGCCGAGCGGCGTGAACACCTCGTCGCGGACGAGCTCCATGAACGGGCGGTGCGCGGCGCGCGAGATCGCGAGCCCGAGGACGCCGAAGCCGATGTTGGAGTAGGCGAAGCGCGCGCCGGGGAGCGTGTCGACGTCCGTGGTCGGGATCGAGGCGACGACCTTCGCCTCCCACCCCGCGATCGGGCCGGCCGCGGCGTCGGCGAGGTGTGGCTCGCGGGCGAGGCCGGCGGTGTGGCTGGCCAGGTTGCGCAGCGTGATCGGCGGCGCGCCGGGGAAGCGGCGCGGGAAGCCGCCGGCCTCGGGGAGCCAGCGCGTGACCGGGTCGTCGAGCGCGAGGACGCGCCGCTCGGCGAGCCGCATCATGGCGGCGGCCGTGATCGACTTGCTGATGGAGCCGATACGGTAGAGCGTGCCGACGGCCGCGGGGACGTGGCGCTCGCGGTCGGCCCAGCCGAAGCCCTCGGCCCAGATCACGCGGTCGCCGAGCACGATCGCGGCGGTGATGCCGCCGACGTCGTCCGCGGCGACGTCCCGGCGCAGTCGCGCGCGCAGCGAGTCGATGGCGGCGTCGCGGGACGGCGCCTGCGCGGCAGCGTGCAGCGGGAAGAGGAGCAGCGCGGCGAGGAGCGCCGCGCGCGGAGGGAGACGACGAACCGGGAGCATACGGCGCACGGCGACCTCGCCCGAGGGATGGTGGACCCGCCGGGCGGTCAGCGCGGCGCGGCGGCGACGGATCTCGAGCCGAGCCGGACCTCCCTCACGCCCGGGAGACCGCGGATCCGGCTCGCGACGTCCTCCGGCGCGACGCCCCGCGGCAGCGGGCCCAGCTCGACGACCCCATCCATGATGCGCAGCGGAACGACCTCGAGTCCAGGCCCGAAGGCGCGCACGGCGCGCGCGGCGAGCACGAGTTCGTCCGGGAGCGCGACGTACGCCGGGCGCGTGTCGGCGGGCGCGGAGAAGCGGAGCGCGCCGGCCGGCGGCGTCTGCGCGTCGAACGCGAAGTGGACCTCCGGCCGCGGGACCGTCGCCGCGGCCAGGACCCGGGCGCGCACGGCATCGACGCGGCGGAAGTCGGGGATGCCGACGAGCGGCAGCTTCTCGTCGTAGGCCAGCAGGAGCGCGGCGGCGGCGGCCTGCGAGCGGGCGCGCTCCGGCCCGACTCGAGCGCAGTCGGCGAGCAGCTTGAAGCGCTGGCGGCCGGCGAAGCCGGGCGCGGCTCGCGGCGCCGGCGCGGCGGCGACGACGGCGTCGATGGCCGCCGGCGCGCAGGCCGCGGAGTCGACGCCCGGCGCGCCCGGCTGGAGCGCGGCGTCGAGGCGGACGCGCCGCTCGAGCAGCGCGGCGAAGGGCGGGCGGCGGCCGGGCGCCGAGCGGGCGGCCACCTCGGCCGCGGCATCGAGGTCGTCCGTGTCGAGGTAGGCGGCGGCGGCGAGCGTGTCGAGCGCGCGGGCCAGGTCCGGCCGGCCGGTGGAATCGTAGGCCTGGGAGAGGAGGTCGCGCAGCTCGGGGAGCGGCTGGTAGAAGCCGCGGCGGTCGGCGGTCTCGAGCGCATGGCCGAGCTGGTAGAGCGCGCCGTCGACGCCGCCGCCCGGCCGCCACTGCCGCTTCTCGGTGTAGATGAGGCCGAGCGCCGTGTGGAAGCGCTGCACGGCTTCCCGGTCGTCGGACTCGATGGCGCCGCCCTTCATGGAGAAGAGCCGGCTCTCCACGCCGCGGAGCTTGTCGCCGGAGAGGTCGAGCTGCGGGCGGCGGAAGTAGAGGAGCGCGAGCTCGCGCATGAGGTCGACGTGCAGGCCGTCCCAGCGCGGCACGAAGCCGTCGGCGTACTGCCAGATGCGCTCGGCGGCGGCGGGATCGCCCTCGGAGAGGCGGCGGGAGCCGAGCGCGAGGGCGAGCCGCGCGAGGACCTCGCCGCGCTCGGGGCTCCGGCGCCACCAGTTCGCCTCGGAGAGCGTGGTGTCCGGGCGCTGGAGGTAGGCCCGCAGGTCGTCGGTCGGCGCCCAGTCGGCGGGGAGCGCCTGCAGGCTTTCCCCGGAGAGCCGGCGCTCGCGCGCGAGCAGCGCCGCCCAGCGGATCGCTGCCTGCTCGGCGAGCGCGGGGCGCCCGGCCTCGGCGGATCGTGCAAGGTGGGCGACGAGGGCGTCGGCCTGCGCGGCCAGCTCCGGGAAGCGCGTCTCCCAGTCGGCGGCGAGCTCGAGCAGCTCGGCGGCGCGGTCGGCCGGAAGGCGCCGGTACACCTGCAGCAGCCCGACGCGCGGGGCGGCGTCCTCCGGCGAGAGCGCGGCGGCGCGGCGGTAGGCCTCGAGCGCGTCGCCCCAGCGGCCGGCATCGCGGTAGTAGTCGCCCAGGAAGTCGTCGTAGGCGGCGCGGCGCATCGGGTCGCGGCGGGCGGCGTCCTGGAGGAACGCCTCGTGGGCGGCGTCCGGAGGCGAGGCGCGGTAGACGAGGGCGAGGTTGTAGATGGTCGCGCCGTCGCTGGAATCGACGGCGAGCGCGGCGCGGTAGAACTCCGCGGCGCGGGGGAGCAGCGAGTCCTGGCCGGCGGGGTCGCGCCGGCTCTCGAGCTGGTAGACGTAGCCGAGCGAGTAGCTGACGCCGCGCCGGCAGCTCCGCCCCTCGGCGGAGGCGGCGCAGGCGGCGAGCGCGCCGCGCAACAGGCGGGAGGCGGACGCGAAGTCGCCCGCGGCGCCGCGCTGGACCGCCACGTCGACGTTCGCGCGCCAGGTCCCCTGCTGGCCGGCGGCCGCACGGGCGAGCGCGAGCAGCGCCGCGCCCAGGAGCGCGGCGGCGCGGAGGAGCGTTCGCGCGCTCATCGGCCCGGCCCTCCCGGACCCGGCAGCTGCGGCGGCAGCGGCGTCGGGCGGCAATCGGGGTCGGGCTGGTAATCCAGCACGTAGACGGCGCTCACCGTAACGGCGCCGCGCCGGATCGCGTCCCCGATCTCGGCGCGGCGCGACTCGTCCACCGGCTCGGTGAAGACGCGCTTGAGGAACTGCTGCGCCTTCGCCGGCACGGGCGGGGCGACGACGAAGACGCCGGTCACGCTGGCATCGTAGGACCGGGCGAGCGTCATGGCGCCCTCCTTCACCGTGCTCACCACGCGCAGCACGCTCAGGTCCTGGATGCAGAGGTCGTCGTGCGTGAGCGGGATGGCCCAGCCGACGGGGCGGTCCCAGGGGAGCCCGCCGTGCGAGATCGGCACGTTGCGGAGCAGCTTCTCCTTGAGCAGCCCGAGGTCTGCGCGCTCGAGGAGCGCTGCGACCTCGGCGCGGAGGTTCACGGCGGAGCCGACCGGGCGGGTGGCGGCGTCGGCGGGGCGCAGCACGAGCCAGTAGATCTCGGCGCTCCCCGCCTCGGGCGACTCGAGCCGCGCCCAGATCCCGCGCTCGTCGAAGGCGCCCGCGGAGCCGCGGTCGCGGCGGTCCACGGTGAGGACGAGCCGGTAGTCGGCCGCGGTGTTGGCAACGAAGCGGACGAAGCCGATCCGGCGCGCGAGCTGGACGGCCACGGTGTCGGCGATCGCGAGCTCGACGTCACCGGCCTGGGCGCCGAAGCGGGCGCGGAAGCGGGGATCGGCGAGATGGAAGAAGACGCCGACGGGCGTGGCGCCCTGCGCCGCGGCGGGCGGAGCGCCGAAGGCCGCGGCCGCGAGGAGCGCCACGGCCAGGGTACGTGACCGCGTCATCCCGGACCTCACGGGTTCAGGTCGAGCAGCGCGACGTCCACGAGATCGGTGGCGGGGAGCGTCAGATCGGCGACGGCGACGCGCCCCCCGCCGGGATAGGCGACCTCCGCCACCAGGTGGTCCCCCGGCGCGAGCGGCCGGTCCAGGCGCAGCGCCCGCGGCGTCTTCCACGAGCGGACCAGCTCGGCGACGGCCGCGTCCGGCGCGTGGGCCGCCTTCAGCTCGCGCTCCCAGTCGGCCACCGCCTCCACGCCGATCGCGCGGGCGCGGCCGAGCAGGAACGCCGAGCCGGCCTGGCCCGAGTCCGCCGCGAGCGTGTCGCGCCGGCCGCCGGCCTCCCGCCAGACGCGGAGCACCGCGCCGTCGCCGAGCGCGCCCGTGGCGGCCGCGCCCAGGCGGAGCAGCACCGACGGCGACCAGCGCAGCTCCTCTCCGAGCCGGACCGTCAGGCCCACGAGGGGCCGCACCGTGAAGACGGCCGGCACGTACCCCGCCGCCTCGACGCGGACCGTGCGGCCGAAGGGGGAGACGACGATCGGCATGCGCGCGAGCGCGGCGCCGGGGCGGACGCGGCCGTGGCTCGCGGCCGACGGATCGTCGAGCGGCGCGACGACGAGCGAGACCGGCTCCGGCACGCCGTCGCCGACCACGGTGACGGAGGAGACGGTGGCCATGACAAGGGCGAGCGCGACGGCCAGGCCGACGAGGACGGCGGGGCGCAGCACGACGCGCGCGGCGGCCGTGGCCCGCTCGGCGGCCGCGTCGAGCGCCTGTGCGCGGAGCTTCCGGACCACGCCGGCCGCGGCGCCGAAGGCGGCGAGAACGCCGGCGAGCGCCGCCGGGTTCCGCAGCCCGAAGCCGAGGTGGTACTCGGACCAGAGGTCGGCGACCGTGAGCAGGCCGAGCAGGGCCAGGGCGGCCGGGACGCCGCCGGCGGGCGCGGGCCGCTCCCGCGTGGCCGCCGGCGGGGCCGCGGACGCGGCCGGAGCCGGGCCGCCGGCGGGCGCGCCCGGGCCCGCGACCGGTTCGGCCGAGGTCGAACGTTCGGAAGGCGCGGCCCGGTGCGTCGTGCCCATTGGGACCTCCGGCGGAGGTCGGTGAACGCCGGGAAGCAGCGGATCGGGATCGGAGAAGCGGGTGCCGGCGGGAGCGGCCGAGCGGGCGGGTGGTCGGCGGGCCTCGGGATGCGACGGCTGGCCCGCACGCCGGCGCAGGCAATTCTCCATCGCTTCGGGGGAAATGCAAGAGCGGGGGAGCGGAGCCGCCGGAGCGGGCGCACGCGAGGCGTCGAGGCACCCGCGAGCCCACGGCGACCGCGGGAGCTGCGCGGGCGGCCCCGACCAGCATCCGGCCGCGGCCGCCACCACCCGGAGCGGCGGCCGCGGCCGGCCGCGCCGTTACGCGGCCGGTCGCGCCGTTACGCCGCCGGCTCCGCCGGCGTGGCCTCCCCGGCCGGGGCCGGCGTCCTCGGGACCGCGACCGCCCGGCGTTGCTCCACCTCCCGGTCGATCGCGGCGCCCACCTCCTCGTCCGTCACCCAGCCGTTGTCCCAGAGGACGGTGAAGGCGTTGCGGGCGCGGCCGAGCCGGTCCCGGCGCGCGGAGCCGGGCGCGCCGCGCTTGTACGAGATGACGCACCCGGCCCAGCTCCCCCGGACCACGGCGCCCCTGAGCAGGTCGTCGCGCAGCTCGACGAGGCCGTCGTGGCTGAATTCGCGCAGCTCGGCGGCCAACTCCGAGAACGCCTCGTCGCGGTGGGCCTCCGTGTACCGGTGCAACGTATCCTTCATGCGACTGCTCCTTATCGTCCGGCCGGGCAAGCTGCGGCGCAGGTGCGCAGAAGGTGTGCCCGGCCGGCGCGCGCGGCGGGCCACAGTCGCGGAGCGGCATACGGGGCTGTCCCAGGCGTCCGGGGCCGCCGGTGTCGGGAGAGCGGCTTCGAGGGGGGAGGCGGGACGCCGGCGGCGGGGCCGCGGCCGCGTCGCCTACGCGGTGCGGCCGGGCACGGCGGCGCCGCTGGCGCGGCGCGCGGCCAGGAGCAGGACGGCGGCGGTCAGCTCGGGGTCGGTGAGGAGGAAGTAGTGGCTGCGGGCCGGGTCGGCGTAGTCGACGCGGAGCCCATCCGCGAAGAGCGCGATGCGCCGGAGCCGCTCGTGCGGGAACTGGAGCTGCACCTTGGCGCCCTGGAATCGGAGGCCGCCGCTCGTCACGACCAGGATGCCGAGGTCCATGGGGAGGATGAGCGGGCTGCGGGCGAGCGGGCCGCGCCGGCCGGTGACGTGGAACGGCTCGGTGTCGGCCACCTCGAAGAGCTGGCCGGGCGGGCCGCTGGCCGGGCCGGCGGGGAGCGCCAGGCGCTCGCACAGCGTGGCGTGCACGACCCAGTGGCCGTGCTCGCCGGGGAGCAGCCCGACGGGCGACTCGACGTCGGGGAGCTGGCCGCGCTCGAGGCGGGCCAGGAGCTGCATGCGGCGGAGGTTGTCGCGGTCGGCCCGGAGGTCCGCCTCGGTGAGGCCGAGCTCCTGCTGCACCTGGTGCAGCGTGGTCTCCTCCTCCTGCGTCACGCGCGAGTCCGCCATGGCCTGCTTGAGCGCGCGGCGGTACACGGAGACGGCGACCATCCGGGCCTCGGCGTCGCTGATGTCGCCCTCGTCGCGGAGCACCTGGAGCTGCGCGAGCTCCTCCTGGGAGAGCATCCCGTCGGCGACGGCCTCCTCGAGGAACTTGCCGTAGCGCTGGCGGTTGGCGCGCCGGCGCGAGCGGGCGAGCCAGAAGCCGAGGCCGAGCGCGACGGCGAGCAGCCCGAGGAGGCTGAGCAGGACGAGCGGGAGCGATCTCACCCGGTCATGGTACGGGGCGGCGGGGGCGGGGGGCAAGGAGGCTGGTCCGCGGGGCGCCCGGCGGCTACCTTTTTCACCCTTCCACGTCGCGGACCAACCCGAACGGAGGTCGTATGCGCAGCCTGCCTATCGTCCTTGCCACGCTGGCGCTCGCGGCGCCGCTGGCGGCGCAGAATCCCAGCTCGGACCCGGACAAGGCGGCGCCGGGGAACGGCTCGCTCCCGGCCGGCTGGCACGCGCGGCTGGACCGTCCGACCGCGCAGCTCGCGCAGGTGAAGTTCGTGCCCATGGGCTCCGGCTACCACTTCACGTCCGGCCCGGCGGCGATCTACTGGCGGCCCACGGACAACGTCACCGGCACCTACACCGTCCAGGCGAGCTTCACGCAGTCCGCGCCCTCCGCGCACCCGGAAGGGTACGGCGTCTTCGTCGCCGGCAAGGAGCTCGAGGCCCCGAACCAGAGCTACGTCTACTTCCTGGTCCGCCAGGACGGGAAGTTCATGGTGAAGCACCGCGCGGGCGCCGAGGTGCACACGATCGTGGACTGGACGGAGAACGCCGCGGTCAAGGCGCTGCCGGCCGGCGGCAAGGCGACGAACGCGTTCCGCGTCGTCGCGGCGGCGGACAGCGTGCGCGCCTACATCAACGGCACGCAGGTCTGGGCCGGCGAGCGCAACTACCTGGGCGCGGACGGCGTGGCCGGGCTGCGCGTGAACCACAACCTCGACGTGCACGTGGACGGCTTCTCGGTGACGAAGGGCGCGGCGGGCAAGGCGGCGCCGAAGGCGAAGCCGGCCGCGAAGAAGAGCGGCCGGTAATGGCGACGCTTCCCTTCCCCGAGCTGGAGACCCCGAGCGCGCTCGTGGACGTCGAGCGCATGGCGGCCAACCTCGACAGGATGGCCGCCTACGCCGCGTCCCGTGGCCTGGCGCTGCGCCCGCACACGAAGACGCACAAGACGCCGGAGCTGGCCGGGGAGCAGCTCCGGCGCGGCGCGGTCGGCGTGACCGTCGCCACGCTGCACGAGGCGGAGGTCATGGCCGGCGCCGCCGACGACATCCTGGTGGCGTACCCGCCGGTCGGCGCCTGGCGGCTCGAGCGCCTGCTCGCGCTGCCGGAGCATGTGCGGGTGACCGTCGGGCTGGACTCCGCCGAGGCGCTGGACGCGCTCTCGGCGGCGGCCGCCGCCGCGGGCCGCACGATCGGCGTGCTGGTCGAGGCCGATCTCGGCATGCACCGCGTGGGCGTGACGGACCCGGCGGCGACGGTGGCGCTGGCGAGGCGGGCGGCGGAGGCCGCCGGCGTCGCCTACCGGGGGATCATGTTCTACCCGGGCCACATCCGGCAGCGGACCGGCGAGCAGGGGCCGGTTCTCGCGCGGCTGGCGGCGGACCTGCGCCTGCACCTGGACGCGCTGCGCGAGGCGGGCCTCGAGCCCGAGGTCGTGAGCGGCGGCTCGACGCCCGCCGGCTACCACTCGCACGACGTGGCGGGGCTCACCGAGATCCGGCCCGGCACCTACATCTTCAACGACCGGACGACGGCCGTGGTCGACGCCTGTGCGTGGGACGAGTGCGCCTACTCCGTGCTGGCGACGGTGGTGAGCACGGCGGTGCCCGGGCAGGCGGTGGTGGACGCGGGGGCGAAGGCGCTGGCGCGGGAGGAGATCCGCGGCGCCGACGCCCCGGGCTACGGCGCGCTCCTCGACCGCCCCGAGGTCACGGTCAAGACGGTCTCGGAGGAGCACGGCGTGCTCGACCTGTCGGCCACGGACTGGCGGCCGCGCATCGGCGACCGAGTGCGCATCGTGCCGAACCACGTCTGCGTCTCGGTCAACCTCCACGACCGGCTGTGGGCGGTGGGAGGCGACGAGGTCGTGGGGTCGTGGCGGATCGCGGCCCGCGGCTGGCGCTCAGACGCCGAGGCGGTACTGGACGCCGGCGGCCGCTAGGCGCCGGCCCAGCGCGCGCTCGACGCGGGCGACGAGCCGCTCGAGCGCGCGCGGGTCCGCCCGCAGGTCGTACTCGCGCACATCCAGCGTGAGCACCGGGCAGAGCCGGAAGCCGCCGATCCAGCGGGTGTAGCGCCGGTGGAGCCCCGCCCAGTACTCCGCCGGCACCTCGCGCTCCGAGAGCCGGCCCCGCCCGCGGATCCGCTCGACCACCAGGTCGAGCGGCGCCTGCAGGTAGACCAGGAGCCGCGGCGGCCGCGCCGCCGGCAGGTGGCTCAGCTCGGTGTACAGCCGCCGGTACAGGTCCCACTCCAGCGGCGAGAGCTTCCCCTCCTCGAACAGCCCCCGCGCGAAGATCTCCGCGTCCTCGTACCACGTCCGGTCCAGCACCCAATCCCCGCCCTCGGCCCGCATCCGCCGGAGCGCCTCCATGCGCGTGGCCAGGAAATGGAGCTGGAGCGGCAATGCGAAGCGGCGCATGGCCTCCTCGCCGCCGTAGAAGAGGGCGAGCCAGGGATTCGCCTCGCCCGGCTCGGCGGCGCGCTCGGCCGCGTCGATGCTCTCCAGCGCCATGGGGAGGCCGAGATCGCGAGCCAGCGCCTGGGTGAGCGTGGTCTTCCCCGTTCCCACCATACCCGCCACGGCGATGAGCATCGTCGCTTCACCCTTCGGAGTTCCGGTCGAGGTGGCGACAATCTAAAGGGGGGCCGGCGAGGCGGACACCGTCCGAGGGAGAGGACAGGCGTCGCCCCCGGAAGGGGGCAGCCTCGCCGGAGAGGGCGGAGCCACAAGCGCGTGTTTTTCCAGCAATTACGCGGAATTTTCGCGATCCGGCCGAACGGCACGCGCGATGCCTTTCCGGTGGGCCAGACGATTTCTACTGGAGGCAGTCGATGCGACTACGCGATGTCGGACTCCTATCCGCCGGCCTGCTGGCCTTCACCGCCGTGCCGGCCCACGCCCAGCGCGGGCTCTCGGACATCGTCCGCGAGCGCACCGGGGCGGTGCGGCAAGGCACCGGGGAATGCGTGCGGGACCGGGACGGGTACCTGGTCTGCCGCGACGCGGACGGCCAGTGGCGGCGCCAGGACGACGGCCGCTACGACCCCTACGGGCAGGTCGGCCGGTACGACACGCGGTCCGACAACTACTCGGCGGCGCACGCCGAGCTGCACCGCCGCATGAACGAGAGCCACGCGGCGTGGCACCGGGCGCACCAGCGCGACCGGAACTTCGCCGCGGAGCACGCCGAGTATCACCGGCGGATGGAGCGAGCGCACCAGGCCTGGCACGACCGCGCGCGGACCGAGGCGTACGACCGGTCGAACGGCAGCTACCGCCGCGGCGACGATGGCCGCTACGACGACCGGTACGACGACCGGTACGACCGGCGGTCCGACTACGACCGCCCCGACGACCGGCACGACAACGGGCGGCACCTGGGCTGGGAGAAGCAGAAGGCGAAGGCTCACGGGAAGGGCCCTCGCGACTGAGGGCGGGGCCGACCCCGCCCCGGCCGGAGCATGCCAGCCACCCCGAGGCTGGGGTCGGGACGAACATGGCCCCGGAAAGGACGCCCCCGTGCGATGCCGCAACGGGGGCGTTCGCGGTTTCCGCAGCCCGTCCTCACGTCCGCGGGCGAGATCCCGTCCGTTCTGCGCCACGCGAAGCCGCGGCGGGAACCGAAGAGACGCGAAGCGGGCGGCCGCAGCAGCACCGCGGAACGCCGGCCGCCGGCGTACACCGGATACGGCATCGAAGGACGATGCGCTCGCCGGCATGTCTCCCCGGCCCGGCGAGCTTCCGCTCCGCGTCTCCGCCGTTCAGCTCCGCGTCTTCGCGTGACCCCTCCGTTCCCGACCCGAGCGAGCGAGCTATTCCTCGTCCTCCACCCCCAGGCACTCCGCGCACTTGCACAGCGCCCGGAGCAGCTCGAAGGGGTAGATGCCGGTGTCGTGGCCGTCGCTCCACTGGAAGTGCAGCGCGTAGCGGCCCATCCAGCGGATGGCGAGGGGGTGCACGTCGGCGGGGACGGCCGCCTCCTGGAGGAGGAGGCGGCCGGACATCTCCTCGACGCACGCGGCGCAGCGGCACTCGAGCCGGAGGTAGCGCGGCTCGAGCTCGGTCACGTGGCCGTCGGCCCAGCGGATGCGCAGCGCCGAGCCGTCGTCGGTCGGCCCCACGTCGAGGGGCGTGGTGCTGGCGTCCCGCGGGCTCACCGCTGCGCGCCTCCGACGGATGTCGTAGCGCGGCATCCGAGGCTACGACGCGGTCCCATCGATCCACTGCCTCTGGCCGGTGCACATGTTCCGGCGGAACTCTTGCTCGACGCCATTATGCCATCCGATAAACGGCCACGAGCTGCTGTTCTCACACTTGAAACCATTATTTCCCGACGTGCCAGACAGCAACCAATCCACAAATGCTGGGCCAGTTACATATACCGTTCCGACTCCCGTTGCATAATTCACACTCGGACTCTCCCTCAGTTCAACAGATATCCAACGCTCGGTGATGTATGGGTTGAAATACGCAGTAGTTGACGACTTTCCCCACCCTTCATCAAACACCTGATAGTCACCCGCGCAGGTCAACGCCCCGGGCGTGGACCCATTATAATCACACTCTCTCTCCTCCCAAATGAAATAATACGGAGCCGTGCCGCCGGTCACGTTCGCGGCATAGGTGTACTCACCAACTTCGTAACGATTGAGGTGGTCGGGCCCGCTTATAGAAACGCCGATTGGGTCTTGTAGCGTCCCCGACATAAAACGCGGCGTTGTCGCCCCTTTC
>DASTKT010000115.1:0-38172 GCA_035715725.1 Longimicrobiales bacterium | reverse complement strand
TGTTCTGGGGAGCGGCATCTGAGGCGCGGGAGGGTGATGCTACCGGTCTGCGGCGTCATGATCGCCGGCATCGCCGCGTCGGCGCCCCTTCACGCGCAGGACACGTTGTCGGCGCGCGAGCTTCTGCTCCGGCGCGATGTTCGTATCGCAGCGCCGAACAGCCGAGCGGACTGGCTGCGTGGCCGCCTCACCGCGATCGATACCGGCGGGCTTTCGATCCGAACCACGGCCTCGGAGGAGTTTGCGATCCGCCGTCGTCAGATCGGCGCGATCGAGGTGTCGACCGGTCTGACCAGGAGCCAGGCGGGCGCTCTGGGGTTCGTCCTCGGCGGGGTGGCGGGTTTCGCCGCCCTGAAGGTGTGGGCGGACGCCACCTACGAGAACGACGAGTGGAACAACCTCGCCGCGCTTGTCCTCGGCGCGCCCGTCGGTGGGCTGGTCGGCGCCGTTTTCGGTGCGAAGCGAACCCGGCCGCACTGGCGGGCCGTCAGGATCAGAGAATGGACCGAGCTTCCCGACCCTCCGTAGCGGGCAGAGCACGGCGGACGTGCCGGGCGCTCGTGGGGCGCCCACAGGAGGTCGACCCCGGATTCCGGACGGTCGAGCGAACCCGAGACAGGAGCGGTCGATGAACGCTGCCATTGTTCGAATCCGCAGTTGCCTCCTCACGCTCCTGGCGGCCCTGGCATCCGGGTGCGGGCGTGAGCCCGCCGCACCGCCGCCCCGGCTCGACCTCGTCTTCGACAGCGTGTCGCTCGCGCTGGGATCCAGCCGCCGGGTGGACATGGTGCTGCTGTACGCTCCCGCCGCGACTCCGGTGAGCTTCTCCAGCTCCGACGCCGGCACGGTGCGGGTCGATGCGACGGGGACGATGACCGCCGTGGCGCCCGGCGCGGCGATGATCCAGGCGGTGGCCGACGGGTTCCCGGCGGCCCGGGACTCGATGCTCGTGCACGTCTTCATTGCCACGATGCCGTGCTGCGAGGAGCGGGGCCCGTACCTCGTCATCGATTCCCTGAGCGACGCCGCGGGCCGGCCGGTGGATCCGGCTCATGTCCGGGGTACGGTCACCGTCACGGCATCCGTGACCGTGCCCGAGACGCTGGACGCCAACGCCGTGATCATCCTCGACGGCGTCGGCCTCGCGACATCCCCGCCGGCGCCTCCCGGGACGTCGCAGCGCTTCCGGGCGACCATCAGGTCCGACGCGCGGGATGCGGCCGGGCAGCGCGTCTACGCTACCGGCATCCACCTGCTCACGATAAGCCTCGTACGCACCGGCGGAGCCGTCATCGCGACGTCGAGTCAGGTGCTCGGCTTCGAAGACTGACGGGCGCGCGAGCGGCCGGGCGGCCGCGGCGGCGTGCGGCCCCCGGCGTGCCTCGGCGTGCCTCGGCGGCCCTCGGCGTGCCTCGGACCCGTCGGCGCCGGCCCGAGACAGCGCCCCGCGCCCGGTCCCGCGATCAGCGGATGAAGCCGACCCGGCGGAGCAGCGCCGGCCAGCGCGGGTCCGCGTGGAGGGGAGCGAACACGTCGGACCGCGCGTTCAGGACGAGGGAGGCGGAGCGGTCGCGGTACGCGCGCTCGAGCCAGCGGAACGCGGCATCGCGGTCCCCGAGCGCGGCGTAGACGATGGCGGGGCCGTCCGCCCGCACATTCCGGCTGCGGGCCGTCCGCTCGAGCTCCCGCGCGATGCGCCCGGCCTCGGCGCGGCGGCCGAGCGCCGCGTAGGTGCGGGCGAGCGCGACGCGGACCCGGGCCCCCATCTCGGGCGCTCGCCCGAGGACGGCCAGCGCCTCCTCCGGCTTGCCGTGGCGGAGCAGGACGTCCGCCATGCCGATCAGGGCGAGGGAGTGGGCCGGCTCCAGCTCGAGGGCCTGGCGGTACTCGGCCATCGCCTCGGCGTACCGGCCGGCGTGCGCCAGGAAATCGCCGAGTCGGGTGGTGACCTGCGGGTCGAGCGGGTTCACCGACCTGGCGCGGCGCAGGTACGCGACGGCGGAATCGGTCCGGCCGAGGAGGTCGAGCAGCTCGCCGTAGTCGTAGGAGGCGGCGCCGCGCGCGGAATCGAGCGACACGGCGCGGCCGATCTCCCGCTCGGCGCCGGCGGCGTCCCACTCGTAGAGCATCCGTACGACGCCGAGCGCGCTGTGCCCCGCGGCGAGCGCCGGATCGAGGGCGATCGCCCGGAGCGCTGCGGCCTTCGCCCGCGGATACGCCTCGCGCGGCGGGAGCCAGTCGTCCGCGAGCCAGCACCACGCGCCGGCGATGCCGGCCCACGCGGCGGCCAGGGTGGAGTCCCGGGCGAGCGCGGCCTGGTAGAGCTCGATGCTGCGCCGCAGGTCGCGCTCGGTGAACCGGTAGTAGAGGTCACCGGCGCGCAGGAGGAGGTCGTGCGCCTCGAGGTCCGCCGTCGGCGCCCGCACGAGCGGCCCGGCCCCATCCGCACGAAGTGGCGCAACGCCGGCGCGGCGTCCGGCCGCTCAGGCGCCGCCCTCGTCGCCTGCGACGGCGGGGAGCCCCACGCGCGCGAAGACGGCGGCGCGGTGGCGGAGCCAGTTGTCGCGGAGGTGCTCGACGGCGGGGCGGCCGTGCACGCGCCAGGGGAGCGAGCGGACGTTCAGGCCGACGAAGTGGCCGCCGCAGCGGCCGAGCTCGGGGCGGTGCGGCGGGAAGGGGGAGCAGATGGCGACGTCGCCCAGGCCGACGACGCGGACGCCGCCGAGACGGTAGAGCGCGGCGACCTGGAGCCCCTGCTCGTCCTGCTCCGACGCCAGCGTGACGCCGCTCTCCTCGAGGAGCCGGCGCAGCTCGCGCTCGAAGCCGGCGCCGGGCGGGAGCCCGCGGATCCCGGCGTTGCGCGGCTCGGGCGGGCCCCAGGCGTGGAAGCGGCCGAAGCAGCGCGCGACGTCCTCGGCGACGACGCAGGCGGCGCCGTCGTCGCCGGCGAGCCACTCGCGGATGGCGAGGGGCATGTCCCAGAGGATGCAGTCGTTGTCGAGCGCGAGCTCGAGGCGGTCGGCGAAGAGGCGGACGGGATCGAGCTTCCAGGCGGCGCCGTCCGCCATGGCCGCGTCGATCCGGTGGCTCAGCCAGTCGGGGAGCGCGCCGGAGGCGGCGAGCCACTCGACGCCGTCCGGGACGTCGCCCGCGAGCTCGCGGGCCCGCTCCACGGGCACCGTGTTCACGACGACGACGTACGACGCCTCCGGGCCGAACGTCCGGACCGCGCCGTGGAGCGACGCGCACAGCGCCTCGTAGCCCAAGCGGCTCACGTCGCCCACCGTCCACCGCACCCCCACCGCCCGCATCCACCCCATCCCGTGTAGCCGGTTCCGGAGGCGCGGGGCGCAACTCTGGTGCCGGACGCGTTCGAACTGCCGAGGGGGGAGTGGGAGCGGACGCGGGTGCGGGCGCGGGCTCGGGCTCGGGCTCGGGCTCGGGCTCGGGCTCGGGCGAACGCTGTTTCCCCCACTCCCCCACTCCGTCGTGTGGTGCGCGTCACCGCGCCTCATACGATATTGGGTGGCATCGACGCCCAGATCAGGGTTCGACACCGGAGGCGGGCATGTCCAGCGTGGCGGAGCCGCGGATCACGCCGCGGGAGTACCTCGAGCGCGAGCGCAGCGCCGAGTACAGGAGCGAGTACGTGAACGGCCGCGTCTACGCGATGACGGGCGCGAGCCGCGCGCACAACGTGATCACGGTCAACGCGAGTCGCGAGCTGAGCGGGCAGCTCGGCGGCCGCCCGTGCGAGGTGTACGCCTCCGCCATGCGCGTGAAGGTCGGCCCCACCGGGCTCTACACCTACCCGGACGTGGTGGTGGTCTGCGGCACGCCGGCGTTCGAGGACCGGCACGCCGACACGCTACTCGGTCCCGGCGTGATCATCGAGGTACTCTCGCCGTCCACGGCGGGGTACGACCGGGGGGAGAAGTTCGCGCACTACCGCCGGCTCGCGTCGCTGCGCGAGTACGTGCTGGTCTCGCAGGACCGCATGCGCGTCGAGCACTATGCCCGCCAGGGCGAGCGGTGGGTGCTGACCGAGCTGAACGCGCCGGAGCACGTGGTGGCCCTCGAGTCGATCGGCTGCACGCTCCGGCTGGGCGACCTCTACGAGCGCGTCGAGCTGCCGCCGCCCGACGAGCTGCCGATCCGGAGTTGAACCCCCGCACCCCCACCGCAAACCACCACGTGATCGGGACGCTCCGACTCCCCGGCCGCCCGGCCCTCCGCCTGGCCGCTGCGCTGGCCGCTGCGCTCGCGCTCGGCGCTTCGCTCGCCGGCTGCCGACCCGCCGCCGCCGGCGATGCCGCCCCGCCGCCGTTCCGCTGGGGTGGCGACGCGGAGGGCGGCGCGCCGTTCGTCGAGGCGGACCCGGCGGACCCGGCGCGGATGCGCGGCTTCGACGTCGAGGTCGCGGAGATGATGGCCCGCGGGCTGGGGCGCGACCCGCGCTTCGTGCAGGTCGCGTGGTCGTCGATCGAGGCGTCGGTCGAGCGCGGCGACTTCGACATCGGCCTCTCCGGCGTCGAGGACCGGCCGGAGCTGAGAGCGCGCCACGCGGTCACGATCCCGTACTACGAGTTCCGCGAGGTGCTCGCGGTGCGGCCGGATGACCGCGGCCGCTACCGCCGCCTCGCGGACCTCGCCGGCCACCGCGTCGCCACGCTCGGCGCCACCATGGCGTACCGCATCCTCCTCGAGGAGCAGGCGCGCTCCGGCCTGGTCCCGGTCTCCTACGACGACGACGTCCATCCCTACAGCGACCTGGTGGCGGGGCGCGTCGACGCCGTCCTCCTCGACGACATCATCGCGCAGCGCGCGCTGCGCCGGGGCGGCGGCTTCGTCATCCAGCCGGAGCCCGTGGCGACGGGGCACTACGTCGGCGTGCTGGCCCGCGGGGATGCCGCGCTCCGCGACTCGGTCGACGCGATCCTGCGCGCGCGGATGCGCGACGGCTCGCTGGAGCGGACGTTCCGGCGCTGGGGCGTGTGGAACGACGGCGAGGCCCGGTTCTTCGAGCGCGTGCTGGCGGCCGCGCCGCGCGCGGGCGGCGCGGCCGCGCCGGCGGGCGGCCGCGCGATCCTCGGCTACGCGCCGGCGCTGCTGCGCGCGGCGGGGATCACGCTCCTCCTCTCCTGCCTCGCCATGGCGCTGGCGGTCGCCGCGGGCGCGGTCGTGGCCGCCGGGCGGGTCTACGGCCCGCCGCTCGTGCGTGGCGCGCTGGCCACGTACGTCGAGGTGACGCGCGGCACGCCGGTGCTGCTCCAGCTCTTCGTCATCTACTACGGCCTCTCCGGCATCGTGCGGCTTCCCGCGTTCCTCGCCGCGGTGCTCGGGCTGGGGCTGAACTACGCGGCGTACGAGTCGGAGGTCTACCGCGCGGCGCTGGAGGCGATCCCGCGCTCGCAGCTCGAGGCCGCGCGCACGCTGGGGCTGCCGGAGGCGAAGATCCTGCGCCTGGTGCGCGGCCCGCAGGCGCTGCGGCTCGCGCTCGCGCCGATGACGAACGACTTCGTGGCGCTACTCAAGGACTCGTCGCTCGTCTCGGTCATCACGGTGGTCGAGCTGACGAAGCAGACGGCCATCTACGCGACGAACGTCGGGAGCTGGGTGGTGCCCGGCATCCTCTGCTCGATCGTCTACCTGGCGTTCTCGCTCCCGCTGTCGCGCTTCGCGCGCCGGCTCGAGCGGCGCTGGAGCCTGGCGTGAGCGGCGCGCTCGAGGTGCGCGGGCTGCACGCGCAGCGCGGCGGGCGCGCGGTGCTGCGCGGCGTGGACCTCGAGGTCTCGGCCGGCGAGCTGTGCGCGCTCATGGGCGCGTCCGGCTCGGGGAAGTCGACGGTGCTGCGCGCGGTCGCGGCGCTCGAGCCGTTCAGCGCCGGGCGCATCGCCGTCGATGGCTTCGCGCTGCGGCCGGGGCCGGTCCCGCCGGAGTCGCGGCTGCGCGGGCTACGCAGCAAGGTCGGGATGGTGTTCCAGGCGCATTCGCTGTTCGAGCACCTGACGGCGCTGGAGAACGTGACGCTCGCGCCGGTGCACGCGCTCGGCTGGAGCCGGGCGCGGGCCGAGGATGTCGCGCGCGGGCTGCTGGACGCGCTCGGCGTCGCGGCGCGGGCGGGCGCCTACCCGCGCCAGCTCTCGGGCGGCGAGGCGCAGCGCGTGGCGATCGCGCGGGCGCTGGCGCCGGACCCGATGGTGCTGCTCATGGACGAGCCGACGTCGGCGCTCGACCCGGCGCGGCGCGGCGCGCTCGGCGAGACGCTGCGCGCGCTGGCGCGGCAGGGGCGCGGGCTCCTCGTCGCCACGCACGACGTGGACTTCGCGCGCGCGGCCGCGGACCGCGTCGTCGTGCTCGCGGATGGCGTGCTCGTCGAGCAGGGGGAGGCGGCGGAGGTGCTCGGCCGGCCGGCCGCCCCGGCCACGCGCGCGCTGCTGCTCGGGCCGGAGGCGGAGAGCGGGTAGCGGGACGCGGGAACGGGGCGTGTCGGGCGGAGCGCGGGGCGCCGGGCGCTCCGCGGCGTGCGGTATCGGGCGCCCGGCGGGCGGGCGTGGCTCGACGTCGCCTCGCGGGGTACGAGCGGCCACGAACTTGCGCGCGCTCGCCGCGGAGCCGGGGCGCGGGCGCCTGCGGGGGCGCGCGCGGGAGCCTGCGTGGACGGCGGGGGTGAAGCGGGGCCGCGTGGCCGGCGCGCGGGACCATGGAGCCGGGATGGCCGGCGCGGGGGCGCGACCCCGGGTCGGGACCAGCCGGAGGAGGGAAGCATCGTGTCGATGAAGAGCGTGAACCCCGCCACGGGCGAGGAGCTGGAGCGGTTCGAGGAGCTGTCGGACGACGAGCTGGAGGGGCGGCTGGCGCGCGCGGAGGCGGCGTTCCAGCGCTACCGCCGCACGCCGCTGCGGGAGCGGGCGGCGAAGCTGTCGCGGGCGGCGGACATCCTCGAGCGGGAAGCGGAGCGGCTCGGCGCGCTGATGACGCGCGAGATGGGGAAGCCGATCGGCGCCGCGGTGGCGGAGGCGCAGAAGTGCGCGAAGGCCTGCCGCCACTACGCGGAGATCGGCGAGGAGGCGATGGCGGACCGCGTGGTGGAGACGGAGGCGGACCGCAGCTTCGTCCGCTACCTGCCGATCGGGCCGGTGCTCGCGATCATGCCGTGGAACTTCCCGTTCTGGCAGGTCTTCCGCTTCGCCGCGCCGGCGCTCACCGTCGGGAACGTGGGGCTGCTCAAGCACGCCTCCAACGTGCCGGGCTGCGCGCTGGCCATCGAGGACGTGCTGCGGCGCGCCGGCTTCGATGGCGACGAGTTCCAGTCGCTGCTCATCGGCTCGGCGCGCGTCGGCCGCGTGCTGGACGACGCGCGGGTGCGCGCGGCGACGCTGACCGGGAGCACGCCCGCGGGGAGCGCGGTGGCGAGCCAGGCGGGGAAGCGCATCAAGAAGACGGTGCTCGAGCTGGGCGGGAGCGACCCGTTCGTCGTCATGCCCAGCGCCGACATCGAGGCGACGGCCCGCATCGCGGTCCAGGCCCGCGTCATCAACAACGGCCAGTCGTGCATCGCCGCCAAGCGCTTCATCGTGCACCAGGCCGTCTACGACGCGTTCCTCGAGCGCTTCGTGCACGAGATGGAGTCGCTGCGCGTGGGCGACCCGATGGACCCCGCGACGCAGGTCGGGCCGCTGGCCATGGAGCAGATCCTCCAGACGACGGACCGGCAGGTGAGCGAGTCGGTGAAGGCCGGCGCGTGCCTGCTCACGGGCGGGAAGCGGCTCGACCGGCCCGGCTGGTTCTACGCGCCGACCGTGCTCGCGGACGTCCCCGACGGCGCGCCGGCGGAGGCGGAGGAGATCTTCGCCCCCGTCGCCTCCGTCTTCCGCGTCCGCGACATCGACGAGGCGATCCGCCGCGCGAACGCGAGCATCTACGGGCTCGGCAGCAGCGTCTGGACGCGCGACGAGGCGGAGATCGAGCGCTTCGCGAACGAGATCGAGGCCGGGATGACGTTCGTCAACGCCATGGTCGCCTCGGACCCGCGGCTCCCGTTCGGCGGCGTCAAGGAGTCCGGCTACGGCCGCGAGCTGGCCATCGAGGGGCTGCGCGAGTTCGCGAACATCAAGACGGTGTACGTGAAGCGGGCGCCGGGCGGGGGAGGGGAGAAGACGGAGTGACGCGGGCGGCGGTCGTCGTCACGGGCGCAGGTCTGAACTGCGGGCGGGGGCGGGCGAACTAGACTGCGGGCGAGGGCAGGGGGGGACCACTCCGGGTCCGACGGCGGGCGGGGGAGGAGACGGCGGGCGGGGGCGAGGGCGAGGGCGGACCACTCCGGGTTCGACGGCGGGTAGGGGCGCATGCTGCGGGTGGGGGCAGGCGCGGGCGCGAGCGCGGGCCCACGGCGGGAGACGGCGGGCGGGGGCCTGGGTGGTCGGAGGGTGGGGCAACGTGCCCGGGCGGCGCCCCGGGCTCGGAGGAGAGTGGACCCATTCGGGTCGGGCGGATGTGCAGGGTCCAGGCGGCGGAGGCGCTCGGCTCGGAGGTGGACGGGCTGCGGCCTCCTGAAGCAACGGCTCTGCGGGTTCTGGCCGGTCGCGTCGGGGCCCGCCGCGCTCCCTGGCGCTCCCGGCGCGAAGCCGCCACGCGCCGGGGGCGGGCGAGGCGGGTGGCGGCTTCGGTGCGGTATACGAACACTTTCCGCCAGCGGCGTTCGGCACCGAGGTGCGCGTGGCGGCTTCTGTGCGCCTGGCGCACACAAAACGCCAACCGTGCGTCGGCCGCTCGTGCGTGGCGGATTGTGGTCGGTCGCGGGGCGCGAAGGCGGAGGCGCCCACGCAGGCCGACCCTCTCGGGCGCTCCGCCGGCGCCGTGCCGGTGAACCGAGAAGCGAGCGGACCTGTGAAGCTCCGCGAACCCCCCGGCCCGCGCTCGCGCCCGCGCTCGCCCCCACCCGCAGAATGCGCCCAAGCCCGCCGTTGGACCCGGAGTTGTCCCCCCTGGCCCCACCCGCAGTATGTGCCCCCGCCCGCAGTCGCACCCGCAGTGTAGTTCGCCCTCGCCCCCGCCCGCAGTTGCACCCGAAGTTGTCCCCACGCCATCGAAAACGCTGTCTCCGGCCCTGCGGCCGCCCGCCCGCGCGGAGATGGCCAGCGCTCACAGCCTCAGCCGGTACGCGGTCACCACCTCCCCCCCGGGCGGGTGGAAGTCGTGCTCGGGCGCGCGCACGAAGCCGAGGCGCTCGTACATCCGGATCGCCGCGCGCATGCTCGCCGACGTGTGCAGCCCGAGCTCGGCGGCGCCCCGGCTCCGCGCCCGGCGCGCGCACTCCTCGACCAGTGCGCGGCCGATCCCTTCCCCCCGCGCGTCCGGCGCCACGGCCAGGAGCCGTAGCTCCGGCCAGGCGGCGGGCGCGGTCGCGCCGCCGTACGCGTCGGCGGCCGGCGGGAAGAGCAGCACGCTCCCCACGAGACGACCGCCCCGCTCCGCGACGATCCGCTCCACGCGCCCCTCCGCCTCCAGCGCCGCGCGCATCGCCTCGCTGAAGCCGGCCCACGTCGTCGCCGACATCACCGTGGCATACTCCGCATAGGCGGCCCGGGTGAGCGCCCGGATGGCGTCGCGCTCGTCCGCGCGTGCGTCACGGATGCGCAGCACGCCCGCGGCGCTCATGGCCGGAGGCAGCGCCCGCCGCGCAGCGGGCTCGGATCCGCCATCGCTCTCCTCCGCCGGCGCCGATCGCGCCGCGCCGTCGCTCTCGTCATCGGACTCTCCTTCGCGGCCCTCGTCGGCGCCGGTGGCGGAAACGACCGGGCGCACGCACCCCGCGCGCCACGCCACACGCCGCCCCGCGCCGACCGGATTTCCCCCACGCGCGCCTCGGGCATTCCCCCACGCTCCGGGCGGCGAATCCCCCGACACACGAGGCTGGTTCCCCCCGACAGCCCGCGCCCTTGCCGGAATTTAGGATATGCACATGCGGATCTCGCTTGAGCCGCATGCAGCACGACTCGCGGACCCATCGACGGCGACGGCGCCGTCTGACCCATGGAGCGGACCATGACGAAGAAGGTGGTGAAGCGCGCGACGCGGTTCGGGACGGTGGCCGTGGCGGTGGCGGCGCTCGGCGGACTGGCGTTCACGTTCAAGCCAGGTGCGGAGCGGAGCACGGAGATCCCGGTGCGCGCGCCGGAGCCGGTGCGGGGCGTCGAGGTCGCGAAGCTGACGGCGCCGCCGTTCGTGCCCGCGCCGATCACGCGGGACTACGCCACGAAGGTGGTCGTGAACCTGGACGTGATCGAGAAGCCGATGCGGCTGGCGGACGGCGTCGAGTACAACATGTGGACGTTCGGCGGCACGGTGCCGGGGAGCTTCGTGCGCGTCCGCGAAGGCGACCAGGTGGAGCTTCACCTGAAGAACATGGCCGGCAACTCGATGCCGCACAACATCGACCTGCACGCGGTGACGGGGCCGGGCGGCGGCGCGAAGGTGACGATGACGATGCCGGGGAACGAGACGGTCTTCACGTTCACGGCGTTGAACCCGGGGCTGTACGTCTACCACTGCGCGACGGCGCCGGTGCCGGTGCACATCGCGAACGGGATGTACGGGATGATCCTGGTCGAGCCGAAGGACGGGCTGCCGAAGGTGGACCGCGAGTACTACGTGATGCAGAGCGAGTTCTACACGAAGGGGAAGCACGGCGAGGCCGGGCTGCAGCCGTTCGACTTCCAGAAGGGCGTGGACGAGCGGCCGGAGTACGTGGTGTTCAACGGCGCGGAGGGCGCGCTGACGGGAGAGCACGCGCTCGCGGCGAAGCAGGGCGAGACGGTGCGGCTGTTCGTCGGCAACGCGGGTCCGAACCTGGTGTCCTCGTTCCACCTGATCGGCGAGATCTTCGAGAACGTCTACCAGGAGGGCGGGACGGTGGCGACGCAGCACGACGTGCAGACGACGCTGATCCCGGCGGGCGGCGCGGCGATCGTGGAGTTCCGCGCGGAGGAGCCCGGCGACTACGTGCTGGTCGACCACTCGATCTTCCGCGCCTTCAACAAGGGCGCGCTCGGGATGCTGCACGTGGACGGCCGGCCGAACCTGGCGATCTACAAGGGCCAGGCGGGCAAGGCGGCGGCGGAGTAAGCGGCACCCGAGGGTCCGGCCCGGCGGCGTCGCCGGGCCGGGTCGACTCCCGATCCGGACGATCGAACGATGCGATACGCGATGGTGGCGGTGCTGGCGGGGCTGGGCGTGGCGATGGCGGCGCCGGTGGCCGCGCAGGAGCTGAAGGTGGGCGGCCAGATCCGCCCGCGGACGGAGATGCGGGACGCCTCGGGGAGCTCGGATGCGCTCACGTCCATGCGGACGCGTGTGGATCTCTCCGCGCGGCTGGCGCCGCGGCTCCGCGCCTTCGTGCAGTTGCAGGACGTGCGGATCTGGGGGCAGGAGGCGAGCACGCTCTCCGGCGGCGACCAGATCGACCTGCACCAGGGCTATCTGGACGTGGGGCCCGAGGCCGACGGCGTCTCGGCGCGCGTGGGCCGGCAGGAGGTCTCCTACGGCGAGGAGCGGCTGATGGGCGCCGCGGACTGGGTGCAGCAGGCCCGCGCGCTCGACGGCGTGCGCCTGCGCGGCCGGACGGGCGCGCTCACGGCCGACGTCTTCGGCTTCCAGCTCGCCGATGCCGGCGCGCCGGGGAAGTCCGCGGACGAGCGCTTCCTCGGCGCGTACTCGACGCTCGCCGCGGGGCCCGCCGGCGCGGTCGACCTCTACCTGCTGCACGACCGGGCGGGCGGCGCCGAGCCGACGCGGCAGAGCACGCTCGGCGCGCGCTGGGCCGGCGCCCGCGGCGCGCTCTCCTACCGCGCCGAGGGCGCGCTCCAGACGGGCACGCGGACGGGCGCCGACGTGCGGGCCTACATGGCCACCGCCCGGATCGGCGCCGCCCTCGCCGGCGGCAAGGCGCAGGTCGCGCTCTGGTACGACCACCTCTCCGGCGACGCCGACTCGACCGACGCCACGACCCGCGTGTTCGACACCGTGCTCGCGACGAACCACCGCTTCTACGGCTCGGCGGACCTGTTCACGAACATCCCGGTGCACACCGGCGGCCGCGGGCTCCGCGACGTCGCGCTCCGGACGAGCTACGCGCCGCGCGAGGAGCTGAGCCTCGGCCTGGACGTGCACGCGTTCCGCGCCGCCGCGGCGCGCGGCCAGGGGTCCGGCCGCTTCGGCGAGGAGGCGGACCTCTCCGCGACGTACCGGTACTCGCCGCGCTTCGCGGTCACGGGCGGCGTCTCCGGCGTCGTCGCGGGGCCGGCGCTGAAGGCGCTCGGCACGGTCCGGCGCAACCAGACGTTCTCGTACCTGATGCTGAACGCGACGTTCTGACGCGTCGCGTCGTCGAGGTGATGATCATGTCCCGTCGTCGCACGATCCTGCTCGCGCTCCTGGTGCTCGCCGCGCCGATCTCGCTGTGCGCGGCGGGGCCGGCGCCGTCGCCCGGGCGAGGCATGGCCCGGATCCCGGCCGGCAGCTACCTGCCGCTCTACGCGGCCGGACACCGGCGCGTGGAGGTGGCCGCGTTCGAGCTGGACCGCTACCCGGTCACGCGGGCACAGTACCTGGAGTTCGTGCGCCGGCACCCGGAGTGGCGCCGCAGCCGCGTCGGGAGCGCGGCCTACCTCTCCGACTGGCGGGGCGACCTCGATTTCGGCGGCGCGGCCGACGCCCGCCGTCCCGTGACCCGCGTGCCCCGCGCCGCCGCGCAGGCGTTCTGCGCGGTCGAGGGGAAGCGGCTCCCGACCACCGACGAATGGGAGTACGCCGCCGGCGCCGGCCCGAACCGGCGGGATGCGGCCTCCGATCCCGCGTTCCGCCAGCGCCTGCTCGAGCTCTACACGCGGCCTCGCGGCGCCGCTCCCGGGCCGGTGGGCTCGACGTTCCGCAACGCGTTCGGCGTCTTCGACCTGCACGGCCTGGTCTGGGAATGGGTGCAGGATGCCATGCCGGCCGGGCACGCGCACCACGCCGGCTCCGCGCACGACATGGGGTGCGCCGGCAGCGCGAACGGCGCCACCGACGCGGACGACTACCCGTCCTTCCTCCGCTACGCGTTCCGCGCGGCGCTGACGCCCGACGCGGCGCTCGGCACGCTCGGCTTCCGCTGCGCGCGCCCGGTGCGCTGAGGCGGAGGCGGCGCGGGCCGAGCGCCCCGCTCGGACCAGATCCGGAAAGTCCGTTCGCCATCCCGCCTCCGCCCCGGCCGTTCGGAGGCGGGCGCTGAGGCGGAGGCGAAGCGGCAACGGATCCGGTATCGATCCCGACCCTTCCGCGCATCCCGTCGATGCGGCTACGTTCGACCGTGGCCCGGCGACGCGCTCACCCCGGGCCCATCCGTGCACGGGGACCATGGCCGAGATCACCACGCTGCGGGACGCCGTCGCCCACCTCGTCTCCGACGGCGACCGCGTCGCCATGGAGGGGTTCACCCACCTGATCCCCTTCGCCGCGGGGCACGAGGTCATCCGGCAGGGAAAGCGGGACCTCACGCTGATCCGGCTGACCCCCGACCTCATCTACGACCAGCTCGTCGGCGCCGGCGCCGCGCGCCGGCTCGTCTTCTCCTGGGGCGGCAATCCGGGCGTCGGCTCGCTGCACCGGCTGCGCGACGCGGTGGAGCACGGCTGGCCCGCGCCGCTCGAGCTGGAGGAGCACAGCCACGCCGGGATGGCGGCGGCGTACGCGGCCGGCGCGGCGGGGCTCCCCTTCGCCGTGCTGCGCGGGTACGCGGGGACCGACCTGCCGGCGCACAACCCGCGGATCCGCTGGGTGGAGTGCCCGTTCACGGGGGAGCGGCTCGCGGCCGTTCCCGCGCTCCGGCCGGACGTGGCGATCATCCACGCGCAGCGTGCGGACCGCCGCGGCAACGTGCAGATCGAGGGGATCCCGGGCGTGCAGCGGGAGGCGGTGCTCGCGGCCGCCCGCGCCATCGTGACGGTCGAGGAGATCGTCGAGCGGCTGGAGCCGGCGCCCGGCGCGCTCGTCCTGCCGCACTGGGTGGTCACGGCCGTGTGCGAGGTGCCGGGCGGCGCGTACCCGTCGTACGCGCACGGCTACTACGAGCGCGACAACGCGTTCTACCGGCGCTGGGACGCCATCTCGCGGGAGCGCGCCGGCTTTCGCGCGTGGATCCTGCGCCACGTGCTCGGGACCGCCGACTTCGCGGAGTTCCGCCGGAGCGTGGCGGCGGAGGCGCCGGTCGATGCGTGAGGCGACGGCGGACGAGGTGATGACCGTGGCCGCGGCGCGCTCGCTCCGCGATGGCCAGGTCTGCTTCGTCGGCATCGGGCTGCCGAGCGCCGCCGCGAACCTCGCCCGCGCCACGCACGCGCCGGAGCTGGTCCTCGTCTACGAGTCCGGGACGATCGGCGCGAAGCCGCGCACGCTGCCGCTCTCGATCGGCGACGGCGAGCTGGCGGCCACGGCGGACCTCGTCGTCCCGGTGCCGGAGATCTTCGCCTACTGGCTGCAGGGCGGGCGCATCGACGTCGGCTTCCTCGGCGCGGCGCAGATCGACCGGTTCGCGAACCTCAACAGCACCGTCATCGGCGCGTACGGCGCGCCGCGCGTTCGCCTCCCGGGCGCCGGCGGCGCTCCGGAGATCGCGGCCGCCGCGCGCGAGGTGCTCGTCATGCTCCGCCACGACCGGCGCGCGTTCGTGGAGCGCGTCGACTTCGTGACCACGGCGGGGTTCCTGGGCGGTGGCGACGAGCGGGAGCGGCGCGGCATCCCGGGCCGCGGCCCGACGCGCGTCATCACCGACATCGGGATCCTCGCGCCCGACCCCGAGACGCGCGAGCTTCGACTGACGCACCTGCACCCGGGCATGACCGTCGAGCGCGCGCGAGCCGCCACCGGCTGGCCGCTCCGCGCGGCGGAGCGCGTGGAGGAGACGCCGGCGCCGACGGCGGAAGAGCTGGAGGCGCTGCGCGCGCTGCGGAGGAGCGTTCCATGAGCATCCAGGGGCTGCACCACGTCACGCTGATCGGCTCGGACGCGCAGCGCACGGTCGATTTCTTCGCGGGCGCGCTCGGGCTGCGGCTGGTGAAGAAGACCGTCGACTTCGACGAGCCCGGGTGCTACCACCTGTACTTCGGCGACGGCGCCGGGACGCCGGGGACCATCGTCTCCTGCCTCGAGTGGCCGGACGCGCCCGCGGGGCACGAGGGGATCGGCGGCACCCAGCACTTCGCGCTCCTCGTCGAGGATCGCGCGGGGCTGCTCCGGTGGAAGCGCCGCCTGGTCGACCTCGGCATCCCGATCGACGGGCCGCTCGACCGGCACTACTTCGAGTCGATCTACTTCCACGACCCCGATGGCGCGCTGATCGAGATCGCGACCCGCGGCCCCGGCTGGACCCGCGACGAGGAGCCGGACCGGATCGGCACCGAGCACCGCGAGCCGCCGCCGGAGATGCTGAAGGGGAACCGCGACCAGGCACGGATCGAAGCGGACACCTGGCCCGAGCCGGTCCCGGAGATCACGCCCGCGATGCGGCTCCGCGCCGGGCTGCACCACGTCACCGCCGTCGCCGGCGACATCGAGCGGACGCACGCGTTCCTGAACGGCGTCCTCGGGCTCCGCCGCGTGAAGCGGACCTCGAACTTCGACCGGCCGAGCTTCTTCCACTGGTACTGGGGCGTCGGCGACGGGCGGCCCGGCACCGTGGTGACGTACTTCGACCGGAACTCGGCGACCGACGCGCGCGCCCTCATCGGGCCCGGACAGCCGCACCACTACGCGCTCGCCGTGGAGGACGACGCCGCGCTCCTCGACTGGCGCGAGCGGCTGCTCGCCGCCGGCGCGGCCATCTCCCCGGTGATCGACCGCGTCTACTTCCGCAGCATCTTCACGCGGGATCCCGACGGCCAGGTGGTGGAGCTGGCGACACGCGGACCCGGCTTCACCGTCGACGAGCCCGCGGCCGCGCTGGGCCAGCGCCTGAGTCTGCCGCACTGGCTGGAGCCGCGGCGCGCCGGGATCGAGCGGCGGCTGCGCCCGCTCGCCGCGCCCGCCTGGACCGCGGACTGACCGGTGCCCACGCTGCGGCGCGGAAGTGGCGCCACGCCGCGCGGCATCGGACGGCGCGGCGACGTTTCGCCCGCCGGCGCGGCGCACTACGCCGCGCGCCGCCGCCGCTCGACGTCGCACACGAGCGCGATCGCGGCGTAGCTGGCGCCGACCAGCAGCGCGTGGTAGGAATTCGTGTCCATGGCGAGCCAGACGGCCAGCGCGTAGACGCCGCCGACCGCGGTCATGCCGGCGAGCGCCGGCGGCCGGCCCCGCCAGACGCCGGCGACGAGCCAGCCGGCGAGCAGCGCGAGGCCGGCGTAGAGCGCCGACACCGCGTATTCCGCGACGGCCGTCGTGGGTCGGAGCGCGGCCGGCCAGGGCTGGCCGGCCGCGCCGAGCTCCAGCAGGTTCGTGGCGAGGAGGACCGCCGCGCCGACGGCGGCCAGGCGCAGCGCCAGGAGCCGGCGCCGCCAGGCGACGGCCGCGGCCGCGAGCGGCGCGCCGACCCCGACCGCGCCCAGCGCCAGCCCGAGGATGTACGTCGCCCGGTCGGGCGGCAGCGCCGCGAACAGCGCCGCGGCGGCCGGGAGCGCGGCGAGCCATCTCAGCGCGGGGCGTGACGCCAGGAGCGTGCGGGGGTTCGCAGCCAACGGTCCGACCCGGTCCGGGGTCAAACAAGGGGTGTCCCGGCGCGGGCGGGCCGGTTCCAGCGGCCGCGCCCCGAGCCTCCCGAAATCATGCCCAATGCGGCCGTCGCGTCAACGGAGGTCGTGCCCGTCGCGGTCGGGAACTCCCTTCTGGCGGGGAGTGTACAGCGGCGAAACCCGATCCGCGTGCGCACCCCCCGCGCAGCGTCCCATCAGGTTCCCCCCCCGTGTGGTGAGGCCGTCATGAGCTCCATGCCCGGCCCGCGCTCCCATCTCCGTCGCATCTCCCTGGGAGTGGCCCTCGCGTCCGCGTTCCTCCTCGTCGTCCGCTACGAGCCCGAGCTGCTCCTGCACAGCGATCGCATCCCGGTCTGGGCCAAGCAGGCCGTCCTGGAGCTGCGAAGAGGACTCGCCGAAAGCACGGGGAGCCACGAATCGCTCTACCGCTTCATCCGCGAGGCGCGCGAGGAGCGCGAGCGGCTCGCGCTGGAGAAGCGGCCCGCCTTCGAGGTCGCGGCCGCGCGCGGCGCCGACCTGGCGGGCGCACTGGCCACGGCCGCCACGCTCCCCACGGCGGCCGCCGCGCCCGCCCCGCGGACCGGCGCGTCCGCGCCGGGGAGCGCCATGCCGGCGAGCGCCGTGCCGGCGGGCGCCACGCGGTGGAGCGCCGTGCCCGGGAGCGCCGCGCCGCCACCTGCGGTGACCGCCGCGCCGACCGGGGCCGGGAGTGGCCGGCCGGCCCCGCCGGTCGCGGTCGCCGCGCCCGCGCGCGTGCCCGCCGACCCGGCCGGTGCCCCCGCGGTGGCACCGGGGCGCGCCGCCCCGCGGGAGCCGGCCGGCTCGGCGGCGCGGAAGCCGGCGCGGGCTTCGGCGCCGTCGGGCCCGCGCACGGCCGCGGCCGCGCCGGCCGGCCGGTCCCGCGCGTCCTCCGCGCGGTCGGCCGCCGCCCCGATTCGCCTCGCCGCCGGGTCCGTCGATCCCCCGGCGGAGCTCGTGCAGGCGCTCGAGCTGGCGCTCCGGGCGAGCCGCATCCGATCCGCGCGCTTCCGCGACCCGCTCGGCGCCGTCGAGCGCCTCTGGTGGGCCGAGGAGCGCGCCAAGGCGCTGCTGGTGCGCTACCCCGACTCGCCGCGGCTGAAGGAGGTCGTCGTGGCGGCGCGGACGTATCGGAGCCGGCTGCCACCGACGCCGCCGCCGCCCACGCTGCACGAGATCGGCAACGCGGCGCTGGCGGCGTCGTTCCTCCTCCGCCGCGGCGACGTCGAGCTCGCCCGCGAGCGCGCCGCCTGGGCCAGCGCCTGCGCCGACCACCTGGCCCGCCGCTACCTCGAGACGGACGACCTGCGCTGGCTGCGGGAGCGCGCCCACGCGCTGCTCGACCGCGCGCAGCCGGCCGGCTCGCGCGCGACCGGTGTCCGCCTCGACGGCCCGGGAACCCCGTGCATGTGACCGCGGGAGGCGACGATGCGACGGCCATCCCCAGGGTCGCTGGCGTGCCTGCTCCTGCTCGCGGCGGCGCTTCGTCCGGCGCCGGCCGCGGCGCAGCGCGCGCCCAAGCCGCTCCAGCCGACCGACGTCGCCGAGCTGATCGTGGCCGGCTACGACCCCGCGGCGTTCTGGTCGAACTTCCAGAAGCTCCCCCGCGCGTTCCCGGTGAACGACTCCTCGATCGCGCTCATCCGCCGGCTGGTCCGGAAGCAGGGCGGGCGCTGGCCGGCGGACTCGATCGGGATGGTGCGGGTCCTCGCGCGGCTGCGGCTCGCGGCGCCACCGCGCACGGTCGCCCGCGCGCCGGAGCCGAAGCGCGCCGCGGGCTCGCGGGGCGCGCCGGCGTCGTCGAAGGGCCCACTGGCCTCGTCGAAGAGCGCGCCACCGCCGAAGAGCGCGCCGCCGCCGTCGAAGACCGCCTCGGCGTCGAAGAGCGCGCCGAAGAGCGCGCCGGCCTGCCGCCTCTCCGTCGGCTCCGCGCCGGGGCGGGGTAGCGAGCCGGGCGCGTCGTCGCCGGAGTCGGGAGGCGCGCGGGGCCCGTCCGCGGCGCTCGAGCTGGAGCTGGGCGAGACGGGCTCGATCGCCGCGGCGCTGCACGGCTCGGCGGGCGGCTCGCGCACCTCCCGCGCGCCCGAGTGGTGGAGCGACGATCCGGGGATCGCGCGCGTCACCGCCGCCGGCCGCGTCGACGCCGTCTCGCTCGGCGCGACGTCGCTTCACGCGGCGTGCGCGGGGAAGATCCTGACGGCGCGCGTGTCCGTGGTCCCCGGCGCCGTCGCCGGGATCGCGGTCGCGCAGGACACGGTGCCGCTGGAGGCGCTGGGCGCGTCGGCGCGCATCGGGGCGGAGCTGCGGAACCGGTTCGACCGGCCGATCTCCGGGCTGCGGCCGGAGTGGACGTCGACCGACCCGGACGTGGCGGCCGTGGACGGGGACGGGCTCGTGCGCGCGTCTTCGACCGGCGAGGCGCTCGTGGTGGCGGAGGCGGCGGGGCACGCGGACACGGCGGTCGTGGTCGTGCGCCAGGTCCCGGCGAAGATCGCCGTGACACCCGCCTCGCTCAGCCTGAGCGCGCTCGGCACCGGCGGCGCGCTCTCCGCCACGCTGCTGGACGCGCTGGACAACCCGATCGCGCACGGCCCGATCGTCTGGGAGAGCAGCGACACGGCCGTCGTCGAGGTCTCGCGCACCGGCAGGGTGACGGCGGTCGGCAACGGCAGGACCACGGTGCGCGCCTGGTCCGGCTCGCTCACCGCCGCCGTCCGGGTCCTCGTGCGGCAGCAGCCGGCGACGGTCTCGCTCGGCCAGTCCGACGTGACGCTGGCCGCCGTCGGGCACACGCTCCAGCTCTCGGCCGCCGTGGCGGACGCGAACGGCTACGCGCTCGAGGGCGCCCCGGTCTCGTGGACGTCCAGCGACTCGACGAGCGTCGCCGTCGACGCGACGGGGCTGCTGCGCGCGACCGGGCGCGGCGAGGCGGAGATCCGGGCGTGGAGCGGGGACGCGACGACGTCGCTGCGGGCGCGCGTGCCGGAGTACAACGTCCTCGTCGCCGCGGCGGACGGCTACGAGGCGACGCTGGTCAGCAACGACCTCCCGGCCTCGCCGCAACCGGACGTGACGCGGCCCGTCGCGGTGTTCCGCCTGAGCTGCGCGCGCTGCCAGCGTTTCAACGTGCGGCTCGACCCGTTCCGCGTCGGCTGGGCCGCCGGCCGCTACTGCCGGCGCGACCACGCCGGGCCGGTGCCGATCGCGGTGAAGGGACGCCGCGGGCCGGCCGTCGTCGTGCGGGCGTGCTGCCCGGAGGATGCGCCGTGCGCGGATCTGAGCCACGAGGAGGGCGGCTGGAGCGCCGGGACCGCGCACTTCCTGGTGGCGGTGCGCGAGGACGGCTCCGTGACCTCGACCGTGGAGGAGTACCTCGAGGTCTGCCCCGAGGAGCGGGGCAGCCTGGAGGGCGCGGTCGACTACCCCGGCTGGGTGCTCGAGGACCTGAGCTGGCCCCGCCTGGACGCGGACGACCTCACGGCGTCCCCGGCGGGCTCGGCCGCGACCCCGTCCGGACCGGACACACGCCGAGCTCGTTCCAGTACTCCTTGAGCGCGGGCCCCACGCCGTTCGTCATGTAGTCGACGTGCGGCCGCCCCGCCGGGCTCCGCCCCGAGAAGCGGAAGTAGACGATCCCGACCACGCCGCAGTCCAGGGCCGCCGCCGACCGGCTGGCCCCCACGCCGAAGAGCATCCCCCGCAGGTGCAGGTTCCACCCCTCCTCGTTCAGCGTGCCGGTCTTCGCGTAGAGCCGGCCCGGCACGCCGAGCGCGCGCCACGCCGCGGCGAGCCCCGAGGCCGTCCCCGTCTCCGGCACGTCCGCCAGCGCCTCGCGCAGCGCCGGGTACCAGCCCTGCGCCGCGAACGTCATCGGCGGCGGCGCGGCCCGCACCGGCGCGGCCGTCAGCCGCAGCTCCGTGCGCCGGCTGGTCACGATCCGCGCGAAGGATTGCACCAGGTCCACCGGCGTCCAGGTGTTGACCCAGGCGCCGAACGAGTAGCGCGCGAGCAGGTCGTGCGGCGTGTCCAGCTCGTCCGGGTCGACCAGCGACGGGCTCGAGCGCGTCGGCCGCAGCTCGCGCGGCACGATGTCCACCGGGATCGTGTCCCCGCCCGCGAACGCCAGCCCGCGCCAGATCGCGCTCGTGCGCCGCTCGTCCGTCTGCGCGCGCACGTCCGCCGTGACCGAGAAGAGCGTATCCAACGCCTCGGCCACGTCGCTCCCGGCCAGCGTCGGGTAGGGCACCCGCGTCGTGCCGCGGAGGAACGGGAGCTGCGGCATCCGGTCGCGCTCGACGACGCCGTCGAGCTGGAACGGCCGGAACGGGCCCGCGCGCGGGGCCAGCCGCACGCGGCCGGTGGCCGGGTCGGTCGCCGAGAGCCCCGCCAGCAGCAGCGCCGCCGCGTACTCGTTGACCGAGCAGCGGATGTAGTAGCGCAGGTCGATCCAGCCGCCGGGCGGCTCGTCGCCGCACAGCTTGCTCTCGAACGGCCGCCGGAACGCCGGCATTCCCAGCACCGAGTGGACCTGCGAGCCGGGCGAGGCGGCGATGCGCAGCGTGGCCAGCTCCGGCCGCGCCGACAGCACGGCCGCGGCCAGGATCGGCTTGACCATCGAGCCCGGCGCCTGGCGCTCGAACAGCTCGCTCCGCCCCGGGAAGCGGGCTTCCTCGTTCCCGGCCTTCCCGCGCGCCTCCGCGAGCGCCAGCACCTCGCCCGTCACGGCGTCCGCGAGGAGCACCATGGCGTAGCGGACGTCCGGGAGCGAATCGACCTTCGCGCGCAGGCTGCGCACGATCGCCGCGCTCAGCTCCGCGTCCGGCGAGAGCACGATCGGCCGCTCCGTCTCGCCGTCCACGGGCAGCTCGAAGCGGCCGAGCACGGAGAGCGCGTCCAGCGCCGGGTGCGGCACCGGCACGCGTCGCCTCATGCCGTTCTCCCACTGCCAGGTCGAGAGCACGCCGAGCTGCTGGAGCGAGAGGACGAGCGGCTCGGGGAGCGGCTCGATCGAGAAGATCGAGCCATCCGCAACGTCGCGCGCCTCGCCCGGCGCCAGCCGCCGGCCGTCGACGCGCACGCCGCCGTAGCCGCCGATCGCCGAGCGCGCGCGCAGCGAGTCCTTCAGCACGATGCGGAGCTGCGGGCGCGTGAACGCCGCGCGGCAGCGCACCTCGACCACCTTCGCGGGGCCGGGCGCGGGACCGAACGCGCACGGCACGCGCCCGCCGCGCACGCGCAGCGGCCGCGCCCAGGAGCGGTCGAGCGGGATCGCCGGGTCCGAGAGCCCGACGAGCTGCAGGCTGCGCCGGTGGTCGCGGGTGAGCACGTCGCCCTCCCAGCGCTGCTCGATGGCCGGCACGCGCAGGTTCCAGGAGGCCGCGGAGGCGCTCACGCGCCAGAGCGTGTCCGCCGGCAGCCGCGCCGTGCGCAGCACCGACGGGTTCAGCTCGGCGGTCGCGGCGAACAGCTCCGGGTGCCGGCGCCCCAGCTCGGCGCGGCGCCGCTGGAAGCGGTTGTACAGGTCGACCTGGTCGTGCAGGAACGTGCCCTCCTCGAAGCCCGGGAAGAGGAGCGTGTCCGCGACGATGGCCAGCGTGTCGAACGTCTCCAGCACGCGCTTCGAGAGGCGCACCGTGTCGTGGCGCACGGCGAGGAGCGGCTCGGGCCCGGCCAGCGTGAGCGACAGCTCGTCGACGAAGTCGTCGTAGTGGAGGCCGCGGGCCGCGGCGTCGCCGTAGACGCGCTGGTTCTCGCGCACGGCGGCGGCGGTCCAGAGGAGCGGCACGACGACGAGGGACGCCAGCACGACGGCGACGGTGCCGAGGAGCGGCCGGTGGGCTTTCAGGTCGAACCACGCGGCGGGCGCGTCGTCGCGCGGGCGGACGAGCGCCAGGATCATGACCGCGCCGACGGCCACGAAGAGCGTGTCGTCCGCCCAGCTGTTCAGCCCGAGCATCGGCATGTTCTGCCCGGTCAGCGGCACCGGCCCGAGGTTCGACAGCGCGACGTACGCGGCGGGGAAGGCGAGCCAGGCGCAGCCGCCCACGACGGCGGCGAGCGTCGTCGCCTGCGGCAGGCTCTTCTCGTGGCGGATGCGGCGCAGCAGCCAGAGCGCCGCCACCGCCGCCGGCGCGGCGTACATGAAGAGGATCAGCCAGCCGCCGATCGCGCCGTGCTCGGAGAGGACGAAGACGGCGAACGTGTTCTCCGCGTCCGAGGTGGCCTTCGGCACGCCGCGGCCGATCGTCATCGTGCTGCCGATGCCGTTGCCGAGCAGCCCGCCGGAGGCGGCGTACATGCGCGCGCCCCACACCTGCTCGCGCGACGCCTGCGCCTCGAGCTGCATGCGGTTCCGGCCGCTGAAGACCATGGCGCGCTCGAGCAGCGTCGGGTCGCGCGCCGCGATCCCGCGCACGATCGCACGGCTGAGCGGCTTGCCGCTCTGGGCGTTCGAGCGCAGCAGGCGCACGAAGCGGTTCCCCACGTTCGCGAACGCCGTGGCGCGCTCCTCCGCGCTCCCGGCGCGCTGCGCGCCGCCGATGTCGGGCCAGAGCACGGAGCCGAGCGCGGCGACGACGAGCACGATCGTGGCCGCCACCGCCAGCACGTGGCGCAGCCGGAACGTGCGCAGCCCCGTCGCCAGCAGCGCGGTGGCGAGCAGCGGGAAGAAGAAGACGAGCCCGAGGCCGAAGTCGAAGAACGCCAGCACGCCCAGCCCGACGAGCGGGAGCGCGATCGGCAGGTACAGCGTCGAGACGGTGTGCAGCACGCGCGTCGCACGCCCGGCGTCGGGGGCCGGCTCGGGCGCCGCCGCCGCCGCGCTCCCGCCGCGCAGCCCGAGGAGCAGCACGAGGAAGACGAGGCCGAACGTGACGGTCGGGCCGGCCTTCGCCGCGAGGAAGAACATCACGACGGCCGCCGTGGCCAGCAGCGCCGCGGCCACGCCGAGCACCGGAAGCAGCGGGCGCGAGCGCGCCGCCTGCACGAGCCGGCCCTCCGCCAGCACCGCCACCGGCAGGGCGACGACGATGATCCACCACCCCACCTGGCTGCTCGCGATCATCCCCGCCGCCAGCACGATCGCGGCGATCAGCCGCCGCAGCGCCTCCGGGCCGCCGCTGCGCACCGAGAGCGCGTCCAGCGGGTGGCGCTCCGGGCCGGCCGGCCCGCGGAAGATCGCGTCCACCACCAGCCAGAGCGCGAGCACGAGCCCCGTGCAGACGACGGCGTAGAGGAGCGGCTCCGCGCGCCCGAGCACGACCAGCCAGCCGACGGCGAAGAGGAAGCCGCCGCGGAAGAGCAGCTCGACCGCGCGGCCGAACGGCAGCTTCGCCGGCGCGTGGCGCCAGAAGCCGGGCGTCGGCAGCTCCGCCCCGGCGCCGACCTCGGCCGCGGCGCGCGGCCGCCGCGGCAGCCCGCGCCGGAACCGGTCCCACAGCCCGCCCGCCAGCAGCAGCAGCGCGAACATGATCCACGCGCCGATCGCGACCTCGGCCGTGCGGTCGTTCCGCGGCTCGACGTACGCCACCCGCAGCCCGAGCACCAGCTTCGCCGCCAGGAACCAGAGGAAGACCGCGAGGAGCGCCCACGCCGCCCGCGCGTCCGACGTGCGCGGATGCACGAGCGTGCGCCGGAACGCCGGGCTCCGCAGCGCCAGCAGCCCGAGCGCGGAGAAGAGGAGGAGGAGCAGCGCGGCGGAGGTCCCGAGCACGTTCCCCATGCGCGCCTCCGAGACCGCCGACGCGCGCAGCACATAGCCGGCCGGCGGCTCGCCGTGCCGCAGCACCCGCGCCGGCAGGTAGAACGACTCCGCCATCCGCGCCCACAGCGTCGTGTCCGGCGTGGCCACGAGCACCCGCTCGCCGTGCAGCTCGAAGCGCGCGAGCAGCCCGTAGCGCGCGCTGTCCAGCCCCCACTCGTCCAGCCGGATGTTCGCGCGCGGCGGCGGGAACGGCCGCGCCGACGCCAGCGGGATGCAGCGCGCCTCGTCCTCCGTGCAGTCCTCCGGCGCCGGCATCGGGAACGGCGCGGGGTCGGGGTTGCGGATGAAGCGCACCAGCAGCCCCGTCAGCCGCGCGCGCCGCCGGTCCGGCCGCGGCACCACCTCCGTGCGCCGCTCGAGCGCGAAGCGCCACCCCGTGCCGCCCGAGCGCACCTCGATCGTGTCGCCGTAGGCGACGCGGAGCGGCGCGCCGCTCGCCTGCGGCTGCGGGATCCGCGTCCGATCGACCCGCCGCGACACCAGGCGGTAGTCCGGGAACAGCACGTGCCGCCCGACCGGGAACGGCAGCACGATGTCCGGGCTCGTCGTCCGCGTCAGGATCAGGTCCTCGGCCGCCTGCCGGTCCACCGGCCCGCTCCACCGCAGCTCCGCCAGCGAGATCCCCGCCCGCAGCCGCCGCTCCAGCCGCTCGTGCAGCACGTCGTCGCCCGAGAACAGCTCCGCCCGCGCGCCGTCCCACTCCAGCGCGCCCAGCGCCATGTCGTTCGGCATCGCCGCCCAGTGCGGCACCCGCCGCAGCGTGAGATGCGAGCGCCGGCCGTCCCGCACCACCTCCACCGGCGCGTCCGGCACCACCGGCGCGCCGTAGATCGGCGTGTGCACCGCGTGCCGCACCAGGAACAGCCGCCGCCCCGTCTCCCACCGCTCGATCAGCTCCACGCCCTCGCTCGGGACGACCAGCACGCTGTCTCCCATGCGCGGCCGGACCACCGCCACCGACCACTCGTCCAACCGCGTAGGCGACGACTCCAGGTGCACGTCCAGCCCCGGCTCGCCCACGCCCAGCCGCACCGTGTCACGGCCGAAGAGCGCCACCCCCACGTACGACATCCGCTCCGCCGGCTGCCGCTGCCGGATCACGCTGTACAGGTAGGCGATCGCGCACAGCGCCACGACGCCCAGCAGGAGCAGCGTCTTCAGGTACGGCGCCCGCCACCCCTGCCGCACCCCCTGCCACGGGAGGTACAGCGCCAGCGCCACCGCCACCGCCGTGAAGATGCTGAACCACAGCCCATCCCTCCACCACAGCAGCAGGATGGCGACGACCGTCGGCAGGACGATCGGGGCGAGGATGGCGGGTACGCGGCGGATCCGGGACCACATCCAGACCTCCGGCGTGCGAGGAAGGGGTTATTGGACGCCGAGGCGCTCCGGGTTTCCCGGGAGCGGGAGCGGGAGCGACGGGGCGCGGCCGGCACGCCGGGCGTCGCAGCGCGCGAATCCGGATCCTGAAGCAGGTCCCGCTTGCGCTTGCGCGCCCGCTTGCGCGGTAGCCGCAGAGCCCGTTGTAGGCGTCCGCACCGGGTCCCGCTTGCGCTTGCGCGCCCGCGTGCGCGCCCGGCTGTTCGGTGGAGGGGGAGAGCGGGGGAGTGGAAGAGTGGGGGATGGCCGTTGCCCCCACTCTCCCGCTCATCCACTCGCCCACTCGGCAGAAGCGCCGGGCGCGGGCGCGCAAGCGCAAGCGCAAGCGGGAAACCTATAGCCCGAATCCGGTGGTCAGCCCGCCTCCGCCTCCGCGCCCGCCACCGCCTCCGGCGGTTCCCTCACGCGAATGCGCACCCGCATCCCGGCGGCAGCCTCATTCGCATTCGCATCCGGCTTTTCCTCGGCCCCGCGACACGGCCGGGGAACGACTCGGAGGCGGAGGCGGGCGCGGAGGCGGAGGGGGGGCGGCGTCGGCCCCTGGCGCCGTCCATCGGGTGAGACACCGGTCCGGCGGCGATCGGTTGTCCGGGCGGGGTTCGGCAACCGCCGTACTCGCGGGTCGCGGGCGGGCGGCGAGCGGGGGGCCGCGCCGGTCCATCGCGTTGCTCGACGCGGTGTTGCGCCGGCGGGACGAGGCGCCCGGCGCCCGGGTCGGCGCCTGCGGGCCCGCGCGCCCCGTCTCCGCGCCCGGACACCCCGCGTCCCACGCCGGCGACACGGGGCCGGCGGACCGGGCGTGCCGCGGAAGTCTACGGGCCGCCGCGACGGTCCACGACGGTGTACGGCGGTCCGTCACGGTCTAGGTCGGCCGCGGTGGCTCGCGGTGGTCCGCGGCGCCGCGTGGCCTGCGGCGGCCTGCGGCACCGCGCGGCGGTTCGCGGCGCCCGCCCGCCTACGGCTCCCCGCCCGCCTCGCCCCGCCCGACGTCGTCCTCGCGCTGCTGCTCGATCTGCTGCGCGATCTCGTGCTCGATCCGGTGCGTGTCCAGCGGCTGGAGCATCTCCCACAGCTCCTCGTCGTCGCCGAGCGAGAAGCCGAGCCGGCCGTAGAGCCCGGCGACGAGCTGGAGCGTCTTCGTCACCTCCTCCTCGACGCGCAGGTCCACCTCGAGCGTGACCTCCTCGCGCAGCTCCGCGATCCGCGCCTCGCGGTTCTGCGACATCAGCACGAAGATCGAGAGGAAGATCGCCTCGAGGGAAACGACCATGGTCAGCAGACCGAACGGGAAGGGGTCGAACGGCCGGATCCCGAGGAGGCCCAGGTTGAGCGGGATCCACACCGCGAACCAGGCGATGTGGAACAGGAGGAACCGCGTCCCGCCCGCCACCCGCGTCAGCCAGTCGGCCAGGTGCTGCACCGGCGAGCGGCGGGCCGCGTAGCGGCGCTTCACCGCCTCGATCTTGCGGGCCGAGACGTCGCGGCGAGCGCGGCGGCGCCGCTCGCGCGCGGACGCCATGTCCCCGGACGGTTCCAACTCTTCGTCGCTCACCCGTGCACCTTCGCTCTACGCCGGAGCCACCGGCGCGCCACGCCACGGGCCACGACGGGCCCGGCTCTCCTAGCAAGTGCGCGGCCAGAAGGTGTGCGCCATCACCGGTGCGGGGGCTCGGGCTCCTCCGGCTGGCCGTGGAGGATGAGGCGGGCGCCGGGCGCGCCGTAGCGCCGCATCACGTCCCGCATGATCGGCGCCTCGCCGTCCCACGGGTACGCGAAGACGACGTCGAAGTCGTCCAGCGGATGCTTCAACTCGAGGTAGCCCGACGGGCCGCGGCCGATCGTGCCCAGCCGGGCATCGCGCGTCGGGGACCGCCACTCGTACCCCGTCGGCAGGAAGCTGCCCACCGCGAAGCGCGCACCGGAGCCGTGCCGCGCCGCCAGCTCCCGGGCGATCTCCACGAGCCCCGCGTCCAGCTCGATGCCGTAGGCCTCGAAGCCGAGCATGTCCGCCATGATCGTGATCACGCCGCTCGCCGAGCCCCACTCCAGGAAGCGCAGCCCCGGCCGCCGCAGCGACAGCAGCGTGCCGAGCGCCTGGTCGTAGTCGGCCGCGACGAACGGGTGGAACTCGTGCTGCCGGACCTCCCGGTCGAAACGCTCCCAGATCTCACGTCCCTCGTCCATCAGGGCCGTCAGACGCCTCCGCAGCGCGGCGTCGAGGCCCCGTTCATCCTTCGCTTCGCTGGCCACCCTGACTCCCCTCGCTTCCGTGATCCGCGCCCCCGCGCTCCGCCGGGGCCGTCCGTTCCCGTCATGTTCCGGGCCGCGCGGGCCCACCGGAAAGATGGGGAGCCGGCACCGCCGGCGCACGCGGTCCGGGGCGGGCGCCCGGGCCCGCGCGCGGCCACCCGGCCCGGGGCTCGCGCCCGGGTCCGCGGGCGGGCGCACGTCCAACAACGGCGTTTTCACCGCAGAGGCGCAGAGTACGCAGAGGGGACAGCGGCGCCACGCCGGCCACCTGCCTATGCCGGAGACGACATCAAAAAATGTTGCGTCACCCCGGCGAGCCGCCGCCGCCCGGCACTCCTCTGTGTCCTCTGCGCCTCTGCGGTGAAAACGCCGTCGATCCGTTCCCGCGCCCCACCCGCCTCACGGCGACGGGCAGTTCAGCCTCCCCCGCGGCAGCGGGAGCGTGCACGTCTTCGTCGTGCCGTTCACCGTGATCACGACGGTGGCGGTGTTCGTGCCGTTGTAGGTGACGACCTCGCGCCGCGTCGAGGCGGTCGGCGCCTGCCCGGCGCGCGTCAGCGTGACCTGCATCGAGCGCGTGACGGAGCCGGAGACCGGGTAGCGGATGCTGTCGGAGGCGACGGGGACGACCACGTTCTTCACCGTGTCCCCGACGACGCGCACGACCGTGAACGTGCCGGTGGTGTCGCTGCCGGTCGTGGTCTCCTTGCCGGCCGAGGTGCCGTTCACCGTGCGCTGCGCGCTCCCCTTCGCGAGACCGCTCACGGTCCGGTCGCTGGCGTCCTGGACCGTCGTCCGCACGGTGTCGTTGCCGGCGACGGCGCCGTCGCCGTCATGATCGCGGTGCGGGCGGCGCGAGCGGATCAGCGTGCCGCTCACCGTGAGCCGCGTGTCGATCGTGTTGGTGGTGACGGTGTCGTAGGCCTGCTGCGGCTTGCCGGCGGCGTCCAGGAATGCGACGGAGCGCTCGATCGTGACGCCGTTCCGCGTGACGGCCGGGCAGACGAGGCGCCCGGAGCCGGCGTCGAAGGTGCAGCTCGAGTCGACGGCGCCGTCGCCGAACGGCCAGTGGCCGAGGCCGAAGCCGTCGAAGCCGAAGCCGTGGTGGAACGGCCCCCGCCCGAACCCGCCGACGAAGGTCCCGCCGAGGAAGAGCGAGCCCAGCCCGCCGCCCATCATCGAGCCGCGGTCGAGCGAGGCCTCCCCGCGGACCGGCGTCCAGGGCGCGAGCCCCGCGTCCGGCCCGCCGCCGTAGCTGCTCAGGACGACGTCGTACCCCAGCGGCACCGACACGAACGCCGCCGACAGATCGGCGAAGCGCGCCCCGCCGGGCCCCGCGTCGGTGAGCCGGTCGGAGCACCCCGCCGCGCCCAGCGCCACCGCGCCGGCGAGCAGCCAACGAACGTTGTGAATCATGGTCCCTGCCTCCCGGATGCAGCCCTCCGCGCGAGCCGAACCCCTCGCCCCGCGCCTCGCCAGCATCCAGGAGGACACGCGAGCGGCGGCGGACCCCGATCCGCGGGGCGGCGCCGTCGCGCCGGCTCGGGGCCGACCATCGCCGTCGTTGCCGACTGTCGCGGCACGGGCTCGGCGGGGCGCGGGCGGAATGGTGCTGGACCGGCGGGGGATAATTCCTCCGCCCTCAGCGGCCCTCTCCTCCGCCCGCCGGCAGCCGCACCGTGAACGTGCTCCCCTTGCCGACCTCGCTCTCGACGGTGATGTCCCCGGCGAGCATGCGCGCGAGGCGCCGGGCGACGGCGAGCCCGAGCCCCGTCCCGCCCTTCTCGCGCGTCATCGCGTCCTCGACCTGCACGAAGGGCTCGAAGATCCGCTCCCGGTCCTCGGGCCGGATGCCGATCCCGGTGTCGCGCACCCGGAAGACCAGTGAAGCGTCCTCGGTCGCGGCCTCGAGCGTGACCGTGCCGCGCTCGGTGAACTTCACCGCGTTCGAGAGGAGGTCGAGCAGGATGTGGCGCACCTTGGCCCGGTCCGCCTCTACGAGGATCGGCCGCTCCGGTGCCACGACGTGGAACGCGAGCCGCTTCTCCGCCGCCAGCGGCGCCACGAGCTCGGCCACGGCGCCCACCAGCTCGGCGACGTCCACCGGCTCGAGATGGACCGTTTCCCGGCCGGTCTCCATCCGCGAGTAGGTGAGGATCTCATCGATGATCCGGACGAGGTCCCGGGCCCGCAGCATGACGCTGCCGAGCTGCTCCTTCTGCTTCTCCGTGAGCGGCCCCGCGATCTCTGCGGCAAGGAGGTCGGTGTAGCCGACGATCGCGGTGAGCGGGGTCCTCAGCTCGTGGCTCATGACGGCGAGGAAGTCGCTCTTGGCCTTGCTGGCGGCGAGCGCTTCCTCGTGGACGCGCGCGTTGTCGATCGCGAGCGCGGCCCTCCGGGCCAGCTCCTCGGCCAGCGGGAGGTCGGCGGGGCCGTAGTCCCGGCCGGCCGAGGTGAAGGTGATCGCGCCCAGCGCTTGCCCGCGCGCGACCAGCGGCGCCGCGATGAAGGAGCGCGCGCCGAGCCCCCGCAGGAGCCGGATTTGCTCCGGGTCGTCGACCCAGGAGCGGAGCGCCCCGTCGCCGAGCCCCGGGACGAGCTGCGCCTCGCCGGTGCGCAGCGCGACGGCCCCCGGCCGTCGCGACCCCGGATGGAGCGGGAAACGGCGGCACTGCTCGTCGAGCAGCTTCTGCTTCGCGGGATCGGCGTGCGCTGCCGCTACGCGCCGGATCTCGCTCTCCTCGACCACGTCCACCACGCACCAGTCGGCGAAGGTGGGGAGCGCGAGGCGCGCGACGTTGGCGAGCGTGGTGTTGTAGTCGAGCGAGGAGGCGAGGATGGCCCCCGCCTCCGCGAGGAGCCGCAGTGCCTCCTCCGCCCGTCCTCGCTCGGCCGCCTCCATGGCCAGCGCGACCAGGTCCGCGATCGAGCCGGCGAAGCTCTCGTCCTCCAGCGTCCAGCGCCGTGGCGGCCCGACGTGCTCCTGGCAGACGACGCCGCGCAGCAGCCCCCCCGACCGGATCGGCGCGTCGAGCATCGAGGTGATGCCGAACGGAACGAGGTAGGATGCCGTGAACTCGCGCGTCCGCGGGTCGGCGCGGGCGTCGTCGGCCGCCAGCGTGCGTTCCCGGTCGAGCTCCGCGAAGTAGCCGGGGTAGTCGACGCGCGCCAGCTCCGCTCCCGCCGAGTGGCGTCCCGTGCCCCGTTCGAACAGCTCGACCAGGCGGATCTTCGCGTGCACCTCGTCGAAGAGCCAGATCCCGACGCGCTCCACGCCGAGCACCCGGGCGGCGGCCTCGGCGATCTCCCGCAAGGCGGCCGGGAGGTCGGCAGGGTGCCGGATCCTCCGCTCCTCGAGCCGGAGCAACGCCTGATTCTGGTCCCACAGGCGCTGCCGGCTGGCCCGGAGCGCCTCCTCCGCGCGCTTCTGCTCGGTGATGTCCACCCTGACGCCGCGGAGCTTCCGCGGCCGGCCCTCCGCATCGAGGTCTACCCGCACCACGTCCCGCAGCCAGACGATACGACCGTCGACGGCCACCATCCGGTACTCGAGGTCGTGGTCCAGTCCCTTTTCCGTCGCCGCACGGCAGTTGGCCAGGATCCGGTCGCGGTCCTCGGGGTGGAGGTGCTTGAACCAGAAGTCCGGCTCCGACAGCCACGCATCGACGCGGTAGCCGAGCAGCTCTTCGGCGTGCCGGTTGACGAAGCGGAACTGCAGGGTCCTGGGATCGCCCTCCCAGACGATGACGTTCAATCCCTGGACCAGCTCCAGCCGGCGCGGCTCCGGCGCCTCCACCTCCCCCCGCGCGCTGGGCGGTCCCGGCTCGGGGCGCTCTCCAGCCGTCGCGCCGGACGCGGCCTCGCCGGGCGGGGCGTCCGACCCTCGATTCTCCCGGGCGCCGGCCGGGTTCCTCCCGCGGGGATGCTCGCCCTCGTCGTACAGCGGCTACCTTCCTTGCCCGCCGTCCCCGTGACCCCCCGCATCGACCCAGCGGAGCGCAAGAAGTGCTCCCCCGGATGGCCGGCACGCCCGCGACGCCTGCCCGTTCCCGGGACCCCACCGTCCCGCTCCCGTGCACATCCAGGCCGGACCACATCGGCATGGCGGTGCGCTAACTCGATGTTGTGAAAGGCGATCCGTGCGGTCGCCTCCGCCGGCACGAGCCTTCCCCCGTCGCACCGAACTCCGACGCGCCCGCGAACCCCCCAGCGGAGCCGACCCGATGAGCACGCTCGCCCAGGACCTCGCCTACGCCGTCCGCACGCTGCGCCGCAGCCCCGGCTACTTCGCCGTCGCGCTCGTCATCCTCGCGCTCGGGATCGGCGGCAACACGCTGATCTTCGGCCTCGTCCGCTCGGTGCTGCTGCGGCCGCTGCCGTTCCCGGACGCGGACCGGCTCGAGGTGGTCTGGGGGAGCTTCCGGCGGACGTCGGACGACGACGTCGCCGCGTCGATCCCGGAGTACGAGGACTACGCCGCCGGGCTGAAGTCCTTCTCCGGCCTCGCCGCGTTCACCCCCGTGAGCGCGAACATCACCGGGATCGACACGCCGGTGCGCCTCCAGTCCATGGTGGTGAGCACGAACTTCTTCGACGTGCTGGGCGCGCGGGCCGAGCTCGGCCGCACGTTCGTGAAGGAGGACGACGCCGGCGGGATCGGCTACGTCGCGGTGGTCAGCCACCGCTTCTGGCGCGACTTCCTCGGCTCCGACCCGCGCGTGATCGGGCGGAAGTTCCGCTTCGACCAGGACGACTTCACGATCATCGGCGTGCTCGCCCCGGACTTCGAGCAGCCGCTGGACGACCCGAACACGCCGACGGACATCTGGGCGCCGACCAACTTCCGCATCCCGCAGCTCCCGTATCAGATCCGCGTCGCCCGCTTCCTGAACGTGATCGGGCGCCGGGCCCCCGGCGTGACGCCCGAGCGGGCGGCGGCGGAGCTGCGGCAGACGGCCCGGCATCTCGCCGCTCGGTACCCGGACGCCTACCCGGCGGACGCGGGGTGGGAGCTCTGGTCGCGCCCGCTCATGACGCAGGTGACGGGGACCGCGCGCCCGGCGCTCATGGTGCTCCTCGGCGCCGTCGCGCTCGTGCTCCTGGCCGCCTGCGCGAACCTGGCCGGCCTCCTCCTCGCCCGGGCCGCCGCGCGCCAGCGCGAGGTCGCGGTGCGCCTGGCGCTCGGCGCCACGCGACGTCGCCTGCTCCGCCAGCTCCTGGCCGAGAGCGTCCTCCTCGCGCTGCTCGGCGCCGGCCTCGGGCTCCTCCTCGCCGCCTGGGGCGTCTCGCTCGTGCCGCGCTTCGCCGCCGACGCGCTCCCCCGCTCCTTCGCGATCGGCCTCGACGGCGGCGTGCTCGCGTTCACGCTCGCGCTCGGCGTCGCCACCGGCATCGTCTTCGGCCTCGTCCCCGCGCTCCAGGCGTCCCGCCCCGACCTGCGCGACGCGCTGCGCGAGGGCGGCCGCGGCGCGACCGGCGGCCTCCGCCGCAACCGCACCCGCTCCGCGCTCGTCGTCGGCGAGGTCGCGACGGCGCTCGTGCTCCTGGTCGGCGCCGGGCTCCTGCTCCGCAGCTTCCAGCGCCTCCTCTCGATCGACCCCGGCTTCCGCGCCGACCACGTGCTCACGTTCGGCATCGCGCTCCCGGTCCCGAACGATCCCACGACCGGCCGCTACTTCCCGCGCGCGGCCCGCACCGCCTTCTACGAGCGCGTCCTCGACGAGGTGCGCCGCATCCCCGGCGTGACCTCCGCCGGCGCGACGTCGTTCCTCCCGCTCGCCGGCTCGAACCAGATCCGCCTCGAGGTGCCGGGCCGCGAGACCGGCCCCGACGCCGCGCCACGCGTCGTCGAGTGGCGCATCACCACCCCCGGCTACCTTCCGACGCTCGGCATCCCCCTCCTCCAGGGCCGGGACTTTCTCCCGAGCGACGACTCGGCCGCCGCCCGCGTCGCCATCATCAGCCGCTCGCTCGCGAACCGCTTCTTCCCCGGCCGGAGCGCGATCGGCGAGCGCGTGCGCGCCGGCGCGCCCGACGCGCCCGAGCTGACCATCGTCGGCGTCGCCGGCGACGTCCGGCTCCAGGCGCTCGACGCCGAGGCCGCCCCCACGATCTACGTGCCGCACGCCCAGGTGCCGGCCGGCGGCATGAGCATCGTCGCCCGCACGCGCATGGACCCGATGCGGCTCGCGAACGCCGCCGCCGCGGCCGTCCGCAAGGTCGACCCCGAGCAGCCCGTCTACACCGTCGCGTCGATGGAGCAGCGCGTTTCGCGCGTCCTCGGCCACCGCCGCTTCCCGATGATCCTCGTCGCGCTCTTCGCGCTCGAGGCGCTCGCCCTCGCCGTCGTCGGCCTCTACGGCCTCATCTCCTACGGCGTCGCCCAGCGGCGCCGCGACCTCGGCATCCGCGTCGCGCTCGGCGCCACCCGCCGCGACATCGTCCGCCTCGTCGTGCGCGAGGGCGCCGGCCTCGCGGCGGTCGGGATCGCGATCGGCGTCGCCGGCGCGCTCGCGCTCACCCGCACGCTCGCGGGGCTCCTGTACCAGGTCCGGGCGACCGACACGCTCACGTTCGCCGCCACGGCCGCGCTCCTCGCCGGCGTCGCCCTCGCCGCCAGCTACCTCCCCGCGCGCCGCGCCGCGCGCGTGGACCCGACGGAGGCGATGCGGACGGAGTGAGCGCGGCGTTCCGGCTAGCTCCGCGGGCGGCCTCACGTCCGGAAGTGTCATACGGAGACACGGGGAACACGGAGGGACGGCGTTGGCGTGCCGGCGAGACGCCAGCCGCCTGCGTACGCCGGAAATGACAGCAAAAGAGGAAGGTGCGTACCCCGGGCGCCCGCCGCCGCCCGCGGACTCCCCCTCCGCGCCCTCCGTGTCTCCGTGTGACACTTTTCCGTTCACGAGCGCGGCGTCGGACGCGGGCCCTACATCTTCACCAGCTCCACCCGCCGGTTCGTCTGCCGCCCCTCCGCCGTGTCGTTCGACGCCGCCGGCTTCGTGTCGCCGCAGCCCTTGCTCGAGAGCCGCGCCGCGTCCACGTGCAGCGTATCGACGAGGTAGGCCTTCACCGCCGCCGCGCGCTGCTCCGACAGCGTCTGGTTCGACGCCGCGCTCCCCACGTTGTCCGTGTGCCCCTCGATCACGAGCTTCAGCGCCGGGTGCGCCGTCAGCATCGCCCCGATCTCCTTCAGCGTCGGCTGCGACTCCGGGCGGATCCGCTCGCTCCCCGTGTCGAACAGGATCCCGTGCGTCGCCGCCCGCCCCTTCGCCGCGATCGCGTCGTAGAGCTTCCGGCCGCCCTCGGCGATCCGGATGTCGCCGATGTAGAAGGGCGTGTTGTCGTCCGCGGGGAAGTCGATCCAGATCCTGTTCGTCCGCCCGATCTCCACCCGCGGCGCGTTCGCCACCCGCTTCCCGTCCACGTACACCTTCACGTACTTCCCGTCCGCCATGATGCGGAGGCGCGCCGGCTGCTTGCTCCGGTCCACCGCCGGCCGCGACTTGAAGTCGCCGACGCCCGAGTTCCCCCCGAACTCCACGACCTGAAACTCCTGCACGCGGTCCTTCGCGCCGAAGTGCAGCTCCGCCGACCACCCCCACGTCTGGATGATCTCCGCCTCGAACGTGAACCGCTCCGGCAGCTTCTCCGGCAGCGGGATCGCGACCGTGCCGAAGCTCGTCGCCCGCATCCACCGCCGCCCCAGGAACTCCGCCACCTCCACGTTCCCCGACAGCGGCTCCAGCCGCCGCGGCGCATCCCCGACGTTGTCCTCGCCGAAGTCCTCCGCGAAGATCACCCGGTCCCCCGGCACGAAGTCGTAGTTCACGAACGCCGCCGGCGCCTCCGCCTCGGCATCCCCGGCCGTCACGCCGGCCGACGCCGCCGCCGCCGCCCCGTCCTGCGGATCCTCCGCCGCCTGCTCCTGCGGCTGCTCCGCCGGCTTCGACGGCACGTGCTTCTCGACCTTCTCCTTCGCCTTCTTCAGCCGGTCCCGCCACGACTGCGCCTGCACCGCCTGCGTCGCGCCCAGCACCAGCACTCCGGCCAATAGCGCACGAAAGATCGTCCGGCCCATTCACGCCTTCCGGTTCGGGGAATCGAATTGGCGCCAATGTATCGCGTCGGTCCGACCGCGGGTACACCGCGCGTCCAGGGGAAGCCCGACTCTAGTTTCGGCCGCCCCGGCCGGCCGGTGAAGCGGCGGCATGCGGAACTCGCACCCCCCGCCCCGGCGTTCTCCCTGCGACCCCTGCCGCCCGACGGCGGCCTGGCCACACGCGGGAGAGCCGAAATGAGATTCGTCGTTCTGGGAGCCGGTGGAGTCGGCGGGTACTACGGCGCGATGCTCGCCCGCGCGGGCCATGACGTCGCGTTCCTCGCCCGGGGCGCGCACCTGGACGCGATCCGCTCGGACGGCCTCCGCGTCCACTCGCCGGATGGCGACTTCGTCGTGCACCCCGCCGCGACCGACGATCCGGCCGCGCTCCCGGCCGCCGACGCCGTCCTCGTCACCGTGAAGAGCTACTCGCTGGAGGAGGCCGCCCCGGCGGCGGCCCGGCTGGCGGCGGGCGGCGCGACCGTCGTGCCGCTGCTGAACGGCGTCGACGCCGCCGACCGCCTGGCGGAGCTCGGCGTCCCGCGCGAGGCCATCCTCGGCGGCGTCACCTACCTGAGCGCGGCCCGCACCGCTCCCGGCGTCATCGAGCGGCGCAGCCCCTTCCAGCGCGTCGTCGTCGGCGAGCTCGGCGGCGGCTCCAGCGAGAGGGCCGAGCGGATCGCCGGCGCCCTCCGCGATGCCGGCGTCGAAGCCGCGGCGGTCCCCGACATCGACGTCCAGCTCTGGCGCAAGCTCGTCTTCCTCGCCCCTCTCGCCGCCGCCTGCGGCCTCGCCCGCGCGCCGATCGGCGCCGTCCGCGCGCGCCCGCTCGGCCCGCTCCTCCTCGAGCGCCTGGTGGGCGAGACCGCCGCGGTGGCCCGCGCCCGCGGCGTCGCGCTCCCGCCCGGCGAGGAGGCGCGCACCCTCGAGCAGATCCGCGGCCTCCCCGACGGCATGCGCCCCAGCTACCTTCTCGACCTCGAGGCCGGCGGCCCCACCGAGCTCGACCTCCTCAGCGGCGCCATCTCGCGAATCGGGCGCGAGTTGGGCGTCCCGACACCGGTCCACGACACGGCGGCCGCGGTCCTGCGCTGACGCCGGCGGGTCCGCGCCCGCGCCCGGCTTGATCCGCTTCCGGGCCGCGGCTATGGTGCGACGAGGCGCCGCCCGGGCGCGCTGCGGAAACGCGCGCCGGCCGCGCCGTGCCTCCGCCTGGAGAGCCGATGACCTCCGCCGACGCCGTCGATCGCGGCCGGGACGCCTTCGCGCGAGGCGCGTGGGGCGACGCCTACGCCGCGCTCGCGGCCGCGGACCGCGAGGCCGCCGCCGGCGCCGAGGACCTCGAGCGCCTCGCCACGGCCGCCTACCTCCTCGGCCGCGACGACGAGGGCGACGACCTCCTGGCCCGCGCGCACCAGGAGTTCCTCCGCCGCGGCGACGTCGAGCGCGCCGCGCGCAGCGCCGCCCGGCTCGGCCTCCAGCTCTTCTTCCGCGGCGAGCCCGCCCGCAGCGGCGGCTGGCTCGCCCGCGCCTGCCGCCTCCTCGACGACGCCGGCCTCGACTCCGTCGCGCGCGGCTACCTCCTCGTGCCGGCGGCGGTCCGCTGCGTCGAGGGCGGCGACCCCGCCGCCGGCTACGACACGTTCGCGCAGGCGGCCGGGATCGGCGAGCGCTTCGGCGACGCCGACCTCGTCGCGTTCGCGAGGCACGGCCAGGGCCGCGCGCTCCTCCGGCTCGGCCGCATCGACGACGGCGTCGCGCTCCTGGACGAGGCGATGGTCGCCGTCACGGCGGGCGAGGTCTCGCCGGCGCTCGCCGGCGCGATCTACTGCAGCGTCGTCTCCGCCTGCCACGAGATCTTCGACCTGCGCCGCGCGCAGGAGTGGACCGAAGCGCTCGGCCGCTGGTGCGAGTCGCAGCCCGACGTCGTCGCG
>DASTKT010000114.1:0-19041 GCA_035715725.1 Longimicrobiales bacterium | reverse complement strand
GCGCTCGCCGCAGGCGAGCGATAGGGAACCGTGCGCCGTCGAAGGCGGCGACAGCGAGCAACGCGAGCGTGCGCGGCCCGCAGGGCCGCGACAGTGCAACGTGCGCGAGCCGAAGGCGAGCGACAGCGTCAGCGTGCGCGGCGCCTCCGGCGCCGCGAGCTACGCGCCGCGCACGATCTCCCACGCCCGCCGCACGTGCGCCTCCCGCGTCCGGATGTTGCCCACCGCCAGCCGGATCGCGTAGCGGCCCTTCGCCCGCGTGTGCGAGAGGAACACCTCGCCGCTCGCGTTCACCCGCTCCAGCAGCGCCGCGTTCAGGCGGTCCAGCTCCGCCTCGTCGTCCATGCCCGGCGGATGGTGCCGGAACACGACCACCGAGAACGGCGCCGGTGCCAGCAGCTCGAAGTCCGCGCTGGTGGCCACCCAACCCCGGAAGAGCTGCGCGAGCCGGATGTGCTCGGCGAGGCGCGCCTGCAGTCCCGTCGCACCGAACCAGCGCAGCACGAACCACAGCTTCAGCGAGCGGAACCGCCGCCCCAGCGCGACGCCGTAGTCCATCAGGTTCAGCACTTCGTCGCCGGCGGTCGTGGTCAGGTACTCCGGCGTGAGCGAGAACGCCCGCCGCAGCACCTCCGGCCGGCGCGTGTACAGCACCGAGCAGTCGAGCGGCACGAACAGCCACTTGTGCGGGTTCACGACGATCGAGTCCGCGCGCTCCGCCCCCTCCATCGCCCAGCGCAGCTCCGGCAGCACCGCCGCCGACCCGCCGTACGCCGCATCCACGTGCAGCCAGAGCGCCTCCCGCTCACAGACCGCGGCGATCTCCCGCACCGGGTCCACCGACGTCGTCGACGTCGTCCCGACCGTCGCCACCACAGCGAGCGGCCGCACGCCCAGCGCCCGGTCCTCGGCGATCGCGCGCTCCAGCGCGCCGACGTCCATGCGGTACTCCGCGTCCGTCGGCAGCCGGCGCACGCCGGAGAGCCCGAGCCCGAGCGTGATCACCGCCTTGTCCACGCTCGAGTGCGCCTCCTCGGAGCAGTACACCCGCATCGCCGGAACGTCCGACCGCCCCGCCAGCCCGTGCTCCCGGATCCGCAGCTCCGGCCACATCTCGCGCGCCGCCGCCAGCGCGTACAGCGTGCTCGTCGACGCCGTGTCGTTGATCGTCCCCATCATCTCCCGCGGCAGCCCCAGCAACTGCCGCAGCCAGTCCAGCGTCACCTCCTCCAGCTCCGTCGCCGCCGGCCCCGTCCGCCACAACATCGCGTTCACGTTCAGCGCCGCCGTCAGCGCCTCGCCCAGCACGCCCGCGGCCGAGCCGCTGATCGCGAAGTAGGCGAAGAACCCCGGGTGGTTCCAGTGCGTGGTGTTCGGCAGGATCAGGCGGTCGAAGTCCTCGAGGATCGCCTCCATCGGCTCCCCTTCCCCCGGCGGATGCGGCGGCAACGCGGCCCGCACCTCCCCCGGCCGCACCGGCGGCAGCACCGGCCACGCCTCCGGCCGGGCGAGATACTCCGCGATCCGCTCCACGACCTCCTTGCCGTAGCGCCGGAACTCCTCCGGGTCCATGTCCGTCAGATCGCGCTGGGGTGCGTCGGGAGGCATCGTCATGGGAGTCGCTCGCCGGGGTTCGGGACGGCCGCCGCCAGGCGGCGCGCGGCCGGCAACGTAGCACCGCCGGCCGGGGGCGTCCACGCGCCGGAACCGCGCCTGTCAGGAACGCGGGCCGGCGCACGTTCAACATCTGCTCCCTGCTGCCCCGCACCCCGGGGGGCGCCTGGAAGTTGCTCTTGACAGGCGCGCCGCGCGTGCGGCATAGTGGCGGGGTTTTCCTCCTATCTTCGAGACGCCGAGTCGCGCTCCGTTGCAGCCGGAGCCGTTGGCTCTTTTGTCGTTTTTTCACGGCTTCACATCGGGTTTTTCCCGCCGGCGCCGCCGCCGGCGGCCATGAGCGCACCTCGGACGCCGTCCGCGTGCCGGGCGCTCCCGTCGGACTCCTCACCTTCCAAGGAGTTCTCCGCATGACACGTACGTTCATGGGCCAGAGCCTCCGCTCTGGCGGGGCCGCCGGTCCACGCCGCACCTCCGGCGCGGCCGCGCTGCTCCTCGGCGTCGCGTTGCTCGCCGGCGCCTCCCCCGGGACCGCCCAGACCACCGGGACGATCAACGGCCGCGTCGTCTCCGCGGAGACCGACCAGCCGATGCCGAGCACCCAGGTCTTCCTCGTCGGCACCGGACTCGGCACGCTCACCGGCGCCAACGGCCAGTTCGCCATCCCCAACATCACGCCCGGGTCGTACCGGCTGCGCGCCGAGCGCATCGGCTCGCGCGCGGTCGAGCAGCAGGTCACCGTCGCCGCCGGTCAGACGCAGACGATCAACTTCCAGCTCCGCACCGAGGCGCTCGGCCTCGACGAGATCGTCGTCACCGGCACGGCCGTCGCCTCCCGCAAGCGCGAGGTCGGCAACAGCGTCTCCGCCGTGAACGTCGCCCAGCTCCAGCAGCAGCCCGTCAGCGTCGACCAGGTGCTCCAGGGCCGCTCCCCGGGCATCAACGTGCTGCAGAACTCGGCCAACATCGGCGGCGCGGCCCAGATCCGCCTCCGCGGCAACGTCAGCGTGACGATGAGCAACCAGCCCATCATCTACGTGGACGGGATCCGCATCCGCGGCGACGGCTTCGCGCGCAACCTCCCGCCGACCGGCTCGGAGCTCCGCAGCAACAACGACATCGCCGGCCCGCTCGGCGACATCAACCCCGCCGACATCGAGCGGATCGAGGTCGTGAAGGGCCCCGCCGCCACCACGCTCTACGGCACCGAGGCGGCGGCCGGCGTGATCCAGATCTTCACGAAGAGCGGCCACACCGGGAAGCCGCAGTGGACGTTCGAGGTCGACCAGGGCGCGCAGAAGGCGCTCCCCTTCGGCCCCGACCCGAGTGCGGCGCCGCTCAGCGACACGCTCGGCGTGAAGCTCCCCGACGGCACGTTCCTCCGGCACGCGCCCGGCTACAGCGACGCCGGCGGCAGCTCGAAGTACCTCTTCATCGACCCGTGGCTCCGCACCGGCTACCGCCAGCGCTACAGCAGCTCGGTCGGCGGCGGCGGCCAGGGGCTCCGCTACTTCGTCTCCGGCACGTACGAGAACAACACCGGCGTGCTCCCGAACGACGAGGAGAAGAAGTCGACGATCCGCGGCAACTTCACGTTCTCGCCGCTGCCGCGCCTCGAGGCGACCTGGAACACGACGTACACGAACCACGACCTCCAGAACACGCCGGCCGGCAACAACGCCGAGGGCCTCACGCTGAACGCGTTCCGCCGCGACCGGAACTACGCCAGCGACGACCGCCGCGAGGCCGTCGACGCGGTGCTCCCCTGGGAGCTGACCACGAACATCAACCACCTGATCTCGGGCGGCACGGTCACGTACAGCCCGATGGACAACTTCACGCACCGGGTCACGTTCGGCCTCGACCTGACGCAGCTCGAGAACCGCAGCCTGCGCCCATTCGGCTTCAAGCAGGAGCCCACCGGGATCCTCTCCGACCGCCGCTACGTCTACCAGACGCTCACGGCGGACTACGCCGGCAACTACAACTTCGGCCTCTCCGAGGCGATGAAGATGACGTTCTCCTGGGGCGGCCAGGCCGTCTCCAACGAGATCCGCGAGACCTCCGCCTACGGCCAGAACTTCCCCGGCCCGGGCCAGCCCACGGTCTCCAACGCCGGCACGACGCTCGGCTTCGAGTCCCGCCAGCGCGTCGTCAACGCCGGCTTCTTCCTCCAGGACCTCTTCGCGCTGCACGACCGGTACTTCGTCACCGCCGGCCTGCGCGTCGACGGCAACAGCGCGTTCGGCCAGGATCTCGGACTGCAGGCGTACCCCAAGCTGAGCGCCTCCTACGTCCTCTCCGACGAGCCGTTCTTCCCCAAGAATTTCGGCCAGGTCAAGCTGCGCGGCGCGTGGGGCCAGTCGGGCCGCGCCCCCGGCGCCTTCGACGCCGTCAAGACCTGGAACGCCGTCGGCTGGGGCGGCCAGCCGGCGTTCTACCCGCAGAACATCGGCTCCCCGACCCTCGGCCCCGAGCGCACCACGGAGATCGAGCTCGGCTCCGACGTCTCCATCCTCAACGACCGCGTCTCCGGTGAGTTCACCTGGTACCACCGCATCACCTCCGATGCGCTCTTCAAGGTCAGCCAGCAGCCGTCCGAGGGGCTCTGGAACGCCCAGCTCAGCAACGTCGGCAAGATCAAGAACGCCGGCATCGAGCTGGCGCTCCGCGGCCAGCCGATCCGCACCGAGAAGCTCACCTGGGAGATCGGCGGCAGCATCGCCACGAACTTCAGCGAGGTCCTCTCGCTCGGCGGCGCCGCGCCCTTCTCGCTCCGCAACGGCGGCGATGATGCCGGCGGCATCGGCTGGGCCGTCGAGGGCCAGCCGGTCCCGGTCATCCGCCTCCGCTGCGTGACGAACCCGAACGAGAAAGCCGATCCGATCATCAAGGACGACTGCAACTTCGGCCCGAACCTCCCCACGCACATCTACGGCGTGAACACCATGCTCAACCTGCCGGCCGGGATCACGGTCTCGGCCCGCGGCGAGTACCAGGGCGGCAACTACATCTCCGACGGCGCCGCGTTCAACGCCGTGCAGCGCTCCGTCATCTGGCCGGGATGCTACGACGCCTACCGCCTGCGCGACGCCGGCAAGTCCAGCGAGCTGACCGCGCTGCAGCGCGCGCGCTGCATCAACATCAGCTCGCTGAACGAGGGCTTCTTCGTCTATCCGGCGAAGTTCTTCAAGGTGCGCGAGGTGAGCGCCAGCCTGCCGATCCCGGCGCGCCTGATCCCGCGCTCGACCAGCGCGCGCCTGACGCTGTCGGGCGTGAACGTCTGGAAATGGGTGACGAACGAGTTCCCGGTCTTCGACCCCGAGACCGGCGGCAACGTGACCGAGGACACGCAGGTCCGCCGCATCCTCGAGCAGGTGCCGCCGCCGGCGACGTACACCGCCTCCATCCGCGTGACGTTCTGAGGAGGCGACCATGATCCCGAGAGAGACCCCGAACCGGACGGAGCCTACGACCATGGCGCCACGCCTCGACCTCCGGCGCGCCTGCGCCGCGGCCCTCCTGCTGGCCGCGACCGCGCTCGCCGCCTGCGACACGAAGGTGGTCAACCCCGGCCGCATCAACGACCAGTACCTCCAGGACCAGCTCGCGCAGCCGGCCATCGTCAACGGCGCCGGCCGCGCCCTCGCCTCCGGCATCAACTGGGTCGGCTACACCGGCGCCGCCATCGCGCGGGAGATCCACCCCGCCGGCTCCACCGGCTCCTTCGGCATCACGCCGCAGTGGCAGCGCGGCCAGCTCGACGCCGCGGACCGCGACCTGAACGATCAGTGGGAGCAGACGCAGCGCGCCCGCTGGACCGCCGAGCACGCCGCCGCGGTCGTCGAGGCCAAGCCGCTCAGCGACACGCTCCTCGCCCGCTCCTACATCTACGCCGGCTTCGCCAACCGCGTCCTCGGCGACAACATGTGCGACGCGGTCATCGACGGCGGCGCGAAGCAGGCGAACAGCGAGTACTGGAAGCGCGCCGAGGACTACTTCACGAAGGCCATGGCCCACGGCACCGCCGCGCAGAAGCAGCAGGCGCAGGCCGGCCGCGCCCAGGCCCGGGTCTGGCTCGGCAAGTGGACCGAGGCCGTCGCCGACGCCCAGGCGATTCCGACGACGTTCTCGTACGCCGTCCCGTACTTCGACATCGGCGACCAGGCGCAGTACAACCGCATCCAGTGGTCCATCGGCAACAAGCCGTATCGCGCCCACACCGAGTGGAACACCTGGGTCGAGAAGTACTACGCCGACACGAAGGACCCGCGCGTGGCGTACACCAGGCCGCTCGACGCGCAGGGCAAGGAGATGCAAGGCGATGCCGCCATCGAGTGCTGCGGCAAGGTGCCGTGGTACCCGGAGGCGAAGTACACCTCCCCCGCCTCGGCCATCCGCCTGGCGAGCGGCCGCGAGATGCGACTCATCGAGGCCGAGGCCAAGCTCCGCGCGAACGACTTCGCGGGCGCGCTGACCCTGATCAACGCGGTCCGCACCGACGCCAAGGCGCCGGCCGTGACCGCCTCGACGCTCGCCGACACGTGGACGCTCCTCAAGCGGGAGCGCGCCATCGAGCTGTGGCTCGAGTCCCGTCGCCTCGGCGACCTCCGCCGCTGGAAGGCGGACAACACGCCCGGCGCGCTCGATCCGCTCGAGCAGGTCGGGGCACAGTCGCACCTCGTGAAGCAGGACCTCTGCTTCCCGATCTCGCCGTCCGAGAAGGACACGAACCCGAACCTGCAGTCCTGAGCCCCGCCTCCGCCTCCGCCCCCGGCCGTTCGGCGGCCGGCGCGGAGGCGGGACCGGATCCGGTACGAAATCGAACCGGGCCCGACCTCTCGTGAGGTCGGGCCCGGTCTCCTTCCGGCCGCTCCGGCGTCAGGGCAGCGGCACCCTGAGTCCCAGCGGCACCCCCCGCCTCGCGCCCGACGTCAGCTCCGTGCCCCCGGGGCCGCCCGTCCGCGGCACGCCCGGCTCGTTCCCCTTGAGCACCCGCGATGCGATGAAGGCCGCGAGCGCGGTCCCGCCGACCGCGATCAGCCCCGTGCGCACCGGATCGAGCCGCCGGGATTCCAGCTCCAGCACGTCCGCGCGCGGCACGCGCACCCGCTGGTAGAGCACCTGGAGCCCGGGCACGCCGTCCCGCCGCGCCGAGGGGACCTGGAGCAGGATCGAGGCGCTGTCGCGCTCGACCAGGTGGCCGTCCACCACCCGCCCGCTCAGCGGCACCACGGCGGAGATCTGGTCGGCGCCCGCGCCGGACACGCGGGCGCGCACCGGCGCGCCGGCCGCCACGTCGCCGATGTCCATGGGCGCGTACGTGTAGCAGGCGAGCGTCGAAGAGAGGGGCGCGAGGAGGAGCGCGCGCCGAAGGATCGCGTTCATGGAGCGCCTCCGTGGCCGCGGGTGCGTCGCGGGTCCGGGCGGGATCGGGCCGAGCGCCGCGGGGGCCGGACCGTGCCGGCCCCCGCGGGCCGACTCACTTGACGATCTCGTACTTCCAGCCGGCCACCTGCCCCTGCACCGGCGCGGACACCTCGAAGGGCACCGGCTTGTCCGGCGTAGAAGCGGCGACGGAGACGTCGCCCGAGCCGATCACGTTGCCGTCGATGCCGATGAAGGAGACCTTCAGCTTGAGCGGCTCCCCCGGCTTGGCCGTGCGGTTCTTGATGTTGCCGTTCAGCTTGGCCTGCTCGCCGAAGCTGACCGCCACGTCGGAGACCTCGAAGGCGAGCTTCTGCGCGTTGCCGAGCACCTCGGTGGCCTTCGCCTCCATCGAGGTCTTCTCCTTCGGGTCCGCCGCCGCCAGCGCCAGCCCGCGGTACGCCCGGCCGATGATCACGTAGCTGTCCAGCGACGCCGGATCGAACGTGAGCGACTTCTCCACCACCGGGATCACGTCCTTGTAGAGCGGGACCAGCTGCGCGTCGATCTGCTTGACGTCCGCGGGCTTCGCCGCCTTCCGGTCCTTCTCCAGCTTGTCGACCTGCGCGTAGATCGCCTGCGCCAGGTTGTAGACGTAGTCACGGGAGTTCGGGTTGACCGCCGCCGCCTTCTTGAACGCCGCCACCGCCTCGTCGTACTTGCCGGCGTTGAACGCCTCGATGCCGCGGTTGCCCTCCACCTGCGACAGCGTCAGGTCCGCCACCGCCTCGTACTGCTTCCACTGCGCCTGGTCCTCGGGCTTCAGCTTCGCGAAGAGCGGCCCGTGCAGGCGCTCCTTCGCCGCGGCGAACGCCTTCGTCGCCTCGTCCGGCTTCCCGCTGTTCGCGTACAGCATCCCGAGGTTCAGCACCGCCTCGGGCCGCTGCGCGTAGATCGACTCCGCCTGCGTCAGCAGCGCGACGGCGGAATCCGCCTGGTTGCGGTCCATGGCCGCGGCGCCCGCCTGGAACAGCTTCAGCCACGCCTGCTCGCGCGCCGGCTCGATGTCCTCCGCGTACTTCGGGTACAGCTCGACCGCCTTCTTGAGCGACGCGTCCGCGTCCGTGTACTTCTCCATCCCGAGCTGGATCTGCCCCGCCAGCAGCCAGACCTTGGCGTTCGTGGGATCCTTCTGCATCCCCTCCTGCAGCGCCGTGAGGGCCTGCTGGTAGAGCTCGGGCTTCTGCTGGAGCTGCGCAATCGTCAGCAGCTTCGTGGCATCCTTCGTCCACTTGTTGTCCTTCGGCTCTTGCTGCGCGCGCGCCGCGGCCGGCACCAGGAGCAGCCCGAGGACCAGGGTGCAAGCGAATCTGGACGAGCGGTTCATTGCCGTTCCTTTCCTTGGTTGAGCTGCGACCCCGCCGCCGCCGGCGAGGAGCCTCGCCCCTTGATCCAACGCTCCGGCGCGTCCGGTCCCGGCGCGGGCTCGCGCGGCTACCCCGGCGGGGCCTGGCCGGGCGCCGTGGCGCCCGCCATCCGAAGCTGTCGATGGTTCGATTGGTGGACTCCGAGAGTGCTGAGGATAAACTGGCGCAACGAGTTGCACAAGCCCCGACAACCCCCGGCACTATCCTATTCGCCCTGCCAGGACCCGATCAGGAACGGCGTCGAGGTGGGCTGCGCGGAGCCGCCCTCCGGCTCCCGCGTCACCGCGCCGGCGCTCAGATCGAGCCCCGCCGGAACCGCCAGCGCGAGCGTGGCGCGCCCGTCCGCGGCCGTGTTGAACGTGCCGAGCGACACGGGGGGCCGGTTCGTGGCGAGCCCCCAGAGCTGGTACGTGCGGCCGCGGGGCGCCGGCGGCAGGCGGAACGCGGCCACCACCACACGGTTGCGCTCGCGGTCCCAGTAGAGGCGCATCGACGGCGCCTCCCCGGTGGCGGCCAGCGTGGCCGTGCGGAGCCGCGGCGAGAGGAGCGTCGCCAGGACCTCGTCGCGCTGGGCCAGGCGCCGCTCGGCGTCGCGCGCCCGGGCCTCCGCCGCCGCGGCGCGCCGCTCGGCCTCGCGCCGGGCGCCGGCCTCCCGCAGAACCAGTGCCGACGCCGCCAGCAGCAGCACGACGGCGGTCGCCAGCGCCAGCCACGCCCGCCGCGCCGCGGCGCGCTTCGGCAGCGGCACCAGCACGTCCTCCGCCGGCGGCGGGGGCTCCAGCCGCCCGGCGCCCGGGCGCGTGTACTCCACCGGCCCCGGCTCGATCGCTTCCCCGACGGAATTGCCTGGGGCCGGCTCCGGTGCCTCCGCCCGATGCGCCGCCGAGCGGATCGGCCGAACCTTGTGCGCGTCCCTCAGGATCCGGTCGCGCAGCGCCGGCGGCGGTTCGGCCGGCGGCGCCGCGAGGCCGACCAGGCCGACCACGTCCCGGAACGACTCGACCTCCGCCCGGCACGCGGCACAGCCGGCGAGGTGCGCCTCGAACGCGGCGGTCTCGTCGGGGTCGAGCGCGCCCAGCGCGTACGGCGCGGCTAGGTCGAGGAAGGGATGCTCGCCGTTCATGACCCGGGATACGCCGCCAGGGCGCCCCTCAGTTTCTCCAACGCCGCGCGGGTGCGCGTCTTCACCGTCCCGAGCGGCTCCCCGAGCTCCTCGGCGATCTCGCTCTGCGTGAGCCCGCCGAAGTACGCCAGCTCGAGCACCCGCCGCTGCGGCTCCGGCAGCTCCGCCATCGCCCGCAGCACCAGCTCCCGCGCTTCGCCCCGCTCGGCCATGCGGTCGGGCGCCGGCTCCGGGATCGCCAGCGGAAGCGCCATGCCGTCGTCCGCCTTCGAGGCGGCCAGCTCCAGCGTCCGCGTGCGCCGCCGGCGCGCCCGCAGCCGGTCCAGCGCGCGCGAGCGCGTCAGCAGGCACAGCCACGCCGCCACGCTCGCCCGTCTCGCGTCGAACGTGGCGGCCTGGGCCCACGCCTGCACGAACGCATCGGCCACGGCCTCCTCGGCGTCCGCCCCGTTCCCCAGGATCGCGTAGGCGATCGAGTACGCCGTGCGCCCATACCGGTCGTACAGCCGCGCCAGCGCGCTCTCGTCCCCCGCCGCCATCGCGGCGACGAGCGCCGCATCTGGCGGAGTCGTCGCGCCCTGCTGCTCGACCATGGGGCTCCGGGCCGGGAGGAAGGGGACCCCGAAAAGGTGGCGCCCCCGCTCCGGGCGGGCAAGCGCGCTCTTCCCCGACCGGCCGCGCCCCCGGATGCGCCGCGGGCCCCACCCGGGCATCCGGACGGGGCCCGCGTGACGCGCGCGCGCGGAACGCGACGCCGCCTACCGCATCACCGAGTACCCGAGCATCAGCGAGACCGACTGGCTCTTCACGTCCGGCCCGGTCGCGTTCTCGGTCAGCCGCGACAGCCCGCGCACCACGCGGAGATCGAGGTTCACCGCGCCGATGCCGCCCACCGCCAGGTCGACTCCCGCCGCGCCGGCGATCCCCTTGTCGGCGCTCTTCATCGCCGCGCTCGCGCTCGAGAGCTGCGGGTCCTTGCAGTCCTGCGCCGCCTGGCTCGCGGCGCTCTCCAGCGAATACTCGCACTTGAGCTGCCACGCGTACACCGGTCCACCCGCGATGTACGGCCGGAGCATCGGCGCGCCCGGGATCGGGAGCGACAGCTTCGCCAGCACCGGCACCTCGATGTAGTCCATGCTGAAGTCGTAGATGCCGCCGGCCGCCGAGCCGAACGGCGAGGCCTGCGTCTTCGCCCCCCGCTGCGCGTAGTACACCTCCGGCACCAGCGAGACCGGCCCCACGTGGAACATCGGGATCGTGGCGCCCAGCTTCAGCTTCGTCTTCGACTCCGAGCCCGTGTCCCCGCCCACGAACTTGCTCAGGTTCGCACCGCCGCGGAACCCGAACTGCGCCGCCGCCGGGCGCGCCGTCACCGCCAGCGCCGCCAGGGGGATGAGCGCGAACACACCAAGGAACTGTCGCATATGCGAGCCTCGCTCGATGAGGGGAGATTCCGGGTCCGGACCACCCGCTCCCGGTCGGTGGCGGTCGGGTCCGCGGCGCACCGCCGCTCGCCGCCGGCGGCGCCGGCCTGCGCGCCGCGGCTCGCGCCGGCCGTGGGCGCCGCGCGGGCGGTCCTGACGCGCGGGACGAATCCTCTCCCGCCGGCCGGCGGCGTACAAGGGTCGTCCGACCCATGCCGCGGACCGTGCGACGCGCGCCGGCCGGCGGCATCACGGCCGGCGCGGCGCAGCTGGCGGCATGTGAGAACGCGAACGGCGCCGCGCCCCCCGGGTGGGGGGGGCCGGCGCCGTTCCCGCGAGCCGTCGAGCCGCGCGTGTCAGCGCGCCCGGCCGCCGCGCGTCACCTCACTCGGCCGCCGGCGCCGCGAGCAGCTTGCGCGCTTGCGGGCCGACCACCGGCAGCTCCCATTCCTGCCCCTGGTAGGCCTTGAACATGAGCAGGATCCAGAGGAAGAACGAGCCGAGGCCCACGCCGAGCGAGAGCAGGATGCTCACCAGCCAACCGATGATCGGGACGACGCCCAGCACCATGCTGAGCACGCTCAGCGCGACCCACAGCACGATCATCGCGACGGATACCGCGATGGACTGCGCGGCGTGGAAGCGGACGAAGCGGTCGTTCTTCTCGACCACCAGGAAGAAGATCCCGGTGAACGCGCCCAGGAAGTACGACAGCGCGCCCGCCACGTTGGAGGGAAGACCGGTTCCGCCGCTGGGGTTCTGAACCTCGGACATCGCGTCCTCCGACTCTCGGGTGAGCGGGCCCCGACCGGCGTCGGCGCCCGGGGGCCACAGGGCCGCTCGGCGCGGCCCGCGGACGATTACCGGCCCAGGCTCATCTGGGCCCCGGCCAGCCGCAGCCGGAGCGAATCGAGGTGGGGAGCCCTGGCCTTGAAGGTCGCGACCAGGTCCGGCGGCAGCGAGGCGTACGCCTGCGCCGTCTGCTGGGCCATCTGGTCCTGCGCCTGCTTGAGGTTCTCGCGCACCCGCGCCCGCTGGTCCGGCGGCAGCGACGCCGTGTCCATCGCCTGCGGCGAGGCCATCTGCGCCATCATCGCCGACCCCGCGTGTGCCTGCAGCACCGCGTCGATCTGCCCCGAGATCACCTTCCACCGCTCCACATCCATCCCCGCGGCCTGCGCACCGATCTGCTGCGTGTTCGCGGGCAACGCATCCCCGATCGCGCTCAGAGTGTCGTCCGCCGTCTTCGCCGTCTTGAGCCGCTCGCTCGACTTGCGCACCGCGTCGATCTGCGCCTGCACGCCCTTCTCGTAGGCGTCGAGGTCCGCCACCGTGAGCTGCGTCGACCGCGACTCGCTCGGGGCGGCCGGCGCGGGCTGCGCCGCCGGCGCCTCCGCGGATGCTTCCGCCGCCGCGTCGGACTCGGCCGCGGGCTTCGAGCCGCCGCAGCCGACCAGCGCCGGCGCCAGGAGCGAGAGTACCAACGGCACGATCGAGCGGCGGTGCGTCACGTGGGCTTCTCCGAGGTCCGAGGGTGGGAGGCCGCCCCGTTCGACGGGCCGGCCGGGGACCAAGATAATACCTCTGGCGCCCCGGCGCGCCGTGTTCGGCGGAAGGTGCGGTCCGACGGGACGTTGTCGCCGCTCCTCGGGACGCGTATCTTTGCGTCCGGCAACTTCGCTCGTCCACTGCGGTGCGCGTGACCCGACCCGTTACTTCCCCACCCCGCCGGCCGTCCCGCCGCTCTCCTGCCACGCCGGTGCCGCCCCGTGCCGCGGAGCGAGCCGGGTGAGACCCGCTTCGAAGCTGAGGGTGACGCTGCGCGCCCTCGAGTCCCGCAACTTCCGCCTTTTCTTCATCGGCCAGACCGTGTCGCTCGTCGGCACGTGGATCCAGCAGATCGCGATGAGCTGGCTCGTCTACCGGCTGACGAACTCGCCGTTCGTGCTCGGCGCCGTCGGCTTCGCCGGCCAGCTCCCGAGCTTCCTCGTCGCGCCGTTCGCCGGCGTGCTCGCCGACCGCTGGGACCGCCGGCGCACCGTCGTCGGCACCCAGGTGCTTTCCATGGTCCAGGCGCTCGTGCTCGCCGCGCTCGTGTTCAGCGGGCGCGTCGAGGTGTGGCACGTCATGGCGCTGAGCGTGTTCCTCGGCATCGTCAACGCCGCCGACGTGCCGACCCGGCAGTCGTTCCTCGTGGAGATGGTCGAGGACCGGGAGCTGCTCGCCAACGCCATCGCGCTGAACTCGTCGATGTTCAACGCGGCGCGGCTGGTGGGGCCGGCGCTCGCCGGCATCGTGATCGCGGCCGTGGGGGAAGGGATCTGCTTCCTGCTGAACGGGCTCAGCTACATCGCGGTCATCGCCGCGCTGCTGGCCATGCGCGTGCCGCCGCGCGAGATCCCGCTCGGCCGGCCGCGGCTCCTCGGCCACCTGCGCGAAGGCTTCGACTACGCGTGGGGCGTCGAGCCGATCCGCATCGTCCTGCTCCTGCTCGCCATCACCAGCGTCGTGGGCGTGCCCTACACCGTGCTGATGCCCGTCTTCGCCACCCGCGTGCTGAACGGCGGCGCCGATACGCTCGGGCTCCTCATGGCCGCCACCGGCCTCGGCGCGCTCGCCGGTGCGCTCTACCTCGCCTCCCGCGAGAGCGTCCTCGGCCTCGGCCGCCTCATCGCCGTCGCCTCCGGCGTCTTCGGCGTCGGCCTCATCGCCTTCGCCGCCTCGCGCACGCTCTGGCTCTCGCTCCCGCTCCTCGTCGTCACCGGCTTCGGCATGATGGTGCAGATGGCGGCGAGCAACACCGTGCTCCAGACGGTCGTCGACGAGGACAAGCGCGGCCGCATCATGGCGCTCTACACCATGGCCTACCTGGGGATGATCCCGTTCGGCTCGCTCCTCGCCGGGATCCTGGCGGACGGCCTCGGCGCGCCCGAGACGATCGCGCTCGGCGGCGCGCTCTCGCTGGCCGGCACCCTCTACTTCCTGTCGCGCCTGCCGCGGCTGCAGGCGCAGATCCGCCCGGCCGACCGCTCCGCCGGCATCGTTCCCGAGGTCGCGACCGGGCTGCAGACGGCCTCGAGCCTCATGGTCCCGCCGAAGCGGCCGTGACGGCCGCGGCCGGCCTCAGAGCTGCTCGACCCGGTACCCCTTCGCCCGCAGCAGCGCGACCACGCCGTCGCGCCCGACGAGGTGCCCCGCGCCGACGACCACCAGCACGTCCTCGCCCCCCTTCAGCATCGCCTCGATCTGCGGCACCCAGCGCCTGTTCCGGTCCGTCAGCAGCGCCGCGGAGATCGCCGGGTACGGCGCCGTGTTGCGGTTCACCCAGGATTCCAGCGCCACGGCGTCGCCTGCCTTCCACGCATCCTTGATGCGGAGCATGACCACGCCGGTGCTGTCGAGCTGCGTCAGCGTGGAGCGGAGGAACGTCTCCTGGTCGACCGGCGCGAAGCCGTCGAAGATGCCGAGCTGGAAGTCCGTGCTCTCGAGCGAGCCCAGCGCCTTCCCCGCCTTCTGCGCCTCCTCCTTGTAGTGCAGGTCGATGCCGTACTGCGGCTGCAGCCCCGCCTTCTGGAACTCGAACTGCGAGAGGAGCAGCGCCAGCAGCCACGGCTTCATCCCCTGCACCATCTCCGGCGCCATGCCGTACGCCTGGAGCTTCGACTCGAGCAGCGCGTACGTCTCCGGCGAGAGCACGCTCCGCAGCGTCTGCCCCTCGGGGAGCCGGCCGCGCAGCACCAGCTCCGGCGCCCGCGCCTGCAGGCTGTCCAGGTTCGCCTCGAACACCACCCGCTTCGCCCCGGAGAACGCGCTCTCGATCGCGGGCGCCATCGGGTACGCGTCCGGCGTGAGCAGGTGCACGGAGCCGAGCAGGTACACCGTGCCGCGGGCGCCCGTCACCTTCCACAGGATGTGCTTGCCGGAGGCGACGGCCGCCGGCTTCCGCGCCGTCGCCGTCTGGGCCGGGAGCGCGCCCGCCCCGGCGAGCGTGAACGCCGTCGACGCCAGCGCGACGACGCGCCGAAACCGAGCCATGGACTTCCTCTCCTGTCGGGAGCGTGCCTGCCGCCGGCGGGCGCCGGCCGGAGGGAGCGGGGGTCCGCTCCCGTGAACGCTAGCGGCGGGCGGGGCGCCAGGGAAGCGCCGGCGTGAGCGTCGGCCCGAGCGTCGTCGGGGGGAACAGGGGCGACGTCGGGTACGTCGCCCCGCTCGGACGGCCGGCGCGCGGCGGCCCGCGAGCGCCCGCACCCGCGCACGGCGGCGTTCGCGGCCTCGCGCCGCAGGGGCGCGCGATGCGGTCGGGCACGGCACGGAGCCATGCCTCGGGCGTTCGAGATGGCGGGGAAGCGAATCTGGATCGAGCGGGCGGGCGGGGCGGAACGGCGTCGGGGCGGGCGGGCGCTCAGGCCGGCAGCTCCACCGCCATCTCCACCTCGGGCGCCCACAGGAAGCCCGGCAGGAGCCGGAACCCGGCCTTCTCGTAGGAGCGCACCGCGGCGCGGTTGGACGGCTCCACCGACAGCCACACGCGCCGGTAGCCGAAGTCCCGCGCCAGATCGAGCGCGATGCGGTTCAGCTCCGTGCCGATCCCTCGGTTGCGCACGGACTGGTGGAGGAAGTTCGCCAGCTCGGCGGCGCCCTCCTCCTCCATCGGGATCAGCATCACGTGCCCCGCAACCGCGTCGTCGACCTCGGCGACGAGGTGCGTCCCCCGCGCCAGCACGCGCTCCAGCCAGCGGTCGAGCGCCGGCTCGCCCGCCGGCGGCAGCCCCTGCGCCGCGCGCTTCGGCTCGAAGTCCTCGTACATCGCGCGCAGCGCGGGCCGGTCCTCGGGTGTGAGGTACCGGACTCGGAAGGATCTTCCCTTCTTGTCGGTCATGGCCAGTGGTAGTTCCAGCACGGGTGGATCAGAATGCGAGTCCCCATCCGGTCAGCAGGGGGAGGACCTTGCGGCGGACCGACGCCACCGTGCGGGCGTTGGCCGCCTCCACCTCCGCCCGTCGAGGCGACGGCGCGAAGGCATCGGGCGGATCCCGGAGCGTGACCGGCACGTCGACGCGGGATTCGAGCCGGACCCGCCGCACCCACTCCGGCGGGAGCGCGTCCGGCGCCTCGACGCCGCACAGCCCGGCCCAGACCAGCGTCCAGGCGCGCGGCACCACCGTGTACGCGGCGTAGCCGCCACCCCCCGTCGCCACGATCCGCCCACGGCAGTGCCTGTCGGCCACCTCGCCCACCACCTTCACCGTTTCCTCGTAGAGCCGGGTCGTACAGCGGAGGTGGGTCAGAGGATCCAGCACGTGGGCGTCGCAGCCGTTCTGGAGCACGATCACGTCCGGCCGAAACGCGTCCGCCAGCTCCGGCACCAGCGAGCGGAACGCGGCGAGGAACGAGTCGTCCTCGGTGTGCGCGTCCAGCGGCACGTTCACCGAGTAGCCGTAGCCGTCGCCCTCGCCCAGCTCGTCCGGATAGCCCGTGCCCGGGAAGAGGTACGTGCCGCTCTCGTGGAACGAGACGGTCAGCACGTCCGGGTCGCCGTAGAAGATCTGCTGGACGCCGTCGCCGTGGTGCGCGTCGTAATCGATGTACATCACGCGCGCCGAATGGGTCCGCTGCATCCAGCGGATCGCGACCGCCAGGTCGTCGTAAATGCAGAACCCCGCCGCCTCCGCGCGCCGCGCGTGGTGCAGGCCGCCGGCCGGATTGAACGCGCGGGTCACGCGCCCCGACATCACCGCCTCCGCCGCCACGAGCGTCCCGCCCACCACGAGCGACGCCGCCTCGTGCATCCCCTCGACCAGCGGCGTGTCCTCCGTGCCGAGCCCGAAGCGCGCGCCCTCCGCCGGCTCCGCGCCCGCGCGCGACAGCCGCTTCACCGCCGCCACGTACTCCGGCGCGTGCGCCAGCAGCAGCTCCTCGTCCGTCGCGGGGCGCGGCGCCAGCTCCGGCCGCGCCTCCCCGCCCACCAGCCCCAGCTCCCGGATCAGCCCCACCGTCCACGCCAGCCGGCGCGGGTTCATGGGGTGCTCCTCGTGGAACCGGTAGCTCGCCAGGACGTCGTCCCAGATCAGCGCGGTCTCGACAGGCAATTCGGCTCGGGATCGATTGCGCGCGGCCCCGGCGGGTTCCCTCGGGGGCCGCGCCGCGTGGTCCATGCGACGCCTACGACGCCGGCGCCCGCGGCGGCTCCGGCGGCAGGTCCAGCGCCGGCCACCCCACCTCGTACCCCAGCCGGCGCAGCCCCTCGATGATCCGCCGCGGATCCACCGTCTGCACCCGGATCACCGCCATCACCTCCGTCGTCGACGCCGGCGGCATCACCAGCCCCGTGATGTTCACCCGCTCCTCCACCCCGATCAGCCGCACCACCCGCGCGAGCTCCCCCGGCCGGTTCGGCATCCGCACCTCCAGCCGGCTCGACGGCTTGTTCACCCCGAACAGCTCCACGAACGCCCGCACCAGGTCCGACGCCGTCAGGATCCCCACCACCTCCGCCCCCACCACCACCGGCAGGCAGCCGATCCGATGGTGCGCCATCAGCCGCGCCGCCTCCTCCACCGGCGTGTCCGGGTCCACCACCACCATGTCCCGCCCCATCACCGCCCCCACCCGCTTCTCCCGCAGCAGCGCCTGCCGCTCCGCCTCCGCGATCACCCCCGGCGCCGGCACCTCCGAGCGCAGGTCCCGGTCGCTCACCAGCCCCACCAGCGCCCCACCCTCCACCACCGGGAGATGCCGGATCCGCCGCTCCTGCAAGAGCGCCAGCGCATCGGCAAGCGAGGTCTCCGGCGAGGCCACCACCACCTCGCGCGTCATGCGGCCGCGGACGAGCATCGTGGACGAGGAGAAGAAGAAGGAAGTCCCAGGGGAACGCTCGAAGCTATTCCCCCCCGCCCCGCGGGGTCAAGAACGGCCGCCGCCACCCCCGCCTCCGACCGCGCGCCCGGCCCGCAGGCTCCGCAGGACCGCCTCCGCCTTGTCCATGAGCGGCTGCGCCCCGATCTCCGATCCCCGCGCCCTCACCTCCCGCGCGAGTCGCCGAGCCTCGTCCGGATCCGTCCCCACGAGCATCCGCGCCTTCTCCAGCTGCACCCGCGACAGGCAGAACACATCCCGATGCTCGTACGCCGCAATCACCTCCGACAGCCGCGCCAGCGCCAGATCCCGCCGCCCATCCGCCACCTCCATCCGGGCGAGGAAGATCTCGATGTAGGAGAGGTCGGGGCCCCAGATGCGGCGTGGGAGGTAGCCCTCCAACAGTCTCTCGCGTACGACCGCGGCCTGTTCATGCTCGCCTTCGTCCAGAGAAATCAGGCCGAGCAAGGACCATGTGCTCGCCTCGTTATACCAGGCGCCGAGCCCTCGCCGCACCAATGCAGCATTGGCGGCCTGTCGCGCTTCAATTAGCATTCCCTGCTCGTAGGCATAGAACGCCCGGTTATGTTGCGCGCAGACATAGTTGCGCCAATCTCCCTCCTGAATTGTATTGCGAATGGCATCATCAAGAAGCTTGGACGCTGCGCCATAATCCCCCATGTCGGCGCTCGCGACACTGGAATAGATCATCAGGGGGATCCTATACTTGTCCAGCTGAGCAGCTTGGATTACCTGACGTGCGGCTGCAAAATCCTCAGATGCGAGCCTGCTGCGTCCGACGTAATGGAAGCCTAACGCCCGGGTCAGGTACGCGAGTGCCATCACCGATGGATCACCAAGACGGCTCGCGCGACCGCACGCGATATTTGCCCAGCGAAGCCCGGCAGCCGGGCCATCCGAGAGTATCAGGATTTGACAAAGCGTACTAAGCACCTGGAGCCCGAGAGGCGTCGGCGGCGCCTCTTCGAGGCGCGACATTACTGCGTGAATCTCCTCGGCGATCAACTCAACCCGGCCTCCGTCCCACAGAGCGGGCAACACGTGCCTGATTATCTCCAACCGCTCAACTTCATCTCCCACTGCTGCGGCGCGCGAAAGAATCCTTCCAAGTTCTGCCCAGTCATTAGCCAACAACGGTGCTTTCATGGACTCGATTACGAGCCGTTTCGCTCGAATCGTGAGTCTGCGCAGTTCGCCCCAGACATCGGTC
>DASTKT010000113.1:0-7375 GCA_035715725.1 Longimicrobiales bacterium | reverse complement strand
TCTCTCCTTGAACCCCAATTGATGCGCGAAAAAACCCACGGCGGGTACGCCCGCCCCGGGTGCAAGCCCCATGCCCCCCACAGCCCCGAAATCCGCGTCAGATCGGCGCAAAATCCCAGGCTCCCTGCCAGCCTGGCAGCGGCCCGGAGGGCCGCGGACGCTGCGCTGTCGCCGCGCCTGCGGCGCGACGCACGCTGGCGCTGTCGCGCGCCTGGCGGCTCGCGCACGCTCGCTGTCGCTCGCTGTCGTGGCGCCTGCGGCGCCCCGCACGCTGGCGCTGTCGCTCGCCTGCGGCGAGCGCACGCCCGCTGCGCGGGCTGTAGCGGCGCTGCGCGCCGCGAGGTGGCCGGGCCGCCGGCGCGGCGCCCGCACGCTGCTGGGTAGTGCCGCCGCCGCTCATGCTCCGAGATTCGTTCCCGTACCCCTACCCGTAGCCGTACCCGACCCGTCCCCCGCCGTTCACCTGCCCAGCGGAGGTGTGGCCGTTCTCGCGGCCGAAGGCCGCTACAGCGAGCGCAGCGAGCGTGCGCGCGCCGCCAGGCGCGCGACAGCGCAGCGTGCGTCGCGCCGCAGGCGCGGCGACAGCCCGCTCCGCGGGCGTGCGCGAGCCGCCAGGCGAGCGACGGCGAAAGCGTGCGCCGCCATCGGCCGCGGCTTGCCAACCGCTCCAGCGGAGCGCTATCCTGCGCGCACCGCCTCCGAGGAGCCCGCTTGATCCCGCTGCGCGACGAGAACCCCACGATCCTGACGCCGTACGTGACCGTGGCGCTGATCCTGGCGAACGTCATCGTGTGGCTGTACGTCGAGGGGGCGGGCGCCTCGCCGGGGCTGTTGACGCGGACGGTGTGCGAGTACGGGATGATCCCCGCGGAGGTGACGGGGCGGACCGGCAGCTACGGCGGGGTGGTGCTGGGTCCGGGGGCGGCCTGCCGCTTCGGCGGCCTCACGTGGCAGGCGCTGCTGACGAGCATGTTCCTGCACGGGAGCTGGATGCACCTGATCGGGAACATGTGGTTCCTGTGGATCTTCGGGAACAACATCGAGGATTCCATGGGGCACGTCCGCTACCTGGTCTTCTACCTGCTGACCGGGCTGGCGGCGGCGATGGCGCAGGTGCTCTCGGATCCGTCCTCGCCGGTGCCCACGGTGGGTGCGTCGGGCGCGATCAGCGGGGTCATGGGCGCGTACATCGTCCTGTACCCGCGGGTGCGGATCCAGACGTTGTTCATCTTCTTCTTCATCATCCGGATCATTCCCGTCCCGGCGTGGTTCATCCTCGGGGAGTGGTTCGCGGTGCAGCTCATCTCGACGCGTGCGGGCGCGCAGCCCGGCGGCGGTGTGGCGTTCTGGGCGCATGTGGGCGGGTTCGTCACGGGCGCGCTGCTGGTCAAGCTGTTCGAGAACCGCGCGCTGGTGGCGGCGCGCGAGGCGAAGGCGGCGCAGCGATACGAGGAGGAGGGCCGCCGGAACCAGTGGCGGTGGCCGGGATAGCATGCACGACCCGGGTGGCGGCGCTCGAGCCGTCGCCCCACGACACGAGCCTGGCGGCCGGGCCGCCGAAACGACCACCCGATGCGCAAGCTGCTGCTCCTCGTCGCCGCCCTCGTGGCGATCCACCTCGCCCTGCTCCTCGTGCATCCCCGCGGCGCCGCGGTGGCCTCGGGCGCGGCGCGCGAGCGGCTCGGCGTCGTGTTCGACGTCGGCGGCCGTGGCGACAAGTCCTTCAACGACGCGGCCTACCGCGGCGCCGAGAGGGCGGCGCGCGAGCTGGGCGTCGAGACCCGCTACATCGAGCCCGGCGAAGGGCCGGACCGCGAGGCGGGGCTGCGGCTCCTCGCCGCCGAGGGGATGAACCTCGTCGTCGGCGTCGGCTTCATCTTCACGGACGACCTCACGCAGCTCGCCCAGGAGTACCCGAACGTCGCGTTCGCGGGCGTCGACTACGCGCTCAAGGTGGACGCCGCCGGCAACGTCGTCCCGCCGCCGCCGAACCTCGCCGCACTGAAGTTCCGCGAGGAGGAGGGCTCGTTTCTCGTTGGCGCGATCGCGGCGCTGGCGGGGGGATCGAAGCGGATCGGCTTCGTCGGCGGCATGGACTCCCCGCTCATCCACAAGTTCGAGGCGGGCTACCGCGCCGGCGTGAAGTACGTCTGCCCCGACTGCCAGGTCGTGGCGCAGTACGCCGGCGCGACGCCCGAGGCGTTCCGCAACCCCGCCAAGGGGAAGGAGCTGGCGCTCAGCCAGTACCAGCAGGGGGTCCGCGTCATCTTCCACGCCTCGGGCTCGACCGGCCTCGGTGTCTTCGAGGCGGCGCGCCAGACCGGCAACTACGCCATCGGCGTCGACTCCGACCAGTACGACGAGGCGCCCGGCCACGTCATGACCTCCATGGTCAAGAACGTCGATGCCGCCGTCTTCGACATCGCGCAGCGCGTCCGCGAGGGGACGTTCACCGGCGGCATCTACTCATTCGGCCTGAAGGAGGGCGGCGTGGGCTACGTCTACGACGAGCGGAACCGCAACCTGATCCCCGACCCGGTGCGCGCGCGGGTCGAGCAGATCCGGCAGCTGATCATCGACGGCCGCATCACGGTCCCCACGGAGCGATGAGCGTGACCGGACCCGCGGCGGACCTCGCCGTCGAGATGGCGGCGATCGAGAAGAGCTTCGGCGCCGTGCGCGCGAACCGCGGAGCCGACCTCTCGGTCCGCGCCGGCGAGATCCACGCGCTCGTCGGCGAGAACGGCGCGGGCAAGTCCACGCTCATGCGCATCCTGGCCGGGCTCTACCGCCCGGACGCCGGCGTCGTCCGGGTGAACGGGCGCGAGGTCACCGGGTGGACGACGGCGCAGGCGATCGCCGCCGGCGTCGCCATGGTGCACCAGCACTTCATGCTGGTGCCGACGCTGACGGTGGCCGAGAACGTGGTGCTGGGCCGCGAGTTCACGAAGGGCCCCGTCCTCGATCTCGGCCGGGCGCGCCGCGCCGTCGCGGAGCTGGTCGCGGAGACCGGGCTCGAGGTCCCGCCGGACGCGCGCGTCGGCGATCTCACCGTGGGCGAGGCGCAGCGGTGCGAGATCCTGAAGACGCTGTTCCGCGGCGCGCGCATCCTGATCCTGGACGAGCCGACCGCCGTGCTCTCGCCGCCGGAGGTGCAGGACCTCTGGCGCGTGCTGCGCCGCCTGCGCGACGGTGGGGGAACCGTGATCCTCATCACGCACAAGCTCGACGAGGTGGTGGAGATCTCGGACACGGTCACGGTCATGCGGCACGGCGCCACGGTGGCCCGCTTCGCCACGGCCGCGACCACGCCCGCCGAGCTCGCGCGGGCCATGGTCGGGCGCGATGTCGCCCTGGCCGCCGGGGCCGCGGCGCCGCCGCCGAGCGGCCGCGGCGCCGTCCTCGAGGTGAAGGATCTCGTGGTCCGGGGCGGCCGGGGCGGCAACGCCGTGGACGGCGTGAGCTTCGCCATCACGGCCGGGGAGATCCTCGGCATCGCCGGCGTGGAGGGGAACGGCCAGACGGAGCTGGTCGAGGCCATCGCCGGGCTGAGGCCGGCGGCATCCGGCTCGATCCGCCTGGCCGGCCAGGAGCTGTCGGCACGCAGCCCCCGGGAGCGGACCGGCTCCGGCCTGTCCCACATCCCCGAGGACCGGCATTCCCGTGGTCTCATCCTGGACTACTCCGTCGGCGACAACCTGATTCTCGGCCTGCAGGACCGCTACGCCCGCCGCGGGGTCCTCGACCGGGAGCGCATCGAGCGGAACGCGGAGGAGAAGATCCGCGGCTTCGACATCCGGCCGCCGGACGCCTCGCTCGCGGCCCGCGCGCTCTCCGGGGGGAACCAGCAGAAGATCGTCATCGCCCGGGAGATGGGGCGCGACTTCTCGGCGCTGCTCGCGGCGCAGCCCACGCGCGGTGTCGACGTCGGCGCCATCGAGTTCATCCACGCAGAGCTGCGCCGGGCCCGCGACGCCGGCAAGGCCGTCCTGCTCGTCTCGGCGGACCTGGACGAGGTCTTCGCGCTCGCGGACCGCATCGCCGTGCTCTATCGCGGCCGGATCGCCGCCGTCCTCCCCCGCCAGGAAGCCGACAAGGAGATCGTGGGCGAGCACATGTGCGGCGCCGGCCGGGGGGCCGCGTGAGTCGCGCCACGGACGCGCGCCGCGCCCGCGGGCTGTCGCCGCGCACCCGGGCGCTCCTCGAGGAAGCGCTCCTCCCGCCCCTCGTCGCCATCCTCCTCGCGCTCGTCATCGGCGACCTGCTCATCCTCGCCGTCGGCCAGCCGCCGGGAGAGGTCTACCGGCTGCTGCTCGCCGGCACGTGGGGCAACGCTTACGGCTTCGGCCAGGTGCTGTTCAAGGCGACGACGCTCGTCTTCACCGGCCTGGCCGTCGCGTTCGGCCTGCGCGCCGGGCTCTTCAACATCGGCGCGGAGAGCCAGCTCGCCGCGGGCGGCTTCCTCGCCGCGCTCGTCGGGCTCGCGCTCCCCGCCGGCACGCCCGCCCTCGTCGCCGTACCCCTCGCCCTGCTCGCGGCCATGGTCGGCGGCGGCAGCGTCGGCGCCGTGCCGGGAATCCTCAAGGCCCGCCTCGGCGCCCACGAGGTCATCGTCACCATCATGCTGAACTTCATCGTGCTGGCGCTGCTGAACTACGTCGTGGCGGCGCACCTGCACGTTCCCGAGACGCTGCATACGCCGGAGATCCACGCCGGCGCGGTCGCCCGGCTGGCCGGCCTGATCCCGGCGTTCCACGGCTCCGCCGCGAACCTGACGCTCCTCGTCGCCCTCGCCGTTGCCGCGCTGGGGTGGTGGTACCTCTTCCGCACGCGCGCCGGCTACGAGCTGCGCGCCGTTGGGCTCCAGCCGCCGGCGGCCGAATACGGCGGCGTGGACGTCGGCAGGGTCTGGTTTCGCGCCTTCGTCATCTCCGGCGCGCTCGCCGGGCTCGGCGGCGTCAACTTCGTGCTGGGCTACAAGCGCTACTACGAGGAGGGCTTCGCCGGCGGCGCCGGCTTCCTCGGCATCGCCGTCGCGCTCGTCGGGCGCAACCACCCGCTCGGGGTCGTGCTGGCCGCGCTCTTCTTCGCCACGCTGTCCCAGGGCGGCCTGGCCATCCACGCCGTCGTGCCGAAGCAGATGGTCGAGGTGCTGCAGGCCGTCGTGATCCTCGCCGTCGCCGTCACGGTGCCGGAGGTCCGGCGGCTGCTGCGGAGCTCCCGCGGGAGGGCCGACGCATGATCCTCCTCGCGTTCCTGCTCCAGACCATCCGGATCGCCATCCCGTTTCTCTTCGCGGCGGTGGGCGGCGTCCTCTCCGAGCGCTCCGGGCTGGTCGCGCTCGGCCTCGAGGGCTTCATGCTCGGCGGCGCGTTCGGCGCCGTGCTCGGCGACTTCTACGGCGGCGGAGCCTGGGTCGGCGTCGGCGCGGGCGTCGCCGCCGGGATCGCGTTGGGGGCGCTTTACGCGCTCTGCGTCGTTCGCTTCCGCGCCGACCAGGTCATCGTCGGAATCGCCATCAACCTGCTGGTCGTCGGCGCCACCCGCTTCTTCCTGCTCCTGGCCTTCGACAGCTCCTCGAACTCGCCGCGCGTCCCCGGCTTCGGCGAGGCCGGGAGGGGCTTGCTCTCGTCGCTCGGCAACCCGCTCCTCTGGGTCGGGCTCGCCGCGGTGCCGGTCACGGCCTGGCTGGTCTACCGCACGCCATTCGGGCTGCGGCTCCGGGCCGCCGGCGAGCACCCCGAGGCCGCCGAGTCGCTGGGCGTCTCGGTGCCGCGGGTGCGCACGGTCGCCGTGCTGCTCTCCGGCGCGCTCGCCGCCCTCGGCGGCGTCTACCTCGCCATCGAGCAGCACCAGTTCAGTGACCAGATGACGGCCGGCCGCGGCTTCATCGCGCTCGCCGCCGTGATCTTCGGCCGCTGGGACCCGCTGCGCGCCGGCGCTGCCTGCCTCCTCTTCGCCGCCGCCGAGACGCTCGAGATCCAGTTGCAGACGGTCACGGCCATTCCGTCGCAGTTCATCGCGATGATCCCGTACGTGCTGACGATCGTGGCGCTCGCCGGCGTCGTCGGCCGCGCCACGCCGCCCGCGGCCCTCGGGAAGGCCGCCACGGTCACGGATTGAGGCCATGCAGAGCATCACGGACACGCTCGCGTTCCTGCACGAACGGCTGACGGTTCGGCCGCGGGTGCTCCTCGTCCTCGGGTCGGGGCTCGGCACCTTCGCCGATGAGCTCGACGATGCGGTCCGGATCCCGTTCCGCGACATCCCGGGCTTTCCGCCGGTCACGGTCGAGGGGCACCGGGGCCAGCTCGTCGCCGGCCGGGCCGAGGGTGTCGAATGCCTGGCGCTCCAGGGGCGCTTCCATCTCTACGAGGGGCACCCGCCCGAGCTCCTGGCGCTCCCGGTCCGCGCCGCCGCCGCGCTCGGCGCCCGCACGATGATCGTCACGAACGCCGCCGGCGGCGTGAATCCCGCGTTCCGCGCCGGCGACCTCATGCTCATCGACGACCACATCAACCTGATGGGTCGTAACCCGCTGATCGGACCGGTGATCCCGGGCGATCCCCGGTTCCCCGACATGTCGGAGCCGTACGACCCGGAGCTGCGCGCGATCGCCGAGCGGGTCGCCCTCGACCGCCGGATCCGGCTCGTCCGTGGCGTGTACCTGGCCGTGAGCGGTCCGAGCTACGAGACGCCGGCCGAGGTCCGGATGTACCGCCGCATGGGCGCGGACGCCGTCGGTATGAGCACCATCCCGGAGGTCATCGTGGCGCGGGCGCTCGGCATCCGCGTGCTCGGCATCTCGCTCGTCACGAACGCCGCGTCGGGTTTCGCCGCCGAGCCGCTCAGCCACGCCGACGTGGTCGCGGCCGCCGCGGAGGCGGCGGGCCGCTTCGCCGCCCTCCTGCGGGGGATCCTCACCGAGCTCCAGCGCCTCCCCGACGTCGAGCTGGCGTAGCTCGCTTGTCTCCAGTCGGTTAGCAGCCGATACTTACGGCGGCCTCCCCGGTCTGGCCCCCCGTCCATCCATCAACGGAGCACCGACGATGCGGTCGCGAGCTGCTGCCCGGCTCACCTGCGCCCTAGCGCTGGCCCTGGCCCTGCCCGGGTGCGGGGACCGCTCCGCCGCGAGGAACGGCGGCACCGCCGTCATGGCCGTCACCGGCGATCTCGATTTCGCGAACCCGCTCGTCTCGACCGAGCGCTGGACGCAGGAGATCAACCGGTTCATGCTCTTCCTGCCGCTGGTGGAGTACGGGCCGAAGCTGGAGGTGCGGCCGCGGCTGGCGGAGCGCTGGGAGCTCCTGGGGGATACGGGCGTCGTCTTCCACCTGCGCCGGGGCGTGCGCTGGAGCGACGGCGTGCCGGTCAC
>DASTKT010000112.1:0-27167 GCA_035715725.1 Longimicrobiales bacterium | reverse complement strand
GGTCCGACCGCCGCCGGGGACGGGGCGGCGCCCGGATCGGGCTCGGCCGCGAAGTGGCTGCGGGACCCGCCGCGGGACCTGTTCGGGCTCGCGCTCTCCGGCGGCGGGATCCGCAGCGCGACGTTCAACCTGGGGCTGCTGCAGGGCCTGGCGGAGCGGGGGATCCTGGGCTGCTTCGACTACCTGTCCACCGTCTCCGGCGGCGGCTACGTCGGCGGCTTCTGGACGGCGTGGCGGCGGCGCGACCACGAGGGCCGCGGCTTTCCGCGCATCGAGCCGGGCGCGCCCGGCGGGCCGCCGCAGCCGAGCGAGCCGGCGGAGATCCGCCACCTCCGGGAGTTCGGCAACTTCCTGAACCCGAGGCTCGGGATCCTGAGCTTCGACACCGGTCGCATGGTGGCGGCGCTGTTCGCGGCCACGCTCCCGTCGCTGCTGGCGGCGGGCGCGCTCATCGCCCTGGCCGTGGCGGCGTGGCTCGTCCCGGTCTGGGCGCTGTTCGCGCCGCCCGCCTGGCTGACCGACGCGCTCGCCGGCGGGGTGCCGGGCGCCGGCCGTGCGCCGGCCACGACCGCGGGTCTGATCCTGCTCACGACCGCGGTGCTGTTCGGCGCGGAGGCCATCTGGCGCCGGAAGGAGCGGCTGCCGCGCTGGCCGTGGGCCTATGCCGCGCTCTGCGTCGTCGCGCTCACGGTGGTGTTCGTGGTCTGGCTCCTGTTCGAGGGGTCGATCCTCCCGTTCCGCGCCGGGCCGCCGGTCTCCGTGCTGCGAGGCTCGGCGCCGTGGGACCGCGTCCTCTTCCTCCCGCCTGTCGCCTGGCTGGCGGGTGCCGTGGCGCTGGTCGTGGTGCGCTTCGCGGTGTCGGCGGCCGGGCGGCGTGGGCTGCACTCGCCGCTCGACCGGGTGCTCAGCCGGCTCGTCTTCCTGGCCGCGCTCTGGATGGTCGTGACGGCCCTCTGGCTCGCGGCGGCCTGGGTCGACGTGCACACGCACACGCTGGTCGCGTGGGTCGCCGGCGGCATGTCGACCAGCGCGATCGCGCTGGTCGTGACGCGGCTGCAGGGCTTCTTCGCGCCGCAGCCGAACAAGCCCGCCGGCAGCCGGATCGCCGCGCTGTTGCGGCCGCGGCTGCCGCAGCTCGTCGCGTACGCGTTCGTCGCGCTCCTGGTGGTGCTGGTGATGTACACGATGCTGCGGCTGGCGCCCATCTTCGGCTGGGTCGTGGCGGTCGCGGCCGGCATCACGGCGCTCGTCGTGGTCGCGCTCGACCCGAACGAGGTCGGGCTTCACGCGTTCTACCGCGGACGCATCGCCCGGGCGTTCCTGGGCGCCGCCCACGCCCGGGACCTGCCCGGTGACCGGGTCAGCGAGCTGCAGCGCGAGGACGACGTGCAGCTCGGCGACTGCCGCCAACGGCCGCTGCACCTGGTCTGCTGTGCGGCCAACGACCTGGCCGCGAACGAGCAGTTCCTGCACCTGCACCGCGGCGCGGACAGCGCGGTACTCTCGCCGGTCGGCTTCTCGGTCGGCGGCGAGTGGAGCGAGTGGCCGGCGGCGGCCGCGAAGCGAGCGACCGCGCTCGGGCGCTCCTCCGGCGTGGCCAGCCTCGCGGACGCGGTCACGGCCTCCGCCGCCGCGTTCAACTCCCAGATGGGCTCGTGGTCGGTGCGGCTCGGGCCGGCGGCCGTCTTCTCGATGACCGCGCTGAACCTCAGGCTCGGGATGTGGTGGCGGCACCCGGAGCAGGGGCCGCCCCGCCGCTGGACGCGCGGGCTCCCGTTCTACAAGGAGATGCTCGGGCTGACGCGCGCCGCCGGGACGGACGTGCACCTCTCCGACGGCGGGCACTTCGAGAACATGGCGCTCTACGAGCTGATCCGGCGCCACTGCCGCTACATCGTGGCCTCGGATTGCGGCGCGGACCCCGACGTCGCGTTCGACGACCTCGGCAACCTGGTGCGGCGCGTCCGCGAGGACTTCGACGTCGAGATCACGATCGACCTCACGCCGCTTCGCCCGGGACCGGACGGGCACGCCCGCCAGCCCATGGTCGCCGGCGACATCGCCTACCCGGACGGCGACTCGGGCGTGCTCCTGCTCTTCAAGCCGACGCTGGTCGGGGACGAGCCCGCGGACGTGGGCCAGTACCGGACCCGCAACGCGGCCTTCCCGCACGAGTCGACGGGCGACCAGTTCTACGACGAGGCGCAGTGGGAGTCCTACCGTCGACTCGGGGAGCACGCCGCGCTCTCGGCGTTCCGCTTCGTCGGCAGTGGGCCGGACGAGGTCGGCCGCGCCGGCGAATCCGGCGAGGAGGCGCGCGCGCGCTGCGCCCGGCACTTCGCGCGGGCGCGGTTCGAGTGGACGCCGCCACCGCCGGGGTTCGGCGAGAACGTCCAGCGGATCGCGGAGGCCCAGGCCGCCCTCGAGCACGCGCTGCGCGACCCGAAGGCGACGGCGCTGGAGCGGCAGGTCTACCGCGAGGTTGCGGCCCTCGAGGGCGCGCCGACCGGCTCGGACGGGATCCAGGCGCTGCTCGCCGCCGGGCCGATCCTGCGCGAGGCGATCCGGCACATGGAGGCGCTCTTCCACCTCGCCGACCTCGGGCGGTACCACAACCACCCGCTCAACCTCGGCATCATGAACTCGTTCGGCCGGTGGGTGGGCGCGCCGCTCTTCCGCCACTGGTGGCCGCTGCTGCGTCCGTTGTACGCGGCGCCGTTCGCCGGCTTCCTGGAGACGCAGTTCGGGCTCCAGTCCCGCCCGGAGACGCGGCTGCGCCAGCTGCGCGGCGACCCGTCGGAGCTGGCCGGCCTGGCCTGGGATGGCCTCCGTGCCGCTCGCGGCGCGCAGCTCAACTTCGACGACTACCGGTTCCTCGCCTTCGAGATCCGGCTGGCGAAGGATGGCCCGCCCGTCGTCCAGGCCATGCGCGTGCAGGCGGCGATCCTCGCGGCCCGCGAGACGACGCTCGAGATGGACGGCCGGCGCCGGACGGTCATCCACTGGGATGCCCGGGACTTCTTCGTGCCGGCGGGCCTGTGGGGCATCGGCATCGGCGACGCCTTCCTCCGCCAGCTCACGAGCCGAGCCGGGAACCTGCTCGTCCAGATCCCGGCGCCCGCGGACGGCGGCCGCGCCGCCCGCAAGACCGCGGCGGATCTCGCGCAGATGTACCGCTCCGCCGGCTTCGCGGACCTGTCGATCGCCGGGCCGGGCCGGATCACGGCGGCCGGCGCCGACGTGTCCTGGCTCGAGCCGCTGGTCCCGGCCGAGGAGGTGCAGCGCTATCGGTGGCTGCTGCGCCCCGAGCGCGCGGCCCCCCCGGTCCCGCCACGCCTCGCGGCGCCGCACGACCCGGCGGCGGAGCTGCCGCCGCCAGCGGACGAATAGCCACGCCGCCCCGGCCGCCGCGCCGGTGCCGGGAGATGCCCGCTCGGCGACCGGCCCGACGCAGCGAGGCCCCGAGGGATTCCCTCGGGGCCTCGCATCCGCTCGCGCCGCTGCCGGGCGCGGCTACTCCACGTTCTTCCCGTCCAGCAGCTTGTCCACGCTGCGCACCGTGCGCTGGAACGCCGCCCGGTCGCGGCCGCTGAGCGCATTCGCCACCGGCAGCCTCGCCCTGACCGGGTCGAGCGGCTCGCCGTTCTTCCGCACCTCGTAGTGCAGATGCGGGCCCGTCGCGAGTCCGGTCGAGCCGACGAAGCCGATCACCTGGCCCTGCACGACCCGGTCGCCCTCCTCGACCCCGTCCGCGATGCTGGAGAGGTGGCCGTAGCGCGTGCTGTACCCCCCGCGGTGGCGGAGCTCCACCATGGTCCCGTAGCCGCCCTTCTCCCCAGCGAACGTGACCGTGCCATCGCCGGTAGCTCGGACCGGCGAGCCGGCCGGCGCGGCGAAGTCGGTGCCGGTGTGCGCGCGGGAGATGCCGAGGATCGGATGCTCCCGGTCGGAGGAGAAGCCGGACGTCACCTCGGCGTGGGAAAGCGGGAATCGGCGCAGGCTCGCGCCGAAGGCGCGCCCGCGCTCGTCGACGTAAGCCTCCTTGCCGCGCGTCACGACCCGGATCGCGCGCAGCCGGTCCGCGCCCGCCGTGACCTCGGCCGCCAGCAGCTTGTGCGAGCGCAGCGAGCCGTCGGGGCGGCGCTCCCGAACGATCACCATCCGCACGTCGTCCCCCGGGACCAGGTCGTGCGCGACGTCGAGCCGCGCCGCGTAGATCCCGCGGACCCGCTCCGCCAGCGCCGCACGCTCGGTGCGGGGCAGGATCGACTCGAGCTGCGCCGCCAGCGCCTCGGCGAGCCCGCCGCGGCGCCGGAGCTGCACCGCCGCCACGAGCGTGTCGACCCGGACCGGTGCCTCGATGACCTGCCCGCGCCAGCGTTCGCCCGAGCGCAGGAACCGCAGCGTCGTGTCCCGGTTCAGGAGCAGGTCGACGAGCACCGGCTCGTCGCTCAGGCGGTGAAGCTGCAGCGGCGTGCCCGTCGGCACGCGCCGCTCCGCCACGCCGCGCGAGAGCGCCGCCGACAGGCGCCGCGCGGCCGCCGAGTCGAGACTCGTCCCGAGCAGCATCGACGTGAGCGCACGCAGCCGCGGGAGCCGCAGGCGCACGACTGTCGTCTCCGGGGACGAGACCACGACGCCCGGAAGGTCCGCGGCGGAGTCCGGCGAAGGCGCCGGCACGGCTCCCAGCGCCGCCGCCCAACCGTCCGCCCACGGCGTCGGCGACGCCGCGCGCAGCGCGCGCGCACCGCCACCGGCCGCACCACCGCCTCGGGCCCGCACGATCGCGCCCAGGCTCGCCGCCGCCACCAGCCCGCCAAGAATCGCCTGAGCCAGCCAGCGCCGGCCCCGGGGGGTCCCGCCAACCTGCATCGGTCAGCACCCTGCTGTTCGGAGGTGCACGTCTGGAACGAAGCACCGACGCGCCGCGCGTCGCCCGGGATGATGTCCACGGGAGTGTGACGGCGGTGGTGGTGGGCTCCGTTCGGAGGAGGGAGGGAAACTAGCGTTTGTTCCTCGCCGCCGGCAAGAGCGGCGACGCCGACCGCGCGGAGGACCGCCGCGCCGCGATCGAAAGCCGCGGCACCCGCCTTGCGCCATCGGCCGGCGTGGCCGGCACGGCGCTGGCCGCGTGGACGAAACGGAGGGGCCTGATGAGCATCATCGGCATGCTGATCCTCGGCCTGGTCGCGGGCGCAATCGCCAAGCTGATCATGCCGGGCAAGGACCCGGGGGGCATCATCGTCACGATCCTGCTGGGGATCGCGGGGTCGTTCCTGGGCGGCTTCGTGGCGCGGGCGCTGAGCGGCGGTCAGCGCACCGACATGACCGCGGGCCTGATCGGCTCGATCCTCGGCGCGATCGTCCTGCTGGCGATCTACCGGCTGATCGTCAAGCGGCGCCGGCACGAGCCGGTCTAGGGAACGCGATCAGCGGAACGCGCGGGGGCCGCCCGGATCCGGGCGGCCCCCTGTCGCCATTTGTCCCATCGGTGCCGCCGTCGCCGCCGCGACTCCGGTCGCCCCTAGCTGCCCTCCAGGTCGATCCATGCGTTCCCGCTCCCCGCGCGATCGAGGCAGGTCGAAACCGCGCGCAGCACGGCTCGCGGGAAGACCGGTTTCCTGAGTAATCCGGCGAACCCGGCATGACGAAGCTCGTCGGCGGCGATGTCGCACGCCGTGACCGCGATGACCGGAATCGCGGCCGTGCGAGGCTCGTCGCGGAGCGCGCGCACTGCGTCCCAGCCGTTCATCACCGGCATCGCGAGGTCCATCAGGACGAGGTCGGGGGTGTGCTCGCGGGCCAGCTCGACGCCCACGCGCCCGTTCTCCGCGTGCAGCGTCTCATAGCCGGCATGAGAGAGGAGCGCCGCGAGGATGATGCGGTTGTCGTCGACATCGTCGACGACGAGGAGGCGGGGCCGGCCCAGCGCGGTTCCCTCGGGGTGCTGCTCCGCCGCCGGAGCGCGGGCGTCCATCTCTCGGGCGGCCAGGCCCGGCGGATGGGTCACCGTGCCATCCCGCCGTCGGACGGGGAGGGCAGGTCGGCGTCGGCCGGGAACTCGGCCCACGCCCGGCCGGCGGCCGACGACGCCACGAAGAACTTCACCGCCGCCACCAGCTCGTCCGGCGTGAGCGGCTTCGAGATCACGCCGATGAAGCCGAGCCTGCGCAGCTCGGCCGCGGCGACGTCGTATCCCGTCATGGCCACGACGGCGATGCCCGCCGTGTGCTCGTCGGCCTTCAGCGCCTCGACGACGGCGATGCCGTCCATGGCCGGCATGGCGAGGTCGAGGAGCAGCAGCCGGGGGAGGTACTCGCGGGCCAGGCGGACGGCATCCTCGCCGTCGGCGGCGCAGAGGACCGGGTAGCCGGCCGTGGTGAGGGTCGCGGAGTAGGAAAGCCGGATCAGCTCCGAGTCGTCCGCGATGACCAGCAGCTCTTGCAGCCTAAGCATCACGCCGCCCGGGATAGGGACCGCGCCGCGGGTGTGTGGTATCCCGTCACGATGTAGACGCCGGTCTCGCCGAATGGTCACACGCGCGGTCCAACGCGGGCGATCGGCGCGGCGGCCCACGCGTTCAGAATCGGATCGGCGGCGGAAACGCTTGAGCGAGGAGGTGTGGCGGGAGGCGGGCCGAGCGGGGCGGGCGGCGGCTCGACGCCCGACCGGGCGCTGGCCGCGAGCTGGCGCTGCCGGCGGGGTCGGATTCCCCCCGCCGGCGACGCCGGAACGTCAGTTGGCCGGGCGCCGGCCGCGCCGGAGCGCGCGCACGTCCGCGCGGAGCTCGGTCCGGTCGGCCGCGCGCTCGCGCGCGTCCGTCCGGGTGTCGCGGCGGTCGCCGCGCAGCTCCCGGCGGTCCTGGCGGATGTCGCGGTGATCGGCGCGCAGGTCATGGGCGTCCTGGCGGAGGTCGCGGGCGTCGCGGCGCAGCTCCGCGCGGTCCCCGGCGCGGCGGTCGACGGCGATCTCGCGCCGGTCGCCGCGGATGTCACGGACGTCCGAGCGGACGTCCCGGCGATCCGACCGCAGGTCCCGGCGATCGAGGCGGGTGTCGCGCCGGTCGTGACGGCTCTCCACGCGGTCGCCCGCCAGCTTGCGAACGTCGCGCCGGACCTCGCGGCGGTCGGCATGGGTCGAAGTCGCCTGGGCGGCGAGCGGCGCGGGAGCGAGCGCGAGGACGGTGATCAGGATCCGGATGGAGCGGGACATGTCAGCCTCCGTGCTGTTGGAATCCGCCGGGCGGGGGGCCCGAGCTCCGGCCGCGCCGCGACGGGCCGCCATCGGCGGCGGCACTTCGCCGTCATGGAGTGGACGCCGCACCCCGCTCCGGCGTTAGATCGGCCCCTGCCGGACACCGCGCCGGCAGCGTAGGGAATCTCCGGACCCGTGGTGCGGAGATCCCTCGGTGTTTTCCGCACTTCCCTTACAGCACCCGGACGTCGGGAGAACGCAGCTTGGTCCCGGGTCCGCGGCGAATCCCCCGCCGCTGGGGGCCCGCGGGTGCCACGGTTCCGGGAGGGATGAATGAGCACGCACCCCGTTCCGACGGCCGGCGAGCCGGTATTCACTCACCTCTTCGCGTCGCGTCCGCCCCGCAGCAAGGGAGCCGCCGCGGGAGCGACGGCGACGTCGCTCATCTTCCACGCCCTGACGGTCGGCGCGCTCATCTGGGCCAGCATCGCCGCGAGCCAGCGGCCGCAGGAGGTCCCGGACCAGGTGCTCATGGCCATCAAGCTCGAGCCCGAGGCGCCGACTCCGCCGCCTCCTCCGCCTCCGCCACCGGACGTGAAGTCCGCGCCGCCGGTCGCCGTGCAGGATGTGGCCAAGGGCTTCCAGGTGCTGTCGACGCCGACGTTCGTGCCACCGGACATCCCGCCGCCGAAGACGGGTGCCATGATCAACGAGGCCGACTTCTCGGGCGAGGGCGTCGAGGGTGGAAAGGCCAACGGCAACCCGAACAGCACGAGGGTGGTGACCGTCGAGGACATCGTCGCCGCGCCGACGTTCACGCCGTATACGGTCGCGCCGGAGCTGAAGAATGGGGCGGAGGTGGTTGCGGCGCTGAAGCGCTTCTATCCGCAGTTCCTGCGCGATTCCGGCGTGGGCGGCACGGTCCTGATCTGGCTGTTGATCGACGAGCACGGCAAGGTGATCAAGACCGTGGTGAAGGAGCCGAGCAGGTACGTGGCGTTCGACGAGGCCGCGCTGAAGGTGGGGGAGCTGATGCGGTTCAGCCCGGGCTACAACCGCGACATCGCGGTCATGGTCTGGGTGGCGCTGCCGATCCACTTCGTCACGCAGTAACCGGGCGGTTCGACGGCCGTCGGGGGGGCGGTCGTCGGTCGTACCGGTAAAGGAGTACCCCGGGATCCTCGATTCCGGGGTACTTCCTTTTTCGGGGCTCGCCGCCGCGCCGACGGGGCGGCGCGCGGCCGCCGCGGGCGGCGTGCGGAAGCGGAGGCGTCGTCGCCGGACCCATCCCGCCCGGGCCCGGATGCGGCGCGCCCCCGGAGCGCTCGAGCGCTCCAGGGGCGCGGGATGCGGCCGCCGGTGGCCGGCGACGCTCAGTCGTCGTCGTCCCCGGCCATCAGCTCGCTCACCGCCTCGTTCACCGCCTTCCGCAGTGCCAGGTGCTTCCGGTTCGCCGCAGTCGGATCGACCCGGTTCGTCAGCAGCACGACGTAATAGCCGCGGCGCGGGTCGATCCAGATGCTCGTGCCGGTGTAGCCGGTGTGCCCGACGGCGACCTTGGAGAACGGCCGGTCATCGCCCGCGAGCTCCCACCCCAGCGTGCGGTCGGTCCCCGGCCGCGCCGCGAGGAACCGCTCGATCGTGCTGGCCCGCAGGATCTTCGTGTCCTTCCCCGACGCGCCGGTCAGGATGACCTGCGCGAAGCGCGACAGGTCCCGGATCGACGAGAACAACCCCGCGTGCCCCGCCACGCCGCCCAGCGCCGCCGCGGTCAGGTCCTGCACCTCGCCCTGCAGGTGCTTGTTGCGGATCGACGTGTCCAGCTCCGTCGGCGCGATCCGCGCCAGGTCGAAGGGCGAGCCGTTCCGCGGATTCAACGGGTTGAACTTCGTGTCCCGCATCCCCAGCGGCTGGAAGACGCGCGCGTCGAGGAACCCGTCGAGCCGCGTGTGCGTGATCCGCTCGATCACGGAGCCGAGCACGATCATCCCCAGGTCGCTGTAGAGCGTGCGCGTCCCCGGCTTCGACGCGAGCGGCCGGGAGGCGATCCAGCGCAGCCGCTCCGCGCGGCTCCCCGGGATCCACCAGAGCTCCGCGCCTTCCGCGAGCCCCGACTTGTGCAGCAGGAGCTGTCGGATCGTGATGCGCCCCTTCGCGCCCTTCCGCGGCCACTGGCTCAGGTACCGCCAGACCGGGGCGTCCAGCTTCAGCCGGCGCTGCTGTACCAGCATCATCGCCGCCGTCGTCGTGCCCACGACCTTTGTCAGCGACGCGAGGTCGTAGAGCGTCGAGTCCGTGACCCGCGCGGATTCCGGGTCCCAGTCGATGCGGCCGTACGCGCGCATCAGCGGCGGCGCACCGCGGCGCCCGATGGCCAGGGCCGCGCCCGGTGTGGCGCCGTCCCGGATGGCGGCTTCGATGATGGAGTCGACCCGCGCGAAGCGGTCGGAGCCCTTGTGCGGCTCGGCGGAGGCGGGCCCGGCGAGGAGGCCGAGGGCCAGGAGGGCGATGGATGCAGGAAACGCCCGAGGCATCCACGCGCGAGGCTCGAGAGGAGGGTTGCTGCGGCGCATACCGATATCGTTGTCTGACGGGAAGCGGCCTCCGGAAGTGGTGCGGAGGATGTTTCCATAATGCGGGCGAACCCCGCGTCACGGCAAGAGCTACATTCCCGGGAGCCGGGTCAGGAGGCGCGCTTGTGCCGCGCCTGGGCCACCGCGGCCTCCTGGCGGGCCACCGCCTCCGTCTCGGCGTCCGGGGGCACCGCCTCCGATGCGCCGGGGTGCTGGCGTTCCGCCTGCTCGCGCAACCGCTCGAACTCCGCCTGGAGGTCGGCGAGCTCCTCGTCGGAGAGGCTCTCCAGGTCGACCATCCCGTTCCGCGCCGGGCCCACGGCGCGGATCAGCTCGTCCAGCTTCAGGTGGATCGCCCTCGCGTCGCGGTTCTGCGTGTTCTGGATCAGGAACACCATCAGGAACGTGACGACCGTCGTGCCCGTGTTGATGACGAGCTGCCAGGTATCCGAGAAGGCGAACATCGGTCCGCTCACGGCCCAGGCCACGATCACGAGCGCGGCGGCGACGAACGTCCAGGCGCTGCCGGTGATGCGCGCGACTCCCTCGGAGAACCTGCGGAACAGCGCGTTCATGTGCCCCCCATGCCTCGGAACCGAGCGGGGTGGGGGGCAACAGGCGTGCCACTCGCGGACCGTCGGGCGTGCCTGGACCGGCGCCGGCCCGGGCGCGGCGGGGGCGGCGCGGTCGCGTCTCGAGCGCGTCCCGCGGGATACCCGCCCCGTGCGGGCGCGGTTATCTTGCTGAGATTCCGACGCGCCTTCCCGGGCGCGGCTCTCCTCCCCGAGCCCCCAGAGCCCGTGCTGACTGAACGGATTTCCCCGGCTGTGGAATCGGCCGCCCGCGAAGAGCGACTGCCGCGGCGGCTCGGCCTTTGGAGCGCGGTCGCGGTAGCGGTCGGATCGACGATCGGGAGCGGCATCTTCCGCGTCCCGAGCAGTGTGGCGGCCGAGATCGGGAGCGTCGGGGCGCTGGCGCTGGCGTGGATCGCCGGCGCGGTGGTCGCGCTGTTCGGTGCGCTGACACTGGCCGAGCTGGCGACGATGTACCCGCGCTCGGGCGGGATCTACGTCTTCATCCGGGAGGCGTTCGGGCCGCTGCCGGCGTTCCTGTTCGGCTGGACGGAGCTGGTGGTGATCCGGCCCTCGGCGCTGGGCGCAATCGCGATGATCTTCGCAGAGTACCTCGGCAACTTCGTGCCGTTGACCGATTTCACGACGCGGCTGGTGGCGGCGGCGGCGATCATCGGGCTGTGCTCGGCGAACATCCGCTCGGTGGACTGGGGTGCGGTGGTGGAGAACGCGACGACGAGCGCGAAGGTCATCGCGCTGGCGGGGCTGGCGCTGGTCGCGTTCCTCTTCGCGAAGGGCGGGGAAGGGGCGCTGGCGCAGCCGGTCGGGTTCCGGCCACTGTCCTGGGGCGGCTTCGGCGTGGCGCTGATCGCGGTGCTGTGGGCGTACGACGGCTGGGCGGACCTCACGTTCATGTCGGGGGAGGTGAAGGACCCCGGCCGCACGATGCCGCGGGCGCTGCTGGGCGGCGCACTGATCGTGGCGGCGGTCTACCTGCTGGTGAACGCCGCGTACCTCTACGTGCTGCCGCTGGACGTCATGTCCCAATCGAAGCTGGTGGCGGCGGATACGGCGACGCGGGTCTTCGGCGCGGCGGGGGCGGGGATCGTCTCGGCGCTCGTGATCCTGTCGACGTTCGGCGCGCTGAACGCCTCGGTCATGACGGGCCCGCGGATCCTGTACGCCATGGCCGACGACGGCCTGTTCTTCCGGCCGATCGCCGCGGTGCACCCGCGCTGGCGGACGCCGTGGGCCAGCATCGCGCTGTGCGGCGCGCTGGGCGTGGGGTATGTCTCGATCCAGACGTTCGAGCAGCTCGCGGATGCGTTCATCCTCGGGATCTGGCCGTTCTACGCGCTGGCCGTGGCGGCCGTGTTCATCATGCGACGCCGGCGGCCCGACGCGGAGCGGCCGTACCGGACCCCCGGGTACCCGATCGTGCCGCTGGTCTTCCTCGTCGCCTCCGTCGCGCTCCTCGGCAACGCGGTCGTGCAGCAGACGTTCTCCACGCTCGTCGGCTTCGGCATCATCCTGCTGGGCGTGCCGGTCTTCTACCTCTGGCGCTGGCGGCGCTCGCGGCCGCGCCCGGCGAGGTAGCGCGACAATGGCGGGGGGTGGCGCCGGGAACCGCGCCGGCGCCGCGGCGCCGATCGCCGCCGTCCGCCGCGGGCTCGACCACGTCGGGCGCGGCGCGCTGATGGCGACGGTGGTGGCCCGCACGCTCCCGCACCCGCGCCTCTACCTGACGGCGCTGCTCGAGCAGTCGTTCGCCATGGGAATCCGCGCCCTCCCGCTCGTCGTAGTGATGGCGGCGATCGGCGGCGCCGTGACATCGCAGCAGTCGGGGGCGCAGTTCTCGGGCGGGCTGCCGATCTGGGTCGTCGGCAGCGTGGCGACGGCGAGCATCCTGACGGAGCTGGGGCCGCTGCTGACCGGGATGGTGCTGGTCGGGCGGATCGGCGCCAGCACGGCGGCGGAGCTGGCCTCGATGAAGGTGACGGAGCAGATCGATGCGCTCCACGCCATGGGGCGTGACCCGTACACCTATCTGGTGACGCCGCGGGTGCTGGCCGGGATCCTCGTGGTGCCGCCGCTCGTGATCATCGCGGACGCGGTCGGGCTCGGGGCGGCGTGGCTGGTCAGCCTGTCGGCAGTGCGGGGGATGACGAGCGGCGACTTCCTCTACGGTGTGCGCTACTACTTCCGGCCGTTCGCGCTGGTCTACTCGGTGCTGAAGGGCGCGGCGTTCGGCGTGGCCATCACGTTCCTGGCGTGCCTCATCGGGTTGGAGGGGGAGGGCGGGGCGGAAGGGGTCGGCCGCACCACGACGGCGGCGGTCGTGGCGACGACGTTGGCGCTGATGATCATCGACCTTGCCATGATCCCACTGCTCAAGGCGTTCTGAGCGGATGATCGAGTTTCGCGACCTGCACAAGGGATTCGGCGGCCGGCCGGTGCTGCGCGGGATCGACCTGGTCGTGCGCGAGGGCGAGACGCTGGCGCTGCTCGGGCCGTCCGGTACGGGGAAGAGCGTGCTGCTCAAGCACGTCGTGGGTCTGCTCGAGCCGGATGCCGGGGACGTGCTGGTGGACGGCATCTCGATCGCGCAGGCGACGGACGAGGAGCTGCAGCGCGTGCGCCGGCGCGTCGGCTACGTCTTCCAGAACGCGGCGCTCTTCGATTCGCTGACGGTGGCGGAGAACCTGTGGCTCGCGCAGGACGACGGCCGCGGCTCGCGGAGCCTGGCCGCGTGCCGCGGGGAGGCGATCGAGCTGCTGCGGAGAGTGAACCTCGAGCCGGTCGTGCTGGAGCAGCGGCCGGCCGAGCTGTCGGGAGGGATGCGCAAGCGCGTGGGCGTCGCACGCGCGATCGCAAGCCGGCCATCCTACCTGCTCTGGGACGAGCCGACGACCGGCCTCGACCCGGTCAACGCCGACACCGTGGACGAGCTGATCCTGGAGCTCGGCCAGGGGCTCGGCGTCACCAGCATCGTCGTGACCCACGACCTGGACACGGCTTTCGAGGTCGGGGACCGCATCGCGCTGCTGTACGAGGGCCGGATCCGGGCGTGCGAGCCGCCGGCGCGCATCCTGGAGAGCCCCGACCCGATCGTGCAGCGGTTCGTGCGCCGGCGCCGCTCCTCGGACGTGCCGGATGGCCCGACCGCCGCGGCCCTTCCCGGATAGGCGCGTATGGAGCGGAGAAAGCGGAACGTGACGGCGCTCGGCGTCCTCGTGCTGGGGTCGGCGCTCGTCTTCCTGTGGGGGTTCTATTTCCTGCTCGGCACGCCGGTCGTCGGTGGCGGCCGAAGGGTCTACGTGCTGCTGCAGAACGGCGCCGGGCTGAAGCGCGGCGACCGCGTACAGCTCCAGGGCGTGCAGGTCGGCTCCGTGGCCGACGTGGCGCTACGCTCGGCCAACCGTGTCGTCGCGGAGCTGCGCCTGACCGCGCCGCTTCCGCTGCCGGCGGACACGCGCGCGGCCGTGCGTGGCGACGTGTTCGGCGCCCACACGATAGACTTGCTCCCCGGCGCCGCGCTCGTCAAACTAGACCCGGGCGATACGATCCGGGGTGAAAGCGCGCCCGCGCTCCCGGAGCTGGCGCTGGAGCTGAGCGCCCAGGCCCGACGAGTGCTCGTCGGCGCCGACTCGCTGCTGAATCCCGAGGCTGTTCGCGGGGTCCACGCCGCCGCTTCGACGCTCCCCGCCAGCGCGCAGGAGCTCCAGGCCGCCCTCGCCGAGCTGCATCGGGCGGCCGCGTCGCTCCGCCGCAGTGCCCGGGCGGCCGAGGACGCCCGGAGCGGCGCCGCCCTCGGCGCCGCGCTCGCGGAGGTGGAGCGCAGCGCCCGGTCGCTCTCCTCGGCCGCCTCGTCGATGGATCGCTCCATGGGCTCGCTCGCGTCCGTGCTGGCGAAGGTCGATTCCGGGCAGGGGACGCTGGGCCGCCTGGTGAACGACACGATGCTCTACCGCGACATGCAGTCCGCCGCCCGGGAGATGGCCGCGCTGGCGACGGACGTGCGACAGAACCCGAAGCGCTACATCACGGTCAAGGTCTTCTAGGCGGTTCGTGGCCGGCGGCGGGGCGCCGCGCCGGTCGCGGGCACGTTGATTGCCGACGATGCGGCGGCTTACCATCTCGGAACGGCCGTCGAAGGCGGGAGCCAGCCCCCAGGGGCCGGGCTCCCGTTCCGTTTCATGGGCGGCACCGCCAACGCTGGAGGAGCTATGCGTTTCGAGCGCGATGGGTCGGAGCATCGCTGGCCGACGGCCGCGACCATCTGCCGCCTGTTCGCCGAGGGGACCCGCTGGCGGGTCAAGGTCGAATCGTGGGACGCGGAGGGCGGGGTATCGGGGCGGTTCGTCTTCGAGCCGGACGGGCCGGAGCCGTCGTTCGGGCCGCGGATGACGGGGCCGGCGCTGCGGGCGGGCCGGCGCGAGGAGGTCATCGCAGCGGCGTACGAGGTGTCGGAGCACCGGCTGCGCGAGCTGCTGCGCTCGCTGAGCTGAGGCCGGGGGCCTCGGACCGGCCGCGGGCCGCTCCTCCGCTCCCGGTTGGCAGCCGGGAACGCGGGCGCGGCCCGCGTTCTTTTTCCGGTAGAAGCACCGGTCGGGCGCGAACCACGCGGGGATCGGTTCTTGCCACTGGGTAGAGTGGGCCCGGTCCTCCACCTGGTGGATCACCGGGGCTTCGGATGCGATTGGCCGGGCTGGTGGGAGGAGTCATGCTGTTCGATCTCGTCGTCCTGATCACGCTCGCGGCGGCCGCGCTGGTCGGCTATACCCTCCGGCGCCTGCCGGAGGGGCCGGCGTGTCCGCGTTGTGGCCGGCTCGTCCGGGCCGAACGAGCGGCGCCGCGTCCCGGGGCTTTTCGCCCGATGCGGAGGTTGGCCGTCGACGCGCTGTGCCCCGCGTGTGGCTGGACCGGCCCGATGCGCCGTGGACTCCAGCTCGAGGCCGTGCGCGAGCGTCGCGGCCGTGGAGGCGCCCGATGATGGACGTCGGCCTGCGCCTCATCCTGCTGCTCTTCGCGGTCGTCGGCTTCGGTGGCGCCGGCGCATCGCTCGGTGTTGCGCGCTACCGGCACCTGGCCGAGGGGGAGCGCGACCTCGGCATGCTGGGCGTGGCGGCGATGCTCTTCGTCTTCGGTGCGCTGTGCACGGTGGTGGCGGCCGGTTACAGCGGCATCGCCGCGTTCGGCGGCGTGGTGATCTGGGCGGCGTACGTGCTGATGGCGCGGCACCTGGGGCTGTTCGCCATCGAGGCGCCGCGCGCGCCGGAGTCCGGTGCGCCGCCGCGCGAGGAGTCGCACCCGTTCAAGTAGCGGCCGGGTCGAGCTCGGCCATGCGCGCCAGCAGGCGAGGCACGAGCTCGGCCTCGAGCGTGGCCACGAGGCGACGGCCGAGCGCGGCGGTCGCGGCGGTCGCGGCCGGCACCGGCGGCGTCTCCTGCCCGCGGCCGCCGTCGGGCGGGTAGGCCTCGGCCGCCCAGGCCAGCGCCGGCAGCACGCGCGGCGACACCGTGCCCGTCCGGACGAAGCGCTCCTCGAAGCGACGGAGCGTGCCGACGCGGCGGTGGCGGGTGTCGCCGCAGAGGAGCAGCGCCGCCGTCGCCAGCCGGGCGATGTCGTCCCGCGCGCGGCGCGCGGCCTCGTCGAGCGCGCCTTCCGCCAGCGCCCGACCTGACACTTCCCCTCCGGCCTCGACCCACCCCAGCAGACACTCGGCACAGAAGACCGCATCGGCGGGCGTGAACGGCGCGCGGAGCGGTGGCGCGCCCGCGGGCCAGAGCGGAATCGAGTCCGCGACGGCGTCGACGAGCATCGGCGTGCGCCGGCCCTCCTCGAGGTCGACGACGCAGACGGTCCAGGGCTCGATCTCGACGCCGGTCCCCTCGGTGACGCGCTCGGCGAGGCGGCCGAACGCCTCGGCGGCGAGGAGTCGATCGTCGGCGCCGACGTCGGCGACGAGCAGGACGTCGACGTCCGAGTCGCGGTCGAAGTCGCCGCGCGCCTTCGAGCCGAAGAGCGCGGCGCGGAAGAGCGGCGGGTTGCCGCGCGCCAGCGCGCGGCGCAGGAACCGGCTGACGGCGGCGTGCTCGCGGGGCGTGAGGCGGGCGGCGGCGATGCTCACGTGGGCTCCGGCGGGAAACAGACGCGCGGGTCGAAGCGCGGGTCGTCGTGGAGCGCGCGCGGCTGGGCAGCCGCGAACGAGTGGCGGATGTTGGCCTCGTCCTCCGCGGAGAGCGGCTGCCCGTCGTAGGTGGGGAGCCGGTCCAGGCCGTCCCCCGTGATGTCCTCGACCGTCACGGCGGAGCGGGACGGGTCGAGGCGCGCCGCCGCGATCGGCACCAGGATCCGGCGCACGCCGGGCTGCGGGTCGCCGCCGCCGCCGACCACGGCGACGAGGAAGCGGACCTTGAGGGCGGCGGGATCGACGAGCAGCTCCTGGATCGAGCCGAGCGGCGCGTCACCGCCACCGAGCAGGCGCCAGCCACGAGGATCGGGCTCGCCTTGCGCGACGACGTACTCCTTCAGCTCGGAGAGCGGGGTGAGCGGCGCGGGCGGTGGGCCGGCCGCCTCCCATCCGTCGACCGGCGCGCCCCCGGCGAGCACGCTGGTGTATGCCTCGAGCAGCTCGGTCTCGACTTCCGGGGTGAGCGCGGCAGCGGCGTGGTCGTAGGCGGGGAGGCGGGCGATGCCCACGGCCGTCAGGCCCGGCGCCCAGACCACGGTGTCCTGGAGGTCGGCCCGGGCGAGGCCGACGGGGAGCAGGACGTGCTTGCCGCCCTCGAGCACGAGATCGAGGTACCTCACCGTTCCGTCGGCCTCGGCGAGGAGATCGTGCACCGTTCCGGCCACGCGCGCGTCGACGAGCGTGCGGACCGGCCACCCGCGGACCTCGCGGGCCGCGGGCGGCACGGAGACACCTGCCTCGCCGAGCGGGTAGAGCACGCAGCGCCTCCGAGCGGGTTCGACGGCCGGGTGGCGCCGCAGGGGCAAGAGGCGTTCCAGGCGCGGCCCGGGCGCCCGCGCGCCCCGCTCGAGCGGCCGACGCGTCGACCGACGCCGGGTCCGACCAGCCGAACGCCTCCTCCGACGCCGCGCTCGAGTGGCCGGACGCGGCTACCGACGCCGTGCGCTTGTGCGCCCGTGCGCCGGGCGCTCTCTTCTCGGGCGTGATCCTCGTGGCTCCCACCGCCTTCAAGGGCACGATCTCGGCCGCCGCGGCGGCCGACGCCATGGCGCGGGGCGCCCGGCGCGCCGCGCCGACCGCGGAAGTCCGCGCGGTGCCCCTCTCGGACGGCGGCCCCGGCCTGCTGGACGCGCTGCGCGCCTCGCGCGGTGACGGCGTGCTCAGCGTGCCGGCCACCGGCCCGCTCGGCGGCATCGTCGATGTGCGCGTGCTGCGCGCCGGCGGCGACGCGGTGCTCGAGAGCGCCGACGCGTGCGGCTTGCACCTGGTCCCGGCCGGGGCGCGCGACCCGCTGCGCGCCACGACGTTCGGCGTCGGCGAAGCGCTGCGCGCGCTCGTGCCCGGCGCGCGGCCGGCCGTGAGCGGCGCCGCGCGGCGGGAGCACATCGCCCGGGTGCTGCTCGGCCTCGGCGGCTCGGCGACGGTCGACGGCGGCGCCGGGATGGCGCGGGCGCTCGGGTGGCGGCTGCTGGATGGGCGCGGCGCCGAGATCCCGCCCGGCGGCGGCGGGCTCGAGGCGCTCGCGGCGATCGTGCCGCCGGCGCCCCGCCCGCCGCTGCCGCCGGTCACGGCGCTGGCCGACGTGGACGCTCCGCTCCTCGGCGCACGCGGTGCCGCGCGGGTCTTCGGCCCGCAGAAGGGCGCGGACGCGGCGGCCGTGGAACGGCTGGAGGCGGGGCTCGCCCGGCTCGCGGACGTGTTGCGAGCGGCGCTGGGCGTGGACGTGGCGAACGTTCCCGGCGCGGGAGCGGCAGGGGGGCTCGGCGCCGGCGTGATCGCGTTCCTGGGCGGGCGGCTCGTGCCGGGCAGCCGGTGGACGCTGGACGCGGTCGGCTTCGACGCGCTGCTGCGGCGCGCGCGCCTCGTGGTGACGGGCGAGGGGGCGTACGACGACCAGACCGGGATGGGGAAAGTGGTTGGCGAGGTGGTGCGCCGAGCGCGCGCGCTCGGGGTACCAGTGGTACTGGTGTGCGGCGTCGTCTCCGGCGAGCCGCCCGCCGGCGTCCTCGCGCTGGACGGCGGCGGACGGATCCTCGATGCGGAGGCGCTCGCAGCGCTCGCGGAATCGGGCTGCGCTCGGTTGCTGGAGGGCTAGGCCGCCTGTAGCTTCGATGGCTTCAACATGAACGTGAAATCGGTAGGAAACATGGCTCAGGGCACGGACCTGATGGACAAGCTGGTCTCTCTGTCGAAGCGGAGGGGCTTCGTCTTCCAGTCCTCGGAGATTTACGGCGGGACCGGCTCCGTCTGGGACTACGGTCCGCTCGGCGTCGAGCTGAAGCGGAACCTGCGCGACGCGTGGTGGAGCGCGATGGTCCACCAGCGCGACGACATCGAGGGACTCGACGCGGCGATCCTCATGCACCCGCGGGTGTGGGAGGCGAGTGGGCACGTGGCCGGCTTCACGGACCCGCTCGTCGAGTGCCGCAACTGCCACCGGCGTTTCCGCGCGGACAACGCGGACATCGCCGGCGGGCAGTGTCCGGTGTGCGGGACGAAGGACGCGTTCGGCGAGCCCCGGATGTTCAACCTGATGTTCAAGACGTTCATGGGGCCGGTCGAGGAAGAGGCGGCGGTCGTCTACATGCGGCCGGAGACGGCGCAGGGGATCTACGTCAACTTCCAGAACGTGCTCACCAGCAGCCGGCAGCGCATCCCGTTCGGGATCGCGCAGGTCGGGAAGGCGTTCCGCAACGAGATCACGCCGGGGAACTTCATCTTCCGCACGCGCGAGTTCGAGCAGATGGAGATGCAGTTCTTCGTCGAGCCCGGCACGGACGACGAGTGGATGGAGTACTGGAAGGCCGCGCGCATGGAGTGGCACCGCTCGCTGGGGCTGCGCGCCGAGAAGCTGCGCTTCCACGAGCACACGCCGGACGAGCTGGCGCACTACGCCAAGCGCGCGTTCGACATCCAGTACGAGTTCCCGTTCGGCTGGCAGGAGTTCGAGGGGATCCACAACCGCACGGACTTCGACCTGAACCGGCACCAGGAGTACTCCGGGAAGCGGCTCGAGTACGTCGATCCGACGGACCCGAACAAGCGCTACATCCCCTACATCATCGAGACGTCGGCGGGGCTCGACCGGACGCTGCTCGTGGTGCTGGCGGACGCCTACCGCGAGGAGGAGGTCGAGGGGGAGAGCCGGGTGGTGCTGGCGCTGCACCCCAGGCTGGCCCCGATCAAGGCCGCGATCTTCCCGCTGATCAGGAAGGAAGGGATGCCGGAGGTCGCGTCCAGGATCCACGACGCGTTCAAGGCCGCCGGGATCAACTCCTTCTACGACGACAGCGGCTCGATCGGCCGGCGCTACCGCCGCCAGGACGAGGCGGGCACGCCGTTCGGGATCACGGTGGACGGCCAGACGCTGGAGGACGGGACGGTGACCGTGCGGGACCGGGACACGCTGCGGCAGGACCGGGTGCCGGCCGAGGGCATCGTCGCCTTCATCCGGGACCGGCTCGCGTAGGAACACCGCGGGGGAGAGCGGGGGAGTGGACGAGCGGGGGATCGCGCTGTCTCCCACTCCCCCGCTCCCCCCCTCTGCTTACCGCAGCGGCCAGCGCACGCCCAGCGCCGCCGAGCCGTAGCGCCACCCCCCGGTCGACGCCCCCACGATCTCCCCGGCCAACGTGTCGTAGCCGTCCAGCTCCAGCCGCAGCTCGCGGGCGCGCCCGAGGTCCCAGGAAAGCTGGCTCCAGAGCCGCAGTGCCCGCCGCCACGCGCCGGTCGCGCCGGCCTGGCTCGTGATGCGCGCGGCGCCGCCGCCCACGTCGGCCGCGATGGCGAGCGGCCAGGCGCCGTAATACTCCCCGTAGGCTCCGATCTCCATCGACTCGATCCGGCGCGGCGCGAAGTAGCCGGTGCCGGGGTCATGGTCGTACCCGAAGCGCTGGTAGGCGCCGCTGAGCTCGAGCGTCGGGCCGGCGCGCAGCACGAGGGCGCCGCCGGCGCCGGCGCGCCGATTCGTGTCCCCCGCGCCGGTCAGCGCGCCGATCCGGCCCATCGAGCGGAGCCGAACCGGCCCGGCCAGCGCGAAATCGAAGCTGCCGCGTGCCTCGTCGAGGAGCACGGGCGTGGCGAGCAGCTCCGGCGTGGCCGTGACCGGTGCGCGCGTGGCGCGGAGCTCGGCCGCCGGCCCGCTCCCGGGCGAGCGCCAGCGGGCGCGGAGCGTGGCGACCGGCGTCACCGTGGCGCCGTCGGAGGCGGCGGTCCGGACGCCGCCGACCGATCCGTCGAGCGCGAGCGCGGCGCGGGGCCGCCAGCCGGCGCTCAGCACGGCCTCGTCGGCGGACGCGCTCAGCCCCCAGGCGCCGACGCGCGTACGCGCGGCGCCCGCGCCCAGGCGCAACGCATCGCCGACCAGCGCGGTGGCGGAGAGGCCGACGCGCAGGACGCCGTTGCCGTCCGAGTCGCGGCTGGCCCGGGAGTCGGGCTCGAGCGCCGGCGCGATCCGGGAGCGGAGCGCCCCGGCATCGCGCGCGGCGTGCGGGTCCGGCTGGATGGCCTCCGCCTTCTCCAGCGACGCGAGGGCGCTGCGCAGCCGCCCGGCCGAGCGCTGCTGGCGCGCGAGCTCGCGCCAGGCCGCGGCGTCGCCGGGGTGGTCGAGGAGCCACGCCTCGAACGCGGCTATGGCCGCGTCGGTGCGGCCGGCGCGCGCGAGCCCCCGTGCGCGGGCGAGGCCGACGTCGGATGCGAGGGGCGCGAGCGCGGCATCGGCCGGCCTCGCCTGCGCCTCCAGCCGTGATGGCGCAGCCGGGAGCGCGGCGAGGGCGAGCGCGAGCCGAACGGTGAGACGGAGCAGCCGGCGTCGCATCACGCCATTTCCGCGGTCCCGGCCAGAGGTGCCGGAGCGGGTGCCTCGTCGGGTGTGGCGAGCCGCGCGGGCCCGGCGGCCCGCCGGTCCGGCCGCGGCACGACGAGGCGGAGCACCTCGACGCCGCCCAGGACCAGCAGGAGCAGCCCGGTCGTCCCGACGAGGGCGCCCCAGCGGAGCACGTTCTGGACGGCGAGCATGGCGCCTGGATGGGCGTGCCTGCCGGCGAGCGCCGCCGCGAGGAGGCTCGCGGGGTTCGATAGAGCCGCGCCGAGCAGCCACCCGGTCGCCCAGATCGCGGCGAGCACGCCGAGGGCGAGCGCGGCCTGGCGCGCGGCCTCGCGCCAGCGGCTCTCGCCGTGGCGGCCGGCGAGCGTGCGCGCGCCGGCGCGCAACGGCATCCCGAGCGCGCCGAGGATGTAGAAGAGCCCGCCCAGCCCGGTCCCCGGAAGTCCCGCCGTCATTGCGTCAATGTCCTTTCTCGTACACGAGGAAGCGCTGGCCGCGAACCCACTCCGACCACGCGGCTTCCAGGAAGAACAGGGCGTTCACCGTGCGGAGCACGAAGAACGCCGGGAGGCTGGCCAGCGCCCGGCGCAGCTCGCGTCGCGGCACGGCGCCGACGGCGAGCGGCACGAGCAGCGCCGGCAGGTCGATCAGGTAGCCGAGCAGGAAGAGCGGGTTGCGGAGCACGACCGCGAGCAGCGGCACCAGGACCAGGTACACGAAGGAGGCGACGAGGGCATCCCACGCCGCCACGGCCACCGCCGAGCGCAGGTACGGCACGTCGAGGAGCCCGCGCCAGTGGAGACGGACGTTCTGCACGAAGCCATGGGACCAGCGCCGGAGCTGCTTGCGCATGAGCCCGAAGTCGCTCGGCTCGATCGGGTAGCAGACCGCCTCGGGAACGAAGCGGACCGCACGGCCCGCCTGGTAGAAGCTCCATGTCAGGTCCATGTCCTCGGCGAGCGTCCGCGTGGACCAGCCACCCTGCGCGCGCAGCGCATCGGTCCGGTACATCGAGAAGCACCCCGACGAGATCAGCGGCTTGCCGTAGAAGTCCTGCACCTGCTTGTAGAACGTGAACGCGAAGAGGTACTCCACGTACCGGCCGCGCTCCCAGAGCGTCCGTACGTGCCGGGGCAGGACGAACCCGCACGCGGCGGCGACGTCGTCGCCTGCGAGCGCCGTCTCGAGCCGCTCGATGGCATCAGGCGCCAGGACCGTGTCGGCGTCGATCGCCATGACCAGCCCGGTCCGCACGAGCGGGAGCGCGAAGCTCTGCGCCCCGGCCTTCGAGCCGGTGTTGCGCGGCGGGCGGACGACGCGCACGCCGAGGGCGCGCGCGACGTCGCCGGTGCCATCCGTCGAGCCGTCGTCGATCACGAGGATCTCGTCCGGCGGCCGGGTCTGCGATTGCAGGCTGCGGATGGTGTCGCCGACCGACGCGGCCTCGTTGTAGGCGGGAACGAGCACGGTGAGGCCCGGTGCGTCCGCGCGCCCCGTCCGGAGCGGCGCGGTGGCGCACGTTCCGTCTGCGGAATCATCTTCGAGTTCTGGGAGCATTTGCCCGGACGCGGCGTATGGAGGCACGCCGCGCGTGCCCGTGTTCCCCGGTCTGCCATGGGATGTCCGGCGGATTCGCCGTGACCGGCCCGTCATGCAGGACGAGCGGGGGTCGGGAAACGTCACCCGCTGCCGGGCCGCGAAGCCTCGACACCGCTTCGGGCTGAACGGGCATGCATGAATGGCGCAGCCGGCCGTGCACGAGCTAGTGTATCTCGCCGCGGCGCAGCCGCGGCGGAACAAGATCCGCGATCGGGGCGGCGGTGAGGCCCGGCGATGCCGTGGGCCGGCCCGCCATTCCCGCGCGGGGGCGCGAGGACCCACGCATCCATGCGATTCGAGGACTTCCAGACCGCCGCGGAAGCGGTGTGGGCCGAGATCCCTGAACGGTACAAGGCCGGCGTCGACGGACTCGTCGTCGAGCGGAAGGCGCTCGCCCATCCGACGATCCGGGACATCTACACGCTCGGCGAGTGCCTCACCGAGGCCTGGCCGTCCAGCTACGAGAGTCCGGAGACGCTCCGTTCCGTTCTGGTGCTCTACTACGGCTCGTTCCTCCGCCTCTCGCGCCTCGACCCGGACTTCGACTGGGACGAAGAGCTCTGGGAGACGGTGACGCACGAGCTGCAGCATCACCTGGAGTCGCTCGCCTCGGAGGACCGGCTCGAGGACGCGGATTACGCGGCGGACGAGAACTTCAAGCGGCTGGAGGGCGAGCCGTTCGACCCGTACTTCTTCCGCCGCGGCGAGCCCGTCGCGCCGGGGGTCTACACGGTCGAGCGGGACGTCTTCGTGGAGGCCGAGGAGCGCGAGCCAGGCCGGGACGAGCCGGTCGAGTTCGAGATCGGGCGCCAGCGCTACCGTGTCCGAGCGCCCGCCGAGCGGGGCGACGTCTGCTTCGTCCACGTCGTCTCCGGCGTCAATGCGGCCGGCGAGGTCTACCTCGTCCTGACCCGGCGGCCGACGCTGCGCGAGACGCTGCGGGCGCTGGTGCGGCCGCGGCGCCCACAGGTGGTCGAGGCGGAGGGGCGGGCGGAGCGGGTCGGGGATGGGCGACCGGCGGGGGGCGGGCGGGAGGGCGCCCTGTAAAGTCCTGACACACCACCGCGCAAGAAATGCGCGGACCGCGGGGTCGGCTGGAGTGGCAGCCGGCCCCGTTTTTCGCGTCCCGTCGCGGCGAAGCGGCCGGTCCGGGGGCGCGGTGCGGCTCTTGCCCGGAGGCCGGGCGCGCAATGCAGTCCGATTGTGATGCGTGGCCGAGGACGGCGAAACGAGCGCAGGGCCCCGTGCGGTGCGACCGCCCGGCGCCGGCGCGCCGAGGCGCGCGTCCCGTTCGGCACCGCGCCCCGCGGCCACCGGGGCCGACCGCCGCCCGCGCGGAGGGGCGGCGAAGCGCGAATCCCTGACGACGGAGCAAGGCTGATGGACTCGAAGATCCGGGGGCTCGGGCGGCGGTTCCTGCTGCTCGGCGTTGTGATGGCGGCCGCGGCGTGCGCGCCGTCGGACGCGGGGCGGGAGGTGGTCGGGCCGCCGACCGGGGCGCAGGCGTCGCTGCTGCCGCTGGGCGGGACGGTCCACCTCGTCCTGGCGCCGCTGCGGATCCTCTCGGTCTCGGACCGGGAGGTGATCGACGAGGCGGGCGGCAAGCTGCACGCCACGGACCTGCTCACGGGGAGCTCGTACGACCTGCTCGTACCGGCCGGGGCCGTGAGCGGGCCGACGATCTTCACGCTGGTGGTCCCCCCGGGGAACCACTACGAGGCCGACCTGACGGCGCAGGTGCGGCAGCCGGACGGCACGCTGCTGGACGTGGGGAAGCGCGGCTTCCAGCGTCCGGTCACGCTCAGAATTCGCTACCTGAGCCCGCTCGAGCTGATCATCCCCTCGAAGCTGTTCATCGCCTGGATCGATGACAACGGCGTGATCCTGCAGGGGCTGCCGAGCAAGAGCTCGCTCCTCACCAGCACCGTCCAGGCCGACCTCGCGCACTTCTCGCGGTACGCGCTCGCCTCGAACTGAGGCCGCGCGTCTCCCCGCCGCGGGCGGCCTCCACCGGCCGGCCGCGGCGGGAGGGCCGCGGCGGCCCCGCCCGCCGTCAAGCGCGGGCGCACCGCGGCCGATACTCCACAGGAGACCCCGCACCCGCTGCGTGGTCGAGACCCCGCCGGGCGGACGATCGCCCGGGGCCCCGGGGCGGACGCAACGAGGCGACCGCGACCACGAATGACCGATCTGACCTCCCGCATCGAGGACGCGAAGGCGGCGGAGCGCGCCGGAGCCTGGGACGAGGCGCTGGCGGCGTATTTCTGCGCGCTGGAAGCGGCTCGGGAGCTCGGCGCCCATGCGACCGTCGTCGACCTGCTCCGCTGGATCGGCACGGTCCACCGCGAGCGCGGGGAGCTGGACCGGGCCGATTCGTTCTATCGGGAGAGCCTCGACGAGGCCGGCGCGGCCGGCGCCGCGGCGCAGGTCGCGGCGGCGCTGAACTGCCTGGCCCTGGTGGCGCAGATCCGGGGGGACGTCGACGAGGCCGAGGAGCTGTTCGCCCGCGCCGCGGCGAGTGCGCGGGAGGCCGGCGACGACCGGCTCGGCGCGATGGTCGACCAGAACCTCGGCACCCTCGCGAACATCCGCGGCGACGTGGCCGAGGCGCTGAGCCGCTACCGGTCGGCGCTGGAGCGGCTCCGCCGCGCGGGCGACGAGCGCGCCACCGGCTGGGTGCTGCACAACATCGGGATGGCCCACGTCGACCTCGGCGAGCTGGACGCCGCGGCGCGCGTCTACGCCGAGGCGCTGGAGGTCGCCCGCCGGGCGGACGACCCGCTGCACGTCGGCAACGTCGAGCTGGGCTTCGCGGAGCTGCACGTTGCGCGGGGCGATCGGGCGGCGGCGCGCGGCGCGGCGGAGCGGGCCTTCGAGCTGTTCACGCGGCTGGACTCGCGCCCCGGCGTGAGCGAGGCGCATCGGCTGCTCGCCACGATCCACCGGGAGGACGGCCGGCCGGCCGACGCGGAGGCGCACTACGACGCCGCGGTCCGGCTGGCGCGGGGGTGCGGCGACGCGCTGGTGGAGGCGGAGGCCGAGAACGGGCGCGCGCTGCTCTGGCTCGCGCAGGGCACGAACGAGCGGGCGCTCCAGGCGCTGAATCGCTCGCACGCGCTGTTCGCGCGGCTGCAGGCGCGCCGGGAGCTGGCCGACGTCGACCGTCGCCTCGACCGGCTCGAGCAGACGTACCTCGAGGTCGTGCGGCGCTGGGGCGAATCGATCGACGCGAAGGATGCCTACACGGCCGGGCACTGCAACCGCGTCGCGGAGTATGCCTGCGCGCTGGCCGCGGCGGTGGGCTTCTCGGGACGGGACCTCACCTGGCTGCGCATGGGCGCGTTCCTCCACGACGTGGGCAAGACGGCCGTCCCGCTGGAGATCCTGAACAAGCCGGGGAAGCTCACGGACGAGGAGTGGGTGCAGATGCGGGCCCACACGACCGCCGGCGACGAGATCGTCGCCGGGCTCGACTTCCCGTGGGACATCCGGCCCGTCGTGCGCAGCCACCACGAGCGCTGGGACGGCCGCGGCTACCCCGACGGCCTGGCGGCGGAGGAGATCCCGCTGACCGCGCGCATCCTGTGCGTCGCCGATGTGTTCGATGCGCTGACCACGGCCCGCAGCTACCGCCGCGCGTTCTCGCGGGACGAGGCGCTGCGCGTGATGCGCAGGGAATCGGGCCTCGTCAGCCAGGCGGAGCTGTTCGAGCTGTTCCAGCAGCTCCTCGAGACCGGTGCCATCGGCCCGCCCAACGACGACCACTGGAGCACGGGGTTCGCCCCGGCGCGCGTGGCCTCCCGCTGAACCAGCCCCCACCTGGAAGGATCGATGCAAGCGCACACCGCGACGCCGCGGCCGCCTCGCCTGCGCCGGCGCACGTCGGCGCTCCCGCTCCTGCCGGCGATCGTGATCGCCGCCGCGTGCGGCCGGGAGCCGGCCCGGACGCGCGTCGCGCACGCCGGGGCGGGGGAGGGCGGGACCGTCGTCGTCGCCATCCCGAACGACCTCCAGGACATGAACCCGCTGGTGGCGGAGGAGGCGTACTCGTCGGAGCTGCTCCGGTACGCGCTCTTCCTGCCGCTGGTGGAGTACGGGCCGAAGCTGGAGGTGCGGCCGCGGCTGGCGGAGCGCTGGGAGCTCCTGGGGGATACGGGCGTCGTCTTCCACCTGCGCCGGGGCGTGCGCTGGAGCGACGGCGTGCCGGTCAC
>DASTKT010000111.1:0-20496 GCA_035715725.1 Longimicrobiales bacterium | reverse complement strand
CTCGCGAGGTCCCGCCCCCGGTGTTTCGTTTCGATCAATCCCGCGCGAGCGGCAGCGTCAGGGTGAACGTCGAGCCCTGGCCGACGACGCTCTGGACGGTCAGGTCGCCGTGCATGGCGTGGGCGAGGTCGCGGCTGATGGAGAGCCCCAGGCCGGTTCCGCCGTGGCCGCCGGAGGGCCCGCGGCTGACCTGCACGAACGGCTCGAAGACGGCATCCAGCTTGTCGGCGGGGATGCCGACGCCCGTGTCCGTGACGCGGATCGCGGCGGCGTTCCCGACGCGGGCGGCGGAGACCTCGATGCGCCCGCCGGCCGGCGTGAACTTCACGGCGTTCGAGAGGAGGTTGAGCAGGATCTGCTCGAGCTTCTCGCGGTCGGCGCGGACGACGAGGTCGTCGGGGCTCGGCAGGTAGGCATACGCCGCGCCGCCCGCCCGGAGCTGCGGGGCGATCATCCCCTCGAGGCCGGACAGCACATCGTTCACGCGGACGGGCACACTGGCGATCTCGAGGTGCCCGGCCTCGAGCTTCGCGAAGTTGAGGACGTCGTTGATGAGGGAGAGGAGGTGACGCTGGCTGCGCCGGATCCGGCTGAGCGCCTCGATCTGCGCGTCGGTGACCGGCCCGTGGATCCCGAGCTCGAGCAGCTCGGCGTAGCCGCCGATGGCGTTCAGCGGGGTACGCAGCTCGTGGCTCATGACGCGGAGGAAGTCGGTCTTCGCGGTGTTCGCCTGGGCGGCTTCCTCGGCGGCGGCCTCGGCCTCGGCCGCGGCGCGCTCGGCCGCATCCTTCGCCGCGAGGGAATCGCGGTGCAGCCGTGCATTCTCGACGGCGAGGCCGGCGCGGCGGGCGACCTCCTCCGCCAGGCGCAGGTCCGCCTCGCCGTAGCGGCGGCCGGATTCGGCCGAGACGAGCGTCATGGCACCGAGCACCTCGCGGCCGGTGACGAGCGGCACGACCATCGCCGAGCGGAGTCCCAGCTCGCGCGCGATGCGGAGGTGCTCCTCGTCCTTCATGCCGGCCACGAGCATCTCGTCGGGGATCTCCGGGTACAGCTCGGAGCGACCGGTGCGGATGACGTGCGCGGGGCCCCGCGGCGCGGTCAGGTCGCTCGGGTAGCGCTCCTCGAGCTGGCGCGCGAGCGCCACCTTCCGCGGATCGACGTGCGCGACGGCGATGCGCTCGATCTTCCCGCCATCCCCGGCGACGTCGATCGCGCACCAGTCCGCGAGCTGCGGCACGGCGAGGCGCGCCACGGCCGCGAGCGTCTGCTCGTAGTCGAGGGACGACGAGAGGATCGCGCTCGCCTCGGCGAGGAAGTGCAGCGCCTCCTCGGCCTGCTTCCGCTCGGTGATGTCGCGCCAGGAGGCGGCGAGCCCGCCGTCCGGCAACGGGTAGCAATGCACCTCGATCCACGCGCCCCGCTCGGCGGAGAAGATCTCGCGCTGCACCGGCTCGCGCGTCGCCATGGCCTCGAGCATCGCCTGCTGGAGCGGGGAGCCGGCGAGCTCCGGGTAGATGTCCCACACGACCGCGCCGACGAGATCCGCGGGCGCCCGCTCCGGCGATTCCCGGAACATCCGCGCGGCGCGGGGATTGACGTAGCGGAAGTGCCAGCTCTCGTCGTAGACCACGAACGGATCGGGGATGCTCGCGAGGATGTCGGTCGTGAAGCGCTCCGCGGAGCGGGCGGCATCCCGCCCCGCCTCGGCCGCGCGCACCGCGGCCTCGAGCTCCTCGTTCGTGCGCTCCAGCTCCTCGGTGAGCGCCTGCGACTCCTCGTTCTGGTACTCGAGCTCGACCGCCTGCTCCTGGAGCTGCTCGTTCAGGCGCGCCAGCTCGGCGCTGCGCCGGTCGGCCTCCGTGCGGGCGGCCTCTTCGGCCGCCAGGCGGCGCGCCTGCTCCTCGGCCTTGCGCCGCTCGGTGAGGTCGCGCGTCACCTTCGCGAAGCCGACGAGCGTGCCCTCCTCGTCGCGCAGCGCCGTGATGACGACGTTCGACCAGAAGTGGCTGCCGTCCTTGCGGACCCGCCACCCCTCGTCCTCGAAGCGGCCGGTGGCCGCGGCGACGTCCAGCTCGTGCTGCGGGAAGCCCGAGGTGGCCGCCTCCGGCGGGTAGAAGACCGAGAAGTGGCGGCCGAGGATCTCCTCCGCGCGGTACCCATTGATGCGTTCCGCGCCCTCGTTCCAGCTCGCCACGTGCCCGGTCGGGTCGAGCATGAAGATGCCGTAGTCCTTCACGCTCTGGACGAGGAGGCGAAAACCCTCTTCGTTGAGCCGGAGCGCCTTCTCGGCGCGCTGCCGGGCGTGTTCGCTCATCGGCCGGGGCGCCGCGGTGAGGCGAGCTCGGTCCGGCGGGGCGCCCGGGCCGATGAGCGATCGACGCTGTGATCTGTCTGTCCGAAGGGCGACATTGACGTCCACCGTGAGTCGACATCGGTCCCGGCGGCATGCACGCGGGACCGCAGCTCGGCCGCGGAACATCCATCCTCGCCGCCGCGCGAGCGGGAGCACCGTTGCAAGGACCCCGCCAATTGAGCGGCGGTCCATCGGGGTGGCAAGGTGCGGGCGCGGCTCCGTGGCTGGCGCCCATCCTGCGGCAGCGCCGCCGACGCGCGGCCGCGCCATCGATCACCGCGGAGGTCTGCATGAATCGACGAACCCGGGTGGATGGGCCGGCGGGACGGATCTGGGTGGACGACGGTGGCCCCGCCGGTCCGCTGCCGGTCGTCATCGTGCCGTCGCTCGCGGCGTCGGCGGCGCAATGGCGGGAGCAGCTCGAGGCGCTGCGGCGGGAGCGCCGGGCGGTGCTCGTGGAGGTCCGCGGGCACGGCGGGTCCGACCGGCCCTCGGACGGGGACTACTCGCCGGAGGCGATGGCGGCGGATGTCGCCGCTGCGGTGGACGCGCTCGGCCTCGAGCGCTTCGTGCTCGTCGGTCACAGCATGGGCGGGTCGGTCGCGCTGGCGTACGCCGCCGCGCACCCGGACCGCGTCGCCGGGCTGCTGCTCGTGGACCCGAACGGCGACGCGCGCAGCTTCCCGCCAGAGGAGGTCGAGCGATTCCTGGGGGTGCTCGACTCGGACAGGTACGCGGACGCCATCATGGACCACTACGACGCCGCGCTCGGCCCGGCCACCGGCCGTGTCCGCGAGCGCGTCCTCGCGGAGCTGGCCAAGATGCCGCGCGAGGTCGTCGTGCCGGTCTTTCGCGCGATGCTCGCCTTCGACCCGCTCTCGGCGCTGGCGCGCTACCACGGGCCACGCCTGGTCGTGCTCTCGCCGATCACCGACACGCCGATCGGGCTGCACAACCTCGTCCCGGAGCTGCCTCGCCAGCGGGTCGAGGCCGCCGGCCACTGGCTGCATCTCGACCAGCCGGCGGAGTTCCAGCGGATCCTGGAGGGGTTCCTGAAGCAGGTCTGAGGGCGGTGGTCCGGTGAAGCGGAACTTCATTCACAGGGAGCAGGGGAGCATCGGGAGAACGGCCATGGAGGGCTGCGCGACGAACCCTCGTCGGCGTCCGAAGGCATCTCTGGTCACGGCGAGCTTGGGAGCGGGGGGCACGGCCCGAGCCGGCGGGAAGCGGTGTTCGCGGCGGACGCATCCGGTCTTGAAGGTCGAACCGGGCTACGCCGGCTCCGCCGCCGGGGCCGAAATTGGGGTTGCATCGGTGAGCCGCGTTCCACGGGTGCAACCCCCACTGAGGATGTCTCCGGTACGAAGAACCGGCGCCGCCCGCCTCAGGCCGTTCTCCCCCGCTCCCAAGCTCCCTGTGAATAAAATTCGTCCGGACGCCGACGAGCTGGCTCAGCCCGTGGGGCGGGCGCCGGGCGGCGGGGCCAGGTCCTCGAGGAGCAGCCCGGCGATCCCGCGGAAATCGCCGCCGAGGTGGTGGCCGCCGTCCCGCTCGATCACGGTGGCGGTGGAGCGGTCGAGCTCCGGGCAGATCGAGTCGGATTCGTCGCTCCCGTAGACGCAGACGAGCCTCAGCCCGCGCAGGCGCGCCACCTCGGGGAGCAGCGGCAGCGCCGTCTTCGCCGCCGAATTTCCGAACAGGTCGCTGAGGTGGAGCTTGAAATCGACGGTGTGGGACGGGCCGAGCAGCCCGACCAGCTCGACGCGCGAGCGCAGGTCGTCGGGGAGACGCGAGACCATGAACGGCAGCACGTCGGCGCCGCGGGAGTAGCCGACGAGCACGGCCTTCGACTTCCCCCACGCCGCGAGGTAGTGCCGCAGCACGCGCTGCAGGTCCGCCCCGAGCTCGTCGGCCGTGCGCCGGTGCAGGAAGTACGACATCGCGTTCCAGCCGACGACGGGCGCTCCCGCCTCGGCGAAGCGGTGCGCCACCGCGGGTGCCGGCCCGATCCACCCGCCATCCCCCGAGATGACCACGGCCATGTAGTCCGCGGCGCCGGCCTGCGCCGGGATCTCCTTCAGCGGCAGCCCTTGGACGTCCTCCTGAGCGGACGCCGGCCGCGCGGCGGCGGCGGCCAGGAGCGCGACGGCGAGAATCGAGAGCCTCATGGTCCCTGCGGCGGTTCGCGGTGAGACGCCGGGGATGATCTACACATCGGCGGGGGTCGGAGTTCGGCGCGCGATCGGCCGGCGCATCGGCAGCGGCCTGCGAACAACTTTTTTCACCGCAGAGGCGCAGTGCACGCCGAGGATGCGCGGAGGGGGCCGCGTGACCGGCCGACGCATCACATTCCGAATCGGATCCGGGGTGCGCCGACGCCGACGTCCGATCAGGGGATCTCGAGCTGGACCGGTGACCCGCTGATTCGGTGCAACGAGGCAACCGGTGACCCACATCAGGCCGGTCCACCCCGAAAAGAGGAGTTGGACCGGTGACGCTCGGTCCACCGGTCCAACTCGAAAGAGTGAAGTCGCACCGGTGCCTCGCGTACCGCCGGTCCGACTCGACAAGGATGTTTCGGCGCCGACGAAGTCGCGCCGCCCGGCTCCTTCGTCGTCCTCTGCGCCCTCTGCGCCTCTGCGGTGAAAAAATCCGCTCCGGTGCCGACGCCGATCACTCGAACGACGACCGCGGCTTCCCGATCTCCCGGTCCCACGCGGCCGCGTCGCGGCGCGCCTCCTGCTCCGGGGTGTCCTCGGTCGAGAAGACGAGCGGTCCGCCGGCGGTGCGCTCGAGGCCGAGGGACTCGCGGGCGGCTTCGGCGGCCTGCTCGAGGCGCGCCAGCTCGTCGAAGCGATAGGCGGGCTCGGCGGAGCGGCCCTCGACGAGCTCCGCCTCGAACTCGGCGGCGAGCTCGCGCAGCACGTCGCGGAAGAGGCGCTCGTCGAGGCCGGCGTCCTTCGGGAGGCGGCGGCGCACGGCGTCGCGTAGCTCGGCCGTGGTCACGGGTCCGCCCATGCGCGCGGCGGCGGTGGCGGCCTCGAGGAGGAGTCGGCGGATGTTGCGCCGGGCGACGGCGCGGCGCTCGCCGGCGAGGCGGAGCGCGCGGTAGCCGGGGACGGCGAACATGGCGAGACCGACGGCGCCGGGGATGTAGACGAGGGCGAACTCGAGCGCGGTCGACCCGAGGCCGAGGACCGGGAAGAGCACGGTCCCGATCGCGCCGGAGCCGACGAGCGTGATGGCGCTGAGCGCGGCGATGAGCGCGTTCGAGCCGGTGGTGTTGCCGGTGAGCAGCGGGCGCGGCTCCAGCGGCACGGTGGCCGCCGCCCGGCCGGCGCGATGTGCGGGCGCGGCGCTCGTGGTGATCTCGGGGAACAGGTAGAGGACCTCACCGGTCTCGGTCGGGCGCGCGTCGCCGCCGAAGCGGCCGAGGAGCCGGCCGAGCAGCTCGTCCGCGGTGAAGCGCGGCTCGCCCAGGTGACGTGCGGCGTCGAGCGTGGTGAGGACGCCGCGCCGCTCGCGGATCCGCGTCGCCCAGAGGCGGTCCCGGTCGGCGGGCGCATCCGCGGCGCGCGGCGGCCCGAACACGAAGGCGAAGACGCGCTCGTGCAGCGCCGGCTTCTTCTCGCGGCGCGCGATCCGCCGGCCGGTCCCCCAGAAGAACCACTCCGGGAAGAAGAACAGGAACTCCGCGAACGCGCGGAACGGCAGCACGAGCAGCTCGAGGAAGACGTCGCTGTCGACGTTGTCGCGGTTGTTGCCCTGTGACAGTGCGACGAGCGCGGCCACGCCGATCACCGTGAAGAGGACCGAGTAGCCGATCAGCGTCACCATGATCCCGACCTTGAGCGCGACGGTGAGCCCCGCCTTCACGCCATCCCACGCCCGTGCCAGGAGCGGCCGGTGGTCGCGCGCGAGGAGCCGCGGGTCGAAGCGGTAGACCAGGTCGCCGGCGTCGGTGACGTCGACGTGCCCCGAGTAGCTGGCGAGCATGACCTTGAGCGCGGCCTCCGCCTCCTCCTGGGCGAGGCCGGTGCCGGCCATGGCGTCGCCGAGCGTGACGACGCCGCGTCGCTCCTGGAGCGTGCGGCGCAGGCGGGCGACGTGGTCCTCCGGGGCGGTGAGCGCGGGCAGCTCGCCGAATTCGGTCTCGGTACGACGGGACAGCGGCATGGCGTCGGGATCCTCGTTCGGGTTCGCGGGGCGGCCCGCCCCGCTCCCGTTCTATACGCCGAAGGGCGCCTCAGGTGTCCAGGGGGACCCGCGTGGGCTGGCTCATTCCAGCATGGCGGCGAGGCGGCGGATGTGCGCCTCCGTGTCGGTGGCCAGCCGCGCGATCAGGTCCGCGGCCGGCTCGCGGCGCGCCAGCCGCAGGCCCTGTCCGGCCCAGAGCGACAGCAGATCCGCGCGCCCCTGCGCCGCGGCGGCGTTCCGCAGCGGCCGGGTGAGCGCGTTCTGGAGCGGATAGGGGAGGATGGCCGTCCCCTCGACCTCGAGCATGAATCGGTTCACGATGCCGCGCGCCGGCCGGCCGGAGAACGCGCGCGTCACGCGGGTTCGGTCCTCGCGCGTGCCCAGGATCGCCGCCTTGTGGGCCTCGGTGATCCCCGCCTCCTCGGTGGTCAGGAACGCCGTGCCCATCTGCACGCCGGCCGCGCCGAGCGCGAGCGCCGCCGCGATGCCGCGCCCGTCCATGATCCCGCCGGAGGCGACGACGGGTACGCTCACCGCGTCCGCGACCTGCGGCACGAGCGCGACCGTGCCGATCATCGCGGCGTCGAAGTCGCCCGTGAACGTGCCGCGGTGCGCGCCGGCCTCGCTCCCCTGGGCGACGACGGCGTCGACGCCGTCCCGCTCGAGCAGCAACGCCTCCTCGACGGTGGTCGCCGTGCCCATCAGGTACATGCCGCAGGCCTTCACGGCCGCCGTGGCGTCGGGCGGCAGGAGCCCGAACGTGAAGCTGAACGCCGCCGCTCCGCTCTCCAGCGCGGCCGCGAGCTGGTCCGCGAACGTGAAGGCGGGCGGGCCGGGGAGCGCCGGCGCGGGGAGAGCGAGCTCCGCGTGGTACGGCGCCAGGCGCTCGATCGCCGGCGCGGCGTCGGCGGGAGCCGGCGGCGGCGTCGGCGCGAACAGGTTGATCCCGAACGGGCGCGAGGTCAGCGCGCGCACGGCGCGCGACACCTCCCCGATCTCCGCCGGCGACATGTACGCCGCGCCGATGAACCCCAGCCCGCCCGCTTCGCTGACGGCGGCGACGAGCTCGGGAGGCGTGGCGTTCGCGCCGCCCATCGGCGCCTGGATGATCGGAAGCTCGCACCCGATCGCGTGGGTGAGCGCGGTGGCCAGGGGCACGGCGAGGTCCTCTGCTGGGGGCGGGCGACGTTGCGGCGTCGCGCCGACCACGACGGCGGCATCGGGCGTGGCGCCGGTGGGGGGAGGATAGCGATCGCCACGGCGCCGTCAAGCGGAGCGCGCTCCGCGCGGAACACATGTCCGATCGTCCCAAGGACGTGGAGCGCGCGAAGGCACGGTGACGGAGCGCCGCCCGCCGCGCTCGAACGCGTTTTCCAGGTCGGACCGGTGCACCGGGCGGCGCCTGCGCTCGGCCCGGGGGCGTGGCGCGCCGCGGCCGCGGCGTGCATCCTGTCGGTGGGGATGGGCGCGGGACGGGGGTGCACCCGCAGCGTAGGGGTGATCGCATGCTGCCATTCTTCCTCGGCGGAACGTCGCTGCTGATCCCGGTGGTGGGCGCGGGCGTCGGCGCGTACTACGCGCGGTCGCGCGGGGTCTCCGCGTGGGACGGGCTGCTGCTCGGGCTCGCGGGGCCGCTCGGCTGGCTGGTGCTCGGGCTGGTGACCGCCGAGGCGCGGGGCGGGTGGGGCGGGCCGGTGGAGGAGGATGCGGCCGGCTGGGGGGAGCGGACGGGGCCGCCGCCCGAGCGACTGGACCGCTGGGCGCGCCGGCTCTACCGCCCGACGCTCGCGGCCGTCGGCACGACCCTCGCCGCGGGGCTCGGGGTGATCACGCTCTGGCGCGCGGGCCTGGCGCGGGGGTGGCTGCTCGGCGTGCTCGGCGGGGCGGGTGCCCTGAGCGCGCTCGGCACGTTCCTGCTCTGGGGGCTCGCCGTCTCGCTCCTCCTCGCCGACACGCGGCCGCCGCTGCGGAAGCGCGCGCGCTGGGGCACGGCGCTCGTCTGGCTGAGCGCCCCGGCGGCGCTGCTGTTCCACCGCTGGCGGTGGCGGGGACTCGCGCGCGGGGAGTGGGCGCGGCCCGAAGGCGTGCTGCCGCCCGACGCAGCCCCGGCGCTCCCCGCGGACGCGCCGGAGCCGGCGCGCCCCGGCGTCGAATGGCTCCGGGGCGGGCGGCCCGACGGCAAGCGGGTCGACGACGAGCGCGTCGAGGGCGAGGACCGCGCACGCGAGCGGCTGGACGGTGCGAGCGTCGACGGCGAGCGCCGCGGGGCCGGGCGTCTCGATCGCGACCGGCTCGGCTGACCCGGAGGATGATGCCATGAGCGCCACGCTATCGATGCGCCGGGCGGCACTGCCCGCGAGACGCCGGCTCGCCCAGGCGGCGGAGTGCGCCTTCGCGCTCATCCTGCTCTATTTTCTGGCCGGGCTGCCGCTGCGGGGCGGCCCGGAGCTGTACGTCCGGCAGATGCTGCTGGCGGCGGGGATCGGCGCGGCCGCCGGGACCGCGTGGGCGATCGGCCGCGGCGGCCGCGCCGGGTCGATCGCGGCGTCGACGCTGGCGGCGCTCGTCGTGGCGCTGGAGGCGGCGTGGCTGCCGACGCTCGTCCGGATCTGCTACACGACCGCGTCCGGCATCCTGGAGGTCGCGCTCATTGCGCTGGCGGGCGCGCTCCAGGTGCTCGCCGTCGCGATGCTCGCGGCGCCGTCCGGTTCGCGGCCGCGGGCCCGGGGCGGCGCCGGCGGAGGCCGGCGGGCGTCGGGCGAGCGGCCGGCCCGGCGCACGGTGCGGCGCCCGAACGGCGGGGGCGACACATGACGGAAGGATCCGTGAGCGTCGCTGCGTCGGCGCGGCCGCCGGAGCCGCGCCTGCTGTGCACGGTGCTCTGGCGGCGCGCCGAGCCGCCGTCGCTGGAGCACTTCCGGCTCTGGCGCGAGGCGGACGGGCACCGGCTCGAGGGGCACGTCGTCGCCTCGGCGGCGGGCGAGCCGCTGCTCGTCACGTATTCCGTGGCATGCGACGAGGCGTGGCGCACGCTCTCGGCGCGGGTCGCCGTCGAGCGGGGCGCCGCACGCCGCGAGATCGAGCTGCGCCGGGACGAGGCGGCGCGCTGGTGGCTGGACGGCCGCCACCTCGCGGAGCTCGACGGCGTCCACGACGTGGACCTCGGCATCACGCCATCCACGAACACGCTGCCGATCCGGCGCCTCGCGCTGGAGGTCGGCGCGAGCGCCGACGTCGCCGCGGCGTGGGTCCGCTTCCCCGACCTCGAGGTACAGCTCCTGCCGCAGCGCTACACCCGCCTGACGCCGGACCGCTACCGCTACGAGAGCCGCGGCGGCGCCTTCGTCGCCGGGCTGGGCGTGGACGAGCTGGGCGTGGCGACCACGTACGACGGCGTCTGGGAGCGGGTGGCGGAGCGGGCGGGGAGCTGATGCGCGGCGCGGGGCCGGTCCGCGCGCAGCGGCCAGCGGCCAGCGGCGACCGGCGCGCCGGGACTCGGCCGCGCCGCCACGGCCGCCGCGGCGGGGGCGGCAGACGCCACCGCCCGGCAACGGCCCGCGGGTTCCCGGGTATGCTCCCGGGACTCATGAAGCCCGGGAAGGTGAAGCATGTCGAGAGCGTTCGTGAAGGAAGATGCCGGCGACTACGAGCCGCCGGGCCGTTTCGGCCTGCCGCCGGCGGACGATCCCTCCTACCCGGCCGCCGCCGCGCTCGCGCTGCTGGAGGCGGCGCGGGATGGGCGCACGTCGAGCGCGGAAGCGGCGACCGGGTACCGCTGGGGCGACACGTCATTGCGCGGGCACGTGCAGCGCTTCATGGAGAAGGAGCTGGAGCGGCCGGAGCCGGAGCAGGACGCCCGCTTCATCCGGGTCGCGAAGCGGTTCCTGAGCGAAGGCTGACCGGGCGGAGCGCACGCACCGTGAGCGACGATGCCGCCTCCGACCTCGCGATCCGCCGCGCCGCGCCGGCCGACGCCGCCACGCTCGCCGGGATGCGCCTGGAATTCCGGTCGGCCTTCCGCGCGCCGAGCGAGGACGATGCCGAGTTCCTGCGCCGCTGCACCGCGTGGATGGCCGCGCGCCTGGCGCAGGAGGGCGCGTGGCGCTGCTGGGTGGCGGAGCGTGATGGACGGGTCCTCGGGCATATCTGGGCGCAGCGCATCGAGAAGATCCCGAACCCCGTCGCCGAGCCGGAGTCGCACGGCTACATCACGAACCTGTTCGTGCGCGAGGAGGCGCGGGGCGCGGGGACGGGCGCGCGGCTGCTCGAGGCGGCGCTGGCGTGGTGCCGCGACTTCGGCGCCCACGCCGTGCTCCTCTGGCCCACGGACCGCAGCCGCACCCTCTACCGCCGCTACGGGTTCGAGGTGCGGGAGGACGTGATGGAGCTGTTGCTGGGGGAGTCGGGGGTGTAGGGGCTCGGGGACTACGATCTCACCACGGACCACCCGGAGGATCGCCGGGGCGGGGCCGCGTCCCGGGCCGCCGGATCGCATCCGTAGCCGGGATCGGGGTGACGCTGGCCTCGAGGTCGGGTCGGAATCGCGAGATCGACCGGTGAGCCGCCGACCTCCGGTCCAACGGAAGCGCCCGAAATCGACCGCCGCAAACGCCTGGACCGGCACGCACGAAGGGGCGCTCCTCGACTAGGGAGGCCCCTTCAGCGCGTGGCAGACCGGCGCGCTCAGCGCCGGCCCGCCGCCGAGCCACCGTCGAGCCGCAGCGCCAGGCCCACGGTGACCAGGAGGGCGCGGTTGCGCACGTCGCCCCAGCGACCCTTCACGACGCTGCTCAGCCCCTGCTCGTAGCGAACGTCGGCGACGCCCGTGAGGCGGCCCAGCGGCAGGCGGACGCCGGCGCCGGCGGCGGCGCCGACCTCGGGCCGGCGGGTGCCGTCGTCGAGGCAGGCCGAGCCGACGGCGACGGAATCGCCCGGAGCGCCCGGGGAGACGGCGGCTGCCGCGACCGTCGACAGATAGCTGGAACAGCCCAGCAGCCAGCCGACGTACGGCCCGGCGACGAGGTACGGCCGCACGCCGCCGGGCCGCGCCGACAGCTCGAGCCTGGCCAGGACCGGCGCTTCCACGTAGAAGAGCCGGAGCGGATCGGTGACGTGATCGAGAATCGTGTCGGCGCCGGCCACGCCCATCACGGTCCCGTGGCTCGTCGCGCCCTTCTGCAGCAGTTGCAGCTCCGGCTGGAGGCTCAGCCGGGACGTGACTCGGAGGGCGAGCGCCGCCCCGAGCGAGGCGCCGTTCAGGGCGCCGCGCTCGATCACCCGCTCGCCGCCGAAGCCGGAGCGCGCCCAGCCCAGACGCAGCTCCAGCGACCGCGCTCCGAGGTCCTGGGCCGCGGCCGCGCTCGTACCCGCTACGAGCCCCAACGACAACACGAACAGGGCACGCCTCATCGCTCCTCTCCTTCGTACAGGGGGGTGTACAACCTGGCCCGCTCGAGTGGCCCGAGCCTACGATCGGCCGCGCGGGGGGCCCTGACGGGCCGCTCGGGTCGCGGCGCGCAACGCGCGCGTTCTACGCATCTCCGATCTACGCTCAGACGCTTGGTGTGAATCAGCGGGGCCCCGGCGCGCGCGTTCACCCTCGCGGGCGTGGCCGGGGTTGTCCCGCCCGGGGAACGCCGCCGTCGGGGCGAGCCGTTCCGGCCGGCGGGGGGAGGAGAACCCGAGCGCTGCCGCGTGCCGCCGCCGACGCGCGGGCCGCCGACGAGCGGGCCGCCGCGTCCGCTGCATCCGGGTGCACGGCGGCTGCGAACGCGCCGCGGTGCCGGACGCGCTGCCGTCAACGCCGCACGCACCGGCTGCGCGGAGACGCTTGCGGGGATGGCGGCGATTATTCCCGTGAAGGCCGCAAGGGTGTCCGGCGGAGGGCACGCGTGCGGCGTCGACGGCAAGCCGCGCCCCGAGCCTCGGCCGAGCCGGCCGGTGCGCTCGACCGAGGGCGGCCGGCCGCTCCGCTCGACCGAGGGCGCCGGCCGATGCGCTCGACCGAGGGCGGCCGGCCGATGGCTCCGCCGATGGCTCCGCCCGGACGGGGCCGGGCGGGGGGCGCGTCCTCCAGCGGTCGCGCCGCTGCCGCGCCGCCCGACCCGTAGCCCCGCGCGGGCGGGTGCCGACCGCATCGGCTGGACTAGCGGCGGTGGAGCGGCACTTCGACCCCGGCGCTGACCGTCATGTCGTTCTGCCACCGGGCGGTCGACGAGGGGTGGTCGGGGTAGCGCTCGAAACGGCTGACGAGGCTCTGCGCCTCGACGCTCAGGCGCCAGGAGAGGATCGGGAACCGGACCCCCGCTCCCGCCGTGACCATCGGCGCGACCTGGTCGCTCGCGAACGGGACGACGACGTCTCCGCCCGACGTGGCGTGGAAGCGGTAAAACTTCGCACCCACCCCCAGCGATCCGAACGGCCGCACGCCGGCCACACCGACCGGGGGCGCGAGTACGACAGCCGTGCTCGCGATCAGGAGCGAGTTGTGGTTGGGCACCCACGCGGTTCGATTCTCTCCCCAGTCGTAATAGACCGCGCGCTCGACGATCTCCGGTCGGGCGTAGGCCAACTCCGCCCGAAGCGACAGCATTCGGCTGCTCGCAATGCCGCCTTCGATCCCGATGACGCCAGTTCTGCCAAACGCGTCGTTCCCATCCGACCAGCTCTCCAGCTCTGTCGTCGGAAGCAAGGCGCCGACCGTGACTCCAATCCATGGACGCTCCAGGACATCTTGAGCACGGAGTTCACCCGGATGAGCTACGACTAGCGCCAGCGAGAGCGCAAAGAGCCCGCGCGCTGTGACAAACACCATCGACGCTGAGCAAAACCGCTTTGGCATAGGTATTTGCGATTCCTCACGATGCAAACGCTATATCATTCTCCGCGGTTGATGTAGTCATGCCAAGCTACACGAGCCTGGCCACCGCGCGCAAGATTCGGCCTCGATCCACCGTTGACGTCGGCGGGCGGTCGAGGCCGGGGCTGGAGGGCTCCGCGGATCGCCGCTCCGATCCGCGAGGCTTCGCGCGGCGATGGTGGAGGTGGAAGGCGGCGACGGCCGGTGCGCCGCAGAGCGGGGCGGTGCGGCCGAGGTGCGGTGCGCCGCAGAGCGGGATGCGGCCGAGGTGCGGTGCGGCCGAGGTGCGGTGCGGCCGGCGGCCGGTGCGGCGGCGAACCTGGCAAGCCAAGCGACGCGGCGGAGGCGCGGTGCGGCCGCTCGGAACTCGCCAGGCGCGCGCGCCCGCGCCGCGGCTGGCGGATCGTGTCGGTCAGGCGCACACGAACCGCCACGCGCGCTCGCGCCGAGCGCGGCTGGCGGATCGTGCACGCATAGCGCACGCAAAGCCGCCACGCGCCTTCGCGGCCCGCTGCGCCTGGTGGATTGCGCGCGCTGCGGCGCCCGCGGCGGCGCCGCTCCGCCGTCCGGTGCGACATCGGTCGCGCCGCCCCGCCGCCGTCCTCTGTGTTCTTCGTGGTGAAATGCAGTTCGCAGGCCGGCAGCCACGCTGGCCGCGAAGCACCCCTACAGCCTCCCCAGTTCCGCCACCAGCGTCCACCCGCCCATGGCCGCCATCGCGAGCGCGACGGCGCCGCCGAAGATGGTGAGCCAGAGCGGGTTGCGGTATTCGCCGACGATGCGCGGGCGGTACGCCGCGAGCAGCATGGCGCCGAGCGAGAGCGGGAGGATGAGGCCGTTCAGCGCGCCCACCAGGATCAGCACCTGCACCGGCCGGCCGACCGCGAGGAAGATCGCGGTCGAGGCGACGATGAAGCCGATGATCGCTGCCCGCTGCCGCGCCTCGATTCCCCGCCCGAGCGTCCGCAGGAACGACACCGAGGTGTAGGAGGCGCCCACCACGGACGTCACGGCGGCCGCCCACATCACGATGCCGAAGACGCGGTAGCCGAGCTGGCCGGCGGCCTGACGGAACACGGAGGCCGGCGGGTTGGCCGCGTCCAGCGGCGCGCCGTGCGTCACCACGCCGAGCGCCGCCAGGAAGAGGAGCACGCGCATCAGCGAGGTGACGAGGATGCCGGTGACGGCGCTGCGAGTGACGGCGGGGAGCGCGTCCCGCCCGCGGATGCCGGCGTCGAGCAGGCGGTGCCCGCCGGCGAACGTGATGTAGCCGCCGACGGTGCCGCCGACGAGCGTGACGATCGGCAGGAGCTCGAGCCGGGCCGGCACCAGCGTGCGCACCGCGGCCTCGGCGACGGGCGGGTGCGACGTCAGCGCCACGTAGGCCGTGAGGGCGATCATGAGGACGCCGAGCGCCTGTGCGAAGCGGTCCATCGCGCGGCCGGCCTCCTTCACCAGGAACAGCCCGATCGCCATGGCGGCGCTGAGCGCGGCGCCGACGCCGACCGGGAGCCCGAGGAGCGCGTTCAGCCCGAGGCCGCACCCCGCTACGTTGCCGATGTTGAACGCCAGCCCGCCCAGTGCGACGAGGCCCGCCAGCGCGTAGCCGAGCCCCGGCAGCACCTCGTTCGCCACGTCCTGCGCGCGCTTCTCCGAGACGGCGATGATGCGCCAGATGTTGAGCTGCGCGCCGACGTCGAGGACGATCGACGCCAGGATCACGAAGCCGAACGAGGCGGCGAGCCGCTCCGTGAACACCGCGGTCTGCGTGAGGAAGCCGGGCCCGATGGCCGAGGTGGCCATGAGAAACGCGGCGCCGAGCAGCGTGCTCCAATCGCGCCGCCTCATGTCACGCCTCCGGTGCCGCGGCGGGCGCGGCGGCGCGGCCGACCGGCGCGACGGTAACGCCGGCCGCCTCGAACGCCGCGCGCAGCCGCCGGGCGAACTCGGCGGCGTGGGCGCCGTCGCCATGGATGCAGATCGTGTCGGCGCGGAGCGGCACGTCGGCGCCGTCGATGGCGCGGACCCGCCCGTCGACGACCATCCCCAGCGCGCGGCGCACGGCCTCCTCCGCGTCCGTCACGAGCGCGCCCTCGCGCCGGCGCGGCACGAGCGCGCCGTCGCTCGTGTAGGCGCGGTCGGCGAATGCCTCGGAGGCCGTCCGCAACCCCGCGCGCTCCCCTGCCGCCACCAGCTCGCTCCCCGCCAGGCCGAAGAGCACGAGGCCGCGATCCACGTCCCGCACGGCGGCGGCGATGGCGTCCGCGAGCGCCGCGTCGCCAGCGGCCATGTTGTAGAGCGCGCCGTGCGGCTTGACGTGCTGCATCGCCGCGCCGGCGGCGGCCGTGAAGCCGAGGAGCGCGCCGACCTGGTAGACGACGAGGTCGTACGCCTCCTCCGGCGTGATCTCCATGGCGCGCCGCCCGAAGCCGACCAGGTCCGGCAGCCCGGGATGCGCGCCGACGGCCACGCCGTGGCGCAGCGCGGCCGCGACCGTGCGCCCCATCACGGCCGGGTCGCCGCCGTGGAAGCCGCAGGCGATGTTCGCGGAGGTCACGTGCGGCAGTACGGCGTCGTCGGCGCCGATGCGGTAGGCGCCGAAGCTCTCCCCCATGTCGCAATTGAGGTCGATCCGGGTCATGGGCCGTCCTCAGCGGTGATGCAGCTCGATGGCGAGGCGGAGACGCGCGAGGTCGCGCTCGAGCGCAAGGTACAGCCGCTGGGCCTCGTCGAGCGAGACCTCGCGGAAGCGCAGCCGGCCGCCGGGCGGGAGCTGCGCCAGGACGGGGAGGTCCACGGCGGCGACGTGAGCGAGCCGCGGGTACCCGCCGGTGGTCTGCCGATCCGCCATCAGCACGATCGGCGCGCCGCCCGGCGGAAGCTGCACCGTTCCGAACGTCACGGCCTCGCTGATCATTTCCAGCGGAGCGGACAGCTCGAGCGGCACGCCCTCGAGCCGGTAGCCCATCCGGTCCGACCGCGCGCCGACGCTGAGGGTGCGGTCGAAGAGGCGCTCCGCGGACGCCGGCGTGAGCGCGCCGAAGTGGCTGCCGCGCATGGCGCGGACGGTCGGCTCCGCCGCGAGCGTCGGGCGGAGCGAGGGCGCGGCGCCCCAGCGCGCGACGCCGTCGGGCGGCAGCGCGGCCGCGATCCGGCGCGAGAGTGGCGACGGCTCGCCGACCGGGAGCGCGTCGCCACGGCGGAGCGCGCGGCCGTCGAGGCCGCCGATGCCGGCGCGCAGGTGCGTGCTCCGGCTGCCGAGCACCGGCGGCACGTCGATGCCGCCCGCCACCGCCACGTAGGCGCGGCACCCGGCCGCGGCGGCGCCGAGCGCGAGGGTGGCGCCGGCGGGGAGGCGGAACGGGCGCCCGGCGGGGACCTCGCGGCCGTCGACCGTCGCCGGGAGCGCTCCGCCCGTGATGGCGACGAGCGCGTCCTCGTCGAACGCGAGGCGGGGACCGGTGAGCGTCGCCTCCAGCGCGGCGTCGCCTTCGGCGTTCCCAACGAGCAGGTTCGCCGTCCGTAGCGCGACCGCGTCCATCGCCCCACCCACCGCCACGCCTTCCCGCTGGTGCCCGGCGCGGCCGAGGTCCTGGACCGTCGTCAGCACGCCGGAGCTCAGGATGCGCACGCTCACGCGCCGCGCTCCAGCTCGCGGAAGCGGGCGGCAGTGACCGCTCGGAAGCGGACTCGGTCCCCCGCGCGCAGCAGCGTGGCCGGCTCCCGCGTCGGGTCGAAGAGCCGCAGCGGCGTCCGGCCGATCAGGCGCCACCCGCCGGGCGATTCCACCGGGTAGATCCCGGTCTGCTCGCCGCCGATCCCCACGCTCCCCGCCGGCACCGCCGTGCGCGGCGCGTCCAGCCGCGGCGTGGCCAGCCGCGGATCGAGGCCGCCGAGGTAGGGGAACCCGGGCGCGAAGCCGATCATGTAGACGAGGTATTCGCCGGCGGCGTGGCGCCGGACCACCTCGCGCGCCGACAGCCCCGCCTGGCCCGCGACGTCGGCGAGGTCGGGGCCGAAGTCGCCACCGTAGCAGACCGGGATCTCGACCGTGCGCGCCGGCGGCAGCTCGGCGGGGTCGAGCCGCTCCAGCGCGGCGGCCAGCTCGCGGCGCAGCCCTTCGTGCGGCGGCTCGGTGGGCGCGTGGCGGACGCGCGCCGGGTCGTAGTGCACGCCGATGCTGGTGAAGGCCGGCACCAGCTCGCTGACGCCGGGGAGGTCGAGCCGCTCGAGCGTCGCGTACGCCGCGCGCACGAGCCGGTGCGTTTCCTCGTCGATGGACGAGCCGAGGTGGACCAGCAGCGCGTGGTCGCCGAGGGGCTCGATGTGCATGGGCGGTCCGGTGGTGAGCGGGAGGCCGCCCAAGTTACGCGGGCGAGTCAGGCGGGGGAAGTGAGCGCCGGCTGTCGCCGGCCAGGTCGGCCCTCGCGGCGGCCACTGGCGCGCGATCTGCGTCGTGGGGCGGCGCCGGGCGGCGCCCTCCGGGGGCTTGCGGGGTGGTGCGGGCGGGCATAGGGTTCGGCCGGCGATTCCGGGGTGGTGCGGGGTGGGGTCTGGCGGGTGGCGCGAGCCACCCGCCTTTTTTTGCGGTTGGGGTCGGGTCCGCGTTCGCGGGCCGGGAACGGAAGGGTGTCGCACGAAGCCGCGGCGCCGGCGGGAGCTGCCGCGGCTTCCGCCACGCATCGCGAGCGCGGTGACGCCCCGAGCGATACCTTTCCCGGCGAACGATCTTCCGGATTTCCTATGGCCGAGACGGCGCGTGGACGGAGCGGGGCCGATCCGGCGGGCGCGATCGCGCCCGGGGGGCGGAGCCGCGCCACGCCGCCGCGCGGCGTGGGCCGCTCGGCGGGGCCAGCGGCCGGTGCGCGGTGGCGGCGGTGGCGGCGGTGGCGCCGCGCGCCGCTCGGTGGCGTGCTCCTGCTCCTCGTGGCGTGCGCCGACGCGACGGCGCCGGCGGCCCCGCGCTGGGTGACGGACGAGGTCGCGGGGCTCGAAGTCGCGACGGATGCGGCGGCGACGTACCGCTACCGCGCGGCGGCGGCGGACGCCGACTCGCTGCTGGTGGCGCTCTGGCGAGCGGGCGTGCGCGTGGCGGAGGCGTGGCAGCCGCTGGAGGACGTGTGTGCGGACCCGGTCGGGCCGCGCTTCACGATCCGGCTCGAGGCCGCGGATCCGCGCGTGCTCGCGCTGGACTTCGAGACGGGGAGCGGGATCCGGCCGTGCACCGTGCGGGTGCGGCGCTACCGGCCCGCGCCGTGACGGGCGCGGCGCCACTCTGGAGAGGAGCGATGGACGAGGACACGCCGAGGGCGGTGCGGGACGGCCGGGCGCGGTTTCGGGCGACGTCGCCCGAGGAGCCGGCCTTCGTGCCGGCGGCGGAGCGCCCGGCGATGAGGCGCGGCGACGGGCGCGTCCGCGCGGCCGCGGCGCTGGCCCTGACCCTCGCGCTCGGGAGCGTGGGCGTGGGCGCGGTGCGGCCGCGCGCGCACGACCCCTCGCGCGGCGATCCGGGCGCGGGCCGCCGGCCGCGCGCGTTGGCCGGCGTCGTCGCGCCGCCGGAGAGCGTGCTCGTCGTGCTCCTCGGCACGGGCACGCCGGCGCCCGACCCGCGGCGGGAGGGGCCGGCCACGGCCGTCGTCGTCGGCGACCGCGTCTTCCTCTTCGACGCCGGCGTGAACGTGACGCGCCAGCTCCGCGGCGCGGGGCTCCCGGCGAACCGGCTGGCGGGCGTATTCTTCACGCACCTGCACAGCGACCACACGCTGGGCTATCCGGACCTGCTGATCACGTCGTGGATCGCCGGGCGGCGCGCGCCGTTCCGCGTCTACGGCCCGCACGGCACGCGTCGGATGACGGACCTGCTGCTGGCGGCGTACTCGGAGGACCTCGAGCTGCGGACACGGGGGCTCGAGCGCGAGTGGCCCGGCGGGTACCGCGTGACGGTGAGCGAGATCGCGCCCGGCGTGGTCTACGACAGCGCGGGCGTTCGCATCACGGCCTTCGCGGTGCCGCACGGCAGTTGGAGGGAGGCGTTCGGCTACCGGGTCGACGCGCCGGGGCGGTCCGTCGTGATCTCGGGGGACACCCGCGCGAGCGACGCGGTGGAGCGGGCGGCGCACGGCGCGGACGTCCTCGTCCACGAAACGTACCCGGCGGCACGCCTGGCGCCGGAGCAGCGGCCAGGGGGCGATCTCTGGCCGCGCTACATGAAGGCGTTCCACACGTCGGACGCGGAGCTCGGCGCGCTGGCGGCGCGGGCGGAGCCGAAGCTGCTGCTGCTGACGCACGTGGTGTGGATGGGCGGCACGGAGGACGAGCTGGTCCGGGGGATCCGGGCCGCCGGCTTCACCGGGCGCATCGAGGTCGGGCACGACCTCGGCCGGTATTGAGGCGGTGGCCGGCGCGGCCTGGACCGCTGCGCGGCTGCCTCCCTCGTCTCGGGCGCCCCGCGATCGCGGGTGGTGGGACCGTAAGCGCGTGCTGATCGGAGGATCGTGATGGGGTCGCCCCGGAACGTGGCGGTGCTCGTGTTCGACGATGTCGAGGTCCTCGACTTCTGTGGCCCGTTCGAGGTCTTCTCGGTGACGGGCCGGCGCGAGGACCTGGACCTCTTCCACGCCTACACGGTGGCGGAGCGGCCGGCGGCCGTCGCGGCGCGCGGCGGGCTCGCGGTGCTGCCGGCCTACACGCTCGCGGACGCGCCGCCGGCCGACGTGCTCGTCATCCCCGGCGGCTTCGGCACGCGCCGCGAGATGAACAACGCCGCCCTGGTCGCGTGGGTCCGGGACGCCGCCGCGCGCGCCGAGCTGGTGCTCTCCGTCTGCACCGGCGCGCTCATCCTGGCCCGGGCCGGCCTCCTCGATGGGCTCCAGGCGACGACGCACCACGGCGCGCTCGACCTCCTCGAGAGCGTGGCCCCCGAGACACGCGTGCGGCGCGACCGCCGCATCGTCGACAACGGGCGCATCGTCGTCTCGGCCGGCATCTCGGCCGGGATCGACGCCGCGCTGCACGTCGTGGCGAAGCTGCACGGGCGCGACCGCGCGCTCGAGACGGCCCGCTACATGGAATACGACTGGTCGGC
>DASTKT010000110.1:0-7058 GCA_035715725.1 Longimicrobiales bacterium | reverse complement strand
TCGCTCGCGCTCGCCCCGGCCCGCAGTCCCGGCCCGCAGTCCCCGCCCGCAGCGTCTGCCCCCGCCCCCATGACCGCTTACCGTCCGAGCGCCGCGGCCGAGCCCCTCGGCGACGGTTCGCGAGCCACCGTTTCCGCCCCTGGCCGCCGCAGGCAGGGGCGGCTCGGCGCCCCTACCTCCCCCCGAACAACCTCAGATCGATCGCCTCCGCCATCATCCGGTACCCGGCCGCGTTCGGGTGCAGGTGGTCGCCCGTGTCGGCGTCGGGGCGGAGGCGCGCGGGGTCGGCCGGGTCGCGCAGCGCGGCGTCGAAGTCGATGACCGCGTCGAACGCGCCGCTCGTGCGGATCCAGTCGTTGACGGTGGCGCGCGCCGCCTCGTGCTCGGGGGCCGCGTAGAACGACCCGGTGAACGGCAGGATCGTCGCGCCGTAGATGCGCAGCCCGCGGGCGTGCGCCTGCTCGATCATCCGCCGGTACGCCGCGATCAGCGCCCGCGCGACGGAGTCGGAGGCCGCCGGGCCGCGCGCGCCGCCGATGTCGTTCACGCCCTCCAGCACGATCACGCACCGCACGCCGGGCTGGTCGAGGATGTCCCGCTCGTAGCGCGCGATCCCGGCGGGTCCGAGGCACGCGCGGAGGACGCAGTTGCCGCCCGTGCCCAGGTTCAGCACCGCCACCTCGCGCGTGGCCGGGTTCGCGCGCAGCCGCCGCGACAGCATGTCCGGCCAGCGGTCGTTGCCGTTCGTCGTCGAGCCGCGCCCGTCGGTGATCGAGTTGCCGAGGATCGCGACGGCCGACGCGGCGCGCGGCGCGACGACCTCGATCCCCGCCATGGCGTACCAGTGCTCCGTCTGGACGCCGCCGGCCAACGTGGCCGCGGTGGCCGCGTCGCCGGGCGCGATGTAGGAGGTCGTGCGCGAGCCGGGATGGCCGGTGAGGTCGCTCGGCACGTCGCCGAACGCCGTCGTCAGGGCGACGTCGGCCATCGCGGGGAGCTCGAAGTCGAGCGGATCGGAGACGGCCGCCTGCCCCGCGGGGATCGTCACCCCCGGCCCGCCGCCGAAGGAGAGCGCCCGGTCGGTGGCCGGGTCGATCGCGCCGGCCCCCGCGTAGCGGGCGAGGTGCGCCGACCGGATCACCATGGGGGCGTTGCCGAACGCGTTCGAGAAGCTCACCCGCAGGCGCGAGCCGCCGATCGAGACCCGCAGCGCCTGGCGCAGCGTGTTGCCGCTCAGCCCCGGCGCGGGCGGCATGTTGCGCGGCTCCGTGAGCTGCGGCGCCGTCGCCCAGGTGGCGACCCAGCGCTCGCCGGCGGCCGGCGCGAGCGACGCGGCCGATCCGGCCGGCGCGAGCGACGCGCGCGGCGCGCACGCCGCGACGCCGAGCGCCAGGGCGAGGACCGCGCTCCATCCGCGAGTCATGGCCAGTCGTCCGTCCGGAAGGGCGCCGCGGGGAGGTCGGCGCGGTTGTAGAGCGAGAGCCCGGCCGGGCTGTTCGACCAGGCGTAGCGCACGGCCACCGGGCGCGGCACGCGGTCGCTCCAGACGACGACGCGGTCACCGTCGATGCGCGCGTCCGCCCGGACCCAGCGCCGGTCCGCGCCGGCCACGGCGAAGCCGCCGATCTTCCCGTCCGGCGCCTTCGAGACGAGCCCGCCGGCGGCGTGGTCGAACTCGATCGTCACCCGGCCGTCGTGCACCGCGAAGCGCCGGTACGTCGGGCCGGACGCCTCCACGTCCTCCCCGTACGCGACCTTCCGCGCCACCAGCGCGAGCCGCCGCCCGACGGTCTCCTTGTCCGTCGGGTGCAGGTTGCCGGCCTCGCCCACGTCGATGGCGATGGCCTGGCCGGTGTTGGGAAGCGCCAGCGCCGCCGCCTGCGATTCCCGCAGCGTGGCCCAACCGGCGTGGGCCGGCGGGACCGTGTCCACCGGGCCGTAGTTCGGGAGCTGGACCCAGAGGAACGGGAACGGCCGCCCGCCGTCGCCGGTCCATTCCTTCCGCCAGCTCGTGACGAGGTCCGCCATGAGCCGCCGGTACGCCGCGGCCTGCTCGTCGTTGTTCGCGTTGGATTCGCCCTGGTACCAGATCACGCCCTTGATCGGATAGCCCAGGATAGGGTGCAGCATCGCGTTGTAGAGGTACGTGGGGATCTTGTTGATGCGCTGGCCGTCCGGCTTCGTCTCCACCACGGCGACGCGGAACCTCCAGGGACCGGCCAGCGCGCGCCGCTCGCCCCCGACGTCGAGGTAGACGGGACCGCGTCGCCCGATGATCCCGCCTTCGCCGCCGCCGTCCACGACCCGCACCGCCAGCACGTTGCGGCCCGCGTGCACGGCCGCCGCCGGGATCGCGTAGCCGCGCGGAACGTCGTACCCGGTCGTCCGCCCGACCTCCACGCCGTTCACCCAGGTGACGTCGTCGTCGTCGATCGTGCCGAGCACGAGCCGCAGCGGCCGTCCCGCCTCCCCCGGCGCCAGCTCGAACGTCGCGCGGTACCAGGCGACGCCATCCATGCCCGGGTAGCCGGCGGTCTCCCACGATCCCGGCACCGGAAGCGTCGCCCACGACGCGTCGTCCAGCGCCGGGTCGGCCCACACCGCCCGGCCCGCGACCAGGCCGCTGTCCACCGTGGGGAGCGCGCCGAGCCGCGCGCGCAGCGTGTCCCGGATCCGGGCCGTGTAGCTGCGGTCCGCCGCCACGATGCTGTCGACCGCGCTCCGGCTCAGCCCCTGCCCCGCCGCGCCGAGCCAGCTCTCGACGTTCGCGCCGCCCCACGACGTGTGGATGATCCCGATCGGGACGCCGAGCGCGCGGCGGAGGTCGCGGGCGAAGAAGTAGCCGACGGCCGTGAAGTCCCCCGCGTGCCGCGCGTCCGCCGGCCTCCACGGCCCGCCCTCCAGCTCCGACTTCGGCGCCGGCGACCAGGCGTGCGGGACGAAGAACTGGCGGAGCAGGGAATCGTGCGCCGCGGCGGCCGCCTCCCGCCCGTTCCGCGCCTGCGCCAGCGGGAACTCCATGTTCGACTGCCCCGACGCCACCCAGACGTCGCCCACCAGCACGTCGCGCAGCGTCACCGTCGAATCGGCGGCCGAGATCGTCAGCTCGTACGGGCCGCCGGCCGGCTGCGGCGGGAGCAGCGCCCGCCACGCGCCCGACGCGTCCGCCCGGACCGCGCGGCTCGTCCCGCGGAACGTCACGGTCACCGCCGCGCCCGGCGTCGCCGAGCCCCAGACGGGAAGCGCCGCGTCGCGCTGAAGGACCACGCCGTCCGTGAAGAGCGGCGAGAGCCGCAGCGCGGGCGCCGCCGGCGCCTGCCCCGCCAGCGGGCGCGACGCCGGCCCCGCGCCGAAGATGAGCGCGCCGGCGAGCGCCAGCGCGGTCCACGTCCGTTCACCGTTCATCGTCGAACCTTCCGTCGAGCGGATCCGGAGCAGAGGGAGGGGGTGCCGCGCCGCCGCCGCGACTCTGGCCCGCGGCGGCGGCCGGAGCCAGATTGTCCTGGCACATAATATCACCTGATCTAAATGGAGCAAGACGCGATCATGCGATGCCGCCGTCTCGGCGCTGCACTCCTGCTGGCCGCCGCGGCTGCCCTCGCCGCCTGCGGCGCCGACTCGCACATGGCGCCGTTCACGCCGGACACCACCGGGACCCGGACGCCGGCCGACACGATGCCGCTGCGGTTCTACGGCGACGCCCGCGGGCGCCGGATCGGCGCCGCGACCGGCAGCGTGCTGACCATGCCGGGCGATTCCGGTGCGCTCCTGCGAGGCATCGTCGCGCGGGAGTTCAGCATGCTGTGGACGGGGACGTTCATGAAGTTCGACTACCTGCGCCCGTCCCGCTCGAGCTTCAACTACACGCAGGCGGACTCGGTCGTCGCGTTCGCCCGGCGAAACGGCATGGTGGTGCGCGGGCATACGCTCGTGTGGCACGAGCAGGTCCCGGCGTGGGTCACGAGCGGCGCCTACCCGCCGGACACGCTCCGGGCGATCCTGAGGGAGCACATCGAGAAGGTGATGGGGCACTTCAAGGGCAAGCTCGCCGCGTGGGATGTCGTGAACGAGGCCATGGGCGACGACGCGAACATGCGGCGGACCCTCTGGCTCGACGCCATCGGCGCCGACTACATCGAGCAGGCGTTCCGCTGGGCACGGGCCGCCGACCCGGACGTCCCACTCTACTACAACGACTACAACATCGAGACGGCGAGCGCGAAGTCGGACGCGGTCTACCGGATGCTCGCCGACCTGAAGGCCAGAGGCGTGCCCATCGACGGGATCGGCTTCCAGTTCCACTACCAGGCCGACGCCGCTCCCTCGGCCGACCAGATCGCGAGCAACTTCGCGCGCTTCGCGGCGCTGGGCTTGAAGATCCAGATCACGGAAGCGGACATGCACGTGAAGGTGCAGAACGGCCTCGCCAGCCCGGCGGACCTGCAGGTGCAGGCGACGGCCTACCGCAACATGGTGAGCGCCTGCCTGCGCACGCCGAGCTGCAACGCGATCGAGATCGAGGGGATCTACGACGGCCAGGCGTGGGTCGCCGATCCGGCGAGCTGGGGCGCGCCCGTGCTCTTCGACATCCACATGCAGCCGAAGCCGGCCTACTTCGCGGTCAAGGCGGCGCTGGCGGCGCCGTGAGCGACGCCGGCCGCCGCGGAGGCCGGTGCGGCGCGAGGGCCGGTGCGGTGCCCGGGCCGGCTGTGGGCGCCACGGGCGGCTTGGGGCGCACGGGCGGGGTGGGCGCGCGGGGCGGGTGCGAGCCAGGGCCGGCCGCCGCTACGGCCGCCGAGCCGGATCCCGGGCGGCCGCCCGCCGGCCGGTGGCCTGCGTCGCGGCCCCGGCGCGCTCGACCCAGCGGAACTGCGCCCCGTCGTCGCGCCCCGGCTCCGGACCGGGATGGTCGACGGACACGACGCCGGTCGCCGGAGCGATCCGCAGGTAGCGGTCGGTGGCGAGCGAGAGCAGCGCGAGGTCGCCGTACGGCGTCTCGATCCACTGGAACGTCTCCGCTACCGTCGGTTCGCCCGGCCGCAGGCCGACACGGCTCGCTCCGGCCGCCGTGTCGACGGAGACGAAGCCCAGCGGCGTCCGCAGCGCCACGCGTCCGACGCCGCGATCCACCACCTCGAAGGCCGCCGCGCCGCCGACGCGCAGCGGCGTGCCGGCGAGCGCGGTCGAGATCGCGATCGTGCGGCCCAGCGGGATCGGCCGCGTGAGGCCGCGCGGGTTCGGCTCGCGCACGGTCACGGCATCGAAGTCGGCGTACCCGCCACTCGCGCCGCCGGCGTTGAAGTGGAACAGCGCGTAGCGCACGCCCTGGAACGTGCGCAGCTGGAAGACCATCGTGAACTCGTCGCCGAGCGGCTCGAAGCGCCTGCCGTCCGTGCTGAAGCCGAAGCGCGCCTTCTCGGTGAGGAAATCGCAGGTGGCGCGCAGCCAGACGCGCTTCCCCGGCAGCGGCCGGCGCACGCTGCGCCCGGTCGCCTGGTCGAACTCCTCGATCCAGGCGCCGGCCGAATCGCGGCGCACGCCGATCCAGGCGTAGGGCCGGCCGAAGAGCGCGAGCCCGGCGACGTCGCCCGGGCGCATCCCGGCCGTCTCCAGCACCACGGTCGGGACGGAGCGCGGCCCGATGGCGCGCTGCGTCAGCGTGTTGCGCGCCCACCAGAGGTCGGGGGCGGGGAGCGAGTGCAGGCGCAGATACCCCGGCCGCTCCGCCAGCGACCAGCGCGCGTCGTCCGGGACGTGGTTCCACTGCCAGACGTCGCGCAACGCCGGCCCGCCGAAGTCGTCGCCGCGCGCGTACGGCGCATGCGGCGGCGAGGTGGTGCCGGTGCGGGGCTTCGTCCAGATGCGCGGCGTGCGGCCGAGGTTGCCGGGGAGGCCGAACCAGGGCCAGCCGTCCTTCCAGGTCACGGGCGAGAGCGCGGTGAGCCGCCCGACGGAGTTGTAGTCCATCATCGAGAAGCCCCACCACTCGCCCGTGGGCGTGTCCACGATCCCGCCCTGGTGCAGCGAGATCTGGCCCCGCGCGCGTGGGTCGGGCGGGGCGATCCGGAACGGCACGGTCGAGTCCGAGCGCAGGCGGTACCCTCGAACGACGCCGAAATCCTCGTCGGCGCTGATCGCGGGGTTGACCTCGTAGGGCCCCTCCGGCCGGTCCGCGCGCGCGCAGGGCATCCGCATCCGCCCGGCGTACCACGCGCTCGTGATGTAGTACTTCCCCCCGATCTCGTAGAAGTGGAGCCCTTCGCCCATCCCGGCGCTCTCGTCGATGATCACGCGCTCCGTGCCCGGCACGAGGTCCGTGAGCGAATCGTCGAGCTGCCCGAAGTGGATCGTCCGGTAGCCCCAGACGACGTAGACCTTCCCGTCGTCGTCGAACAGCACCGACAGATCGTGGAACGCGCGCTTCATCGCGGTCCGCGTCCACGGTCCCCTCGGGTCCGTGGCGCGGAAGAGCTGCGTCGTGTGATGGTTGACGTTGGAGAAGATGTAGAACGTGCCGGCGTGATAGCGGAACGACGGCGCCCAGATCCCCTGGCCGTACGCCTGCTTCCCGCCCTCCAGCCGGAACTCCGGGCCGAGGTCGAGGCGGTCGAGCGCATAGCCCAGGAACGACCAGTTCACCAGGTCCTTCGAGTGGAGCACCGGCAGCCCCGGCATGGAGTGCATCGTCGTGCCGGTCAGGTAGAAGTCGCTGCCGACCCGGATCAGGTCGGGGTCCGAGAACTCGTCGTAGAAGAGCGGGTTCGAGTACGTGCCGTTGCCGTTGTCGGCGGTCCACGTCTGCGCCCGGGCCGGGCAGGCGCCCAGCAGCAGGAGGAGGCAGACCAGGCGGCGGAGGCGTGGCGTGGGTCGTGAGAACATCGGATGCAGGTCGGCGGCACCGCGGAGCTCTCCCGCGGGATCCGGCCGATGCAAGACGGAATGCAGCAGCCCCGGGATCATCGCGCGAACAACCGCTCCACCGCGAGCCGGAACCCCGGCAGCACGTCGCCCCCGTCCAGCTCCTCGCCCGGGCGCAGCAGCCGGATCTCCGAGCGGTT
>DASTKT010000109.1:0-64058 GCA_035715725.1 Longimicrobiales bacterium | reverse complement strand
CGCGTCCGCGGCGTCCGCGTCCGCGGCGTCCGCGCCCGTGCCGTCCACGCTCGCGCCCGCGGACGCCCCCGCAGACCCGCCCGGACGCCCCCGCGGACGCTCGCGGCGCCCCCGCTCACCCCGTCTCAGCCACCTGCCGCTCAGCGTTCTCCCGCTCCGTGCGCCGGCGAAGCACCAGTCCGCGGCGGCGCCACAGCCGCTCCGACCAGTGGCCGCCGCCGATCCGGGCGAGCCGCTCCATCCCGGAGGCGGCGCGCGCCGCCTCCGCGGACCAGCCGCGCTCTACCGCGATGACGTACGCGGCGCGGTAGAGCGCGCGCGCGCCGCCCTCGTGCTCTCGCTCGGCGGCGGCCCCGGCGGCCTCGCACAGGCGGGCTGCGATCTCGCGCGGCGGCGAGGCGCCGGCCAACCGCAGCACGGCGGCGAGCGCGGCCGCCTCTCGCGACGTCGCCGACGGATACAGCACGTACTCGGCGGCGGCCCGGCGCTCGTGGTCGAGCGCCGACTCCGGGATGTAGCCCGACGCCGCGCCCAGCGCGACGCGCACGGCGGCGAAGCGCGCGACCATGCGCATCGCGTCGGCGGCGCCGGCGCCGGCCAGGAGCAGGTCCTCCAGCGCGTCCGCGCCGTCGATCATCTCGTTCAGGTCCTCCCACGGCTCCAGCTCGCGCAGCCGGCGCGCCGGCCGCTCCGTCACGACCGCCTCGTCCCGCCAGCGGGGCCCGCCCTTGTGGGGCCCGAACGGCCACTCTCCATATCCGCCCATATCACCTCCTGGATCCGGATAGGTGAAGGATACGGCTGACCGCGCGCGGGAACATGGCGGAATCGGTCAATGGGGCGGGCGGCGCGGGCGGGTGGGCAGGGACGGGAACGGAGAAGTGTCACACGGAGACACGGGGAACACGGGGGAACGGCAACGGCCCGCCGGCGTACGCCGGAGATGATATCAATGGAGGGTGCGCTCCCCGGTGGCTCTCCAGTACCCGGCGACTCTCCGTGTTCCCCGTGTCTCCGTGTGACCCTTCTGGAGCCGGGGGCCGCCCGCGGAGGTGAGGCCGGGTGCGGGCTAGACCTCGATCGTGCCCGGCCGGGCCGCCTTGCGGCGGTAGAGCACGCGGTCGGCGGCGGCGATGAGCTCGCGGGCGGATTCCATCTCGGGGACGTAGAAGGCGAGGCCGACGCTGGCGCCGAGGCCGGCGGGTCCGAGGAGGGGGTCGCCTTCGACGAGGGCGAGGACGCGCTCGATGTGGATGCGCGCGCCGTCGGAGTCGGTGTCGGCGAGGATGGCGATGAACTCGTCGCCGCCGTAGCGGGCGGCGAGGTTCATGGCGCGGGTCTCGTCGGCGAGGATGGAGCCGAAGGCGCGCAGCGCCTCGTCGCCGGCCTGATGGCCGAAGGTGTCGTTGTAGGTCTTGAAGGAGTCGAGGTCGAAGATGGCGACGGCGAGGCGGCGTCCGCGCCGGGCGGCGGCGAACTCCTTCTCGAGGTGCATCTCCATGTGGCGGCGGTTGGGGAGCCCGGTGAGCGGGTCGGTGAGCGAGAGCTGGAGGATCTGCTCGTGCAGGCGGGCGTTCGTGACGGCGATGGCGGCGCGGTCGGCGATCCGCTCGAGGAGCTCGACCTCGGCCTCGCCGAAGACGAGCGGGCCGCAGTGGCGGACGACGAGGGCGCCGACGACCTCCTCCTCGACCGTGAGGAGCGCGGCCATGGCGGAGCCCTCGCGCAGCCGCTCGTGCAGCGCGGCCGGGAGGAGGCGGTAGTCGTCGGCGCTGCGGAAGACCTTCCGCTCGCGGCGCAGCTCGTCGAGCATCCGGCAGTCGACGGCGATGCGCTCGCCGACGGGGAAGATGGCGTCGCCGACCGCGAACGCGACCTCGGCGCGGCCCTCGCGGTCGAGCCAGACGGCGGCGGCGTCGCCGCCGACGAGCTCGAGCGCCGCCGTGGTGACGCGCTCGAGGACCTTGCCCAGGTCGAGGGAGGACGTGATCGCCCGGCCGATGGCGTCGAGGCGCTCGGCCTCGAGGCGGCGCTTCTCCATCTCCTGGACGTGGAGCGCGTTCTCGAGGGCGACGGCGGCGATGCCGGCGACGAGCGTGAGGAGCTCGAGATCGTCGGGCTGGTAGGCCTCGACGCGGCGGCTGAGCACGGCGACGAAGCCGAGGACGCGGTCGCCGCGCACCATGGGCGCGACGAGGCCGGAGGGCGCGCCGCCGAGGCTCGGGCGCGCGCCGCGGAGCTGCCGGAGCGCGTAGTCGTCCGCGTCGGCGACGGGCCGCGCCTCGCGCAGCGCCACGCTCTCGGAGCCGCGGAACGCCAGGGCGAGGTCGACCGCGGCGTCGTCCTCCGCGTAGTAGACCGCGATGGCGGTATCGATCTCCGGCTGGTAGCGGGCGACGACGAAGCCGGGCGCATCGAGCACGCGCGCGACGCGCTCGTGCAGCGCCGGGTAGAGCTGCTCCGGGCGCAACACGCCGTTCAGCGCACGCCCAAGGTCGAGGACGAGCGCGTAGCGTTCTTCCGTCGTCGAACGAGCCGGCTCTGGCATCGCGGCAGATCTTGGGGATCGGCGGAGCGGGAGGGGAGTGCCGCCGCCCGCAAGGTAATGCGGGGGCTCGGCCTGGACAAGCGCGGCGCCGGGACTTGCGGCCCGGGGGCGGGCCGCGCTATATGGTCGGCGCGGTACGCGTCCACCCGAGGATCGGCAATGAACTACGTCATCGGCTTCATCATCTGGCTCGTCATCGGCGTCGTGCTCTCGATGGTCGTGCACCGGGGCTACCGGGCGACGGGCACGGCCGCGCCCGTGGCCGTGGCGCTCGGCACGCTCGGCGCGTTCGTGGGCGGGATGCTCGCCGTTAGCCAGTACGTCTACCACGACCCGAGCCCGCTGCGGATCGGCGGGCTGCTCGGCGCGGTGCTCGGCGCACTCTTCTTCACGTTCATCTACCAGTACGCCGCGCGCTATCTGACCTGATCCGGTGGGGACCCGCTCCCGCCGAACCTGGGGCCCGACCCGCGTCGCGGGGGGGCCCCGTTCCATTTTCGAGGCGGAGTCATGCGCGCCATCGTCATCACCCGCCCGGGCGGCCCCGAGGTGCTGCAGGAGCGGATCGTCCCCGACCCGGAGCCCGGGCCCGGCGAGATCCGCGTCCGCGTCCTCGCCGCCGGCGTGAACCGCGCCGACCTGCTCCAGCGCCGGGGCGCCTACCCGGCGCCGGCCGGCTGGCCGTCCGACATCCCCGGCCTCGAGTACGCGGGCACCGTCGAATCCGTCGGCCCCGACGCCAGCCGCTGGCTCCCCGGCGACCGCGTCATGGGCCTGGTCGGCGGCGGCGCCTACGCCGAGCTCGTGGTCGTCGACGAGCGTGCCGCCGTCGCGGCGCCGGAGCGCCTCTCCCCGGCGGAGGCCGCGGCGGTGCCCGAGGCGTTCGTGACCGCGCACGACGCGCTCTTCACGCAGGTCGACCTGCGCGCCGGCGAGACCGTCCTGATCCACGCCGTCGGCAGCGGCGTCGGCACCGCGGCGCTCCAGCTCGCCAAGGCCGCCGGCGCCGCGGTTTTCGGCACCCAGCGCAGCGAGTGGAAGCTCGACCGGGCCCGCGATCTCGGCCTCGACGTCGCCATTCCCGGCGGCGCGGAGGACTTCGCCGACGCCGTGCTGCGCGAGACCGCCGGAGGGGGCGTCGATGCGATCCTGGACCTCGTCGGCGGCGGCTACCTTGCCGGAAACATCCGCTCCCTCGCCCCGCGCGGCCGGCTCATCGTCGTCGGCCTGGTAGCCGGCCGCCGCGCCGAGCTCGACCTCGACCGCGTCCTCACCCGCCGCCTCCACATCATGGGCACCGTGCTGCGCTCCCGCTCCGAGGCGGAGAAGATCGAGGCGACGCGCGCGTTCGCCGACTCCGTGCTCCCGCTCCTCGAGTCCGGCGTGGTCCGCCCGATCATCGACACGGTCTACCCGATGACCGAAGCGGCCGAGGCGCACCGGGAGATGGAGGAGAACCGCAATTTCGGGAAGATCGTGCTGGAGTGGTAGCAGGAGCGCCGGCCGGGTCCGCATTCGTATTTGGTTTTCCCCCTCCGCCTCCGCACCCGCCTCCGGCTGTTCCCGCATTCGCATTCGCATTCGAGCATGATGCGCTGCGGTACGGCTCGGGAACGGACCGGAGGCGGAGGCGGGTGCGGAGGCGGAGGGGGCACTGCGGCGGCGCAGCCGGCTCTCCGTCGGGCGTGGTCGCGATGCACCGGATAGAATGCGGCTGCGGATGCGGCTGCGGCTGCGGATCGAATGCGGATGCGCGGGGACCCGGATGCGAGCGGGAGCGGTCCCGGCGAGGGCGGGCGGTGCGAGGGCGCGCCGGGTCGCCTACCGCAGCCCCGTAGGGAGCAGGCCCCGGTCCTCGGCGTACTTCATCATCCCGCGCAGGCCGCCCTTGAACGAGTACGCCTCGTAGCCGGCGCGCTGCATCCGCTCGGCGAGGTACGCGGTCTGGATGCCGTGGGCGCAGTAGAGGATGTAGGTCGGCGCCTTGTCCAGCCGGCCGATCGACTGGAGCATGTCCCATTCGTCGCGGTGCTGCGCGCCGGGGAGGTGCCAGGCGCGGTACTGCGCCTCGGGCCGGCAGTCGAAGACGACGGCGCCCTCCGGGATCTCCGTCGCGAACAGGTACGGCGCGACCAGGTCCGTCGGCGTCAGCGCCCGCAGGTCCAGCACCTTCCGGCCGGCGAGGGCGCGGTCCAGCGTCGCCAGGTCCATCGGCGCCTCCTCATGCGCGACGCGCTCGGGCGTGGTCGCGGTGACCGGATGCCCCGGCGCGATCGCGCAGTACTCCTTCACCTGCTCCGACAGCGCCGCCGTGCCGATCCGCCGCGCCCGCGCGATGATCTCGTCCTTGTCGAAGCCGAGCAGCGGCCGGAACACCGGCAGCTCCGCCGCCGGCTCGATCGCCCGCAGGTTGTGCAGCGTCTGCGACGACACCTGCCCGACCGCCTCCCCCGTGATCATCGCCGCCGCGTCCAGCTCCGCGCCGATCCGCGACCCCGCCCGGTACATCAGCCGCTTCAGCACGACCTGCCAGTAGCTGTCGCGGACCTTCTCCTTCAGCTCCCGCATCGGCTCGTCGAAGTCGACGACGTGCAGCCGCGGCCGCGTGCCGTAGCTCCAATCGTCCGCCAGCACCTTCGACACCTGCACCACCGCCCGCTCGTACGCGTCCCCACCCAGGTTGCAGAAGACGAAGTCCAGCGCCACGCCGCGCTTCATCAGCAGCCAGGCCGCCACCGCCGAGTCGAACCCCCCGGAGATCAACGCGACGGCCTTCCCCTCCACGCCCAGCGGCAGCCCGCCCGCCCCGTCGATGCGACGCGTGAACAGGTACGCCTCCCGCTCCCGCACGTCGATCCGGACCGTCACCTCCGGGGCCGTCAGGTCCACCCGCGCCGCGTGCGGCAGCAGCGCCGCGCCCAGCTGGATCTCGATGTCCTTCGACCGGAACGGATGCGAGCCGGCCCGCCGCGCCCGCACCGCGAACCGCTTCCCCCGCACCGCCTCCGCGTACAGCTCGACGCCCTTCGCCACGATCGCGTCCAGCTCCGGCGGCACCACCGCATCCACCGGCGAGAGCGAGCTCACGCCGAACACCCGCGAGAGCACCGACACCGCCTGCGGCGACGCCGACCGCGCGTAGATCCGGCTCCACTCCCCTTCCACCTCGAACGGCTCGCCCGTGCTCGCCAGCGCATCCCGCAGGTTCTTCCGCAGGCGACGCATGAACGCGCTGCGCGTCCGCTTCGACTTCAACGTCAGCTCCGCGGCGAGGCGGAGCAGGATCAGATTCTCCTTGGCCATGCCGAAAGCTAGCCGAAGCACGGTCGTGGGCGCTACCCCGATGCGTGGGCTCGGACGGGAACGGATCGACAGCCATTTCACCGCAGAGGCGCGGAGGGCGCAGAGAACGGCGACGGAAAGCCGGGCGGCGAAGCTTCGTCGGCAACCGAACGAATTTTTCACAGGGAGCAGGGGAGCTGGGGAGACCCGCTGGGGGCGGCGCGGGGGTCGTCGTGGCGGAAGCATCCTTCTTGGGGTTGGACCGGTGAAACGAGGGTCACCGGTGCAACCCCAACTTCATTCAGTGGCGTCGGAGGCGGCGTAGCCGGGTTCCAACTTCAAAATGGATGCATGCGTTCGCCGCGGATGCTGCGCCCCGCCGGCTCCCGCCGTTCTCTGCGCCCTCTGCGCCTCTGCGGTGAAAACGCCGTTGCCGTCCGAGCCCCCGCGCCGAACATCCAGCGGGAACCTGGGCCGTGCGCCGAACGTTCTGGGATCAGACTCGAAGTCACACGAACGAACGTCTGGTTTCAGGGAGTCATGGCGAATGATCGAGATGGATGCGATCGACCGGCGGATCCTGGAGCTGCTGCAGGAGAATGCGCGGCTCGCGAACGCCGAAATCGCGCGGCGGGTCGGGATGGCGCCGTCGGCCGTGCTGGAGCGGGTGCGGAAGCTGGAGGAGCGGGGGGTGATCGAGGGGTACGAGGCGAGGCTGGGGGCGCGGACGCTGGGGCTGGGACTCGTCGCCTTCATCTTCGTGCGGACGGAGGATACGCCGGGGCAGCCGTCGACGGGGGAGTGGCTGAAGCGGATCCCGGAGGTGCAGGAGATCCATCACGTGGCGGGCGAGGATTGCCTGCTGCTGAAGGTGCGGACGGCGGACACGGAGGCGCTGGGGCGACTGTTGCGGGACCGGATCGGCGCGGTGTCGACGGTGCGCTCGACGCGGACGACGATCGTGCTCGGGACGCTGAAGGACACGTCGCGCGTTCCGCTCCCCGGGGCGGAGATGGAGGCGGAGGAGGGAGCGGCGCTGGAGGTGGGCGCGTGAGCGGCGGTCGGGCGAGCGCGTCGCGGGCGAAGGTGCTGGCGAACTTCGCGGCGGTCTACCTCATCTGGGGGTCGACGTACCTGGCGATCCGGCTGGCGATCGACACGATCCCGCCGCTCCTCATGGGGTGCGTGCGCTTCCTGGTGGCGGGGGCGGTGCTGTACGCGTGGGTGCGGCTGCGCGGCGCGCCGCGGCCGACGGCGCGGAACTGGAGGGCGGCGGCGGTCGTCGGCGGGCTGCTGCTGGCCGCGGGGAACGGCGCCGTGATCATGGCGGAGCGGACGGTGCCGTCGGGGGTGGCCGCGCTCCTGGTGGCGATCGTGCCGCTCTGGATGGTGCTGCTGCACTGGCTGTGGCGCGGCGGCGCGCGGCCGACGGGGCGGACGGTGGCCGGGCTCGCGCTCGGGGTGGTCGGCACCGCGCTGCTGGTGGGGCGGGGCGCGTTCACGGGCCGGGGCACGGATCCCGTGGGCGCCGGGATCCTGCTGGTCGGCTCCTTCTGCTGGGCGGTCGGGTCGATCTACAGCCGGGGCGCCGCGCTGCCGTCGAACGTGCTGCTCGGCACGGCCATGGAGATGCTGGCCGGCGGCGCGATCCTGGGCGTGGTCGGCTCGCTCGGCGGCGAGCTTTCCGCGCTGCATCCCGGCGCGATCTCGACGACGTCGCTCCTGGCCGTGGCGTACCTGATCACGTTCGGCTCGCTGATCGGCTTCACCGCCTACATCTGGCTGCTCGGCCACGTGGCGCCCGCCCGCGCGGCGACGTACGCCTACGTGAATCCGATCGTCGCGGTGGTGCTCGGGTGGCTGGTGCTGCACGAGCCGCTCACGCCGCGGATGGTGGCCGCTGGCGCCGTGATCGTGGCCGCGGTCGTGTTGATCACGAGCCGGGCCGCGCGCGGCGCGCGGGGCCCCGCCGACGCGGGGCCGCAGGAGGTCGCGCCGGCGCGCTCCCGCAAGCGGCGCGCGGCCTGACGGCCGCGGCGCCGCAAGAGGCCGCGCTGCGCGCGGCCGCAAGAGGTCGGGCTTCGCCCTCCCGCGAGAGGCGGCGCTGCGCGCCGGCCGCGAGAGGTCGCGCTGCGCGCTCCCGAAGGCGGGCGTGGGGCGGCAGGCGGGCGTGCTGGATCCGTGGCGGGGTGGAGCGACGGGGACGGGGTCGGGGAACGCCGATTGCGACGCGAGCCCGTCGCGATCGGCGGCGGGCGGCCGCGCGCCGCCGCCGCCCCTCGCGGAAGGCCGCAGGCCGACCCCTTGCGGCCGCGCGCAGCGCGGCCTCTTGCGGCGCCGCGGCCGTCAGGCCGCGCGCCGCTTGCGGGAGCGCGCCAGCGCGACCTCTTGCGGGAGGGCGCAGCCCGACCTCTTGCGGCGCCGGAGGCGCCTTTGCCCCGTATCGACGTCGCCTCGAGCTGGACGGAGCTCACCGACCTCCTCTTCGAGGGCTCGTGGAGCGAGCCGCTGCGGCGGTTCCGGGCGCCTTACGCGTTCCGGGGCAGCTCGGACGCACGCCATTCGCTGGCCACGAGCCTCTCGCGCATGGGCGCGGGCGCCCGGGAGATCGAGGGCGATCTCCTGCGCAACTTCCGGAAGTACGCGCACGGGCGGCTGGCGGAGGACTCGGTCTGGAACTGGCTGGCGCTGGCGCAGCACCACGGTCTTCCCACCCGGCTGCTGGACTGGAGCTTCTCGCCGTACGTCGCGCTGCACTTCGCGACGGCGAACCTGGACGCGTTCGACGTCGATGGCGCGGTCTGGGCGGTCAGCTACGTCGAGACGAATCGGCTGCTCCCGGACGTGCTGAAGGAGCTGCTCGCGGAGGAAGGAAGCGACGTCTTCACCGCCGAGATGCTGGCCCGCGCGGCGCCGGCGCTGGCCGGCTTCGACGCGCTCTCGCCGGATCCGTTCGTGCTGTTCTTCGACCCGCCGTCGCTGGACCAGCGGATCGTGAACCAGGCGGCGCTCTTCTCCGTGATGTCGAGCCCGATGGCGCACCTGCACGAGTGGCTGGCGGCGCATCCCGAGGCGTATCGCCGGGTCATCGTCCCGGCGGCGCTGAAGTGGGAGGTCCGCGACAAGCTGGACCAGGCGAACATCACCGAGCGCGTGCTCTTTCCCGGGCTCGACGGGCTGAGCGCGTGGCTGCGGCGCTACTACACCGAGCGGCGGTGAGCGGCGAGTCGACGAGCGCCTCGCCAGCGCGGCCCGCGCGGCGCTACTGCGCGCCGGGCGGAGCGGCCGCATCGCTGCGCGCCGCCAGGGCGAGGGCTCGCCGGACGTGGACCGGCACCATCGCGCGGCGCCAGTCGGGGTCGACGATGATGTTCGTGAGCGGGTGACACTGGTCGAAGGCGCGGCGGGCCACGGCGTCGACGACCTCGGCGTCGAGGCGCCGGCCGGCGGCCACCTTGTCGAGCCCCGCCACGACGCGGGGCCGCGAGCCGAGGGCGGAGACGACGAGGCGGATGTCGGTGACGACGTCGCCTTCGGCGAGGTCGACGGCCAGCGCCACGTTCAGCAGCGGGAAGTCGATCGAGCCGCGCTGGCGCAGCTTCTCGAACGCCGTCCGCGTGCTCGGCGGCGGCACGGGGACGCGCACGGCCACGACGATCTCGTCCGGCTCGCGCACCGTGTTGTGGATGCCGTCGGCGACGAAGAAGTCGGCGGCCGGCACGCTGCGCGTGCCGCGGGACGAGGCGAGATCGATCGTCGCCCCGAGGGTGATCAGCACCGGCGGCGTGTCCGCGGAGTGGGCGGCCACGCACTTCTTGCCGGTCTTCGTGACGTGGCAGGTGTCGCCGTCCTTCTTCAGGCAGAAGCCGAGCGCGGAGCGCCAGAAGAGCGTCTGGTTGTAGTAGGTGCAGCGGGTGTCGAGGCAGACGTTGCCGCCGAGCGTGCCCATGTTGCGGAGCTGCGGCCCGGCGACGAGGCCGGCGGCCTTCGCGAGCGAGGGGAGGCGGTCGCGCAGGAGCGGGTGGCGCGCGACCGCGGCGAGCGTCTCGGCCGCGCCGATCCGGACCTCCGTCTCGCCGGCGTCGATGCCGCGCAGCTCCGGCACGCCCTTCAGCGCGACGAGGTGCGCCGGCGTGAAGAGCCGGTGCTTCATGTTCGGCATCAGGTCGGTGCCGCCGGCGATGAGCATGGCGGACGGGCCGGCCTCGGCGAGCAGCGCGAGCGCCTCTCCCAGCGATTCCGGGCGGTGGTAGCGGTACTCGTGCAGTCGCAGCATGGCGGGTCTACGGCAGCCAGCGAGTCAGCTCGGCGGCGGGCGTGCGCGGCTTCGTCGCGGCGGTCTCGGCCGGCTCGCCGATGTTCAGGATGGCGACGAGGCGCTCGTCGTCGAGGACGCCGAGCGCGTCCCGCGCGCGCGGGTCCTCCATGACGGCGCCCGTCTTCAGGTGCGTACCGAGCCCCAGCTCCAGCGCGGTCAGCGCCATGTTCTGGATGGCCATGAACGCCGCCGCGTAGTCCTCCTCCCGCACCTCCGGGTTGGCGTCCAGCTTGACGGCGACGCCGACCATCGCCGGCAGCGCGGCGTGCTCCTCGACGACCTTCCGCCGCACGGCCTCCGCCGCCGCCGGATCCTCCACCTTTCGTGCCTTCCGCTCCGCCAGCACCTCGCCGTATGCGCGGCGCGCGCGCGGGCCGAGCACGAAGAAGCGCCAGGGCTGCGTCATGCGGTGATTGGGCGCCAGCACGCCCGCCTCGAGGATGCGGTCGATCTCCTCGCGCGCGACGGGGCGCTCCGTGAACCGCTTGACCGAGCGGCGGGACTGGATGGCTTCGAGGACGTCCATTCGTGTGCGTCGGGGTGTGTGGGCTCGGGCTCGTCGGATGGCAGCGTAGGGCGGGGCGGGGAAGGGCGCAAGGGCGGGGCTCGCGCGTGGCCTTCGGCCGCCGCGGCGCGTGCGCCCCGCGAACGTGGACCTTGCCCGCGCGTCGCTCCCGGCGGGAAAATAGGCGACGGCCACGTCGCCCGCTCGCCGGGCGCGGACCCGGCCGCTCCGGCCCGCCGACGCGCGGCGCGCCCTCCTCCGGCCCGACGAGCTCACTCGCATGCCATCTGGACGCCTGGCCGCGCTGGCCCTCCTCTGCGCGCGGGCTCTGCCCCGCGCCGCGCGGGCTGAGACGTACCCGCTCCCGGACCCTCGGACGACGGAGCCCATCACCGCCGAGATCTCCGGCGACGCCGCGTACGACCCCATGCGCGTGCTCTCGGCGTACCCCCGGCCCCAGGGGTCGGACACGCCGGGCGGCGCCGGGCGGCTCCTCGTGGGGAAGATCCCGAACGAGAACGCGGCCGTCGCGCTCTCCGACGCGCAGGGGCGGACGCGACGCCGGCTGCGCCGGGTCGGTCGGCGCGCGCTCGCGCCGCTCGGCCTCGCCTCGCTCGGCGTCGTGGCTCCGGCGGCGGCGCAGGCGCCGGCGACGACGCGGGCTCCGGCGGCGGCGCAAGCGCCCGGGGGCGCCCCGTCCACTCCGCCCCTCGGCGCGCCCACGCCCGACTCGCTCCTCTCTCTCCTGCGCGCCCGCTTCGAGTCGGGCTCGGCCGATGCGTTCGACAGCGTGTACGTGGACGCCGCGGGGCGGCGCTTCGTCCGCGCCGCGGCGGAGGCGAAGGAGCCGCGGCGGTGGGGGGCCGGGCGGGTGGTCTGGCGCGACGGCGATCGCGCCGTCCTCCTCGTCGCGGGGACCGCCGGCGACGGCACCGGGGCCGACCGCACGAACGGCGCCCGCCACTTCTCCGGGCTGTACGAGGCCGCGCGCTCCGGCGGCCTGTGGCGCCTGGGCGCTGCCGTCGCGATGGACAGCGCGGCTCGCATCCTCGCGCAGGGCGTGGTCGTCCGGATCGTGCCGGGCGAGCGGCTCGACGTGCTGGACACGCTCGACGTCCAGCTCCGCGGCCCGCTCGGCTTCGCGGCGCTGCTCAGCGACGGCGCGCGGCTGTCCGCCGTGCGCGTGGATGGCCGCCCGGCAGAGCATGCCTTCGGCGGCGGCGCGCTCTGGGTCGCCGCGCGGCCCGGTGCGCACCGGCTCGTCCTCGCGTACGCCGTGCCGATCGGACGGGACAGCGCGGCCGGGAGCCCGCCGGCCTTCGGCTCGGTGGACAACGACCAGGCCTGGCTCCCGTTCTTCGGCTACAACGCGATGAACGACGTCGCGGACATCCGGCTCACGACCCGCGTGCCGGCGGCCTACCGGCTGACCACGACGCTGCCGCAGACCGAGACGGTGGCCGGCGGGGTCCGCGTCGTCACCGCCCGCAGCGAGGAGCCGACGTTCGTCGTGGGGCTGCTCTTCGACCGGGATTGGGAGGTGCGCGAGGACCGGCTGGGCGGCGTGCGCGTGCAGACGTTCCTCACGCCGGCGTTCCGTCCGCCGCGCGACACGCTGCTCGCGGAGATGCGCCGCGTCTACCGCGTTCTGGGCGGGATGTTCGGCGAGCCCCGCTCCCGGTACGTCGGCCTCGCGGAGGAGCGCGCGCTCCCGGCGCACACGTTCGCCTACCGCGCGAACGCGGTGGCGATCTCCGGCCTGCCCACGGATTCCGCCGACGCGTTCGCGCAGCTCGGCACCGCCTCGCCCGTCCCGAGCGATGCGTTCGGCCACGAGATCGCCCACGGCTGGACGAATCCGGCGGGTCCGGGCGCCCACTTCCTGCGCGAGGGGTGGGCCACGTTCGCCGAGTCGCTCATCCTCCGGGACCGGTTCGGGGAGCAGGTCGAGCGCGACTTCTGGGAGGGGCAGCGCAACCGCTACTTCAGCCGCGTGGCCGACGCCATGCCGCTGCTGGGCGCGGAGAACGGCCCGGTCAACTATCACCGCGGCGCGTGGGTGCTGCACTCGCTCCGGTCCGTCGTCGGCGACTCCGCGTTCGCCCGGGGGATGCGCGACTTCATGGCCTCCGCCGCGCGCGGGCCGACCGGCTACGAGGCGTGGATCGCCGCGATGTCGCGCGCGGCCGGACGCGACCTCGCGCCGTTCCTCATGCCGTGGCTCACCGAGGCGCGGGCGCCGGATGTCGAGGCGCGGCTGGACGGAAATCGCGTGATCCTGAGCCAGACCGGCCCGGTCTACGACCTCCCGCTGGAGCTCGAGCTGAGCACCCCGGCCGGCCCGGTCCGGCGCAGCGTCGAGCTCCGGGCACGCGACGACACGCTCGACCTGGCGGATCTCGGGGCCGTGAGCGCGGTGCGCATCGACCCGGAGCACCGCTTCCTGCTGCGCCGGCACTCCGGCGAGGTCGTCCGCTTCGAGCTGCGTGCGCCCGCGGCGAAGACGGTCGAGCTGGCCGGGGACTTCGTCCGCCGACCGATCGCCGCCACGCGCGCGGGCGACACCTGGTCGGTGGAGATCCCGATGACGGAGGGGCGCTACTTCTTCGCGTGGCGGGTCGACGGCCGGCTCTACCTCGACGGCTACGAGGGCGTAGCCAGCGCCGGCGTGCGCGTGGTCCGGCCGCTCGGGCGGCTCGACGGCGCGTACCCGCGGTAGACGTCGGCAGCGCCAGCGCGGGTTCGCAACGGAAACGCGTCACACGAAGATGCGAAGCCGCGGAAGGACGCCCGCCGGGAAGGGGAGGTCGCGCTCCGCGGCTTCGCGGCTTCGCGTGACCCATTCGAACATGCGGCCGCCCGCGCGGCCGGTCCCTCGCCCCCGCGCTCACGGCTCGAACACGATGCAGCAGCACGTCACGCCGCCCTCCGCCTTGGCCAGCTCCGAGGCGTCCACGGTGAGCACCGCGGCGCCGTGCCGCTGGAGCCGCTCGAGCGTGCGCGGGAACGCCGCCGGGTAGAGCGCGCGCGTGCCGACGAGCAACGCGTTGGCGCCGAACGGCTCCGCGGGATCCACCGCCACGCGCGCCATCCCGTCGAGCGCCGTCGCCGGGAGCCAGGCGGGATTGACCAGCAGCAGGTCCGGGGCGACGAGCGTGGCCGCCGTCTTCAGGTGCAGCGCACCCTCCACGGCGACCCCCTCCACCCGGTACCCGAACGGGCGGAGCAGCTCGCGGAGCTGGGCGATCCCGTCCGCGTTCGTGCGCGACGACGCGCCGACCCAGAGCGTGCGGCCGATCCGCAGCACGTCGCCGCCGTCCAGCGTGCCGGGCGCCTCGATGGCGCGGATCGGCCGGTACTCCCGCAACGCATCGGCCACGGCCGCCGTCTCCGGGCGCCGCGACTCGGCGCCCGGCCGCGTGATGATGGCGATCTCGTCGAGCACGACGGCCGCGTCCTCGACGAACACGGCGTCGGGCAGCTCCGGCGCCGGGCGGACGCGCCGCACCTCGCACCCCAGCTCCCAGAGCGCGTGCTCGTAGGCGGCGTGCTGCTCGGCGGCCCGCGCGAGGTCGATCGGCTCGCGGTCCAGGTGGGTCAGCTCGCAACGGGCGATCTCGGGGCTCACGGCCCGGGTCAAGGCGATGCGCATGCGTTCCACGGTAGGTGGGGTCGGCGGCGGGTCGCGTTCGACCGCCGGCCGGGTCAGGGCTTCACGGCGCGCTTCAATACTTTCGCCGATACGGGGATGGTCAATCTTTCCGACCAGGAATCCGGAACGCTCCTCATCGACGTGCCCACGTCCGGAGCGGTACCCTCGCGCCGCGGCCGTCCGCGCGCCGCGCCTGCGGCGCCGTCGCGGCGCCGGCGGGGGCCGCCCCACGAGCCTTCGCACGTCACCGAGCCGAGCTACACGCCGGGCGCGCCCCGGCACGGCGATCCTGCTCGCGGCGCTGCTCTCCGGGGCGCTCCTCGCTTCGGGCCGCGCCGCCTGGCCCGCGCGGAGCGCGCAGCTCGCGGTGAGCTGGCGGTTCTGACGATCAGATCCCGTGCGTGCCGGCGCCCACGCCGCCGGTCCGCGCCGGCCGCGCGCGCCGGCGGAAGTAGACCACGAACCCCGCCACGAACAGCACGCCGCCCAGCGGGATGAAGACGTAGCCGAGCGCGTGCGCGAGCGGCCGCTCGAAGAAGCGCAGCAGGCTCAGCCCGCCCACCAGGCATTGCAGCGCCGTCCGCACGTAAGCCAGGAACGTCCGCTCGTTCGCGAGCGTCGTCCGGTCCACGGCGAGGTCGTTGCGCATCGGCAGCAGCGGCGCGGGCGCGGGGATCCCGTCCATCTCGCCCATGGCTCTTCCCGCCTCCTGCCGGCCCGCTCACTCGAATCCCGCGATCTCCGTCAGGTAGCGCCGGTACGGCGTGACGCCCGGCCCGTCGTCCTGCCAGCCGGCGAACAGGTTCGCGGGGTCCCAGAAGCACTCCGTCCGCCGCGGATCCTCGCGCGAGCTGGGCCAGAGCGCGCGGCCTTCGACGCACCCGCCCGCGTGGGATGGGCTCGACGCGCTCCCGATGTTCTGCGCCGGCGTCTCGATCGGGAAGATGATCCGCAGCGCGTTGTGATCGCAGGTGTCGATGTGATGGATCCCCCGGTCGCACGAGCCCTTGTCGGGGTAGTTGGCCTGGCGCCCCTCCGCCACCCAGATCACCGGCGCGGCGCGCTCGCCGCCGTCCCACTCGAAGCCGCGCAGCTCGTCGCCGCGGTACCAGCGGCACGCTTCCCCATGCCTCCCGAAGCAGTGGGCCGAGAGGAAGACCGCCTCCGTCACCCAGCGCCCCAGCGACGAATCCGGACGCACGTCCTCCACGATGAACTCGGAGTCCCCGGCGTGCGGCGCGCAGTCCACGAACGGCAGCCAGCACTTCGCGCCGTGCCAGCCGCAGTCCCGGTGGTAGGCGGGGAGGTATGCGATCCGCACCGCGCCGTCCGTGAGCGGCCTTGCCGCGAAGAGGTAGCCGCCGCCGGGGCGCGCCGGCCGCACGCTCTCGTCCCAGTTGCAGCCGCCGGGGCGCACGACCAGGAGCGGCGCGAACGTCCGCGCAAGGGCGAGCTCGCAGCCATCGGCGAGGCCGTCCGCGTCCGCGTCCGGCGCGGTGGCCGAGCACGCCGCCGCGGGCGAGACGGCCGGGATCGCGGCGGCGCCCGGCGCGCCCTGGGCCGCGAGCCCGGATGCCGCCGCGACGAGCGCCAGCAGCGCGAGCGCGAGGCCCGTCACGGCCGCGACCCGGGCGCCAGCGCCGGAGCGCCGCCCGCCGGGGCGACCTTCAGCCGGCTCTGCGCTCGCCGGACGCGCCGGTCCGGGCGCTGCTCGGGCATCGCCGCCCCCTTTGCTGAACACCCCCCGCATCCGTGTCCCGATCGAGACCGTACCGCGGACTTGCTGGTTGACGCCGGCGGGTGGCCGGGGAAGAGTTGCTGGACAGTACTCCCGGACGGGATGCGGGTCCAGGGCGGCGGCGAGCGGAGGGCGGCGCCGGCCGCGAGGCCGGGCGAACGCCGGCGGACGGACCCGGGCTCCGCTCCCGCGGCGCACCCCCGCGGCGCCGGGACGCATGGACGACGAACGCCGTGAGGCACGAATGACCCCGTCAGGCGACTCCGTCTCCCGTTTGCGCGCGCTGCGGGACCGGACGGGAACCCGGCTCGAGCGCGCCGGCCGCGACGTCCGCCACGCCTTCCGGATGATCGCCCGGATGCCGGGGCTCGCCGCCGTGGTGATCGTCTCGCTCGGCGTCGGAATCGGCGTGAACACCGCGATCTTCTCCTGGATCCAGGCGGTGGTGCTGAAGCCGATCCCGGGGGTGGTGGACGCGGCCGGCTTCGAGCTCGTCGAGCCGCGCACGGAGACCGGCGCCTATCCGGAGCTGTCGTGGCTGGAGTACCGGGACCTGGCGGAGCGGCTGCGCTCGTTCCGCGAGCTGCTCGCGTTCCGCATGGTGCCGCTCACGCTGGGCGAGCCGGGCCGGACGGAGCGGGCGTACGGCCAGCTCGTGTCGGGGAACTACTTCTCCGCGCTCGGGCTGCGGCCGGCGCTCGGGCGCTTCTTCCGGCCGGAGGAGGTCGAGCGGCCGGGCGGCGAGCCCGTCGTCGTCGTCTCGTACGGCTTCTGGCAGGCCCGGCTCGGCGGCTCGCCGGGCGCGCTCGGGCGCACGCTGCGCGTCAACGACCGCGAGCTGACGGTCGTCGGCGTCGCGCCGCCGGCGTTCCAGGGCACCGTCCTGGCGCTGAGCTTCGACCTGTGGGTGCCGGCCACGCTCGCGCCGGTGCTGCTCGGCGGCTCGCGGGAGCTGGAGGACCGCGGGCTGCGTGGCTATGCGGCGATGGGGCGGCTGCGGCCGCGCGTCACCCGCGCCCAGGCGCAGGCCGAGTTGGCGGCGGCGATGGCGGAGCTGGCGCGCGCCTACCCCGTGTCGAACGCGAACGTGACCGCCGAGCTCGTGCCGTTCGGGCGCCCGCCGCGCGGCCCGCAGCGCATGTTCATCGGCGCGCTGGGCATCCTCCAGGGCGTGATGCTGCTCCTGCTGCTCGCGGTGTGCGCGAACACGGCGAACCTGCTGCTGGCGCGGGCCAGCGCGCGGCAGCGGGAGATCGGCGTGCGCCACGCGCTCGGGGCCGGGCCGTGGCGCATCCTCGGCCTGCTCCTCACGGAGAACCTGGTCCTTGCGCTGCTCGGCGCCGGCCTCGGCGCCGTCATCGCCGTTTGGGGGACGACCGCGCTCCGCGCGGTGCCGATGATCGGCGGGCTGCCGATCCGCTTCGAGACGCGCGTGGATGCGGCCGGCCTCGCCGTCGCCTTGCTGCTCGGCGTGGCGAGCGGCCTGGTCTTCGGGCTCGCGCCCGCGGTGCAACTCGCGCGGGTCGATCCGCAGCTCGCGCTCCGCGCCGGCGCGCGGACGGCGTCGCGCAGCGGCGCGCGGAACGCGCTCATGGGAGCGCAGGTCGCGCTCGCGCTGCTCGTGCTCGTGGTGGCCGCGCTCTTCCTGCGCAGCTTCGCCGAGACGCGGGAGACCGACCCCGGCTTCCGGCGCGAGGGCGTGCTGCTGGCGGCGTACGACCTGACGGGACGCGGCGCGGACGATGCCGCCGCGCGCGAGTTCGCGGCCGGCGTGCTGCGGCGGCTGCGCGCGCTCCCCGGCGTCCAGTCCGCGGCGATCGCCACGTCGGTCCCGCTCGACATCCATGGGCTGCCGTCCCGCTCGTTCACGCTGGAGGGCCGCGCGCGCAGCGACGGCGGCGCCGACGAGGCGCTCACCAACACCGTGACGCCCGGCTACTTCGCGACGATGGGGATCCCGCTCCGCGCGGGGCGAGACTTCGCGGAGCTGACGGATGCGACGGCGGCGCCGCAGGTCATCGTGAACGAGGAGTTCGTCCGGCGCTACGTCGGCGCCGGCGAGCCGCTCGGACGCCGGCTCGAGAGCCGCGGCCGGAGCTACGCGATCACGGGCGTGGTGAAGAACTCGCTCTACGATTCGTTCGGCGAGCCGCCGACGCCGATCGTCTACTTCTCGTTCCGCGACCGCCCCTCGGCGGGCGGCCAGATCCACCTCCGCACGCGCCCCGGCACCGAGACCACGCTCGCGCCCGAGGTGCGCCGCGTCGTGCGGGAGCTGGACGCGTCGCTCCCCGTGTACGACGTGCGCACGCTGGGCCAGCACGTCGAGAAGAACCTGTTCCTGCGGCGCATCCCGGCCCGGATGTTCGTCGTGCTCGGCCCGCTGCTGCTCGCGCTGGCGGCGATCGGCATCTACGCCGTCGTCGCCTACTCGGTGGCGCGGCGCACGGCCGAGATCGGGCTGCGGCTCGCGCTCGGCGCGACCGCCCGGCGCGTCGTGACGCAGATCGTGCGGGAGAGCATGTCGGTGGTGGGGTACGGCGCGCTGGCCGGCTGGCTGCTCGCGCTGCTCGTCGACATGCACGTCGGGCGGGGGGCGATCGACCTGTCGATCTTCCTCGGCGTGCCGGCGCTGCTCCTGCTCGTGGCGACCGTCGCCTGCTGGCTCCCGGCGCGGCGCGCCACGCGGATCGATCCGAGGGTGGCGCTCGGCCGCGAGTGAAGTCCCCGGCGCCGCCCCGCGCCGGCCCGGCCTACAGCATCCCCCGGATCCGCCGGAACGCCGCCGCCCCCGCCCACGCCGCCGCCACGATCACGCCCAGCACGACGATGACGACGCCGGCGACAAGGAGCTGGCTCGTCCTGCGCGTCCGCGCCGGCGTGGCGGCGTACCGCTCCAGGAGCGCGATGTTGCGCAGGTTCGACTTCCAGCCGACGTCGAAGAGGTCGCCGAGGAACGGGACCGAGCCGAGCACGGCGTCCACGAGGATGTTGCCGGCCATGCGCAGCACGACGGAGGGCGGCGTGCCGAGCCGCGCGGCGACGAAGAGCGCGTACATCGAGATGCTCGCGCCGATGAAGTCGCCGACGCCGGGGATGAGGCCGAGGACGGGGTCGAGGCCGATGCGGATCCGCGTGCCGCGGATGACGACCAGCTCGTCCATGATGCTGCCGAGCGTCCGCAGGCGCTGCAGGCTGACGTGCGGCTCGGACATGGTCAGCGCTCCGGTGCGACGTCCACGACGAGCGGCCGGTGGTCGGAGCCGACGTCGTCGCCTACGACGGCGCGCAGCACGCGCCAGCCGCGGCCGGCCAGGACGTGGTCGATGCGGACGTGGATCCAGCCGTTGTGGCGCGTGTAGCCGAAGCCGCGCCCGGCGGCGGAGAACGCGTTGGCCAGGTCGCCCCAGGCGGCGCGGTAGATGCGGCTCTCGACCGGCGTGTTGAAGTCCCCGGCGACGAGGACGGGGCCGCCGTCGCGCTCGGCCCAGCGGCGCGCCAGGCGCGACTCGATGCCGCGCAGCTCGGTGTTCCCGCTCAGCCCGCGCAGGCTGCCGCGCATGACCGCCTCGAAGCCCTTCCGCGGCGTCTCGAGGTGCAGGTTCGTGAGGTGCACCGTCCCGCCGGGGAGCCGCAGCGCGTAGCGCACCACGTAGCCGGCGCCGCCGATCGTGGACGCGGCCCGAACATCCGCCAGCGCGGAGCGGTCCATCGCGTCGGCGCGCTCGATCGGGTAGCGGCTGAGCAGGCACAGCTCGTCGCCGGCGGCGTGCCGGTACCAGCCGCGCATGGCCCGGACGGCCAGCGCCAGGGTCTGCCGGCACTCCTGGAAGGCGACGACGTCGGGGCGCCAAACCTCGAGGAGCACCGGGAGGTCGTAGGCCACGCGGCGGCTGTCGTCCGCGTTCAGCGTGACGATGCGCACGCGGCCCGGCACGCCCTCGACGCCGTACTCCGAGCGCTCCCGGTGCACCCGCAGCCCCATGACCGGGAAGAGCAGGGTCGCGGCCGCCGCGGCGAGCGCCAGGAGCGCGCGGCCGTGCAGCAGGGCGAGGGCGGCGGGGACGAGGAGCGCGAGCGGGAGGAGGAGCACCCACCGCCCGCTGAACAGCAGGACCGTCGCGGGCCACCAGGCGTCGCCGAGCCCCCAGAGCAGCGCGGCGGCGAGCACGGCGCCCGCCAGGTAGGCCACGCACGCGATGCCGGTCCAGCGGCGCAGGCGCCCGGCCCGGCCGCGCTGCGTCCACGCGACCGCGGCGGCCAGGCGCGCGGCGAGCCTCCCGGCCCCGGGCTTCGGCCCGCGCGCGCCCGGCTTCGCCCGGGCGTCGGCCGCCGCGCGCGCGGCGCGGCGCGGGCGCAGCGCGCCGGCCCAGGCGCGGGCCCGGCCGCGCAGCCGCCTGCCCGCGGGCACCTTCGGCGCGCGCACGACGAGCGTGCGGCCGCAGCGCCGGCAGCGGAGCTTCCGGCCGGTGTGGGACTCCTCGGCGTGGTACGTCTCGCCGCACCGGCACTGGACGGTCAGCATGGGCGAGGGGCTGCGGGAGGACGCGGAGCGGCGTGGCCGCGGGGACGCCGCAGTATAGGAGCGGCCGGCGCGGGGTCACAAGCACGGACCGGCGGGCGCGCGGGCGGCGGGCCTCGCGCGGCCTGGGCCGGGGGCTCCGCACGCCGCGGCGGCGGTCCGGCGTGCCGGCCCACGCCGCCCGCGGTGGTGCGTCCGGCCGTCGCGCCGTATGGTTCACGCGCCGTGGCCCCGACCCCGTTCACCCCGTCCGCGACCGCCGTGACCGAGCGCCTCTACTACACCGACGCCTACCTGCGCGCCTTCGACGCCGTCGTCGCCGACGCGGCGGACGGCGGCCGCCGCATCTACCTCGACCGGACGGCGTTCTACCCCACGTCCGGCGGCCAGCCGTGCGATGCCGGCACGCTCGGCGGCGTCCCGGTCGTGGACGTCGTCGACGAGGGCGAGCGCATCGCCCACGTGCTGGCGGCGCCGCTCGGCGCGGAGGTAGGCGCCACGGTCGAGGGGCTCGTCGACTGGGCGCGCCGCTTCGACCACATGCAGCAGCACACCGGCCAGCACCTGCTGTCGGCGGTGTTCGCCGACCTGTACGGCCTCGAGACCGTGAGCGTGCACTTCGGGGCGACGTCGTCGACGCTGGACCTCCGGGCGGAGTCCGTCGACCGGGAGACGCTGCTGGCGGCGGAGGCGCGGGCGAACGCCGTCGTGTGGGAGGACCGGCCGGTGACGGTGACGTTCGAGGACGCCGCCGCGACGGCGGGGCTGCGCAAGCCGTCGGAGCGCCCCGGCGAGCTGCGCGTCGTCTCGATCGAGGGGGTGGACCGGAGCGCGTGCGGCGGCACGCACGTGGCCCGCACCGCGGAGATCGGCCCCGTGCTGCTCCGCCGCTCGGAGAAGATCCGGAAGGAGACGCGCATCGAGTTCCTGTGCGGCGCGCGCGCGCTCGGCGCGGCGCGCGCCGACTGGGAGACGCTCGGCCGCGTGGCGCAGGCGCTCTCCACGGCGCCGGAGGAGGCGCCCGCGCTCGTGGCGGGGCTGCGCGACCAGCTCAAGGACGCGGCCTCGGCGCGGCGCCGCCTGGAGGAGGAGCTGGCCGGCCACCGCGCCCGCGACGTCTGGGAGCGGACCGTGCCCGGCCCGGACGGCGTGAGGCGCGCCGTCGAGCGCCGCGGCGCCGGCGGGATGGACGAGCTGCGCGCGCTGGCGCACGCGTTCGTCGCCCTGCCGCGGGCCGTGCTGATCGGCGCGGTCTCCGACCCGCCGAGCGTGCTGCTCGCGGCGTCGGAGGACTCCGGCCTCGACGCCGGAGCGGAGCTGCGCCGCGTGCTGGCCGACGCGGGCGGGCGCGGCGGCGGCTCGGCCCGGATCGCGCAGGGGAGCACGCCGGGCGCGGAGGCGCTGGAGCGGGTGGTCGTGGCGCTGACGGCGTAGCACGGCCGGCCGCCGGGAGCGCGCCGAGCCGCCGTCCAGGCGCGACCCCCGCCCACGCCTGGCCGGGCGTCTCAGGCGAAGCTCCCCACCCTCAGGGCGTGAAGCCGTCCGACAGCGTCTTCAGGAACGCCACGAGCGCCGCCTCCTGCGCCGCCGTCAGGCCGAGGTTCCCCAGCTCCTCCCGGTTCACGTTCACCGCCACCTCGGGCGCGGGCCAGCACGTGACGCCGAAGCCGGGGTCGGATGCGCTCGGGCAGGTGGGCAGCACGTCGCGCGTGTTGTAGAAGTGCACGACCTGCTCGAGCGACTTGAAGACGCCGTTGTGCGTGTACGCCTTGATCGCGCTGGGGAACGGCCGCCGGTCCACGTTGCGCAGCGTGGGCACCTTCATCTGCCCGAACTGCGCCTCGCCCGGCGCGGCGCCCTCGGGGCCGCCCAGCCCGAGATCCACGAAGCCCGTCGCGAGCAGCGCCGGGTTCAGCGGGTTCGGCGGCACACCCAGGTTGTCGTAGGTGAAGTCCGTGAAGAGCGGCTGCTGCCCGGCGCTCGGGTGGCAGCGGTTGCACTTCGCCTTCCCCTGGAAGAGCGCGAAGCCCTCCTGCTCCTGCCGCGTCAGTCGGGCCTGCCCCTTCCGCCAGGCGTCGAACTTGGAGCTGAACGTGTTGACCTCGGGGGAGGCCTCGTACGCCTCGATGGAGCGGGCGATGTTGTCGTACTCCGTGTCGACCTTCGCGCGGTTGTCGGCGGAGAGCGGGATGAGCCCGCCTTCCTGGCCGCAGAGCGCATCCATGTCCGCCGGGAACACGATGGTCGCGATCGCGGCGCCCCAGATCGCGATGTACTCCGGCGCGTACGCGGCGTTCGCGACCCGGAAGACGACGCACGCCGGGTCGCGCAGCGCCTGCTCGGCGGGGTTCACGAACGGCCCCTGCGCCTGGTCCGCCGCCGGGTTGCCGAGCTTGGCGCCCGTCGCCCGCCCGTCCCAGAAGTTGCCGCCGACGTAGAGGCCGCCCTCGTTCCGGAGGAGCGTGAAGACGGGCGACTGCGTGGCGTACGCCGAGCTCGGCGGCTTGCGGTTCCCGAACCGTCCCGGGATCGAGCCCTCGTAGACCGCGCCGCCGGCGTTGATCGCCTCGTTCGGGCCGGTGAAGCCCCACTCCGGGAAGTGGCAGGCGTTGCACGCCTGGTTCCGGTTGATGGACAGGTTGTGGTCGTCGAAGAGGGCCTCGCCCAGCTGCTCCAGCGCGGCGGTCGTCAGGACCGACTGCCGGAGCGCGCGGTCCGGCTCGACGCCGCCGGGACGGTCGGCGCAGGCCGCCGCCAGGAAGAGCGGGACGGCGAGGCGTAGCGGAACGGCGATGTGGCGTGTCATGGCGGGTGAGCCTCCCGGCCGATCGGGGGACCGCGTTCCCGCGGGGTCCATCGACCAGCGTCGGCCCGGGCCGCCGGGTGGAACGCGAACGTGCAGGTCAGGCGCGCCATCGGCCCGGGCGCGCCGCCTGGGGAAGCGGGAACGACAGCGACGATGGGTCGGCCGGCCTCACTCGGCGTCGATCGCCGACGCCGACCTCGCCACCTCGCGCAGCACGTACTTCTGGATCTTTCCCGTCGACGTCTTCGGCAGCGGCCCGAAGACGATGGTCTTCGGCACCTTGAAGTGGGCCAGGTGCTGGCGGCAGTGCTCGATCAGCTCCGCCTCCGTGACCGCGGCGTCGGGCTGCAGCTCGACGAACGCGCACGGGCTCTCCCCCCACTTCGGGTCCGGCTGGGCGACGACGGCGGCGGCGAACACCGCGGGGTGGCGGTGCAGCGCCTCCTCGACCTCGAGCGAGGAGATGTTCTCGCCGCCGGAGATGATGATGTCCTTCGCGCGGTCGCGGACCTTGATGTAGCCGTCCGGGTGCACGACGGCGAGGTCGCCGGAGTGGAACCAGCCGCCCTCGAGCGCGCGCTGCGTGGCCGCGGGGTTCTTCAGGTAGCCCTTCATCGTGATGTTGCCGCGGAACATCACCTCGCCGATCGTCTGGCCGTCGCGCGGGACGGGGCGCAGCGTGGCCGGATCGAGCACGTCGACCGCGTCCTCGAGGATGTAGCGCATCCCCTGGCGGCCGTTCAGGATCGCGCGCTCGCGCGGCGCCAGCTCGCGCCACTCGTCCTGCTTCACGCACACCGCCGCCGGGCCGTACACCTCCGTCAGCCCGTACGCGTGCGTCAGCTCGAAGCCGATGCGCTCCAGCCCCTCGATCATCGACGGCGGCGGCGCCGCGCCGGCGACGAACGCGTGCACCGTGTGCCCGATCCCCGCCCGCAGCTCCGGCGGCGCCGCCAGCAGCGTGTTGTGCACGATCGGCGCGCCGCAGTAGTGCGTGACGCGATGCTGGCGGATCAGGTGGAAGACCGCGGCCGCGTCCACCCGGCGCAGGCACACGTTCGTGCCGGACAGCGCCGCCACGCTCCAGGGGAAGCACCAGCCGTTGCAGTGGAACATCGGCAGCGTCCAGAGATAGACCGCGCCGCGGGGCATCCCCCACGTCAGGATGTTGGCCAGCGCGTTCAGGTAGGCGCCGCGGTGGTGGTAGACCACGCCCTTCGGGTCGCCCGTCGTGCCGGACGTGTAGTTCAGCGCGATGGCGTCCCACTCGTCGGCGGGCGGGCTCCAGGCGTACTCCGGGTCGCCCGACGCGACGACGGCCTCGTACCCCGCCTCGCCCAGCCGCTCGCCCGGGCCGGTGTACTCCGGGTCCAGCACGTCGATCACGAGCGGGCGCGGCGCCAGTGCCGCCAGCGCGCGCGAAACTGTGGGAGCGAACTCCCGGTCCGTGATCAGCACCTTCGCCTCGCCGTGGCGCAGCATGAACGCGATGGCGTCCGCGTCGAGGCGCGTGTTCAGCGCGTTCAGCACGGCGCCGGTCATGGGCACGGCGAAGTGGCACTCGTACAGCTCGGGCGTGTTCGCCAGCATGACGGCGACGGTGTCGCCCCGGCCGATGCCGCGGCTCGCGAGCGCGGACGCCAGGCGCCGGCAGCGCTCGCGCGTCTCGCGCCAGGTGAAGCGTCGCTCGCCGTGGATGATGGAGGTTCGCTCGGGGAGGCTGTCGGCGCTCCACTCGAGGAAGCCGAGCGGCGTCAGCGCGGCGTAGTTGGCGGGCGTCCGGTCGAGGTCGGCGTCGTAGGGGCTGGAGGGGATGGGCATGGGGCGATCTCCTGCTGAGGCGCCCGGGCGCGCCCCGGACGGGGCAGGGTGGGGGGCCGGGCCGATCGCGAACGCTCCTCGACATTGACGGTGTCGAGGAGCGCTCGCAAGGAGATCGCCGGGCTCCCGGCTACCTCCGCCCGCTCATCGCCGCCCACCTCCCGAGCGCCTGGTCGAGCGCGCCGAGCCGGTCCTCCACGGCCGCGAGCACCGCCGGCGTCGGCGCGCCGTCCACCTCGTTCACGGTGTCGAAGAGCCGCGTCAGCTGGCCGTCGATGCGGCGCAGCTCGCCCTCCAGCGCCGCGGCGTTTCGTGCGGCGTCGGATGCTTTCGCCTCCGGCGTCGCCGCGGGCGACTCCTTCCCGGGCGTCCCGGCCGCCAGCCGCTGGCGGAACGCGCCGACCTCGGCGAGCGCCGCGGAGTCCCGGCGCATGGCGTCCGCCAGCCGCCGTGCCGCCGCGAGCTGCTGGGCCAGCTCCGCGGTCGTGGCCTTCACGCGCGGGTCCATCCGCACGGTGAGCGGCGCCGTGTAGCTCTTCCCGTCCACCGTCAGGCGCACCATGTACTCGCCCGGCACGGCCCACGGGCCGCGCGGCTCGCGCGGCGTGTTCGCCGGCACCGCGGCGATCGGGAACCCGGTCTCCGGCGCGGCCGGGCGCGTCCAGTGCAGGTCCCAGACGAAGCGGTGCAGCCCCGGCGTCGCCTGGAGCGACTGGACCGGCCGAATCCAGTACGCCGGCGTGTTGTCCTCGTCGCGCGGCGGCGGTGCGGCGTCCGCGCTCGAGTAGCGGCGCACCAGCGCGCCGGCCGCGTCCAGCACCTCCAGCGTCACGGGCGCCTTCGGCGAGCCGGCCAGCCAGTAGTCGAGGATCGCGCCGTCGGGCGGGTTCTCCCCCATCGGCTCCTCCGGCGGGAGCGGCGTGTCCGTGTTCTTGTTCCAGCGGAATCGCCACGCCGGCGCCGGGCGCAGCAGCACCGCCGGCGCCTTCGTCGCCAGCGCGCCCTGCTGCCGGAGCGGCGAGATGTCGTCGAGGATCCAGAAGGAGCGGCCGTGCGTGCCGACGACGAGGTCGTTGTCCTTGATCACGAGGTCGCGGATCGAGACGGCCGGCATGTTCAGCCGCAGCGAGCGCCAGTGCTCGCCGTCGTCCGCGGAGAAGTAGACCTCGCGCTCCGTCCCGGCGAAGAGCAGCCCTTTCCGCACCGGGTCCTCGCGCACCACGTTCACGATCCCGGCGTCCGGGATGCCGGCGGTCACGTGCTGCCACGTCTTGCCGCCGTCGCGCGTGCGCCAGATGTGCGGGCGCAGGTCGTCGAGGCGGAACGTGTTCACCGCGGCGTACGCCTCCAGCGTGTCCGTGTGCGAGGCGTCCATGATGGAGATCTTGCTCCACGGCGCGGCCTTCAGCTCCGGCGGCGTCACGTCGCTCCACGTGCGGCCGCCGTCGTGCGTGACCTGGATCAGCCCGTCGTCCGTGCCGGTCCAGATGATGTCGCCCTTCACGTACGACGGCGCGATGGCGTAGATCACGCCGCGATGCCGCCCCTTCTCCGGGTCGAGCGCGGTGAACGCGCCGAGGTTCTTCGGGACGTCGTAGGACGCGCGCGTCAGGTCCGGCGAGATCGGCTGCCAGCTCCGCCCGCCGTCCGTCGTCTTCCACAGCACGTTGGAGGCGGCGTAGAGCGTGCGCGGATCGGTCGGCGAGAAGACGATCGGCTGCGTGCGCACGACCCGCGCGTCCGGCCCGCGCAGCGGCCGCGGCGAGACGTCCTGCGTCTGGCCCGTGCGCCGGTCGTAGCGGCTCACCTTGCCGCCGTAGACGACGTCGGGGTCGAGCGGATCCGGCACGGCGTAGCCGTACTCCTCCACGCCGACCGGGTGCCACTCGCGGAACGTGATGGCGCCGTCGTCGCCCCGGCTCTGCACGCACGCGGAGCCGCTCTCCTGCTGCCCGCCGCAGACCCGGTACGGGAACGCGTTGTCGGTGTTCACATGGTAGAACTGCGCCGTCGGCTGGTTGTACCAGCTGCTCCAGCTCTCGCCGCCGTTCACCGTCACGATCGCGCCCTGGTCCGCCGTCAGCAGGACCACGCGCGGGTCGGCCGGGTCGATCCACAGCCGGTGGTAGTCGTCGCCGCCCGGCGCGCCGCGCCATGCCGTGAACGTCTTCCCCGCGTCCGTCGACTTCCACGTCACCACGTTGGCGACGTAGATCACGTCCGCGTTCTTCGGGTCCGCGCGCACCTCGTTGAAATCGCCGTCCCGGCCCCAGAGGCGCTCGTCGCCGTTCACCAGCGTCCAGCTCTCGCCGGCGTCGTCCGAGCGGTACAGCCCGCCGCCCTGGTCCGCGCCGACGATCGCGTACAGCCGCTTCGGGTCCGCGCGCGAGACCTCGATCCCCATGCGCCCCAGCCCGTCCGCGGCCGTCGGCAGCCCCCGGCCCGTCTGCCGCCACGTCGCCCCGCCGTCCGTCGACTTGTAGAAGCCGTTGTGGTCGGACAGCGTCCACGAGCTCCCCACCTCCCACGGCGCCTGCCGCGCCGCCCACAGCACCGCGTACGCCACGTCCGGGTTCGACGGGTCGTAGGCGACGTCCATCCCCCCCGTGTTCTCGTCCCGGTACAGCACCTTCGTGAACGTCTTCCCGCCATCCGTCGAGCGGAAGATGCCGCGCTCCGCGTTCGGGCCGTACGGGTGCCCCAGCACCGCGACCAGCAGCCGGTCCGGCGAGCGCGGGTCCACCGCGATCGCCGGGATCTGCTGCCCATCGCGTAGGCCCAGGTGCGTCCAGCTCTTCCCGCCATCCGTGCTCTTGTAGATCCCATCCCCCGTCGACAGGTCCGGCCGCTGCAGCCCCTCGCCGCTCCCCACGTAGATCACGTCCGGGCTCGACGCCGACATGCCGATCGCCCCGATCGAGCCCGTCGGCTGGTCGTCGAAGATCGGCGTCCAGATCCGGCCGTAGTCCGTGGTCTGCCACACGCCGCCGCCGTTCACGCCGATGTAGAACACCCCCGGCCGCCCCGGCACGCCCACCCCCGCCACCGTGCGCCCGCCGCGGTGCGGCCCGATCATCCGCCAGCGCAGCTCCCGGAACGGCGCGGAGTCCGCCGCCGCCCCCCGCTGCGCGGCGGCGGGACCGGCAAGGGCCAGGACGGCGGCGAGAACGGCCGCGAGGACGGCGGGGGCCGCGGAAAGCGATCGACGCATGGCGGATCTCACGGAGATGGGTTCGCGTGACGGACCGTGAAAGGAATGGGGCGCGATGCGCGGCGCCGCAACGGGGAGGCGGCACGCGGAGCCATCCGTCTCGTTCCCGGGCGGCTGATGGTCAGGGACGGGAACGGAAATTTTCACCGCGGAGGCGCAGAGGACTCAGAGGATTGGCGGGCGGCGGAGGCTCGCCGGGGAAACGCACCTCCCTTCGATGTCATGTCCGGCGTGCGCAGGCGGCCGGCGTGTTGTCGGCGGGCTGTGGCCGTGCCTCCGTGGACTCCGTGTCTCCGTGTGACACTTCTGGAGGCGGAGCCGCCCGCGGACGTGAGGACGGGCACGGGCGGCGCGCCGGCGGCGCTGGGCGCGGACTCGAGATCGGGACCGAGATCGAGATCGTGACCCGGCGCCGGCCGGAGACCGCCCGCCCGCTACGCCGCGGCCTGCGTCACGCCCGCCTGCTTCACCGCCTCCACCTCGGCGTCCATGTGAACCGTGTTCCCGACCAGGATTCCGCCCGTCTCGAGCGCCTGGTTCCACGTCAGCCCCCACGCCCGCCGGTCGATCTCCGTCTCCGCGTGGAAGCCGGCGCGCTCGGCGCCCCACGGGTCCGGCCCCACCCCGTTGAACGTCGCTTCCAGCTCGACTTCGTGCGTCTGGTCACGGATCGTCAGGTCGCCCACCACCTTGAAGCGGTCGCCCGGCTTCATGTGCGCCCCCTCCACGCGCCGGCTCCGGAACGTGATCTTCGGGAACCGCTCCACGTCCAGGAAATCCGGCGAGCGCAGGTGCCGGTCCCGCTCCACCACTCCCGTGTCCAGGCTCGACGCATCGATCTCCACCACGACCCGCGACCGGTCCGGATCGTCCTCGTCCACCTCGATCGTGCCCTCCAGCCGGTTGAAGCGGCCCCGCACCGTCGTGAACACCATGTGCTTGACCGACAGCTCGAGGCTCGTATGCGCCGGGTCGATCTTCCAGATCGTCCTCGCCATTCGGCTCCTCCTTGCATGCATCCCCCGCGGCCGGCGGACAGACCTCCGGCCCGTTCCCGCAGCAGTGAGAGACGTGCGAGCATCGTGCCACGTCGTCGGCTGCATCTCCATGTCGCCACGACAGTTATGCGTTTGGCGCCGGGCGGGGAAGGGCGTCGCGCGCGGACGCGCCTCCGCGCCGCCGGCGCGGCGCCCGAGCCCGCGCCTGCCCATGTCGAGCCGCCCCGCTACTGCATTCTCCTCAGGTCCGCGATCACCCGGGCGAGCGAGTCGGGCCGGACCGACGCGGTCAGCATGGCGGAGCTGTTGCCGACGCGGACGTAGAAGGTCGGCGTGCCGGGGAAGTGCAGCGAGCGGGCGCGGGCGAGGTTGGCGCGGAGGATGGTGGTCGTGGCGGTGGTGTCGGCGTGCAGGCAGGCGTCGAAGCGGGCGGCGTCGGGCGTCGTCGCGCGGGCGATGGCCTGGACGCTGGCGACCGGATCGGGCGCGGCGACCCACTCGTTCTGGCGGGCGAAGATCTCGTGGCGCGCGGCGGGGAAGGCGCCCTGCTCGGCGGCGCAGCGCGCGGCGCGGGCGGCGGGGATGCCGAACGCGTGCTGGTCGAGCGCCAGGTCGTAGTAGTCGAAGCGGACGTCCTTCTGCTTGGCGAGCCAGGCGCGGAGCTGCGTGCCCCAGTTCATCTCCTGGGCGGCGCAGAACGGGCACTGGAAGTCGGCGTACTCCTCGATGACGACCCGGGGCTTCGCCGCGCCGATCCGCTCGACCGGCGCCGCGGCGGCGGCCGGCGCGGCCTTCGTCGCGGCGGCGTCCGGACGGTCGAGCGTCTGGGCGGTGGCGGGCGCGGCCAGGAGCAGCGCGGCGAGGAGGCCGAACCAGGTGGCGGGGACGCGGAGCGTGGGCATCGGGACCCTCCCTGCCGGCGTCGAACGTGGAGCGGCCCGGCGCGCGTGCGCCGGGCCGCTCCACGTTACGCCGCCCGGGAGCGCGGCGGAAGCCGGCCGTGGCGCCGGCGCCGCCGCGTCGCTCCGGCCTACTGGCTCGCCGGCCGGGTGCGGCTGACCTCCGCGGCCATCTTGAGCGCGTTGTACGCGTTCACGACGCCGCCGGTGGCGGAGAGGCTGCCGAACGGGACGTGCTCGCCGGAGCCGCCCGGCTTGAGCACGGACTCCGTCGGGTAGCGGGTGGCGGACTCGAGGATGATCCGCTTCACGTCGGCGGCGGTGAGGTTCGGGTAGTACGAGAGGAGGAGCGCCGCCAGGCCGGTGACGACCGGCGCGGCCATGCTGGTGCCGCTCTCGCGCTCGAACGCGCCGCCCGGCACCGTGGACAGGATGTCGACGCCGGGGGCGAAGACGTCCACCTGCTTCTGGCCGTAGTTCGTGAAGTTGGCGGCCAGCGAGTCCGCGGCCTTCCACGACGAGGCGCCGACCTCGATCCAGTTCGCGGCCTCGCCGCCGTCGAGGTAGGTGCGGGAGGGGAAGTTCGGCGCCTGCCCGAGGTCCTCGGCGTCGTTGCCGGCCGCGTGCACGAACAGCACGCCCTTCGACTGCGCGTAGCGCACCGCCTCGTCGACCGCCGTCTTGTACGGCGAGTAGGCCTTGCCGAAGCTCATGTTGATGACGCGGGCGCCGTTGTCGGCGGCGTAGCGGATCGCGTTCGCCACGTCCTTGTCGCGCTCGTCGCCGTCGGGCACCGCGCGCACGATCATCAGCCGGACCGACGGATCGATCCCCTGGATGCCGGCGCTGTTCCCCGGCGCCGCGCCGATGATGCCGGACACGTGCGTGCCGTGCATGGCGTTCGGGCCGGTGACGTCGCGGTTGCCGTAGTGGCGCTCGGCCGGATCGGCGTAGTTGTCGCCCACGACGTCGCGCGGGTCGTACGACGGGTTCAGCCCGTACTGGAGCTGCCCCTCGTACTCGTCCTTGGCCTCGTCCAGCGCGTGCTCGGTGATCCCGTTCGCCGCGAGCTGCAGGTAGATCTGCTGCGCCTGCCGTACGTCGGGGCGCGTGGTCTGGATCGCCGACACCTTCGCCGTGCTCAGCGAGTCGGTCATCAGGAACTGCTTCAGCAGCGCCGTCGCGCCGGCGTAGGCGCCGCCGATCGCGCGCACCTGCTGCACGTTCTGCTCGGCCTCCTGCCGCTTCGACTCGAACTCGCGCTTGACCTCCGGGTAGCGCGCGCAGTCCACGCTCCCCGTCGGCCCGGCGGGCTTCTTCTCCTCGCACTTCGCCTTCAGCGCCACGTAGAGCCGCGTCACCTCGTACGTGTCGTGGTCGACGTCGCGTCCATCCTTGCCGCCGATGAAGTTCCAGCCGTGGACGTCGTCGACGTAGCCGTTGCCGTCGTCGTCCTTGCCGTTCCCGGCGACCTCCTTCGGGTTCGTCCACAGGCTGCCGCGCAGCGAGGCGTGCGCCGTGTCCACGCCCGAATCGATGATGGCGACGACGACGTCCTGCTTCGGCTGCCGGCCGGCCAGCAGCTCGCGGGCGGCCCGCGCCGCGGAGATCCCGCGCACGCGGTCGGCCTGCTCGTCCAGGAGCTGCCAGGTGGCCGGCGCCTCGAGCAACGGCGCCGCCGGCGCGGCCGTCGCGGCGGGCGGCGGTGCGGTCGACGGCGGCGGAACCGGCGTCGGGGTGCCCACCGGCTGGCGCGGCGCACAGGCGGCCAGCGCGAGCACGGACAGGCCGATCAGGGTGACGGGCTTCACGCGGGATTTCCTCCGATATCGTAGAAAACGAGCGGCCGTCCATACCCCCGAACGGCCGCGGTGCTCCATGTTTCAGGCGGCTGCCCGATCCGTTCCCGCCTCCGCCTCCGCGCCCGCGCCCGCCTCCGAACGGCCGGGCGCGGAGACGGAGGCGGAAACGACGAACGGACCTCCCCACCGTGCTTCCAGGCATCGCCGCGGCGTGTGCCGCGGGTGGAGCGCTCGTCGCGCACGAACCGGGCCGGCGGTGTCGGCCGGCAAGCTAACGCCGAGCGACGTCGCCTGCGAGGCGCCCGGGACGGGCCGCCGGCCGCCGGCCGCCGCCGCCGCGCCGGCGTGGACGAACGGCGGCGCCGCTCCGGCAGGCCCCGGCGCCGGCCGCGTCGTCCATGAGGGTTGCCGGAAGGTCGGGCGCCGGTGCTGGCCGCGTCAGCCCGCCGTCCGTTCAGCGCGGCGGCCGGCGCAGCAGGCCGCGGCAGATCGATGCGAACTGCCCGGCATTCCCGCGCGTGAGGCGGATCGGAGGCGCAGGGGGCGGGTTCAGCGGGTTGCCCTGGTCGTCGTAGCGAGGCGGCTGGTAGTGCAGCACGATCGTCTCGCCCGACCACTCGCCGACCGGCTTCGTGCCCGACTCGATGAAGTCGGGGCCCTCGCCGAGGTCGAGCGTGAAGCGGCTCGCGCGCCGGTCCGCGGTGCGCCCACGCAGCCGGTACTCGTCGGCCGCCGGGCCGGAGCAGAAGCGGGCCGTGCCCTTCAGGTTGCCGTCGGCGTCCGGACTCGCCGCGAGCCGCAGCTCCAGGTACGCCGCGTGGGGGCGGCCGTCGCCGGTGGTGTACGGGCCGACCCATTCGCCCGTGAGCGTCGGGTGCCCGAGCCATGCGGCGGACCACGGCCAGAGCGCGGCCGCGACCGCCTTGCCGCCGAGGTACACGAGCGGCGTAGCCACCACGACCGCGGCGGCCCAGGCAAGGGCGCGCTTGAGCCGCCGGCCGGACGCGGGCGGGGACGGCGGCGTCTGGGGCCCGGCGGCGGGCAAACCGGTGTCGTTATCGGGCATCGCTGAGGATCCGGAAGCGTCGATCGCCTCGGCCGGCGCGCCACCCCGGTGCTCGGGCACGCGGGCGGCCGCGACCGGCGCGGAAGATAGCGCGGCGCGGTGCGCCGCCGCGAGCCTCTCCCGTGCGGGCCCGGCCCCGCGGCCCCGCCGGCTCGTCGCGTTCCGCGTCCCGGCTCGCCGCGTCCCGCCTTGCCGGCGTGTCTCCAGTGCGCTATCTTGCGGTCCGCATTTTTACGGACCGCAATCGGGCGTATCGACGAATGGAAAGCGAGAATCCGTTCCAGGTCGGGGTGCTGGCCGATGCCGAGCGGTTCGCGGACCGCCGGAGCGAGCTGGCGCGGATCACCCGGGCGCTGCGGTCGCCGGGCGACAAGCTGTTCGTGTACGGCGACCGGCGGCTGGGGAAGTCGTCCGCGCTGGAGGCGGCGGCGGTGGCGGTGCGGCGGGAGGGCGGGCTGGTGGCGATCGCATCGTTCGCGACGGCGAGCGATCCGGCGGAGGCGGCGCAGCAGGTCCTGCGGGCGGTGCAGGCGGAGATCGGGCGGAACGCGCGGGACGTGCTGGAGGGGATCGCGGCGCGGCTGCGGGCCCGCCTGCAGGTGGAGCCGTCGCCCACGCCCGGAGGGCCGCCGGTGATCGCGTTCACGTTCGCGCTGGCGCAGCCGGAGCAGCGGACGCGCCTGCTGCCGGAGGTGCTGACGGCGCTGGAGGAGCAGCTGGCCGAGCGGGGGCTCGTGCTGGGGCTCGGCCTGGACGAGTTCCAGCGGATCCACGAGTGGGGCGGGGAGGATGCCGAGTGGGCGCTGCGGGAGGTTCTGCAGCGGCAGCGGCACGTCGCCTACGTGCTGGCGGGGTCGAAGCGGCACCTGATCGAGGCGATGGTCGGCCGCAAGGGCCGGGCGCTGTGGAAGATCGGCGACGTGCTCCCGTTCGGCCCGATTCCCCCGTCGGAGATGGCGGAGTGGATCGCGCGGGAGTCGACCCGGGCGGACGTGCACATGACGCGGAAGCAAGCGGATCGCGTCGTCGCGCTGGCGGGGCCGCGCACGCGGGACATCGCGCAGCTCGCGCGAGGCGTGTGGTTCCGGGCGCGGGGGAGCGGCGCGGTGGGCGCGGCGGACGTGGACGTCGCGTTCGAGGCGCTGGTGGAGGAGCAGGCGGAGCTGTTCCGCGCGCTCTGGTCGGGGCTCTCCGCGCGTCAGCAGGGGGTGCTGCGCGCGTTCGCCGCGGAGCCGGACGTCCAGATCACGGCGGCGCGGACGGCGCACGCGTATCACCTGGGCCCGAAGAGCTCGGTGCAGACGGCGCTGGATGCGCTGGTGGAGGCGGAGCACCTGGCGAGGCCGGCATCGGGCGGGTACGTCTTCGACGACCCGTTCTTCCGGCGCTGGGTCCAGGTGAACGCCCTTCCCGACCTGGGACTGCCGGTGCCGCCGCTCGGGCCCGCGGCGACCTGACGGCGCGTCAGTCCGCCGCGACCTCGACCGGGCGGCCGCCGCGGGCCGCCTCCCACCGCGACCGCGCGGCCGGGTCCTGGAGCGCGCGCCAGACCACCGGCGGCGCGAAGGGGAGCGCGTCCAGGCGGACGCCGACGGCGTCGAAGATCGCGTTGGCGATCGCCGGGATCGACGAGTGCAGCGGCCCCTCGCCCGCTTCCTTGGCGCCGTACGGCCCTTCCGGATCGACGGACTCGACGATGAGCGCCCGCAGCTCCGGCGTGTCGACGGAGGTCGGGATGCGGTAGTCCAGGAGCGACGGCGCGTTGTGCAGCCCGGCGCGCCCCTCGTCCGGCCCCTTGAAGACCTGCGCTTCCATCAGCGCTTCGGCGAAGCCCATGTACGTCGAGCCCTCGATCTGCCCCTCGACGAGGACGGGGTTGAGCGCGCGGCCACAGTCGTGCGCCGCCCAGATACGCTCCACGCGCACGACGCCGGTCTCCGGCTCGACCTCGACCTCGGCGACGTGCGCCGTGAACGAGTACGCGGGCGACGCGCCGATGGTGCCGCCGCGGTACTCGCCGTGGACGTCCTTCGGCGTGTTGTAGCTCCCGGTCGCGCCGAGCGCGCCGTGCTCCGCCTCGGCGATGTTGAACGCCTCGCTGATCGGCACGCGCCGCTCCGGATCGGCGAGGTCGAGCGCCCAGCCGCCGACGAGCGTGACGCGCGCCGGCGGCACGTCCCAGACCCGCGCCACCGAGGCGACGACGAGCGCGCGCAGCTTCCTCGCGGCGTCGATCACCGCGTTCCCCATCATGAACGTCTCGCGCGAGGAGTACGCGCCGAGGTCGACGGGCACGAGGTCGGTGTCGGCGGAGAGCACGCGCACGTAGTCGAGCGGCACGCCGAGCTCCTCCGCCACGATGTAGGCCGGCACCGAGTCGGAGCCCTGGCCGATCTCGGAGGCGCCGGTCAGCACGCTCACGCGCCCGGAGCGCTCGATCTGGATCTGCGCCGCCGACTGCGGCATCTCGTTCGGGTAGATCGGGTAGTTCGTCCCCGAGATGTAGCACGACCCGGCGACGCCGAGCCCCCGGCCGTAAGGGAGCCGGCGGAACCGCGTCGCCCAGCCGCTGGCCCGCTCGACGGCGTCCAGGCACATCAGGAAGCCGTTCGACTGGACCCGCAGCTCGTTGATCGTGCGCGTGTCGGAGCCGAGGAAGTTGCGGCGGCGCAGCTCGATCGGGTCCAGGCCGAGCCGCTCCGCCAGCTTGTCGAGCTGGATCTCGAACGCGAAGCGGGGCTGCACCGAGCCGTGCCCGCGCTTCGGCCCGCACGCCGGCTTGTTCGTGTAGACGCGCGTCGAGTCGAAGCGGTACGAGCCGAAGCGGTACGGCGCCGTGAGGAGCTGCCCCGAGTAGTACGTCGTGACCAGGCCGAACGAGGCGTAGGCGCCGCCGTCGATCAGCGTCCGGGCATCCACCGCGCGGATCCGGCCGTCGGCGGAAGCGCCGAGCTTGTGCCGCATCCTCATCGGGTGGCGCCCGCGGTGCGCGTAGAAGACCTCCTCGCGCGTGTACAGGATCTTCACCGGCCGCCCCGTCGCCATGGCCAGCTTCGCCACGCAGAACTCCAGGTCGAACGGCTCCGACTTGCCGCCGAACGCGCCGCCGACCGCCGGCTGCACCACGCGGATGCGCGCCACGTCCACGTCCAGCACGCGCGCCAGCTCGCGCTGCAGGTAGTGCGGCACCTGCGTCGCCGACCAGACGGTCAGCCTCCCCGACGGGTCGTGGTAGCCGACCGCGCAGTGCGGCTCGATCGGCGTGTGCGTCGTCCCCTCGAAGAAGTACTCGCCCTCGACGACGACGTCGCTCGCGGCCAGCTCCGCATCCACGTCGCCGAACGCGAGGGCGACGTGCTTCGTGATGTTGCCGTTCTTCCCCGGCTTGCCCGGCTCGTGGATCATGGCCGCGCCCGCCGGCGGCCGCAGCGCGTCCTCCGGCTCGAGGTACGCGTGCAGCGGCTCGTACTCCACGCGGATCCGCTCGAGCGCGCGGTTCGCGGTCTCCTCGTCCACCGCCGCGACCGCCGCCACGCCGTCGCCGATGTAGCGCACCCGGTCGACGCACAGCGGGTACTCGTCGCGCGTCCAGGGGATGATGCCGTACGCCACCGGCATGTCCCGGCCGGTCACGACCGCGTGCACGCCGGGCAGCGCCAGCGCCTCGCTCGCGTCGATCGACACGATGCGGGCGTGCGGGTGCGGCGAGCGCAGGATCTTCGCGTGCAGCATCCCCGGGAACGTCAGGTCGTCCGTGTAGACCGCCCGCCCCGTGACCTTCCCCACGCCGTCCACGCGCCGCAGCCGCTCGCCGATCACGGCGAACTCGCGCTGGACCAGCCGGTCCAGCGCCTCCGGCGCGACGGCGCCTTGCGCCTGCTTCTCCCGCAGTTCCTCGGGTCTCATGGCTCTGACGCGGGCGCGGGCGCCGCGCCCGTGGCGCTGGGCGCGGGCGCGTTCGCACTGCCGGGCACGGGCACGGGCGCGGCAGCGGGTTCCGGGCGGGCGGCGGCCACGGCGTCGGTATCCGGTTCGTTCCCGTGAACGCTCCCGTGCCCGGCCATCGTCTCAGCCGCCAGCTCCACCGCATCCAGGATCTTCGTGTATCCCGTGCACCGGCACAGATTCCCCGCCAGCGCCTCCTTGATCTCCTCCCGCGTCGGCGACGCGTTCCGCAGCAGCAGCCCCCACGCCGACATCAGGATCCCCGGCGTGCAGAAGCCGCACTGCGCGCCGCCCGTCACCTGGAACGCCTCCTGAAGCGGGTTCAGGCCGCCCGGCGCCGCCAGCCCCTCGACCGTCGTCACCTCCCGCCCCGCCGCCTCCCATGCCGGCGTGATGCACGACAGCACGGGCTCGCCGTCCAGCAGCACGGTGCACGCGCCGCAGTCGCCCTTGTCGCACCCCTGCTTCGAGCCCGTCAGCCCCAGGCCGTAGCGCAGCGCCTCCAGGAGCGTGAAGTGCTCCGGGATGCCGACGTCCCGTCGGTCGCCGTTCACGGTGAGGGTGAGGATGGCGTGCATGGGCCTTCGCCGTTGGGGAGAAACGAGTTGGATGCAGGTTAAGCGCCGTGCCGGGCGGCGACAACCCCTCCTCGGCCGTCTGCTGCAGGCCATCGCGCCGCGCCCAGCCGAGCGGCCCGAGCCACGGGCCGAACGCGGCCCGGGAACGGCGCGGCGGTGCAGCACGGTGCGGCGGCCGTTGGCGCATGCGTGTCGGCGGGCGGTTCGGTCCATGTTTTTCGGTCCCGATTTTTCGGTCCGAATTCCTCGGTCGAGAGGAAGCAGGCACCCTGGCCAGCCGGATGACCCGAAATGAGCCGAGCCGCGGAACGCCGCGACAGCCCGTTCCTCCCCAGCATGTTGGCGCGTGGAGCGCATTTCGCGGACCGGGAGCGGGAGGTTCGCCGGATCCGGGAGGCGTACCGCGCCGCGGGGAGCCGGCTCGTCGTGTTCGGGGACCGCCGGATGGGGAAGACTTCGGCGCTGGACCGGGCGGCGGAGGCGGGTCACGTTCGGGCTGCGGGAGGAGGAGCGAAACGCGGAGCTGATCCCGCAGACGCTGGACGCGAAGATGGAGGTGAAGGGGCGGCACCTGGCGCTCGCCCTGGATGAGTTCCAGCGAACGCACGAGTGGGACGGGGAGGACGCGGAGTGGGCGTTGAGGTCGGCGCCCGAGCGGCACCGTTCGCTCTCGTACGTCCTCGCGGGCTCGAAGCGAAGTGCTCCCGGACCAGGGCCTGGAGCCGGCCCGGTCCGACGCATGACCGGCGGGGGCTTGGCGCCCCCGCCGGTTCTCCGAGGCCTTACTCCCCGCCCGCCCGCCCTTCGCCCGCCAGGAGCTGCTGCACCTGCTGCTTCGTCGCATCGTACTTCAGCCCCGGCAGCGCCGCCTGCAGCGCCGGGCGCGCCTGCGGCCCGAGCTGGCGCAGCGCGGCGAAGGACGCGTTGCGCGCGAAGGCGTGCTCGTCGTTCAGGTGCGCGACGAGCACCTGCAGCGCGTGGGCGTTTCCACGCCGGGCCAGGGACGCGAGCACGAACGCCGGCGTGTAGTCCTCCGGCAGCAGCGCCTCGACCGCGGGGATGAACGTCGTGTCGCCCGTCTGGGCGATGCCGGCGAGCGCCGCGTTGCGGACCTCGTCGCGGTACGACGGCGTGGCCAGCCCGCGGGTGATGGCCGCGTGGCGCCCGGCGCTGTCGGCGCGGATGAGCGCGCCGAGCGCGGCGGCCTGGACCGTGTAGCTCGAGTCCTGCTCGAGCGTCGTCCGCGCGAGCGTGGCCGCGCGCTCGCCGCCGAGCTGACCGAGCGCGCCGATCGCCGCGCCCCGCACCTGCGCCGACGTGTCGCGCAGCGCGGCCTCGAGCGGCGCCTGCGCGAGCGTAGCCGGGAACTCGCCGAGCGCCTCCGCCGCCTGCACCCTCGTCAGGTAGTAGTCCGCGCCGGTGGCCGCGTCGGCGAGCGCCTTCGCCGCCTCGGCGTCGCCCTTCTTCTCGCCGAGCTGCGAGACCGCCCACGCGCGGTCCCAGAGGTTCGCGTCGCGCCGGAGCTGCTCCGCGAGCCAGGCCGTCGGCTGGGAGAAGCCGAGCCGCTTCAGGATGTGGTTGCCGTCGTCGAACACGACCATGGTCGGCTCGGCCACGGAGTCGATCGTGAGCGTCTGCTCGCGCTGGTCGAGCTGGAAGCGGCGCGTCACGTCGCCGGAGGCGGTACCGACGCGGACCGTGACCGGCATGCGGAAGACGTCGGGCGTCGTGAAGCGCACGCCGTCGCCATCGGCCTTGCTGGAGTCGGTCTGCGTCTGCTTCACGCGCAGCGTGAGGCGCCGCGCCGCCGCGTCGTAGCTCGAGGCGACGTCGAACTCCGGGTAGCCGGCCTGGTACAGCCACTGGTCGAAGAACCAGCCGAGGTCCTCGCCGGTGGTCTGCTGGATCGCCTTGCGCAGGTCCTCCGTGGTGGCGTTCCCCTTGCCGTGCGCCTTCAGGTACGCGTTGATCGACGCCCAGAAGCGCTGCGGCCCGAGGTGGTCCTTCAGCATCTCCAGGACGAGCGCGCCCTTCGGGTAGATGTTGTTCGAGCTCGGCGCGGCCACCGGCATGCGCCGCCGCGCGTCGATCTCCATGAACTGGCGGTATTCGTCCAGGTAGTAGTCCTGCTCGACGTGCGCGCCGAGCTTCTCCGCCCAGTACTGCCCGGGCATGAACTCGGCGAAGCCTTCGTTCAGCCAGAGGTTCGCCCAGTCCTCGGTGGTCACGAAGTCGCCGAACCACTGGTGCGCCAGCTCGTGCGGGATCAGGATGAACTGGTACCACGGCCGGTCCTGGTACGCGCGGGCGTCCGGCAGCCAGTCCACCAGCGTGGTCGCGCTGACGTTCTCCATCCCGCCGAAGAAGTCGGCCACCGTGGTCTGCGCGTACTTCTCCCAGGGGTACGGGATCCCGGTGAGCCGCGAGTAGACGTCGATCATGTCCGGCGTGACGTGGAACAGCGGCCAGGCCCGCGCGCTGTCGGCCGGGTAGACGTAGTAGTCCACCGGCGTCTCGTTCCACCGGTCCGACACCTTCACCAGCGGCGCCACGACGAGCGAGATCAGGTACGTCGAGTTCGGGCTCCCCTCGCTCCACCCCATGGTGCGGGTCCCGTCCCGGTTCTTCCGGTCCACGACCAGCCGGCCGTTCGAGACCGCCGTGTAGGCGGCCGGCACCGTCGCCTCCAGCTCCCACGTCATCTTGTCGTTCGGGAAGTCGTACGTCGGGAACCAGAGGTGGTTGTCCATGTCCTCGCCCTGGCTCCAGATCTGCCGCGGCCGGTGAGGGCGCCCCTCCGGCTGGATGAACGTCAGCCCGCGGCCGTTCTCGACCTTGCCGTCGTAGGCGATCGTGAACCGCAGCGTGTCGCCGTCCGCGGCGGGCCGCCGCGGGAAGACGACGAGCGTGTCCCCGTGGGCGCGGCTGCGGAGCGTCCTCCCCGCGGCGTCCGTGACCGTTCGGACGCGCAGCAGGTGGCCGGCGTCCAGCACCAGCGAGTCGAGCCCCGCCTTGCGGGCGACGAGCGTCGTGGCGACGCGCCCCTTGAACGCGGTCGAGTCCCAGTCGAAGCCGCGCAGCTCGATGCGCTGATGGACGAGATCGTAGTCGTGGGCGCGGTCGTAGGCGCCACCGGCGACCCGCTCCTTGTTGGTCTGGACGGCGGCCTGCGCGGCCGCCGGGGCGGCGGCGCAGACGACGAGGGCGGCCGCGCCGAGCACGGTCCGCAGCGAGCGGGTCGACAAGGGGGTTTGCCTCCGAAAGGGTGCCTTGGGGCGCGGAACGTAGCCCCGTCGCGGACGGCCGGACATGGCGCTGGACCCGCCGCCCGGCCGATTCGCCCCACAACGTACGTCAGCGCGCGCCGGCCGGTTCCGTCCTTCGCAGAAATCTCGCGATCCCCACCCACGACGCGTGCACGCCGCCCTCGCGCAGGAAGCGGACGACGTCGGCGGGCGCGGCTCGCCGCCGCAGCTCGGCCTCGACGCCGGCGACGAAGCGGGCGGCGCGCGCCTCGTCGTCGCCTTCCCCTTCGAGGGTGCGGCGGACCGCGTCCGTCCAGGCGACGAGGGCGTCCTCCAGCACCGCGAGGTGCCGCTCGGGTCCGGGCGCCTCGCCGAAATGGGTGACGAAGAGGCGCGTGGGGCGCCAGGCGCGGATCGCGGCGAGGCTGCGCCGCCAGAGGTCGAGGTCGAAGTCGGGCGGCGGCGCGAGCGGCAGCACGACCGGCCCGCCGGCGACGCGCAGCCCGGCCGTGTCGCCGACGAACGCGGTGCCGCTGGCCTCGTCCAGGTAGCTGACGTGGTGGTACGCGTGGCCGGGCGTGTCGAGGACGGCGAGGCGGCGGCCGGGGAGCTCGAGCGTCTCGCCGCCGGCGAGCGTCGTGACGCTGGCCTCCGGCACGGGCGCGACCTCGCCCCAGAGCGCGTCCATGCGCTCGCCGTAGAGGCGGCGGGCGCTGGCCAGCAGGCGGGATGGATCGACCAGGTGCGGCGCGCCGAGCGCGTGGACGAAGACCTCGAGGTCGGGATGCTCGCGCACGAGGACGCCGGTCGCGCCGGCGTGGTCGAGGTGGATGTGCGTGAGCAGCAGCGCGCGCACGTCGGCGAGGCTCGCGCCGAGCACGGCGAGGCCGGCGCGCAGCGCGGGGAGCGTGGCGGCCGGCCCGGGGTCGACGAGCGCGAGGCCGTCGTCCAGCTCGAGCACGGCCACGGCGATGGCCTGCTCGTGCCCCTGGTGCAGCACGTCGATCGTGCGCGGCGGTGTCGTCGGGCTCATGCGCGACAAAGTCCGCTGCGCGGCTGCGCGCGGCAAGCCACGTGCATACATTCCGGGCTGGACCCTGGCCGGGAGGCGCGCGTGGCGGAACGGGAGCACGGGGCGTCGCTTTCGGCGGCGGTGGACGGGATCGTGCTGGCGGCGGGGCGCGGCGAGAGGATCGGGCGGCCGAAGGCGGAGCTCGAGCTGGGCGGCCAGACGTTCCTGGAGCACGCGCTCGCCGCGCTGCTCGGGGGCGGGTGCCGCTCGGTCGTGGTCGTCGTCGCCGACCAGCGCGAGGTGCTCGTCACGGGGCCCGCGGACGACGTCGTCTACGTGCGCAATCCGGACCCGGACTCCGAGCAGGTCGACTCGCTCCGCATCGGGCTCAAGGCGCTCCCGGTGGACACCGCCGCGGCCATGGTGCTCCCCGTGGACGTGCCGGCGGTGCGGCCGGAGACGGTCGCCGCGCTGATCCAGGCGTTCGACCGCGAGGACTGCGTCATCGTCCGTCCCGTCCACGACGGGCGGCCCGGGCACCCCACGCTCTTCGCGCGCCCGCTCTTCCCGGAGCTGTGCACGCCCGGCCTGCCGCGCGGCGCCGAGAGCATCGTGGAGCTGCACGCCGCCGGCACGCGCGACGTCGTCGTGGACGACGCCGGCGTCCTCCTCGACGTGGACACGCCCGCGGACCTGCGCCGCCTGGTGGAGGGGGCGTGAGGCCGGAGCTCGAGGCGGCCGCGCGGGCCGCGCTCGCCGCCTACGACGGCGGCGACGCCGTCGCCCTCGTCACGCTCGTCGCCGCCGAGCCGCCCGGCCGCCTCGAGCCGGGCGCCCGCATGCTGCTGGCCGGGGCGAGCGGTCCGGTGGGCAGCCTCGGCGCGCCGGAGCTGGATGCGGCCGCGCTCGAGCTCGCGCGCGCCGCGCTCGCCGGCGCCGAGCCGGGTTCCCGGGCCGTCGACGCCGGCGGCGCCCGCTGCACGCTCTTCGTGGAGGCGCATTTCCCGCCGGAGGAGCTGATCGTCGTCGGCGCCGGCCACATCGCCGTGCCGCTGGCCGCGCTCGGCACGACGCTCGGCTTCCGCGTCACCGTGCTGGACGACCGCGAGGACTTCGCCACGCCGGAGCGCTTCCCGAGCGCCGCCCGCGTGCTGCGCGCCGACTTCGCCGAGCCGTTCCGCGATGTGACGCTCGGGCCCCGCAGCTACGTCGTGCTCGTGACCCGCGGCCACCGCCACGACTTCGACTTCCTCACCCGGCTGCTGGACTCGGACGCCGCTCCGCGCTACATCGGCATGATCGGCAGCCGCCGGCGCGTCCGCGCCGCGTTCCACGCGCTCGCCGAAGCCGGCGCCACGCCCGAGCGGCTCGCGCGTGTGCACGCCCCGATCGGCGTGGACATCGGAGCGGAGACGCCCGCGGAGATCGCCGTCAGCATCGCGGCCGAGCTGGTGGCGGTGCGGCGCGGGGTGCAGGTGGAGACGCTGGCGGGGAAGGAGAGGGTGGTGGAGCGGTGGGGGCCTCGACCGGGGCCCCCCCTGTGATGGCAGGCTGGAAGGCGGAGAACCACCCGGGCTCGGACGCTCACGAGATGCAGCACCCAAGAACGCACCGGCGAGGCTCGCGCCGGGCCATCGACTAGGGTACCGCCCATGGACTCCGACGTCTTCCGCGCACTCCTCGCCGCCGGCTCGGCGGGACGCGCCACGGCGCTCGCGACCGTCGTCGCGACCCGCGGCTCCGTCCCCCGGCATGCGGGGAGCAAGATGCTCATCGATCCGGCCGTGGGCCTCGTCGGCACCATCGGCGGGGGCTGCGGGGAGGCGGACGTGATCGAGGCGGCCGCGGAGGTGATCCGCACCGGGCGGCCGCGCCTCGTGCGCGTCGAGCTGACCGACGCCATCGACAGCTTCAGCCCGGCGGTGTGCGGCGGTGTGATGGAGGTGTTCGTCGAGCCCGTCGGCCCCGTGGCGGGGTGAGGTGAGTCGCCCGCGCCGGCGCGGGCGCCCGCCGGACGGGCGCGCCGCGCCGCGCTACAGGTCGGCGCGGCGCCAGCGCGTCCGGCGCACGCGGACCGCCGGCCGCTTGCCGCCGGCGTATTCCTCGCCGTAGCGGGCGGCGAACTCGAAGCCGTAGCCGTAGCGACGCCAGAACTCCTCCGCGAGCATGTGCCGCGCCTCCTCGATGCCGCCACGGAGCAGCCCCCGGCGCCATGCGCGCCAGCGGCGCAGCTCGACGGCGGGCGGCTCGTCGAAGGCCATCGCCGCGTCGTCGAGGCCTTCCTCGCACGCCGCCCGCCACAGCCGCCGCTCGTCCGCGCGGAACCGCCGCCAGTCGGCGTACGCGTCCACCAGCGCGCCGGGCCGGTACGGTCCCCTCATCTCGAAGTCGTAGTCGTGGAGCTCCTTCCAGGCCGGGTCGTGCGGCACGAAGCCCGAGCCCCAGCGGTCGTGGGTCCAGAACGTGTAGTCGTACGCCATCCAACCCCCGAGGGAATTTGGTGCAGCCTGCGCGGCGGGTCCGGATCCGCGCGCCTTGGCGTGGGCTGCGCCTGCAAGAGGCAACCCGCGTGCCGGCGGGTCGGGGAGGAGCCCTCGTCCGCGCTCCCGTGGACCGCCACTCCCCGGGCGGCTTCGACGAACTGCAATCCCACCACGGAGTACACAGAGCACACAGAGGACGGCGGAAGCCGGCGGGGAGCAGCGTCGCGGCAACCGCATCCAGTTTGAAGTTGGATCGGGGCTGCGCCGCCTCCGACGCCAGAAAACGAAATTCGGGGTTGCGCCGGTGACCCGCGTTCCACCGGTCCAACCCCAAAAAGAAGCTTCAGCCACGACGCCCCCGCGCCGCCCGCCTTACGCCGTCCTCCGTGTGCTCCGTGTACTCCGTGGTGAAAAACGAAGTTCGTTCGGACGCCGACGAATCGGCGTGGCCCGGCTTTCCGTTGCCGTTCTCTGCGCCGTCCGCGCCTCTGCGGTGGATTATTCCGTTCCGCCCGACCAACCCCCGCGCCGAGGCCAGCCGATCAATGCGCCGCCGCCGTCGCGCGGCGCCGTGGCCGGGCGCCGGTGGGCTCCAGCTCCCCGCCCGCTTGCAGCGCGCGGCGGAAGAGCACCGGCCCGACGGTCTCGTTGACGGCGATCAGCGAGAGGAGCAGCACCTGGAGCCGGCGGCCGGCCTCGCCGTAGGCCGTGGCGACGACGCTGGCCAGGCCGATCGCCACGCCGGCCTGCGAGATCAGCCCCATCCAGACGACGCGGCGCACCGGAGGCGGCGTGCGCGCCCAGCGGCCGCCGAGCATCGTGCCGACCCAGATCGCGAGCCCGCGGACGGCGGCGATCGGCAGGACGAAGGGGAGGAGCGGAAGCACCGAGCCGACCTCGATGTGCGCGCCGGAGAGGGCGAAGAAGACCACGAAGATCGGCGCCGCCGAGCGCTCCATGGCATGGCGCAGCGCCTCGCCGTGCCGCGACAGGTTCTCGGTGACGAAGCCGGCCGTCAGCATGGTGAGGAGCAGCTCGACGTGGGCCAGCTCCGCGATCTGCACGCCGAAGAAGGCGACGAGGACCGCGAAGAGCACGAGCTCCTTGCCGACGAAGCGGAGGTAGGCGGCCACGCCGCCGCCGAGCACGGCGCCGATCAGCACCGCGCCGCCGATCTCCCAGAACACGGACACGCCGCCGGTCGCCGCGACGGGGGGCACGAGTGCGCGGGCCACCGGGAGCGCGGCGCTGAAGAGGAGCACGACGGCCACGTCGGCCAGCAGCACGACGCCGAGGACGGTCCGGGCGACGGGGCCGCGCGCGCCGGTCTCGGTGAGCAGCGCCAGCGTGACCGCCGGCGAGTGGACGATGGCGATGGAGGCGAAGAGCAGGGCGAAGGCCAGGACGCCCGCCGTCGGCTCGTTCGCGAGCAGCGGCAGGGAGCCGCGCAGCGCGAAGATGACCCCGAAGAGCGCGACGAAGCCGATGGCCAGCTCGACGGCCATGATCTTCAGGAGCGCGGGCCCCTCGACGCGGACCTCGCGCCAGCGCAGCTCCGCGCCCGCCAGGAACGCGATCACCGACACCGCGAGCTGGCTGACGGGCTGGAGCCGCTCCACCGACTGGGCGGAGACGGCGCCGAGCACGCTCGGCCCGAAGATCAGCCCGGCGACGAGGTAGCCGACGATCTTCGGGAGCCGCGCCGCGGACGCGATCTCGCCGACCGTGTAGGCGCCGAGGATGAGGAGGCCGAACGCGACCAGCACCTCGCCGCCCTGCCCCGGGGTGCCGAGCGGGAGGATCAGCCGCACGCCCGCCAGCAGGAGCGCCAGCACCAGGGCGCGCCGCATTCAGTGCGTCCCCCGCGCGCCGCCGCCCGCGGCGCGCTCGCGCCGCCCCGGCAGGTGGACCGCCACGCGCTTGCGGTACGCCTCCACCACGGAGGCCACGACCCGCGCCGACAGGACGTCCGTCAGCAGCACGGAGGCGATCGCCGACGAGAAGACGATGTTCGCGAGGAAGGAGTTCGGGTCGATGCGGTAGTTCAGCGCGATGGCGATGGCCAGCCCGCCCTGGCCCAGGAGCGCCCGCCCCCACCCGGCGCCCAGCAGCTTGCGGACGCCCGCGGCCTCGGCGGACAGGTACGCGGCGCCCAGCTGCGACAACGCCCGCACGCCGATGAACGCGACCGCCGGCAGGATCCACTCCCGCGGGCTCGGCGTCCACGCGGTCCCCGCGAAGATCAGCAGCACGAAGTAGAGCGGCCGCTCCACCTTCGACAGCACCTGCCGGATCGCGTCGCGGTTGCTCGACGTGTTCACCAGCACCATGCCGATCAGCATGGTCGGCAGCAGCGGCGAGAGGCGCAGGTAGGCCGCCGCGCCGCTGGCCAGGATGATCGCGCCGGCCAGCGCGATGAACAGCCGGTCGCCGCTCCGCTCCTCGCCCAGGAAGAGATGGAAGAGCGCGCCGCCGACGAGGCCGATGCCGATGCTGATCACCGCCCATTCGGTGGCGGTCGGCGACCGCACGCCCACCGCCGGCGGCGGGTGCATGATGCTGACCAGGAGCCCGAAGGCGAGGATCGCGACGAGCGCGTCGATCGCCGTCGCCATCTGGAGCAGTTGCACGATCGGCGAGCGCCCCATGCGCTCCGTCACGATGCCGATCCCTGACGGCGCCGAGCCCACCGCGATCGCGCCGAGCGCCAGCGCCGGCTGCGCCGCGCTGCTCAGCGGCAGGCCGAAGAACCACGAGAAGATCCCCGCCATCGCCGCCGAGACGAGCGCGAACACGAGGATCGCCTCCATGAACGCGACGCGGTAGTAGATGCCGCGGATGCGCATGAGGCTCGGGATGTGGAACTGCGCCCCGACGACGGCGCCGACCCAGCCGAGGGCCAGCGTCATGAACGTCGCGAAGCGGCCCACGACGCCTGGCGTGATGAAGCCGGAGACGTGCGGCCCGAGCAGGATGCCGAGCAGCAGGTACTCCGCCCCCGAGACGATCAGGAAGCGTCGCGCGAGCCAGCCGGAGGCGACGTGCGCCGCCAGGTAGGCGCCGGCGATCAGGACGATGAGGATGAGAGCGGCGTTCACGTTCCGGCCCGAGGTCAAGAAGCGCGCCGCCCGCAACGACCGGGCCGGCGCCCCTGTCCGCGACCTGCGTCGCGGCCTACCTTCCGCCCACCATGACCGGCTTGATCCTGCTCATCGGCACGAAGCGCGGCCTCTTCGTCGCCCGCTCCGACCCGGGCCGCCGGGAGTGGAGCCTCTCCGAGCCGCACCTCGTCGGCCGCGAGGTCTACCACGCGATCCTGGACCCGCGGGACGGACGCACTGTCTGGGCCGCCACCGCGCACTCCGTCTGGGGCGCCCACATCCACCGCAGCGACGACGCCGGCCGGAGCTGGGACGTCCTCGCCGAGGCGCCGCACCTCGCCGACGAGCGCGACCTCGCCGCGATCTGGGCGCTCGCACCCGGGCACGACGCCGAGCCCGACACGCTCTACGCCGGCACCGAGCCCGCCGGGCTCTTCGTCTCGCGCGACCGGGGACGGAGCTGGAGCCCCGTCGCCGGGCTGAACGAGCACCCCACGAACCGCACCTGGCAGCCCGCCGGCGGCGCGCTCGCGCTCCACTCGATCCACGTCGATCCGCGCACGCCCGACCGGATCTGGTGCGCGCTCTCCGCCGGCGGCGTCTACCGCAGCGACGACGCCGGCGCGAGCTGGCGCCCGCTCAATCGCGGCACCCGCGCGGACTTCCTGCCGCAGTCTCACCCCGAGGCGGGGCAGTGCGTGCACAAGCTGCGGGTCCACCCCGCGCGGCCCGACCGCCTCTACCAGCAGAACCACTGCGGCACCTACCGCAGCGACGACGGCGGCGAGAGCTGGATCGACATCACCGCCGGCCTCCCCAGCGACTTCGGCTACGCCCTCGCCCTCGACCCGCGCGACCCGGACGCCGTCTTCGTCGTGCCCGAGGAGTCGAGCCACATGCGCACCGTCAGCGAAGGGCGGCTGCGCGTCTTCGAGAGCCGGGATGCCGGATCGACGTGGACGGCGCGGACCGAGGGCCTCCCGCAGGCGCACGTGTACCTGACGGTCCTGCGCGAGGCCCTGGCGTCCGACCCGATCGACCCGCTCGGGCTGTACCTGGGCACCTCCGGCGGTCACCTGTTCGCGAGCCGCGACGGTGGCCGGTCCTGGGAGATGGTGGCGGGGTTCCTGCCGCGGATCCTGTCGGTGACCGTGGGCGAGCTGGCCTGAGCCCGGCGCGGCCCGCGGCGCGGGCCCGCTCGCTCGCTACGGTCGGCGCGGTCGAGCCCGCGCGGCGCGGGTCGGCCGGCCTGGCGCGGATGGGCCCGCGCGGCGCCGCTCAGCCCGCTCGCTCCAGGAAGAGCCGGCAGCAGAGGCTCCCGCGCGCGGCCGCCGGCTCCAGCGCCGCCGCGTCCCCCCACGTCCAGTCGCGGTACTGCGTGACGCCCGGCGTCCGCTGCGGCACGGCCGGCGCGCCCGCCACGATCCGCGCCTCGAACAGGCGCATCTCCAGCGTGTAGGCGGCGCGGCGCGTGGAGCCGCGGTTCAGCTCCGGACCCACCTCCAGCTCGACCCCGAGCTTCTCCCGGCCCGCGCGCCGGACGGCCTCCTCCCAGCTCTCGCCGGGGCGGAGCGAGCCCGCGGGGAGGCCCCAGAGGTCGGGGAGCTCCTCGTCGTCCGGCGGTCGCCGCACGACGAGCACCCGGCGTCGGTCCTGCGGGTCGAAGATGGCGAACGAGACCGACCGCTTGACCGCGCTCACCCCCGCCGCCTCCCCGTCCGCTCGCCGCCCTCGCCGCCCTCGCCGCCCTCGCCGCCCTCGCCGCCCTCGCCGCCCTCGCCGCCCTCGCCGCTCCAGCCGTGGCGCCTCCAGTCCAGGCGGTCGTCCGGGCCGAAGCGCACGCCTTCGGCCCGCAGCAGCTGCCGCTGGATGACGCCGCCGGCGCCCTGGAGCGAGATCCGCCCGTCCCGGTTCACGACGCGCCACCATGGAACGTCCGTGCCGGGCGGGAGCGCGGAGAGCGCGCCGCCGACGCCGCGGGCCGCGCGCGGGTGGCCGAGCATCGCCGCGACGCCGCCGTAGCTCACCGCCTTGCCTCGAGGGATGCGCCGCACGAGCGCGTACACCCGGTCCGCGAAGCTCTCCGTGGGCATGGGCGAGCGTCCGGCGGCGCTACTGGCCGTCGCGCTCCCGCCGCTCCGGGAGCCGGCCGTACTCGGGGGTGACGAAGATGTGGAAGGTGTTCGTCCGCATCTCCTCCGTGCCCACGATCCAGCCCCGCGCCTGCAGCGTGACGAGGCGCTGGCGCAGCCACGCGAGCTGGCGCGCCGACATTCCCTTCTTCGAGATGTCGAGGGCGGCGCCGGTGAGGTGCGGCGAGCGGCGGTCCGGGTCGTCGCCGCGGGCGGCGTTGACGTTCGAGTGCGTCAGGATCTCCTGGTACTCCTCCGTGCGGACGAGCGAGGAGACCTTCAGCCGGCTGCCCGGGAACTTCGCGCGGAAGCGGCTGCCTTCCGCCTTGAGGAACCGCAGCACCCACGGGCGCGCATAGACGAGCACGGTCCGGTGGCTGTAGGCGCGGCCGAGCTTCGCGTCGATGTAATAGCCGCGCCCGCTCCGCGGGACCGCCACGAGACGCCCGCTCGAGACGAGGCGGCGGACCTCCGCCGGGTCGTCCATGCGGGAGAGGTCGTAGTCGTCGGCCAGCCGGTTCTGCTGCGCCAGCTTGGAGGGCGTGCCCATCAGGGCGCGGGGGCGCTGCGCGGCGGCATCCTGCGGCGCCAGCAGCGAAAGCGTCGCGGCGGCCATGACGAGCCACCTCGTGCGACGGCCCGGCTCCGGCGTCGTCGCCGGAGCGCCGATGTCTTCGTCGATCATCGAGCGCATCATACTGCCTTTATCGATCGAACTGCGGGAACCTGGTGTGGGGTGCCCAAGATAAGAGGAAAGCGGCCGGAGGCAAACAGGTGTCGTGATCGCGCCGCCGGGAAGCCTGCTGCCGCCAGGGGTATCGCCGTCTCGCGGAACGCTCTATCATCGCTTCCGCGCCGTCCCCGGCCTCGCCGGCTCGCGACGCCGTGACGTACGCTGACCCCGTTCCCCGCCGACTGGAGGCGGACGTGTCCGGAATCCGAGTGGAATCGCTGGACCCGCCGCCGCCGGAGGCGGTGCGGTTCCAGGTGGCGGTCGAGGTCGCGCGCGAGCTCGAGCGGCGGGATGCGCTCCTCCAGGCCGTCGTGAGCGCGGCGGAGTGCTTCCTCGAGTGTCCCGACTGGCGCGCGCGGCTCCCGGACATCCTGCGCCGCCTCGGGGAAGCCGCGTCGGCGAGCCGCGTCTACGTCTTCGAGAACCACGCGGGCGAGGATGGCGCCCGGCTGACGTCGCAGCGCTTCGAGTGGGTGGCGCCCGGGGTCGCGCCGCAGCTCGGCAACCCGGCGCTGCAGTCGATCTCGCTGCGGGACATCGGGTTCGGGCGCTGGGAGGACGTGCTCTCCGCGGGCGGCGTCATCGAGGGCGACGTCGCCACGTTCCCGCCGGCGGAGCGCGCGCCGCTGCTCGGGCAGCAGATCCTGTCGCTCGCGGCCGTCCCGGTCTTCGTCTCCGGGCGCTGGTGGGGCTTCATCGGCTTCGACGACTGCGCGCAGGCGCGCTCCTGGCCGCCGGCGTCGCTCGCGGTGCTCAAGACCGCCGGCAACCTGCTCGGGCTGGCGATGGAGCGGGGGAACGCGCAGGCGGAGGCGCAGGCCGGCGAGCAGCGGTTCCAGCGGCTGGTGGAGGCGACGCGCGAGGGCGTGCTGATCCACGACGGCACGCGGGTGCTGGACGTCAACCCGAGCGGCGTCGCCATGCTCGGACATGCCGGCGCGGAGGAGGTGGTGGGGCGCGACCCGTTCGACTTCCTCGCGCCGGAGTCGCGCGCGCTGGCCATGGAGCGGGCGCGCGCGGGGGGCGACGAGGTCTACGAGGTCGAGGTGCTGCGTGCCGACGGCTCGCGCTTCCCGGCGGAGATCAAGGGCGGGCTGCTGCGCTACCGGGACCGGCTCGTCCGCTTCGTCTCGGTGCGCGACCTGACGCTGCGCCGGCGCGCGGAGGACAACGAGCGCCGGCTCGGCGTCGAGCGCGCGGCGCGGGCCGAGGCCGAGCAGGCGGAGGCGCGGGCGGAGTTCCTGGCGGAGGCCAGCCGCGTGCTCTCCTCCTCCTTCGACTACGAGACGACGCTGGCGCGCATCGCCCGGCTGGCGGTGCCGTTCCTGGCCGACTACTGCCTCATCGACGTGGTCGACGGCGCCAGCCTCCGCCGCATCGCCATGGCGCACGCCGACCCGGCGCGCGAGCCGCTGCTGCGCGAGCTGCAGCGCTTCGCGCCCGACACGGCCTGCGAGGACAACCCGATCGTGCGCACGCTGCGCACGCGCCGCGCCCTCGTGCTGCGCCGCGCGGACGACGTCCCGCCGGCGGCGATCGCGCCGGGGTGCGGGCTGGCCGCGCTCTCGCGCGAGCTGGCGCCGCGCGGGGCCATGTTCGTGCCGCTCACCGTGCCGGCCGGGATGTTCGGCGTCATCACGTTCGTGTCCACGGACCCGGGCCGCGCCTTCGACCACGCGGACCTGACGCTCGCCGAGGAGCTGGCCACGCGCACCGCGCTGGCCGTCGCGAACGCGCAGCTCTACCACGCCGCGCAGCACGCGACGCGGGCGCGCGACGAGGTCCTCTCCGTCGTCGCCCACGACCTGCGCAACCCGCTGGGCGTCATCCTGAACGGCGCCGAGCTGCTCGTCGAGCTGGGCGTGCAGGACCGGGCGAAGCACTTCGCGGAGCTGATCCGGCTGGCGGCCAGCTCCATGAACCGCCTCATCGGCGACCTGCTCGAGGTCTCCCGCATCGACGGCGGCGCGATCGCGCTCACGCCGGGCGTGCACCGCGTCGAGACCGTGGTCGAGGAGTCCATCTCCGTGCTCCGGCCGCTCACGGAGGCGCGCGAGATCGACCTCGACGTTCGCGTCCTGAGCCCCGGCGCGCTCGTCCAGGTCGACCCCGCCCGGCTCGCGCAGGTCTTCTCGAACCTCGTCGGCAACGCGGTGAAGTTCACGCCGCCGCTCGGCCGCATTGCCGTCGTCGCCGAGACCGTCGGCCAGGACGTGCGCTTCACCGTGGCGGACACGGGACCGGGGATCCCGCCCGAGGACCTGCCGCACGTGTTCGGGCGCTTCTGGCAGGGGAACCGCTCCGACCGGCGCGGCCTCGGCCTGGGGCTCGCCATCGCCAAGCAGATCGTGGACGCGCACGGCGGCCGCATCTGGGTGGAGAGCACGCCCGGCGAGGGCGCGCGCTTCTACTTCACGGTGCCGGTGGCCCGGGGGGACGGGGCGGCGTAGCCCCGCGGACCCGGGCGGCTTGGGCGTCGGGCGTTGGGGCAGTAGATTCCCGGGCCCGAACCCCGACCCCGCAGGAGGCGCCGTGAAGCCGACGTACGAGATCCTCGAGCTGCCGACGAAGCACGACTTCGTGATCGCCCGCGAGGGCGCGCGCGTGCGCCGCTCGGTCTGGGTCCGGCTGCGCGACGAGGACGGGCGCGAGGGGTGGGGCGAGGCGGCCGCCACGCCGTACTACGGCGAGACGGCGGAGACCGTGGTGGCGGCGCTCCCGCGGCTCCTCTCCGCGCTCGAGGAGGCGGCCGGCGAGGACCCCTTCGCGCTCGAGCGCGCCGAGGCGGCCATGGAGCGGGCGCTCGGCCGCAACCCATCCGCGCGGGCCGCGCTCTCGTGCGCGCTGCACGACCTCGTCGGCAAGCGGCTGGGCGTGCCGCTCTGGCGGCTCTGGGGCCTCGACCCCGCCGCCGCGCCCGTCTCCTCCTTCACCATCGGCATCGACGAGCCCGACCGGCTGCGGGCGAAGGTGCGCGAGGCGGCGGCCTACCCGATCCTGAAGCTCAAGGTCGGTGGCCCCGGCGACGATGCGCTGCTCCGCATCGTCCGCGAGGAGGCGCCCGCGGCGCGCATCCGCGTCGACGCCAACACGGGCTGGACCGCGAAGGAGGCGATCGCCCGCCTCCCGATGCTGGAGGAGCTGGGCGTCGAGCTGATCGAGCAGCCGGTCCCCGCCGCCGACCTCGACGGGCTGCGCGCCATCCGGCGGCGCTCCCGCATCCCCATCGTCGCCGACGAGTCGTGCCGCGTCGCCGCGGACGTGCCGGCGCTCGCCGGCTGCGTGGACGGCGTGAACATCAAGCTCGCGAAGTGCGGCTCGCTCCGCGAAGCGCTGCGGATCGTGCACGTCGCGCGGGCGCACCACCTGGGCGTGATGCTCGGCTGCATGATCGAGAGCACGCTCGGCATCGCCGCCGCGCTCCAGCTCGCGCCGCTCGTGGACTGGGTCGACCTCGACGGCGCCGCGCTGCTCGCGCGCGATCCCTTCCGCGGGCCCGGGATGGAGGCCGACGGACGGCTGAGGTTCAACCAGGAGCCGGGGCTGGGGGTCGAGCGGGCGGGGTGAGCCCGGGCGCCTTCACGTCCGCGGGCGGCCTCACGTCCTTGAACGGCTTGTTCACCGCAGAGACGCAGAGGGCGCGGAGAACGGCAACGGAGAGCCGGGTTCGTCGGCATCTGAACGGATTTTATTCACAGGGAGCTTGGGAGCTGGGGAGTACGGTCTGAACCGGCGTGGCGCAGCATTCGCGGCAACCGCATGCACTTTTGGAGTCGGACCGGGGTACGCCGCCTCCGACGCCCACGTCAGAGAATCAAAAAGGGGTTGCACCGGTGACCCTCATTCCACCGGTACAACCCCCAAAAGAATGCTTCCGCTACGACGAACCTGCGCCGCCCGGTTCGGACCGTACTCCCCAGCTCCCGATCTCCCTGTGAATACAATCCGTTCAGGTTCCGACGGACCCCGCGTTCGCCCGGCTTTCCGTTGCCGTTTTCTGCGCCCTCTGCGCCTCTGCGGTGAACAAGCCGTTGATCCGTTCCCGCGCTACAGCACCGCCAGCACCTGCTCCGTGTGCTCCTCCGGCTTCACCTTCTCGAAGATCCGCGCGATCCGCCCCTCCTCGTCGATCACGAACGTCGTGCGCGCGTTGCCCCAGTACTTCTTGCCGTACATGGACTTCTCGACCCACACGCCGTAGCGGTCCGCGACCTCGTGGCCGGTGTCCGCCAGGAGCGTGAAGGGGAGCGCGTACTTCTCGCGGAACTTCGCGTGGGACTTCGGCGAGTCGGGGCTGACGCCGAGCACGACCGCGCCCGTGCGCTGGATGTCGCTCCAGCCGTCGCGCAGCGAGCACGCCTGGATGGTGCACCCGGGGGTGTCGTCCTTCGGGTAGAAGTACAGCACGACCTTGCGGCCGCGCAGGTCGGAGAGGCGCAGCGGCTCGCCGGTGTCGGTCTCGAGCTCGAAGTCGGGGGCGACGTCGTTCTCCTTCAGCATCGCGGGGCTCCTCGGGTGGCGGTTCACGGTCGACCGTCCCCTAATACCGACCGCCGCGATTCCGTTCAAGGGCGCCCGGAGGCGACGCCGCGGCCTCAGGGCGCGCCGATCGCGCCGAGGAACAGGATCGCGCCGCTCAGCCGCTCGCGGATCGCGACCAGGAACGGCCGGTCCACCACGAACGACACGGTCTGCGGCGCGCTCGTCACGCTGATGCCGACGGAGGTCGCGGCGGCGGCCTCGGTGCCCTCCTCGTTCACGTCGACGAACGTCTTCTGCGTGACCGCGCTGATGTAGAGCGAGCGGCCCGCCGGCGAGAGGCCCGTGAAGTCGGCCGCGTCCGGCGTGAACGCGAGCCCCATCCCGAGCGCGATGAGCGGGCGGTTCAGCTCGAAGCGCTGCTCGGCGCGGAAGCGCGGGAGCGAGAGGTCCAGCTCGGCGTCGTGCGCCTGGCCCAGCCAGCCGTCCCAGGTGGCGGCGTCCAGCCGGGCGACGAGGCTCGCCAGCGACGCCCCGGCGTCCGGCAGCACCACGTCCATGACGAACGCGTCGCGCCCGTACGGCAGCTCGACGCCGCGCACGCCCGGCGCCTGGAAGAAGCGCCCGCCGCCGACCCGGTGCATCATCTTCACCGTGCGGACGGAGCCGTCCGCCGCCGTGAACGGCGCGTCCCGCGTCGCCTTCGGGTCGAAGCGCTCGCGCCAGGAGCCCTTGAAGTACACGGCGTTGATCAGGTACATGACCGCGTCCGACGGGATCGACTCCAGGATCGTCTCGATCCGGCCGTTCGTGCCGCGCTTCACCCACCCGTTGATCGTGCCGAGCGTGGCCGGCGCGCCGAAGTCGACCGTGGCCACCTCGGCGTCGAAGTAGCGCGCCACGGTGGACTGGAACGACGCCTCGAAGGGGAAGCCCTGCTTGGCCCAGACGGAGTTCGCGATGCGGATCTCGACGCTCGGATCCACGCCGCGCAGCAGGTCGAGGAGCGTCTGGTACGACGCGTCCAGCTCCTCCAGCGGGCGCGGGCCGAAGCCGAGCGCCGAGCGCATCCCGTCCAGCGTCTCGCCCCGCGCGCCGTTCATCGTCATCCCGAGCGCCATGGACGCGGAGAGCGGCGAGAGGAAGACGTTCGGCTGCGCCTCCCGCGAGGCCGTCTCCCGCAGCAAGCCGAAGGCGAAGTCGTTGCTCGACGCGATCGTCTGCCGCTCCCCGGTCGTCAGCGCGCGGGGAAGCGCGCGCAGCGCCTCCGGCGTCTTGCCGGACCCCGGCCCGGTCGAGCCCTCGCAGGCGGGGAGCAGAACGGCGAGGAGGAGCGTGGCCGGCAACAGCCCGAGGCGACGGTGCATGGCGCGGTCCCGGTAACGGTCGGTGGGGCGGCGGCGTCCGCTCCGCCGCTCGATCGTCTCTCAGGGAACGAGCGACCGATGCGACGTCTGACGCGCCGCGTGGCCGGCCGCCGCCGGCGTCGCCATCTTGTAGCGCGATGGACCGAGTCGAAACCAGCCGGAGGCGACGAGATGGCCGGGCAGGACGAGCGCGCGAGCGAGCTGCCGATCCCCGAGTTCTACGACCCCGCCAACGCGGCGCGCTGGGCGTACACGCCCGACCAGCAGGCGCTCTTCGACGCCGCCGTCGCCTGGCGCGAGCGCTTCGGGCTGCGCCCGGCCGCCGGCGACACCGCCCGCATCCACCTCCTGCTCATCGACCTGCAGAAGGACTTCTGCTTCCCGGAGGGCTCGCTCTTCGTCGCCGGCCGGAGCGGGCGCGGCGCCGTGGAGGACAACGACCGCGTCGCCCGCTTCGTCTACCGCAACCTCCACCACCTCACGCACATCACCTGCACGCTCGACACGCACTTCCCCTACCAGATCTTCTTCCCCTCGTTCTGGCTCGACGAGAGCGGCGCGCCCCCCGCCGCGAACCGCGAGGTCTCGCTCCACGACATCCGCGAGGGGCGGCTGCGGCCGAACCCCGCCCTCGTCGCCTGGATCGGCACCGGCGACTACGACTGGCTCCGCCGCCAGGTCGAGTTCTACGCCGAGGAGCTCGCCAAGCAGGGGAAGTACCGCCTCTACCTCTGGCCGCCCCACGTCATCCTCGGCAGCGACGGCCACGCCCTCGCCGGCGTCGTCCACGAGGCCCGGATGTTCCACGCCTACGCCCGCATCTCCGAGGCCCGCATCGAGGTCAAGGGCGCCACGCCGCTCACCGAGTACTATTCCGTCATCGGCCCCGAGGTGCTCCACCGCTTCGACGGCAAGCCGCTCGCCCACCGCAACCGCGACTTCCTCGAGATCCTCGCCCGCTCCGACGCCGTCGTGATCGCCGGCCAGGCCGCCAGCCACTGCGTCAAGAGCACCATCGAGGACCTCCTCGAGCACCTCGACCCCGCCCTCGTGCGCAAGGTCTACATCCTCCGCGACTGCATGTCCGCCGTCACCGTGCCGGATCCCGCGCGCCCGGGAACGTTCCTCTTCGACTTCACGCCCCAGGCCGAGGAGGCGCTCCAGCGCTTCGCCGACGCCGGGATGCACGTCGTGGAGTCGACGACGCCGATGGAGGAGTGGCCGGATCTGCCTCGCTGATCGACATCGGCCGTTCGCGACGGGACGACCGCGCGGCCGCGGCCGGATTCGGCGCGTGGAATGAGCGTCAGTTCGGCGGAGCACGGAGCGGACGTCCTGGCGCGCGCCCGTAAGGTCGGTGTACCTTCACGCTACCACGACGAATCCGGAGCGCACTATCGCCACTTGATTGTCAGGAAGTACGGCCATGATTGCGACTACGAAGACGAAGGATGCGCTCGTATCGGCCGGGCGTGGTCTCGGCTCTCGGCCATTCACCGGCCAGCGCGCGGGACCGGCGAGCCGGCGCGGGCTGTTTCCCCGCCTGCCCCTGGCCTGTCGCTTCCTCGTTCTCGATGCCGTTCCGGCTCCCATTCCCGCTCCCGTTCCCGCCCCGGTCCCGGCCATTCCCACCCCCGCCTCGCGCCCGCCCGGCTGCGGCTCTAACTTCTCCCGCGCGGGTACGCAGGGTGGTCACGACGAGGATCCGAGCGGAGAGAGCGGGATGCCCGAGCAGCAGCGCCGGTGGACGACGACCGTGGACGTGGGCGGCGTACGGGTGGGGAGCGCGCATCCGATCGTCGTCCAGTCCATGACGAACACCGACACCGCCGACCCGGTGGCCACCGCGGAGCAGGTGGAGGAGCTGGCGCTGGCCGGGAGCGAGCTGGTCCGCGTGACGGTGAACACGGACGAGGCGGCGGCGGCGGTGCCGGAGATCGTCGCGCGGCTGCGCGACGCCGGCTGCGACGTCCCCGTCATCGGCGACTTCCACTACAACGGCCACCTGCTGCTGACGAAGCACCCGGCGTGCGCGGCGGCGCTGGCGAAGTACCGGATCAACCCCGGCAACGTCGGCGCGAAGCGGCACGACGAGAACTTCCGCACGATCGTGCTGGCGGCGCTCGAGCACGGCAAGCCGGTGCGGATCGGCGTGAACTGGGGCTCGCTCGACCAGCAGCTCCTGACCGAGCTGATGGACGAGAACGCGCGGCGGCCGGACCCGCTGGACGCCAAGGACGTCATGATCGAGGCGATGGTGCAGAGCGCGCTGCGCTCGGCGGCGCTCGCCGAGGAGACGGGCCTCGGGCACGACCGCATCATCCTCTCCTGCAAGGTGTCCGGCGTGCAGGACCTGGTGCGCGTCTACACCGAGCTGGCCGCGCGCTGCGACTACCCGCTGCACCTGGGGCTGACCGAGGCCGGGATGGGGATGAAGGGCATCGTCGCATCCACCGCCGGGCTGTCGATCCTGCTGCAGCGGGGGATCGGCGACACGATCCGCGTCTCGCTCACGCCGCGCCCCGGCGCCCCGCGCACCGAGGAGGTGCTCGTGGCGCAGCAGGTGCTGCAGTCGCTCGAGCTGCGCAGCTTCATCCCGCAGGTCACCTCCTGCCCCGGCTGCGGCCGCACGACCAGCACGTTCTTCCAGCAGATGGCCGAGGAGATCCAGGACTACATCCGGCGCAAGATGCCGGAATGGCAGGGGCGCTACCCCGGCGTCGAGGAGATGAAGGTGGCCGTCATGGGGTGCGTCGTGAACGGCCCCGGCGAGTCGAAGCACGCGAACCTCGGCATCAGCCTCCCCGGCACGTTCGAGGAGCCGAAGGCGCCCGTGTACGTGGATGGGCGGCTCTTCACCACGCTGCGCGGCGAGGCGCTGGTCGGCGAGTTCCTCGGCATCCTGGACGACTACGTCGCCTCGCGCTATGGCGACGGCGTCGAAGCCGCCCCCGTCCCCGGCTGAGCCGTTCCCGCTCTCGCTTCCGCTCCCGCTCCCGCTCCCGCGAAACCCGAAGCGCCGCGGCGTCCCAAACCCGCATCCGCGGTCAACCTGCGGCCGGCCCCGCGGCCTGGGGCTCGTTCCTTCGGAGCAGGAACGACAGCGCGAACATCAGCGCACCGCCCATGGCAAGGAGCCAGAAGACGTCGATGTAGGCGAGGCTCGCGGCCTGCATCTGGACGAGCACGTAGATCCGCGCGAGCGCCTGCCGCTGCGCCTCGTACGCGCCCAGCCCCGCGCGCGCGAGCGTGCCGGTCAGCGCCTCGAGCAGCTCCCGGAACGTCGGGTTGTCGGGGGCGACGTGACTTACGAGCTGCATCTGATGGAACGCGGTGCGCCGCTCCAGCAGCGTCGTGACCAGCGAGGTGCCGATGCTGCTGCCGATGTTGCGCATGAAGTTGAGCAGGCCCGCGGCGCTGTTGTTCTTCTCGGGGGGGAGCCCGACGTAGGCCGCGAGCGTGATGGGCACGAACAGCAGGGGCAGCCCGACCGACTGCAGCAGGCGCAGCGTGCGGGCCGTGCCGAAATCGATCCCCAGGTTGATCCTTCGCGCCGAGATCGCCATGGCGACCGCGACCGCGGCCCAGCCGGCGGCGACGAGGACGCGCGCCTGGATCCGGTTCGCGATCTTCCCCACGATCGGCAGCATGATCAGCAGGACGACGGCGCTCGAGGAGAGCACGAGCCCGGCCTTCTCGGCCGTGTAGCCGAGCAGCGTCTGCAGGTAGCGCGGCATCATGACCAGGCTGCTGAAGTAGATGATGCCCAGCATCAGGATCATGAGGTTCGTGCTCAGGAAGTTGAAGTTCCGGAGCAGCCGGATCTCGATGATCGGGTTCTCGGTGAGCCACTCCCGGATCGCGAGCGCGGTCAGACAGACGAGCGCCGTGAGGGCGAGCGTCGTGATGAAGCGCGACGCGAACCAGTCTTCCTGCTGCCCTTTGTCGAGCATCACCTGCAGCGCGCCGACGCCCAGGACCAGGAGGGCGAAGCCGATGAAGTCCGGCCGGATGCCGCTCTGTCGGAGCCGGTGGATGTAGGGCGGATCCTCCACCAGTTGCCGAACGAGGATCAGCGCCACGACGACGACGGGTACGTTGATGAGGAAGATCCAGCGCCAGGAGTGGTTGTCGGCGATCCAGCCGCCCAGCGTGGGCCCGACGATCGGCGCCGTGACGGCGGTCACGCCGTAGAGCGAGAACGCCACGCCGCGGCGCTCCGGTGGGAACGTGTCGACCAGGATGGCCTGCGCCATCGGCTGGAGCCCGCCGCCGCCCGCGCCCTGCAGGACCCGGAACACGAGCAGGAAGCCGAGGCTGGGCGCGGTCCCGCAGAGGAACGAGCTGACGCCGAACAGTGCGATGCACGTCATGAAGAAGCGCTTGCGCCCGAAGACCCGGACCAGCCAGCCGCTCATCGGCAGCACGACCGCGTTGGCGGCGATGTAGGAGGTGAGCACCCACGTGCTCTCGTCGTAGCTGGCGCCGAGGCTCCCCCCGATGTGCGGCAGCGCGACGTTGGCGATGCTCGTGTCGAGCACCTCCATGAACGCCGCCAGCGAGACCACGAACGTGATCAGCCACGGATTGTGGGACGGCCGCCAATCCGGCGTGCTCAACGGAGCAGTACCTCCGGCTCGACGGACATCCCCGGGCCGAGCACGCGCGTCGAGTCCGGCGGACCCGTGATGAGGATCTTCACCGGCACGCGCTGCGTGACCTTCACGAAGTTGCCGGTCGCGTTCTCCGGCGGCAGGAGGCTGAACGCGGCGCCGCTCCCCGCCTGGATCGTCTGCACGACGCCGCCGAAGATCGTGTCCGGATAGGCGTCCACCTTGATACGCACGCGCTGTCCGGGCCGGATCCGCTTGAGCTGGGTCTCCTTGAAGTTGGCCACGACGTACACCGAGTCCGGCACGATCGAGAGGAGGCGCTGGCCGACCTGCACGTAGTCGCCGCGCTGCACCTCCTTCCGCGTGATCCGCCCGGCGGTCGGGGCGCGCAATACGGTGTACGACAGATTCAGCTCGGCCTGGCGCACGACCGCCTGCTGCCGACCGATCTCCGCCTTCGCCTGCTCGGCCTGCGCGCGGCTGTAGCGGACCTGGGTCGGCGCCGCCAGCGCGCTGGAGAGCCTGGCCCGCGACTGCCTTACCTGCGCGATGTTCTGAGGCACCTGCGCGGCCGCGGCGGCCTCGGCCCGGCGCGCGGCCTCGAGGTTCGCCTGCGCGGTGCGGTAGGCCGCCAGCGCGTCGTCGGCCTCCTGGCGCGAGACCGCCCCCGTCCCGCGCAGGCTCGCGTAGCGGGCCGCCTCCGCGCGGGAGCGATCCACCTCCGCTCCCGCCGCGAGCGTCCGCGCGTGCGCCTCTTCGGATTGCTGGCGCGCCGCTTCCGTCTGCCGCTGCGACGCCTGCACGCCCGCCTCCGCCTCCCGCACCCCCGCGCCCGACGTGGTGGCGACCACGCCGACGTTGATCACCGCCGCGTCGTGCGACGCGACCGCCGCCGCGAGGTCCGCTCGCGCCTGGTTCAACTGAGCCTGGAAGTCTCGCGGATCCAGCTCGAGCAGCACGTCGCCCACGTTCACGTGCTGGTTGTCGACCACCAGCAGCCGGGCGACGTGGCTCGCGACCCTCGGGCTGATGGCGACGACGTCGGCGCCGATGAACGCGTCGTCCGTGGACACGTGGGTGCGGCCGCGCACCCAGGCGCGGACGCCGTAGAGCACGCCCGCCAACAGGACCAGCCCGAACAACAGGTACGTCCACCGGCGCCCGCGGCCGCGGCCGCTCCTGGCGGCGCGCTCGTCGCCCTTCGCCGCCGGCTCCCCGCTCGGGGCGGAAGGCTCCTCGCTCTTCGCGCGGCGCGCTCCATCCGGGGTGGGCTGCGGTCCGTCCCGGGCGGGCTGCTCTCCGTTCATGGCGGGCCTTCCCGGACCGGAGCGGTGATGTCCCAGCCGCCGCCCAGCGCCTTGTAGAGTTGAACCACGGCCTGGAACTGGTCGCCGATGGCGGACGCGAAGTCGATCTCGGCCGAGGTGAGCTGGCGCTCGGCATCGAGCACGTTGAGGTAGGTCCCGAGCCCCTCGGTGTAGCGGACATTGGCGAGCTGGAGCGCGCGTCGGGCGGCGACCACCTGTGTCTGGTAGGAGGCGCGCGCCTCGGCCGCGGTCCGCTGATACGCAAGCGCGTCGTTCACCTCGCGAAACGCCTGCTGCACCGTTCTCGCGTACGCGATCGCCGCCTCGGCTTCCTGCGCGCGCGCCGAATCCAGCTCGCCGCGGAGTGTGCCGCCATGAAAGACCGGCACGCGCACGAGCGACAGCAGCACCCACGACTGTGACTTGTTGTCGAGCAGCTCCGAGAACTCCTTGCTCACCGCGCTGTACGCGCCGGTGAGCGAGATCTGCGGGAAGAACTGGGCGAGCGTGGAGCGGGTCGTCGCGTTGGCCGCGATCACCCTCATCTCGGCCGCCCGGATGTCGGGCCGGCGCACGAGCAGCCGCGACGGCAGCCCGACCGGCACGCACGGCGGCAAGGCCTGCTCGTCGAGGGGCGTCCCGCGGGGTACCGGGCCCGGGTTCCGGCCCAGCAGGATGCTGATCTGGTCTTCGGTCTGCGCGATCTGCCGCTCCACGCCGGGTAGCTGCGCTTGCGCGGCCGCGAGCTCCTGCTCCGCTTGCCGCAGATCCAGGTCGGATGAGAGCCCGGACTGCACCTTCCGGCGAACCAGCGCGAGCGAGGCGCGGCGCGTCTCGATGGACCGCCGCGTGACCATCGCCACGCGGTCCAACTGCAACAGATTGAAGTAGGCCTGCGCCACGTCGCTGATCACCGTCGTGATCACGGACTGGCGATCGCTTTCGCTCGCCCGGAACTGGAAGCGCGCCGCCCTCGTCGCCTGCCGCAGGCGCCCCCACAGGTCGACCTGATACGACACATCCAGTCCGCCCGTGATGATCCCGATCGTCGAAGGACCACCCGCCTGCGTCGTGGGCGGACCCGTGAACAGGATGTTGGGCATTCGCATGTCGACCCGGGCGGCCAGCGCGTTCACCTGCGGGAACTGGGCGCCCCGCGTGGCCACGAACTGCGCCCTCGACTCGCGCACGCGCTCGATGGCCTGGCCCAGGTCGTAGTTCTCCCGCAGCGCCGTGCGGATGAGCTGGTGCAGCACGGTATCCTCGAACACCCGCCACCAGGCGACGTCCGCGAACGAGGCGACGCTCGTGTCGCGGTCGAAGCGCCAGCGGGCCGGCGTGGGGACGGTGGGGCGCGTGTACGAGGGGCCCACCGAGCAACCGGCGAGGATGGCGGCCAGCAGGAGAGGCCACGAGCGTGGCAGCGCGGCGCGGGGACGCCACCAGGCCGGCGCCGGCGGGACCCGGCGCGGCGGGACCCGCGAGGGCGCCTTCCCACCCGGAGCGAGGTGCGCCCGCCGGATGGAGGCCATCATGCGCCAGCGGGCAGAGCCGTCCCGTGCCCTGCAGGTGTCGTTGCCGGAGCGGTGGACGGCAGTACGCCCTCCACCCCGCGCGGCGCTTCACGACGGACACACACGACGGTCATCGCCACGGAGAGAGGCGTCGCTCCGGCCAGGAGCGGAACACGCATCCTGTTGCCCCGCTGCTGTTCCACGGTCGGCGTTCAGGCCCCGGCTGACTCGCCGGGGCGAAGGATGCATGCCAGCCTCGGCGGGGCGGCGGCGGGTGAGCGGCCTCCTCCAGCCGATCACGGCGGGCGGAGCTGTCGCGCGAAATCGGCGGGCCGAGCGCAAAACGAGAGCGGCGCGGCTGGGGGGCTCCAGCCGCGCCGC
>DASTKT010000108.1:0-16751 GCA_035715725.1 Longimicrobiales bacterium | reverse complement strand
GATGACTGCGGGTTCGACTGCGGGCGGGGGCGAGGGGGGACAACTCCGGGTCCGACGGCGGGCGGGGGCGGAGACTGCGGGCGGGGGCGAGCGCGAGCGCGGGCGCGGGCCCACGGCGGGAGCACGTCGGGCGGGGGGCGCATCACCGGTCCGCTCGTATCACCCGACCGCTCGCATCACCCGACCGCTCGCATCACCCGACCGCTCGCATCACCCGGCCGCTCGCATCACCCGGCCGCTCGCATCACCGGGCCGCTCGCTCCTCCAGGGCGAGGATGCCGGGCGGCAGCATGCCCACACCTGCACCGGCGAGGTCTGTGGCCCTGCGGACGCACCGGTCGGTGAAGGCGCGCCGGACCGCCCGCCGCCGCGAGACGGCTCGCGTCGCGTTCGCTTCCTCTCGCGCGATCTCATCGGCCAGGATCTTCCCCCCTCGGTCCGAAGGAGCCGACCCTGGGGGGCGCCTCCGCCGCCCGGAGCCTGCGCATCCGGGCGAGTCGCACGGGTCCCAGCCTCGGCCGAAGGCGACGCGCCGCCCCGGGGACGTTGCCCCACCCCCGCCCGGCGTTGCGCCCGCCGTGGGCCCGCGCTCGCGCCCGCGCTTGCCCCCACCCGCAGTCTCCGCCCCCACCCGCCGCCGGACCCGGAGTGGTCCCACCCTCTCCCTCTCCCCCACCCGCCGTACCGGCCCCCGCCCGCCGTTGGACCCGCAGTTACTTCGCGCCCCCGCCCGAAGTTGCAGCCGTTCCCGCAGCTCCGCCCTCCTCGTGAACGCTTACGTCCATACGGAATCCGGGTCAGGCCACTTCGTTCCCGGTCCCGGTCCGCCATCCAATAGGTTCGCGACCGGGACCGGGACCGGCCCGGCCGAGCGGGGCATCACCCGCCGGCGCTCGTGTACCTCCGGATCGCGGTGCGCCAGAGGAGGCGGGTGAGCGCGAGGGCGGCGAGGGCGACGGCGAGCGTGGTGGCGAGGGCGGCGGGGCGGAGGCGGCCGGTGAGGGCGGAGGCGGGGATCGTCGTCGTCCAGGCGATGGGGATGAGGTAGACGAAGAGGAAGCGGAGCGCGCCGGGGTAGGCGGAGGCGGGGTAGCGGGCGGCCTCGTAGACGGCATCGAAGAGGACGGAGAGGTTCTCGACGGCGACGAACCAGAAGGCGAGGCTCATGAGGGCGATCCAGAGGGCGTAGATGATGGCGGCGGCGGCGGCGAGGGTGGCGAGGAAGGCGAGGATCGCGCCGACGCCGGGGAACCGGCCGAGGTGGGCGAGGGCGAAGGCGGAGAGGCCGAGGCCGAGGACGATGTCGGCGATGCGCCAGATGTCGATGCGGCGGAAGGAGATGTAGAGCTGGGGCTCGGCGGGGCGGGCGAGGACGAGGTCGAGCGCGCCGGAGCGGACGTCCTCGACGAGGCGGCCGATGCCGGGGCGGAGGAACGTCTCGACGACGCCGGTCAGCGTGTTGAAGACGCCGAGGAGGGCGACGACCTCCCAGAAGCTCCAGCCGCCGAGGGAGGTGGTCTGGCGGAAGAAGAGCGCGACGGTGAGGAGGGCGAGCGCGAGCCAGAAGAGGGTGCTGAAGAGGCTGGCCACGAAGTTGGCGCGGTACTGCAGCTCCTCGGCGAGGTTCGCGCGCCAGAGCGCGGCGACGATGGCGACGGCGTGCCGGAGCCGCGAGCGGAGGCCGGCGGCGCTCATCCGCCCACCGCGCCGTAGTGGCGGAGGCCGCGTCGCCAGACGAGGAGATAGGCGGCGAGCCAGAGGGCGAGCCAGACGGCCTGGCCGGCGAAGCCGCGGGCGATGTCGACGGGGGTGGCGGCCGTGCCGGTGAGGAGCTCGACGGGGAACGCGAGCGTGTAGGGGAACCAGGTGAGCGCGGCGATGCGCTGCACGGCGGGCGGGAGGAGCTGCATCGGCGCGATGCGGCCGGAGAGGAAGAGGCCGAGGCCGAACTGGAGGTCGAGGAGCGCGAGGACGCGGGTGGTCCAGAAGCCGAGGAGGCCGGTCGCGAAGTTGTTGAGGAAGCGGATCGCGGCGGCGATGGCGATGGCGACGGCGGCGAGCGCCCAGCGGCCGGGGATGACCGGGATGCGGACGGCGGGCCAGATCGCGGCGAGGAGGAGCCAGAGGACGAGGACCATGCCGCCCGTGCGGAGCTTGTAGGAGATGTTGTCGGCGACGGCCTCGTGGATCGGGTTCATGGGGCGGGCGAGGCGGAAGTTCATCTCGCCGTTGCGGATCCAGCGGTCGATGTAGTACGCGTCCCAGGCGAGCGTGAGCTGGTTGACGAGGATGACGGCGAAGAAGTAGCGGGCGAAGTCGCTCTGGCCGAACCCGCCGACGGGGCCGGCGGCGGAGATCGCCCACCAGATGCCGAGCGAGATGGCGGGCTCGGTGACCCCCCAGAGGAGCCAGATGACGACGGCGGCGCGGTACTGCAGGTCGACGAGCCAGGCGGCGCGGACGAGCGCGCCGTAGCGGCGGAGCCAGGAGGCGACGGGTCCGCCGTCCGCGCGCGCGGCCTCCGCGCTCACGGGACCGGGCCTCCGTCCGCGCCGCCCTCGAACGCCTGGCGGATGACCTCCTCGATGGGCGGGTCCTCGATGGAGAGGTCGGCGACGGGGAGCGCGGCGAGGAGCCGGGCGCTGATGCGGGGCGCCTCGTCGCGGGGGACCTCGAGCGTGGCGTTCGGCGGGCGGAAGACGCGGACGTCGCCGAAGGCGGCGAGGCGCTCGGGCGTGACGCCGGGCCCGAGGACGAGCTCGATGCGCTTCGTGCGGGCGATGCGGGCGACGAGCGTGCGCAGCTCGCCGTCGTAGAGCAGGCGGCCGTGGTTGATGATGAGGACGCGCGGCGCGAGGGCGACGACGTCGGCCATGTAGTGGGAGGTGAGGAGGATCGTCGCCTGGTGGCGCTCGCGGTAGAGGCAGAGGAACGTGCGGACGGACTCCTGCGCCTCGACGTCGAGGCCGAGCGTGGGCTCGTCGAGGAAGAGGATCTCGGGGCGGTGCAGCAAGGCGGCGGCGAGCTCGCAGCGCATGCGCTCGCCGAGCGAGAGCTGGCGCGTGGGCTTGTCGAGCAGCTCGCCGAGGCCGAGCAGCGCCGTCAGCTCGTCCAGCCGCTCGCGGAAGTCGGCCGGCGGGATGGAGTAGATGGCCTGGTTGAGCTGGAACGTCTCGAGCGGCGGCAGGTCCCAGAGGAGCTGCTGCTTGTTGCCGAGGACGAGCGCGATGCGCCGCTTGAAGGCCGGGCCGCCGGTCCACGGCTCGCACCCGGCGACGCGGGCGCGGCCGGCGCTCGGGTAGAGCAGCCCGGCGAGCATCTTCAGCGTCGTCGTCTTCCCCGCCCCGTTGGGACCGAGGAATGCGACGATCTCGCCCCGCCCGATCTCGAACGAGACCCGCTCGACCGCGCGGACCTCGCGGTAGCGCGGCCGGACGAGCGCGCGCACGGCGCCACGCAGGCCGGGGTCGCGGACCTTGACCTGGTAGATCTTGCTGAGCGCGTCCGCCTGGATCGTCGGGTCCATGGCGCTGGAGGATACCGTGGCGGCCGGCGCCGAGGAAGGCGCCGGCGTGCCCGGCCGCGCCGCACGATCCTGGCCGTCGGTCAGGCCCGGGGCGCGCTCCGGCGGATCATCAGGATTCCCCAGACCGCGACGGCGACCACGCCGATGGCCATGCCCTGCACGGACCAGGGAGACGAGAGGAAGTCCACCACCTTGTCGGGAACGGCGAGGACGTACGCGACGACGTACTGCAGGTAATGCATTTTTCCTGGGCTCCGGGGGGAGGGGCAGCCACAGGATGGAGGCAAGTTCGTCGCGGGTCAAGAGATATGCTGTCCCTTCCACACCCGCACCTCACTCGCACCCGAGCGTGCTCGGGACGAGCCGGGTACCGGTACGATGGACCCTGGCCCGTTGCCCCCGCACCCTTGCCGGTAACCTTGCCCGCGCGCGCTCACCCGGCCCTGCTCGAGAACAGCCGGGTGGGGGTGCGGGGGGCTCAGGCGCAGCGATCCGCGCCCTTGAAGCGGTAGGTCGTGTCGGCGCGGAACCAGCCCTGGCGGCGGTCGGGGGCGGTGGCGTGGACCCACCACTGCTTGGCGTATTTGCCGAGCAGCTTGCCGGAGCGGGGGCGGCTGCCGGGGTCCCAGAAGCCGGGGACCTCGCGCAGCACCTCGCCGCGGCGGAAGACGTTCCAGTAGCCTTCGCCGACGTGGTCGAGGAGGACGATCGTGTCGCCCGGGAGGAGCGGCGGGCGGCCCTGGCCGAGCGGCACCGTGTCGGTCACGACGACGCGCGCGATGCCCGTCACGAACAGGCTGCCTGAATCGGCGCGGAAGGTCTGGCCTTTCGGAATCGTGAACGCCGGCGCGGCGCCGGAGCGCGGCGTCGGGACGACCGGGATCGCGGTCTCGGCGGTCCAGTCGCGGTAGACGCAGCACTCGAACGGGCAGGCGTTCCGGCGGACGAGGACCTCGGCGGGGATGCCGGCGGCCGGCCCGCCGGTCCCGGGCGCGGGCACCGGGGCGGGCGCGGGCGGTCGGGCGGCGGCGGTCCCGGCGGGCGCCGGCGCCGCGGCGGACGGCGGCGTGCCGGTCGTCGCACCTCCCGGCGTCGCCGGCGCCGTGGTCACGCCACCCGTCGGCGCCGGCGCCGGGGCGGACGGCCCCGGCGCGGCGGCGGCGGTGTCGGCGGCGCGCTCGCGGTCGGCCTGGCGGTCGGCGGGGCGGCCGCAGGCGAGGAGCGGAAGCGCGAGGGCGGCAAGGTGACGCAGGCGCATGGTCGGTCGGCTCGTGGTCGAGGTCGCGGTCATGGGGCGCCGCGACGCGGGGCAACGGCCGTGCCGGCCGGGCGCGTCACTCCTTCACGAGCCCCATCATGTTCCCCCCGGGATCGCGGAACAGCGCGAAGGTCACGCCCGGCATCTCGGTGGGCTCGAGCATGATCTGGCCGCCGGCGTCCTCGATGCGGCGGAGCGCGGCGTTCAGGTCGGGGACCTGGACGTAGAAGACCTTGTCGGGCGGCTCGTCCTTCTCCTCGCGGATCCCGCCGGGGATCCCGGCGCCCTCGTCGATGCGGGCGTATCCGGGGGTCCGGAGCTGGTCGATGTCCCATCCGAAGGCCTTGCCGTAGAACTCGCGCAGGCGCGCGGCGTCGTCGCCGACGATCTCGAAGTAGGCGATGCGGTTGGCCATGGCATCCTCCGTGAAGTGGCGTCGCGCCGCGACGGGCGACGATGGGCGCGGCGGGCGCCGACGACCGGGGCGGCGCGCCCGGCCCGCCGCGACGCCGTGTGCGGGCGGGTCCCTGTCCGCGGGGCGTGTGCGGGGAGCGTGCCAGCGTCGCCGGTCGGGGCGTCGGAGCGGCGGCTCGGCCGCGCGGCTGGACCGCGGCGCCGCGCCGACCCCCGGCCGACCTCAGGCGGGATCGAGCGGAGCGCCGCGCGCCGCGCCGAGGACGCTCACGTCGAAGATGGCGACGACGGGGTTGTGGTCGCTGAGCGCGTCCCACGCCGGGCCGCTCACGACACGGCAGGCGACGAGCGCGGGCGCCCACGCGGCGGGGACGAAGATGCCGTCGCAGTGGTAGGGCGCGGCGCGGTTCGCGGACCAGCGCAGCGTCTGGGCGAGCGGGAGGCCCGGGTTCGCGGTCTGCCAGCAGGGGATCAGGCCGAGCTCGCCGGCCAGGCGCGCGAGCAGCTCGCGCTCGCCGCGGCTCATGCGCACCGGCTCGTCCGGGCCGCGCACGCCCACGACGACGTTGAGGTCGCCGCCGATCACGAGGTCCGCGCCGTCGCCGTAGGGGGCGAGCCGGTCCAGGATCTCACCCATGGTGCGGACGTAGCCCCGCTCCCCGGCGGGGCAGTGAACGCTGAAGACACGGAGCGGCCGGCCGGCGGGCGCGGCAGCGGCGGGGAGCTCGGCGCCGGCGACCCAGCCGCGGAAGTCGGGGACGTCGATCGGCGTCGCGGCCAGGGAGCGGCCGTAGAGCGCGGTGCCCCACCCCGCCGGCCCGGCCGGCGCCCAGACCAGCGTGTCCGCCGGCGAAGGCCGGAAGTCCTCGCCCGGCGCGGCCTCCGGGCGCCGGCACTCCTGCGCCAGGAGCAGGTCCGGCGCCAGCTCCCGGACGAGACGGCTCCAGTGCCCGCCGCGTCGCTTGCTGCCGCCGTGGAGGAAGTTGTACGTGGCGACGCGGAGCCGGCCGTCCGCGCCCGGCGCGGCGCCCCCGCCGGGGCCGGCGCCCGGTGCTTCACGAAGCGGACGTCCGACCATGTTCCGCGCCGCTACTCCGACCGCAGCGCCTCGACCGGGTCGATGCGCGCGGCGCGGCGGGCCGGGAGGTAGCTCGCCAGGAGCGCGACGGCGAGGAGCGCGAGCGTGACGGCGCCGAGCGTGAGGGGATCGGTCGGGCGCACGTCGAAGAGGAGCGACGACAGCAGCCGCGTGGCCGCGAGCGCCGCGACCAGGCCGACGGCCACGCCGGCGCCCGCCAGCTTCGCGGACTGGAGGACGACCAGGCGGCCGATCTGCCCGACGCCGGCGCCGAGCGCCATGCGCACGCCGATCTCGGCGCGCCGCTGCGCGACGAGGTAGGCGATGACGCCGTAGATCCCGACGCCGCTGAGGAGCAGCGCCATCCCGGCGGCGAGCCCGAGAAGCAGGAGCGTGAAGGAGCGGCGCACCACGGAATCCGAGCGGGCGACGACGTCGCTCAGCGGCGCGATGTTCGCCACGGGAACGGACGGGTCGAGCTCGGCGACGGCGCGGCGGACCTCCTGCACCAGGCGGGCCGTCGGCACCGCGGGCGCCCGGACGACGAGCGTCATCGCGTCGGGCGTGTCCCACCCCCACCACTTGTACTGCGCCGCCGGCCGGTACGGGATGTAGACGACCGGGTAGGGCGGCTTGTCGAGGCCGTCGCCGCGGACGTCGCCGGCCACGCCGACGACGGGGCTGAGCGGGATCGTCCCGTACGGCCCGACGAGGTGGCCGATCGGGTCCTGCCCGCGGAAGAGCTGCCGCGCCAGCGCCTGGCTGAGCACGGCCGCGCCGGTGCGGTTGCGGTCGTCCACCGGCTCGCGCTCCCGCCCGGCGAGGAGCGGGATCCCCATCGCCCGGAAGTAGCCGGGGGACACCACGATCGTCGGCATGCAGCCGGCCTCGATGCCGCGCTCGTCGCCCTGCCCGACCCGCAGCGAGGCGCAGCCGCCGCCCTTGAACGGGCCGAGGTCGCGCTGCATCGGGAGTCCCTGCGCCAGCCCGACGGCCTGGACGCCGGCGATCGCTGCGACGCGCTCGCGCAGCCGGTCGTAGAACGCGACGCGGTCGTCGCGCTCCGGGTACTTCGCCCCCGGCAGCGCGACGTCGAGCGTGAGCGCACCCTCGGCGCGGATGCCGGGATCGACGCCGCGGAGGTGGAGGAAGCTCTGGAGGAGGAGCCCGGCGCCGGCCAGGAGCACGAGCGCGAGCGCGACCTGCGTGACGGTCAGCGCGCGCCGGACGAACTGCCGCCCCGGCGTCGTCCCCCGGCCGCCCTCGCGCAGCGCGCGCATGAGGAGCGGGCCGCGCGAGCGCGCGTAGAGCACGCCCGCGAACGCGAGCGCGACGAGGAGGCAGAGCGCCGCCGCGAATCCGACGCTCGCGCCGCCGATGCCGACCTCGGCGATGCGTGGCAGGTCCGTCGGCGCGAGGCGGAGCAGGACGCGCAGCCCGGCCCAGGCGAGGCCGAGCCCGAGCAGCCCGGCGGCCAGCGCGAGCAGCAGCGTCTCGGCCAGGAACCGCGCCGCGAGCTGGCGCCGGCTCGCGCCGAGCGCCGTGCGCACCGCCACCTCGCGGCGCTGCGCCTCCGCGCGCGCCAGGAACAGGTTCGCGATGTTCGCGCAGGCGATGAGCAGCACGAGCGCGACCGCGCCGAGCAGCATCCAGAGCGTCCGGGCCGAGTCCCCGAGCACGTAGTCGCGCAGCGGCCTCGCGGCCGTGCGGAAGCGCGACGCGTTCACGAAGCCGGGGGAGTACGCGCTCGGCATCGCCTCGACGAAGCGCGCCGTCAGCCGGTCCAGCTCGGCCTGCACCGCGGCCAGCGGGACGCCGGGCTTCACGCGCGCGATCGCGTTCAGGTAGTGCGAGTTGACCGGCCGCGCCGCCGAGTCGAGCGGGATCGGGATCCAGAGGTCGACCGCCTGGTCCGGGAGCTGGAAGCCCCGCGCGAGCACGCCGACCACCCGGGCCGGGCGGCCGGACACCTCGATCGTCTTCCCGAGGATCTCCCGGTCGCGGCCGTAGCGACGCGCCCAGAAATCGTAGCCCAGGACGACGACGCCCGCGGAGTCCACCTCGTCCGACGGGAGGATCGGCCGGCCAAGGATCGGCCGCGCGCCCAGCACGCGCATCAGCCCGCCGCTCGCGAACGCCGCAGAGACCTGCTCCGCGGGCGCGTCGCCGCCGCCGACGCCGAGCGACCCCGTATTCACGACGCCCAGGTCGCCCAGCGTGCGCGCGTTCCGCCGCAGGAACCAGTAGCCGCCCTCCGAGATCCCCCAGCGCCAGTCCGGGTTCAACCCCGGCACCGGGCTGTCGATCCAGACCAGCCGCTCCGCCGCCGGATAGCGCAGCGGGCGGAGCACGACCCGGTCGACGAGCGAGAACACCGCGACCGTCGCACCGAGCGCGAGGGCCAGCGTGACCACGGCCACGACGGTGAAGCCCGGGCTCCGCGCCAGCGACCGCGCCGCGAGCCGCACCTGCCGGATGAGCGTGCCCCACGATTCCATGCGTCGCCGCTCCCGCGCCATGTCGTGATCGATCGCCAGCGTCGCCTCCCGGTACTCCCGCGCGTCGCCGAAGCGCCGCTCCGCCTCCCGCCGGGCCGCCTCCGGCGCCATCCCCCGCGCGACGTTCTCCTCCACGCGCATCGACACGTGGAACGCGAACTCCTCCGCCAGCTCCTCGTCCGGCCGCTCGCCCCGCACGAGCCGGCGCAGCTCGCGGTAGCGGTCCGGGATCCAGGCCATCGCGCGCGCCGCGGGCTCAGGCGGCGCCGGGGGCCATCACGCGGGCCACCGCCGCCGTGAACTGCGCCCAGCTCGCCGCCTCCGCCCGAAGCTGCCGGCGGCCTTCCTCGGTCAGCGTGTAGTACTTCGCGCGCCGGTTGTTCTCGCTGATCCCCCACTCCGCCTTCAGCCAACCCCGCTTCGTCATCCGGTGCAGCGCCGGGTAGAGCGAGCCCTCCTCCACCCGCAGCGCATCGTCCGTCGTCCGCTCCAGCCACCGCGCCACGCCGTAGCCGTGCATCGGCCCCCAGGTGAGCGCCTGGAGGATCAGCATGTCGAGGGTGCCTTGAAGGAGGTCGAGTCGCATGGCGGGTCGGTGGTGGCCGCGGGCGCCTCGTGGTGCGCGCGGGCGAGTTCCACTAGAAGGTTGAGGTAAGGTGCGTCGCCTTCCATAGAACGTCAAGGGGAACGTGGCGGCGGGGGCAGCGCCGTGGCGCGTCGTCGGTGGGGTCTCCTACGACCGCCCGGGCTTGCTGACGGGCACGGGGGTCAGGCGGTCCTCCCGCGAGCCATCGCCGAGCTCGCCCCAGCGGCCGCGGCCCCAGCAGTAGGCGTCGCCGGCGAGGGTCACGCCGCATGTCGTGTGGGCGCCGATGGAGAGGTGCGCGAAGAGGAGGTTGCCGGCCACCGGCGACGGAGCCACGCGGTCATCGGTCGTGCCGTCGCCGAGCTGGCCATCGGAATTGGCGCCCCAGCAGTACGCCCGCCCCGCGTCCGTGAGCGCGCACGTTGCCGCCGGCCCGGCGAAGATGCGCGCGAACGCCAGCCCACCGCTGACGGGCTGCGGGGTCCGCGCGCAGGGTTCCGTGAGCTGTCCCAGGGGGCACGTCTCGGTCGCCTCGGCGCCGAGCTGCCCGCGGAGGTTGCTCCCCCAGCAATAGGCGGTGCCGCCGGCCGTGAGACCGCAGGTGTGCCGGTCGCCGACGCCGAGCGAGCGGAACACGAGCCCTCCGGCGACCGGGACGGGTCGCGCCGAGCACGGCGGCTCCCCGTCGCCGCACGTCCCTGGCTCGACGGGACCTCCGAGCTGGCCCGCCGCGTTGCTCCCCCAACACCGCGCTTCCCCACTGGCGGACAGCCCGCAACTGTGGCCGCCGACCGCGAGCGCCACGAACCCGGGGTCGTCGTCGAGGCGCACGGGACGGGTGCTGCACGGGTGCGCCTTCCCGTCCGCCGAGAGCCCGAGGCAGCGCTCCGCCGTCGAGGCGGCGCCGAGCTCGCCGGCGAAGCTCGCGCCCCAGCAGGCGGTCGACCCGCCGGCTTCGATGGCGCAGGAGTGGAGGCCGCCCGACGCCACCGCGCGGAACGGCGTCGCGGCCGCGAGCCGGGGCGTCGCCGACGGCTCGGTGCTCCCTCCCGCGAGCGCGCCCCGCGACCCCTCGCCCCAGCAATAGACCTGGCCGCTCTTCGCCCGGCCGCAACCGTACTCCGTCCCGGCGCCGATCCAGTCGAACGCCGATGCCGCGGCGACGGGGACGGGGACCGTGCTGCACGGGAGGTACGGCTGCCCGCAGGTCTCGGGCGCGGAGCCCGCCCCCAACGCGCCGCCGATGTTCGAGCCCCAGCAGTACACCCTGCCGCCGGCCGTGAGGCCGCAGGCGTGGTGGTCGCCGACGGCGACGAGGGTAAAGCGGAGCGGAACGACCGTCACGCGCCCCGCGGCGCGCACCCGCCCGGCCGTCACGACGACCTCCGCGGAGCCGGCGCCCCGGGCCGTCAGCATGCCCGTGGAGTCGACCGCGGCCACGCCGGTGTCGGTCGACGACCAGCGGAGATTCCCGGTGGGCGCGGCGCGCCCTCCGGCGTCGTAGGCCGTGGCGACGAGGCGGGCCGTGTCGTACGCCTCCAGCCGCAGGTCGCCAGGAGTGATCGCGAGTGACGCCGGCGTGTCCGGCCCGATCCCACCGTCATCGGCGGTGCAAGCGGCGAGACCCAGCGTCACGCCGACGAGGAGGCAGACGGCCCGGAGGCGCTGGCCCGGTCGGAGGTTCTTCACGGGCATCACGAAGTCACGGCGCCGGCGAGAGCGGGGGGCACGTCTGCTTCGCCGGATCGCGAACGGAAATGGTCTTGACCGCCGAGTCGAACAGCCCATTAGACTCCCACACCCGAAGCTCGAGTTCCCGGCCGTTGCAGTTCGTGATCGACTCGGTGTATGAGGATGACGTGCCGACGAGCGTGGAGGCCCCACCATCTTCCGTCTTCCACCACTCGTAGCGTGTGGGCGTGGCATTCATGACCGTCGCACTCCACGTGTACGTCTGCCACTTATCCACTATTGCTGGACCGGAAATCGCCACATCGAACGCCGTAAACAGCAGGCGGTTCGTCGAGCTCGTGCCGAGGCTGCTCAGTACCCCAAGCGTCGCCGACTGGGCGATCGCACTTGCTGCCTGACTCGGCGTCGCGCTGGGGTTCCTGGCCAGGTACATGGCAGCGGCGCCGGCAACGTGCGGCGCCGCCTGAGATGTGCCGCTCGGCGTATTTACTGCAGACGTTCCGCCGACCCACGCAGAAAGGATTGCATCACCGGGCGCATACAGATCAACACACGACCCGTAGTTCGAAACACTCAGTTGCGTATCCGACGAAGTCGAGGCACCGACTGTGATCGCGTTCGATACTCGTGAGGGTGTATACAGGCAAGCGTCTCCTTTGTTATTTCCTGCGGCGACGACGCATACAATGCCGTTGCCGATTGAACTTACCACAGCCTCGTCCAGCAGTGTCGAACCGTAGCCACCAAGACTCACATTCGCGACCGCCGGCAGAACGGCGTTACTCGTGACCCAATCCACCCCGGCGATCACGTTGCTCTCGACCGCATCGCGGCCGCACGGCTGCGAGCCCGTACCTACTACCCGAACTGAGACAAGGCTTACACCCTTCGCAACCCCATACGTCGTCCCTCCCACAGTCCCCGCTACGTGCGTTCCGTGTCCGTTGCAGTCGCTGTTTGAGCCGGGGACGAAGTTCGGACCGAGAACCGCTCGCGTGCCGAAATCCGCGTGCGATGTCATGATTCCGGTATCCAGCACGTAGACACGTACACCAGTCCCGTCGGAGCCATACGTGAAGGAGGTACTGAGAGGGAGATTGCGTTGGTCGCTGCGGTCCAAACCCCATGGGGGATTCGACTGGGTGCCGGTGGCCGCGAGGATGTGGTCGGGCGCAATCGTATCGACGAGGGGATTGGCGCGGAGCCCGGTGACGGCGGACTCCGAGAGAGCGGCGGCGAAACCCCGTAGCGCACTGCGGTACACGTGCCTCACCGACCCTCCGCTTCCCCTAACGAGCGCCTCCGCGGCCTGCGCCGGATCCTTTACCGTATTTTTGACGCGAACGATGTACCAACCTGGGATCACATTGTCTTCCGGCGCGGCGCCGCTCAGGCTCGCTGCTCGCGCCACCGGCGCCGTCGGAATCCGATCCGCACATGCCCCGACCACGATCGAGCAGAGCAAGCACACGGCAACCCTATCGGGAAACCCCGCAGACCGCCCATGACCATGTGATCCTTATCAAAGTCTATGGTTACGAACGGGCCTATGGATGTCATCTATACAATATTGGCGATTACAGCGCAAGTGAGGGTCCACCGCGCTGGTGGCCGGCGCACGGCCAATACATCTCGGCCGCCGCGAATAAGACCGCGCAGCCCACCGCGGCGGGCGAGAGGATCCCGCCCGAAGTCCGTGCGGCCCTCGTCGCGCTTGATGGCCCGGTCCACGACACTGAAGGAGATCCTCGGCTCATAGCGGAGAACCGCGCCTTGCTCCAGCGCAGATGCGGCGGGGTGTGGCGGCGCAGCACTCACCGCACCGTGAGCGACGTCTCCTGTTCCGCCTCCTCGCCGCCGTCGGCCCTGCGCACGCGGATGCGCACGCGGTAGTCGCCGCCCTCGAGACGCGACAGGTCGAGCTGGCGCGTGGTCGGGACCGCACCGTCGGCGGCACGGCTCGCCTGCTCGTCGAAGGCGAGCGTGAGGCGCGTGCGGCGGCCGAAGAGCCTGAGGCCGGTCTTCTCGACCTCGATCGCGGTGCGGTAGCGCTCGCCGTCGCCGAGGCCGTAGAGCTCGTAGTAGAGCGTGAGCTTGCGGTCGCGGGGCACGACGCGGGTGGGGATGAGGCCGAGCGCGACCTCTCCGCGGCGCCAGGGGTCGGCGGCGCCGGCGCGGCCGATGGCGACGGAGGAGAGGCGGAGCGCGCCGTTCGGCGCGGGCAGCTCGGGGACCAGGAGCTCGCCGCGCCAGACGGCGCCGGCGCCGCCCTCGCGGGGTGCGTCCTCCGGCGCCTCGCCCGTGGCGGCGGGCGCGGCGGTGGCGGCGGCGCCGCCCTCGGCGCGGAGCGCGTAGGTGTAGCGGCCGGGCGGGAGCGCGGCCGTGAGGTGGAACGCGAGGACGGCATCCTTCGCCAGATCGGCGGGTGCGACGAGGGTACGCAGGGTGTCGCGGCGGAGCACGACGCGGCCGGCGCTGTCGGTGACGGCGAGGGCGAGGCGGACGGCGTAGGGGGCTTCGGCGCGCTGGGCGGCGGCCGGCGCGCGGGCGGCGGCCTTGGCGGCGGAGGTGCCGGCCGGCCGACGGGCGGCCTTGGCGGCGGAGGCGACGTCGGCGGCCGGGCCGGTGTTGGCGGCCTTGTCGGCGTTGGCGGCCGTCGCGGTGAGCGCGGCCGCGGCGGAGGCGCCGGTGTCGCCGCGGAGCTTCGTTGCCGGGAGGCCGAGCGCGAGCGTGACCTCGGTGCCGCGCTCGGCCGGGCGCGACGGCGCGAAGTGGAGGAAGTCGAACTGGGCGTCGAGCGAGGCGGTGTAGGCAGGGGCGGCCGGGCGCTCGCCGCGGGAGAGCTCTGTTGCCGCGGCGAGGTTGTCGGCCTCGAGGCGGAGGAGGGAGAGGACCTCGGCGCCGGAGGGCGGCGGGGCGTGACGGTCCACCGCCCGTGACAGGAGGCGGGCATAGCGCGCATCCGTATGCGACAGCAACTCGAACATGTACCGCGCCGTGTCGGGGTCGCAGGCGATCTCGCGCGGGTCGAACGCGATCCGGGCGCCAGAGGCCCGCGCCATGGTGAAGAAGGTCACGAGCGACTCGCGCTCGCCGTCGCGCGCCCAATAGATCCACACGTAGCCGGCTGTGCACTCCTCGATGACGTCGGGCTCGCCGGCGCGCACGAAGACGAGGCCGCGGTCGTCGAGCTCCGGCGGGTAGGCCGTGCGATTGCGCCCGGGCGGCGCGAGCACAGCGCGCTGGGAGTCGTACCACTCGCGACCGCGGTTCGCGATGGCCAGGGCCACGGCGTCGCCGTCCGCGCCGGCGCGGGTGCTGCCGGGCTCGGCGTCGATGTCGGGCATCGTGCCGTTGCCGCGCCACTCGCGGAAGAGCTGCGAGCGCGGGTGCTGCGCGAACGCCTTCCTGGCCTTCTCGAGGCGGCGCAGGTGCTCGGCGTAGCGCTCGTCGGGCTCCTGGGCGGTGAGCGCGGCGCGGCGCTCCCAGAAGCGGCGCAGGAACGCCTCCCGGGACTCAGGATCGGAGAGGCGGAACCACTCCTGGGCCTCGGCGGCGGTGCCGATCCAGCGCAGCAGCGCCCAGACGCTGTCGGGGTCGGTCTCGCGCCCCCAGGCGAGGTGGCGCAGGTACGCCTCGCAGTTGGCGGCGCGCCAGGCGGGGCAGTCGTCGGCGGCCTCGGACTGTCCGGCCGACTGTGCGGAGAGGCCGCTCGACAGGGCGAGGATCGCGAGGCCGGCAGCCAAGAGCAGGCGGGACATGGCGTGGCGCTCCGGAGGAGGAGACGGGGCTGTCCGCCGACGTGTCAATATGAGGAGCCGGACAGGTGGAGGGAAGATCGTCGAATATGTCCTTCGCCTGGCGACAATTCCGTGGGACCGTCGGCGACACCGGCGGCACATCCGAGCCCGCGGGGCCGGTCCGCGGGGCTCGGCCCGCCGGCCGTCACGCCGAACCTCGCTTCCGGATGCGCCGGTGCGCCGGCCCGGTCCCGCGGGACCGGCTGGCATACTTACCGCCAACGCTGCACGGACCGACGTCGCGAAAGATGGTTGCGGCGTTTCCGGCAATAACGAATACCGCTGGCGACATCGCTTCCGGCCGGGTCCCGACGGGTAGCCGGCCCGGTCGTCGCCCGTCCCGCGGGCGCCGGCCCGCCGGCCTCGCCGCCGCTCGGGTCCGTCCCCCGCCCCGGCCGGAAGTCGCCATCGGTATCGATGATTGCCGTCAAGTCCGCAAGCACCGCCCTCGCGGGAGGCGCTTGCGGGGTTTTCGGCAATAATCGCCGTCAAGTTCGCAAGGACCTCCGGCGGGGTACATGCGTGCGGATTTGACGGCAATCCGGCGGCCGTCGCGGCGTGAAGTCGCCAGCGGTATCGGTCATTGCCGCGATCGCCGCAGGGATGTCGGGAGGCGCAAACGCGTGCGGCGTCGACGGCAATCGGGGCGCCGCACGCCGGCTCGCGGCTCGGGGGCGGCTGCGGATGCCGCAGCCGGCGCCCCGCTCCCGGCAATCCGGAGGCGGGCACCGAAGCGGAGGCGAAGACGGATCTGGCGGATTCCGTCTCACCCGTTCTGGTCGTACGCCGCCCGCAGCAGCGCCTCGACCTCCGGAGTGACTTCCTCCACCGAGGCAAGGGATAGGCGGTGCGTCGCCTGGCCGGGCGCGTTCGCCGGCGCGAGGAGCGGCGAGGCGGGCGCGGCGGTGTAGCGCAGGCCGACATCCACGCGCGTGCGCGTCGCCGCCGCCACCGCCGCGAACTGGCGCCGCCGCACGAAGGGGACGTAGGTCCCGCGCCCCTCCATCGACACGTCGTCGCCGAGCGACAGCAGGACATCGCGCAGCCGCTCGAAGATCGGCCGCAGCGCCGCCTTCGCGCCCGCGTACTGCCGCGCGACGTACTCCTCGGTCTCCGGCCGCTCCCACCCCGCGGCGCGCGCCGCCGCGTCCGCGATCGCCCACCGCGAGTTCTGCAGCACGCCGTGCTCGCGCATCAGCCAGCGCCGCACCGCGTTCTGGTCGAGCGGATCGATCCCGCTCGCCGCCACCAGCGCGACCCACTCCTCCAGCGTGCGGCCCGTCCGCTCCTTCATCGAGGCGGTGACGGCCGACATCATGTCTTCGGGGCTCCGCGGCGTCATTTCGTGCTCCTCCTCCGTATCGGTTGCCGTGCGACGACGCGGGCGGTCCGTCCAGTCGGCCCTCACCCCCGGTCCGCCGTCCGCCGGCAGCAGGCCGCAGAACGCGAAGCGCGCCTCGCGCGGCACGGTCTCCCCGACCCGGTGCGCGATCGGCTCGCGGGAGCCCGGCCCGGCGGAGACGAAGGCGCGGCGCTGGCTCGGGTTCGACGGCCCGGAGGTCATCGGGCGGCGGGGACCGGGTCAGGGAGTGCCGGAAGATGCGCGGGAGCCCGCGGCCGGGCAACGCTCGGAACGAAAGATCCCGTTCACCAGAGAGGCGCAGAGCACGCGAAGAATGGCCCGAAATGGGTGTCCCGGTCCGGCGACGCGCTCGCGCTGACGGTGCAGGGTGAAGCCGGATACGCCCGCCTGGCCGGGCGGATCGGCGAGTTCCGCCGGCGCAGCCGGGAGGGGATCAGCGACGAAGAGTACGCGACGGTCATCCACACCCTGCAGCGGATGATCGAGAACCTCGAGGGGTCCTGAGCCTCGCCCACCGGGTTGTCGGCGGGGCGCGC
>DASTKT010000107.1:0-13704 GCA_035715725.1 Longimicrobiales bacterium | reverse complement strand
ATCCGCCTGAGCGTTTCCCTCGTGCCGATCGTGGCACGGCGCATACATCCTCCCCTGGAACGGAACAGAGCTCGGAGGGCTGACCTGCGGCGGCGACCCGGAGCGGCGGCCGACCGGTTCAGGCGTGAGGGCCCATCCGTCGTCGGACAAACCCGGTGCCACCGGCGCCCGGGCGTACAACTTCAAGCGGCGTACTGCGTTGTGGCGATCGCTCGCCGCGGCGGCCGGCGGATTCGTAATGCATCGTGCCAGCCCGCCGGAAAGAGTCGTTACACCACGATGTCGTACTTCTCGATGATGCGGTTGAGCCGGGGACGGGAGACGCCGAGGATCTCGGCGGCCTTGCTCTTGTTGCCGCCGACCTTCGCCAGGACGCGCTGCACGTGGATGCGCTCCATCTCGTCCAGGCTGTCGTCGGCGGCGTCCGCCGGCACCTCCTCGCGCTCGGCCGTCCCGAGCGTGAGGTGCTCCAGGGAGAGCGCCGGGCCGCGGGCCAGCAGCGCCGCGCGGGTCAGCGCGTTCTCCAGCTCGCGCACGTTCCCGGGCCAGGCGTACGTGAGCAGCGCGGCCATGACGGCGTCGGGGATGACGTGCACGTTGCGGCCGTACTCGCCGTTCACCTTGACCAGGATGCTGCGCGCGAGGAGCGGGATGTCGGAGGGGCGCTCGCGCAGCGGCGGCACCACGATCTCCACCACCCGCAGCCGGAAGTACAGGTCTTCGCGGAACCTGCCCTCGTCGATGAGGCGCTCGACGGGGCGGTGCGTGGCGGCGATGACGCGCGCGTTCGTGCGCCGCGGCTGCTCGCTGCCGACGGGGTAGAACTCGCGCTCCTGGAGCACGCGCAGCAGCTTGGCCTGGAAGGCGGGCTCCGTGTCGCCGATCTCGTCGAGGAAGATCGTGCCGCCGGCGGCCAGCTCGAAGCGGCCGCGCCGGTCGTTGACGGCGCCCGTGAACGAACCCTTCACGTGCCCGAACAGCTCGGACTCGAGCAGGTTCTCCGGGATCGCCGTGCAGTTGACGGCGACGAACGGCTCGCTCGAATCCCGGGAGTTGGCGTGGATCGTCCGGGCGATCATCTCCTTGCCCGTGCCGGTCTCGCCGCGGATCAGCACCGGCGCCTTCGTCGCGGCGACGGTGCCGATCAGCTTGTAGATCTCGACCATGCGCGGGTCGCGGCCGACCAGCCCGTGCACGCGCGTGGGCGGCTCGCTCCCCTCCTTGCGCCGGCCGCGCCCGCGCTCGCGCCGGTCGCGGAAGCAACGCTCGACCGTCTCGTCGAGCACGTCCAGGTCGAGCGGCTTCAGCATGTAGTCGAACGCGCCGCCCTTCATGGCGTCGATCGCGCCCTGCACGTCGTCGTGCGCCGTCATGAGGATGACGTCCAGGTCGCGCCGGTGCTCCCGCAGGAACGCCAGCAGCTCGAAGCCGTCCATCTCGCCCATGCGGATGTCGGTCAGCACGACGTCCGGGTCCGCCTGCGACAGCGTGCCGAGCGCGCGCTCCGCGCTCTCCGCCGAGACGACCTCGTAGCCGGAGCGGCTCAGGTGCCGCTCCAGTGCCATGCGGTGGGCGCTGTCGTCCTCGACGACGAGGATTCGTCCCTTCACTCGATTCGATCCGGGCGGGGTGTGGATTCGGGGCTCGCGTCGCCGCCGACGGCGACGAGGGTCTCGCCGGCGGCCGGGGCGAGGCGGCGGCCGCGGGCCGCATCGGCGGCCGGCTCCGGCTCCACGGTCGGTGGGGCCAGCGGCAGCTCGACCACGAACTCCGCGCCCTGCACCAGCTCCGAGGGCGTGTCAAAGTAGAGGCGGCCGCCATGCTGGTCCACCGTGCGCCGCGCCACGGCCAGGCCGATCCCGCTCCCCTGCTTCTTCGTGGTGAAGAACGGCTGGAAGATCCGCTCGCGCAGCTCCGGCGGCACGCCGCTGCCCTCGTCCGCGACGTGCACGGCGACGAGGCCGCCGGCGCGCACATCCGCCCTCACCTCGGTCCAGACGCGGATCGTGCCGCCGTCCGGCATCGCGTCCGCCGCGTTCAGCAGCAGGTTCAGCAGCACGCCCTTGATCTGCTTGGCGTCCACCACGACGCGGTCCAGCGACGCCAGCCGCGCCACCTGCACCTTGATCCGCCGCGAGGCGAGGTCCGCGGCGAGCAGCGCGACGCACTCGTCGACGATCCGGTGCAGCGACTCGCGCCGCGGGTTGACCGGCCCGCCGCGGCCCACCGTCAGAACGCTCTGGACCACCGCGTCGAGACGCGAGATCTCGCCCAGGCAGAGCCTCATCACGTCCGAGAAGTCGTCCGGCAGCCGGCCGTCCCGCGCCTCCCGCTCCACGCTCTGCAGGTTCACCCGCAGCGCCGAGAGCGGGTTGCGGATCTCGTGCGAGAGGTGCGACGCCATCTCGCCCAGCGCCGCCAGGTTCCGGCTCGACTCCACCTCCCGCGCGCTCTGCCGGATCCGCTCCATCATCCGCGCGAACGCGAGCGACAGCCGCCCGACCTCGTCGTTCGTCGGCGGCGGCAGCCACACGTTGAAATCGCCGTCCGCGATCTGCCCGGCCGCGCCGGTCAGGTCCTCCAGCGAGCGCATCACGTCCCGGATCAGGATGCTGAACGCGCCCGCCGCCGCCAGCGCGATCACCATCACGAACGCCAGGTATGCGAGCTGCCGCTGGCCGTACGGCGAGTGCACCTCGTCCAGCGAGCCCGTCGAGACCAGCGTCCACTCCGGGCGCTGCACCGCCGTCACGTAGCCGAGGCGCGGGCCGCCCTCCTTGAACCGCAGGATCTGGTTCGAGTCCGCCGTCCCCGGCGGCAGCCCCCAGCGCGCCGCCATCACCTCGGCCAGGCTCCGCCCGACGTCCTGGCACGACGGCGCGTGCAGGATCCGCCCGCCCGCCCGGTCCACGACCAGCGTGTAGTCGCCGTCCTCCGCCACCGGGCCGGCCAGCCCGATCGGCAGCACCGCCGCGACCCACGCCCGCGCGACCAGCTCCCCCCGGTACCGCCCCGCCCGGTCCGTGATCGGCCGCGAGACCTGCAGCGTCCCCTCGCCCGGGCAGAACGGCGCGCCCGGCCCGCTCCCGCCCGCCGCCCGGAACACCACCACGCCGGCGGCGTCCCGCACCTCCAGCGACTCGAGGTCCCGCATCAGCGTCGCCCACCGCGCCTGCAGCTCCGCCTTCGGCTCCGGCGACGCCTCCCCGCCCGCTTCCGGCCCCGCCACCAGCCGCCGCGCCGCCGCGCTCCCCGCCATCTCCACCACGCGCAGCTCGAGCGCGCCGAAGCGCGACGAGATCTGCCGCGCCGCGCGCTCCGTCCCCGCCTCCAGCCGCGCGGCCACGAGCTGATCGATGTCGTCCACCGACATGGCGAAATCGATCAGCCCGACCGCGAGGATCGGGGCGATGGCGAGCCCGACGAAGAGGAGAAGGACTTTGAGCCGGAGCGACATTCGGTTCCTCAGGGGGGAGGCCGCTCGCCCCCGCGGCGGACGGAGGGCAGAAACGGACCCGTGCCGGGCCCCGCTACCGGGGGACGGGCCGGGGAACCTCCCGGGCTACTTCGGATGGGCATACGGGGAGAGAGAACACGCCGCGAAAACCGGCGGGGAATATACGTTCCTCCCCCGGGGGACGCAACGCTCGAAGCGAAAAGACGATCCAGCCGCCAGGCCGTCACGCGGCGGCGCGTCATGTCCGGTCCGGCCGCTCCGTCCCCGGGCCCCGAATCCGGACCCGAGCCCGAAGTCGGGACCGGGTCCGGGTCCGGGAAGAACCCGAAACCGAATCCGAATCCGAGCCCGAATCCGGCCGTGGTTCCGCCTCCGCCTCCGCGATCACCTGAGCGTTCACGACGAGGTCGGAGCTGGGAAAACGGTTGCGACTTCGGGCGGGGACGAGGGCGGGCCAACTACGGGTCCACCGGCGGGCCGGGGCATGGGCGACGACAACTGCGGGTCCAACGGCGGGCCGGGGCATGGGCGGGGGCGGGGGCGGGCGCGAGCGCGGGCCCACGGCGGGTGACGGCGGGCGGGGGCCTGGGTGGTCGGAGGGTGGGGCAACGTGCCCGGGCGGCGCCCCGGGCTCGGAGGAGGAGTCGACCCATTCGGGTCGGGCGGATGTGCAGGCTCCAGGCGGCGCAGGCGCTCGGCTCGGAGGACGGCTGCGGCCTCCTGAAGCAACGGCTCTGCGGGTTCTGGTCGGTTCGGTCGGGGCCCGCCGCGCTCCCTGGCGCTCCCCGGCGCGAAGCCGCCACGCACCGGGGCGGGCGAGGCGGGTGGCGGATTCGGTGCGGTATACGAACACGTTCCGCCAGCGGCGTTCGGCACCGAGGTGCGCGTGGCGGCTTCTGTGCGCCTGGCGCACACAAAACGCCAACCGTGCGTCGGCCGCTCGCGCGTGGCGGATTGTGGTCGGTCGCGGGGGGTGAAGGCGGAGGCGCCCACGCAGGCCGACCCTCCCGGGCGCTCCGCCGACGCCGTGCCGGTCGACGGAGGCGCAACCGGACCTGTGAAGCTCCGCGAACCCCCCGGCCCCCGCCCGCCGCCACCCGCCGTGGGCCCGCGCCCGCGCCCGCCCCCGCCCTCGCCCGCAGTAGCCGCCCCCACCCGCCGTCGGACCCGCAGTTGTCCAGCAGTTCGCCCCGGTGAGCGCTGACGCCATCACCGCGGCATCCGCACCCGCAGCCGGTCCTCGACGTAGCGCACGCCGGGCATCCGGAGCGCCGTCTCGACCGTGTCGCGGAGCACGCCCGGGTGCGGGACCACGCCCTCCAGCGTGACCACGCCGTCCTGTGCGCGCACCGAGACGTCGTCGGCGACGCGCCCGATCACCTCGTACAGCGCGAGGTCGACGGCGTGCGCCAGGTCGCGGTCGGCGAGCGCGCGCCTCCATCGCTCCTCCGATTCCCGGCTGCGCCGCCAGTGCGGCCACTCCCAGCGGTAGCGCTCGAGCCGCTCCGGCGGCAGCTCGGCGCGGCGCCGGTAGTAGCCGGGCCGCGCCGCGTAGGGCGCGTAGTACGGCCAGCCGTACGGCAAGCCCGCCGGTGCGGTCGGCTCCCACGCGCTCTCGCGCTCGCGCCGCACGTACTCGGGGTTGATGAACAGGTTGCGGGGCATGGAGGCTCCTCCTCGTCGCTCGGGACGCGCCGCGGAGGGCTGGCTGCAGGATGTGTGCGCCGGCCCTTCCCGCCCCGAGCCCGAGCCCGTCCCTGTTGGCGGGCGCCGCTGGGGTCGGGAACGGAAATGTGTCACACGGAGACACGGAGGACACGGAGGAACGGAGGGTGGCCGGGCGGCCTGGTGACGCCGGGGAGCGCACCATCCTTTGATGTCATCTTCTGCGTACGCCGGCGGCCGGCGTGTGGCCGGCGGGCCGTTGCCGTCCCTCCGTGTTCCCCGTGCCTCCGTGTGACACTTCTGGAGGCGGGGCCGCCCGCGGACGTACGGATCGGGCTCCGCCCGCCCACTCGCCCACGCGGCCGCTCAGGCTGGAAACGGCGGCTCCACCACGCGCCCCTCGTCGCCGTCCACGCCCACCCGCACGGCGCCGCCGGGCTCGACCTCGCGGCGCACGTAGGCCAGCGCGATGGTCTGGCCGAGCCGCGGCGAGGCGCACGCGGCGGTGACCGTGCCGACGACCTTTCCGTCCGCCGGCCGGACGAGCGGCGCGCCGCGCGCCGGCGCCGGCGCGTCCCCGAGCAGCACGCCGCGCAGGTGCCGGTTCACGTGCCCCCGGTGCAGGATCCGGATGACCACCTCCTGCCCCGTATAGCACCCCTTCGTCGTGCTGATGGCGCGCTCCTTCAGCCCGGCCTCGAGCGGCAGCACCGTCTCGTCCAGCTCGGCGCCCCAGCGCGGCCGCCCCGCCTCGATGCGCAGCACCTCGAGCGTGCCGGGCCCGGCCGGGCGCGCGCCCGCCGCGACCAGCGCCTCCCGGACGCCCGGCGCCGACTCCGCGGCGCCGATCAGCTCGTACCCTCCGGGCTCGCCCGTCTCCAGCGAGCGCACGATGCGCCACTCCGCGCCGCCCCACGTCCCGGCGACGCTCTCCCCCTCCGCGGCGTCGCCTGGCGGCACGGCGCCGAGCACCGCCCGGACGACTTCCGCCGCCCGCGGCCCGTACACGCCCAGCGCGGCCAGCGGCGCCTCCTCGAACCGCGCGAAGAGCGGCGGCACGGAGCGCTTGAGGTGCTCGCGCAGCCCCGGGGCCGCGGCCGCGTCCAGCTCCAGCAGCGCCTCTCCCCCGGCGACGCGGAACAGCCACGCATCCGCGATCATCCGCCCCTTCGGCGTGAGGAACGCCGCGTACACGCCGCGCCCCTCCGGCGCCCCCGCCAGGTCGTTCGTGATCAGCCCTTGCAGCATGCGCACCGGGTCGCGGCCGTAGGCGCGCAGGAACACGCGCTCCGCCCGGTCCGCCACGACCGCGCCCGTGCGGGCCGCCTCGTACTCGTCCATCACCGCCTCCGCCGCGGGCGCTTCGTCCCGCGGCGCCACCCCGTGCTCCTCCATCACCATCGCTCCGTCACTGTCGCTCCGCCGCGGGCGCCTCGTCGCGCAGGGCGAGGGCGGCGTCGGCGGGCGGGTCGCCCTCGTGCTCCTCGTGGTACACCATGTCGAGGTTGACGTCCCAGAGGTTGCTCTTGTCCGTCCGCCCGCTCGCGATGTTGTCGACCGCCAGCATCGCCGTCAGCATGCTGTGGTCCTGGTTGTTGTAGCGGTGCATGCCGTTCCGGCCCACCAGGAACAGGTTCGGCACGGCCTCCGCCCAGCGCCGCACCACGTCCAGCCGCTCGTACGTGCCGAAGTAGGCCGGGTACGCCTTCGGCATCCGCAGCGCGCACCCGTCCAGCACGTCCTCTTCCCGGATGAAGCCGATCCTGACCATCTCGCCGATCCCCAGACGGACCAGCTCCTCGTCCGTCCAGCGCCACATCTCGTCGCCTTCGTTCAGGAAGTACTCGAGCCCGATCCAGACCGTGCCCTCCGGGTCCCGCACCATGTACGGGCTCCAGTTGTTGAAGACCTGCACCCGCCCGACCTTCACGTCCCCTTCCTGGATGTAGATCCAGTTGTCCGGCAGCCGCTCGGCCACGCGCTCGCCCCGCACCCGCACGTGCAGCCTCCGCAGCAGCAGCCCCACGGTCAGGAAGTCCCGGTAGACGAGCCCCTGCGCCACCTCCACCACCTCCGCCGGCGGCTCCGGCCGCACCGCGCCGACCAGGCTCCTCACCGGCATCGTGCTGATGAAGTAGTCGCACGCGAGCGTCTCTTCCGCCCCCGTCGCCTCGCTGCGCGCCCGTACCCGCGCGACGCGACCCCCCTCCAGCTCCAGCCCGACCACCTTCCACCCCAGCCGGATCTCGCCGCCGCGCTCCCGAATGCGCTCCGCCACGCTCTCCCACATCTGCCCCGGGCCGTACTTCGGGTAGTAGAAGCGCGTGATCAGCGTGGTCTCCCGCTCCTCCCGCGCCTTCTCCGCCTCGCTCGTCACCAGGTCCTTGGCCGCCTGCACGAGCGCCTTCTTCAGCGAGAGCCCCTTGACCCGCTGCGCCCCCCAGTCCGCGCGGATCGCCTCGCACGGCACGCCCCACACCTTCGCCGTGTAGTCGCGGAAGAACGTCTCGTAGAGCCGCCGCCCGAAGCGGTTGATGAAGAACGCGTCCAGGTACGTCTCGTCCGCCACCGGAAACGCCTGCGCCTTCAGGTAGCTCACCCCGATCCGGAACGTGTTCCAGAACCCGAGCCGCCGCGCCACCGCCAGGTCGATCCCGAGCGGGTAGGGGAAGAACGTGCGCCGGTAGAAGATCCGGCTGAGCCGCGGCCGGAACAGCATCACCTCCTCCGCCGAGCCCGGGTCCGGCGCCCGCTCGGCGGCCGCGTCCCCCGCCCGCTCCCGCACCGCCTCCTTCTCCAGCGGCAGCACGTGGAACCACCAGTCCATGACCCGCTGGCTCTTCGAGAAGAAGCGGTGCCCGCCGATGTCGATCCGGTTCCCCTTGTAGCGGTACGTCTGCGCGATCCCGCCCAGCGCCTCCGTCGCCTCCAGCACCAGCGGCACCACGTCCGTCCTCGCCAGCAGCTCGTAGGCCGCCGTCAGCCCCGCGGGACCCGCCCCCGCGATCACCGCCACCTTGCGTGTCTGGCTCTCTGCCATTGGACCTCATCGGGATGCGACGCGGCGCCGGCCGGCGCCGTCCGTGAGCGGACGCCGCGGAGCGGTCCGCGCGCGGGATCGGGTTGGAACCCTCGTCGGGAAGGTGCGACGCGACGTTGTGCGGGGAGTGGCGAGGCGCCCCGCGCGCACGGCGCAGGTGCCTCCGGGCACGAAGGATAAGCGGTGCCCGGCGACGCGGGCAAGGCAGGCGTGGGATGCGCCGGGCGGAGGCTCCGACCCCATGAACGGAAGGCACCCGATGCCGCCCGGCGACATCGGATGTGATCCTGTTCATCCTGTCCAGGGCAGTTCGCTCTTCGACAGAATGGACCGGATCATCAGGAAGAAGCGAGGGGGTCCGCGCGCCCCGCGCTCATTCCCGCCCGAGCTGCTCCAGCAGCATCCGCACGCGGCGCGCGTCGGGCGCCTCGGGGGCGGCGTCGAGGTAGTGCTCGAGGTCGGCGACCGCTTCGTCGAGCCGGCCGGAGCGGGCGAGGATCATCCCGCGGTCGCGCACTTCCTCGAGCGCGTCGGGGCGCACGAGCAGGATCCGCTCGACCGCGGCCAGCGCGCGGGCGTCGTCGCGCGTGTTCAGGTAGATGCTCTTCAGGTTGGCCAGGATCCGGACCAGGATGTCCCGCTTTCCGGCCGGGCGCAGGAACTCGGAGCGCAGCTCCACGGTGCCGCCGTACACCCGGTCGAGCAGCTCCTGCGCCTGGTCCGCGAAGCGGATCTCCCCGTTCTGGAACGGGTCGACCAGCAGCGTCAGCGCCTCGCCCGTGTACCGCACCAGGAAATGGCCCGGGAAGTTCACGCCGGCCAGCGGCAGCCCGAGCCGCCAGCCCACCTCGAGGTAGACGACGCTGAGCGTGATCGGGATCCCGGCGCGCCGGTCCAGCACGTCGTTCAGGAAGGAGTTGCGTGGATCGTAGTACGCCTCCGTGTTGCCGCGGAACCCCTCCTCCACGAACAACACCCGGCTCAGCTCCTGCAACACCACCAGCGGCGCCGTCTCGTCCGCCAGCCGGTCCCGCGTCCGCTCGGCCAGCAGGTCCAGCCGCCGCAGGTACGGCCCCGTCCCCAACTGCGGGTACTCCTCCGCCGCGATCAGCAACGCCGCCGCCGCCAGGTCCAGCTCCGCCTCCGGCGCGGCCACCATCGCCGCGAAGCGCGCGCGTGCCGCCGCCGGGCCCGGGACCGTCACGCGCCCCGCGCCTCCCGGAACAGCGCCGCCAGCCGCTCGCGGTTCCCCGCCAGCTCCCGCACCCGGCCGTGGATGTCCGCCGTCGTCGTCGCCGCCGGCAGCTCCGCCTGCACCTCCTCCCCCTCCCCGTGCGGCAGGAACACCACCGTCACGCGGTACCCCTGCACCCCCGTCCCCCGGCGCGCCACCAGGTCCACCGTGTACTCCCGCCCGTCCAGCTCCACCGAGTCCGCCAGCCGATGGTCCACCCACGATCGCGGCCGCGAAAACTTCGTCATCGTCCGCACCCTCTCGTCTCGTGCTCGCCGTCCCCCACTCCCCCACTCCCCCCGGCCCACTCCGCCGTGCAAGCTACGTCCCGCCGAAGGCGCCCGCCAACCGCGCCCCCACAAAAAGCCGGGCGCCCGATCGCTCGGACGCCCGGTCCCGTCCACCCCACCACCCCGTCGCCCTTCGCAGGCGACGACGCCGCCCCTCACGCCGCTTCCCGCCCCTCCTCCTCCGCCTCGCCCCGGCTCAGGTCCAGCGCCGCGGCCCGCCCGCAATCGTGGCAGTACAGCACCACCGTATAGTCCCCGTCCGGCGACGTCGGCTCGATCGACCCCCGCTCGATCGACCGCGCGTCCAGGTAGCAGACCACCTCCATCTGCCCCGGCCCGCAGCGCGGACATGGCACGTCCGACGGATCCTCCAGGTACGCCAGCGCGAGCGCCAGCCCCTCCGCCATGTCGAATTCACGCGGCCCGCCCGGACCCTCGTGCTCGAGCATCTCCCGCCTCCCGATGGGGGTGCGCTCCGTATTCGCAAACTCCATTCCTTGCCCAACCCCCATCCCCATCCGCCTCCGCATCCCCCGACTCCGAATCCGAGCCCGGATCCAATTCCGCCGTTCCACCGCCTCCGCCTCCGCCCCCGCCCCCGATTCGGACCCCGCCCCGACCCGGACTCCGCCCCGACTCGGGCTCCGGCCCCGATCCGAGCTCCGCCCCCGATCCCAGCTCCGCCCCGAATCCGCCTCGCCCCCAGTCCGGACTTCCCCCCGCTCCCCCGCTCCCCCGCTCGCCCACTCGCCCACTCCCCCACTCGCCCCGCAACTTCGGTGTTTATTCGGGGTACTGTTCCTGTCGGCGGTACACGCGTTTCGAGGGTCCGCGCGCTCGCCGCGCGAGGCAGAGAAGGAGTGCTCATGCGCACCAGCGTTTCGCTCCTCCGGGAGCTGGTGGAGAACATCCGGTCCGCGGGGCTCGAGTGGGCGGCGCGTCGGCGCGAGCTGGCGGCGCTGCAGAACCGTCGCAAGGCGGTGCAGGTGGAGATCCGGGACCGGCTCGTCGCCTCGGCTGTGGCGCGGGGCGAGCGGCTGAGCCAGACCGCGGCGTCGGACGATGCCCGCGCCCATCCGGACTACGTTTCCTGTCTCGACGAGATCGCGCTCAAGCAGTTCGAAGTCGACGCCGCCGAGGTGGCCTACACCACCGCCCGCGCGCTCTTCCATGCGGCCATCACCGGCGCCGAGGAGGCAAGCCCCCCGACGGCGGAGGTGTACCGGGACCGCCCGGCGGCCTGACCCGGAACCGGAAGCAGTTCCCGCTTGCGCTTGCGCGCCCGCGCCCGCGCCCGGCCCTTCTGCCGAGTGGGCGAGCGGATGAGCGGGAGAGTCGGTGAGACGACGATCACCCACTCCCCCTCTCGCCCGCGCTCCCCCTCGAAACCGCCGGGAGCGGGCGCGCAAGCGCAAGCGCAAGCGGGGACTGCACACCCCTGGCCCCTGACCCCCGGAGTTGTCCCGGTTCCCCCGCCCCCTCCCCTTTCCTAGATTTCCGAGCACTATGACTACCCCCACCGATCCCCCCCGCGACCAGCGTCCGCGCCTCCGCCTGAGCCAGCTCTCGCACGGCGCGGGTTGAGCCTGCAAACTCGGCTCGTCCGAGCTGACGCAGGTCCTGCGTCACCTGGTCCCGTTCGCGGATCCCGCCGTGCTGGTGGACGCCGGCACGTCGGATGATGCCGCGGTCTACCGGCTGGATGCCGGCCGCGCCCTCGTGGCGACGGTCGACTTCTTCACGCCCGTGGTGGACGATCCGTACGACTTCGGGCGGATCGCGGCGGCGAACGCGCTCTCGGACGTGTATGCCATGGGCGGGCGGCCTCTGTTCGCGCTGAACCTCGTCGCCTTTCCGCGGGCGCTGCTGGGCGAGGGCGTGCTGGAGGAGATCGTGCGCGGCGGCGGCGAGGTCGCGCGGGAGGCGGGGATCGCGATCGTGGGCGGCCACTCGATCGACGACCCGGAGCCGAAGTTCGGCCTGTGCGTGGTCGGCGAGGTGCACCCGGAGCGGATGGTGCGGAACTCGACCGCCCGCGCCGGCGACCGGCTGGTGCTGACGAAGCCGCTCGGCACGGGGGTCGTGGCGACGGCGATCAAGGCGGGCGTGGCCGACCCGGAGACGGTCGCGGCCGCCGTCGCCAGCATGGCGGCGCTGAACCGGGCGGCCGCCGAGGCGATGCTGCGCGCCGGCGCGCACGCGGCCACCGACGTGACCGGGTTCGGTCTGCTCGGGCACCTGCGGGAGATGCTGCGGGCGAGCCGCCTCGGCGCGCGGATCTCGGCGGGCGCCGTGCCGCTCCTTCCCGGCGCGTGGGCGCTGGCGGAGGCGGGACACATCCCCGGCGGCACGACGCGGAACCGCGCGGACCTCGAGGAGTCGGTGCGCTGGAGCGAGGGGGTGCCGGAGCCGCTCCGCGTCCTGCTGTGCGATGCGCAGACGTCCGGCGGTCTGCTCGTCGCCGCGCCGCCGGAGGCGGCGGCTCAGCTCGCGGCGGAGCTCGTCGCGGCCGGCGTGCCGGCGGCGCTCGTCGGCGAGCTCACGCCCGGCCCCGCCGGCGACATCGTCGTGCTCGGGTAGCGCTCCTCGCGGAGCGCGGCCCGCGCCGCGCGCACCCAGACGCGGATCCGCGCGTCGACCACCTCCGTCGCCGTCCGCGCCTGCAGCCTCGCCGCCAGGTCGGCCGCATCCGCGCCCGCCAGATCGCTCACCGAGACGATGCCCACCTCCCGCAGCAGCCGCGCATTCGCGTCGCCGATGCCGCGCAGCCGCGCGAGCTTCGCCGTCTCGATCCAGCCCAGCGCCTGCGCCGCGGACGCGCCCGTGCGCCGCTCGACGTCCTCCGGCGTCGCGGCGGCGAGCGCGAAGACGTCGTAGCCGCCGTCGCGCAGCAGCGCCGCCGGCACGGCCGGGAGCCCGTCGAGGCGCGGCGTGACGGACGAGAACGTGAAGCGCTCCATCCCGGCCAGGATGCAGACCACGAAGACGGCGGCGGCGAGCGCCGTGCCGACGCGGCGCGCGGTCGGTGCCGGCCGCGCCCGCCCGGCGAGCGGCACGGCGACGCCGCCGAGCACCAGGAGCTGCCAGATCACGTAGCAGTCCACGGCGAACGGCGGGAAGCCGAGGAAGCCGAGGACGGGCATCTCGAACAGCTTCAGCTCCTCCAGGCCGGGCACCGTGTAGATCCACTTGGCCCGCGCCTCGATGTTGTACATCTCCCAGACGAAGCCGATCGCCGCGCCGCCGATCAGGATGCGCAGCAGCCGGCCGGGCCGGCCCAGCTCCAGGTCGCGGAGCAGCGAGCGCTCCGGGTCGCGGCGGTAGACCATCGGCTCGAGCAGGAACGTCGTCGTCCCCCAGACGAGCGGGAAGAACCAGCGCGGCCAGAGGAGCGGCAGGACGAGCATCCCGGCCCCGGCGATCTGCACGCCGCGCAGCAGGCGGGGCGTGACGCGCAGCCGCGGCCAGCGCACGCGCTCGAAGGAGCCGAGGGCGTCGAGCAGCGCCTCGGCGCCGAAGACCGCGGGGAGCACCGTGGCGAAGGACACGACCGTCGTCGCCCAGCGCCACCCGAGGTCCGCCGGCACGAAGACGTAGTACCAGTTGCGGACGCGGAAATTCAGCAGCTCGAAGAAGAGCCAGACGACGCTGGACCAGCCGAGCATGGTGAGGAGCGAGGCCGGGTGCCGCAGGCTGGGCGAGCGCCCGGCCACGAGCGAGAGCGCGCCGTAGAGCGCGAGCAGCGTCGAGTACCAGGCGAAGATGTAGAACGCCGTCGCGAACGGCTCGGCGCCCTGCAGCATGCGCACCGTCGCGTAGGCGAGCGCCGCCGCCCCGACTCCCACCGCGGCCCATCCCTTGGGGCGCGGACGGACGTGGCCGCGGGCGTATCCGCCCACGGCCACGCCGCTACCCCACCACGATTCCAGCGGTCCTTGCCTCGCCGCCATCGTCGTCCCCCCTCCGCCGCGCGGCGCGGCGCGGTCCGGCTCAGATGTGGATCGGCCGGCCCAGCGCC
>DASTKT010000106.1:0-3152 GCA_035715725.1 Longimicrobiales bacterium | reverse complement strand
GTGGCTCAAGCCCGAGCGCGCCTACGCCGTCCGGGTGGTTCCGGCCGCCGCCGAGTCGCTGACGGTCGCGTTCGACAGCGTTCCCGACGACACGACGTGGGCGGTCGAGGTGTTCCACGACCGGAACGGCAACCGGCGGTTCGACATGCGGTGGTTCCCGTTCCCGAAGCCGAAGGAAGGCGCCGGCGTCTCGGGCAACCATACCCGGATGGGACCGCCGGACTACGCCAAGGCCAGGTTCACGGTGGCGGGCGCCGCGGTGGCGCTGCCGATCGCCCTCCGGTACTGAGGTCCCCCGGTCCTCCGTAATGGTTCGGTGGCGGCCGCGCCGCCCGCCGGTTAGCGTCTCCACTCACCTATGACCGCCCACGACCCCGCCGCCCGGCGGCCCATCGCCCGCGGCGTCACCGCCGACCTCCTCGCGCGCCACGATCGCCCGGGGCCGCGCTACACCAGCTATCCGACGGCGGTGGAGTTCGGCGAGGGGATCACCCCCGCCGCCTACGAGGCCCGCCTCGCCGAGGCCGACCGCCTCGGCGACGCGCCGCTGGCGGTATACGTCCACCTGCCGTTCTGCGAGCAGCGCTGCCTCTTCTGCGGCTGTCACGTCATCATCACCCCGCACCGCGAGGTCGCAGCGCCCTACCTCGACCTCCTGGCGCGCGAAGTGGAGATGGTGGCCGAGCGCCTGCCGCACCGACGGCGGTTCGCCCAGCTCCACCTGGGCGGCGGCACCCCGACCTACTACACCCCCGATCAGCTCACCGCCTTCCTCGGCCGGTTCCTGGAGCGGTTCGAGCCGCTCCCCGGCGCGGAGCTGGCGCTCGAGGCCGACCCGCGGGTGACCACCGCCGCGCACCTCGAGGCGCTCGCCGCGCTCGGCTTCAACCGGATCTCGTTCGGCGTGCAGGACCTGACCCCCGACGTGCAGCAGGCGATCAACCGGGTCCAGTCGCTCGAGCAGACGGCCGCGCTGGTGCGGCGCGCCCGTGAGCTCGGCTTCCGCGGCATCAACGTGGACCTGATCTACGGCCTGCCGCTCCAGACGCCGGAGACCTTCGAGCGCACGGTGGCCTCGGTGATCGACCTCGGCGTGGACCGCGCGGCGGTGTACTCGTTCGCGTTCGTGCCGTGGATCCGCGGTCACCAGAAGAAGCTGATGGAGGACTCGCTGCCGAGCCCGGAGACCAAGCTCACGCTCTTCGCGCTGGCGCGGGAACGGTTCCTGGAGGCTGGGTACGAGCCGATCGGGATGGACCACTTCGCCCGGCCGGACGACGAGCTCGCGCGCGCCCGCCGCGAGGGGCGGCTGCGCCGGAACTTCCAGGGCTACGCCGTGATCCCCGGCGACGACGTGATCGGCTTCGGGATCTCCGCCATCGGCGACGTGCGCGGCGCCTACGTCCAGAACGAGAAGAAGCTCTCGACCTACGAGGAGGCGGTGCAGGCCGGCCGGCTCCCGGTGGCCCGGGGGGTCGCGCGCAGCGCCGACGACGAGGTGCGCCGCACGGTCATCCACGAGCTGATGTGCAACTTCCGCCTCGACACCGCCGATATCGGCCGCCGCTACGGGGTCGAGTTCGACCGCTACTTCGCCGACGACCTGGCGCTGCTGCGGGCCTACGAGCGCGAGGGCTTCGTCCGGCTCGCGCCGGGCCGCATCGAGGCCACCCCCACGGGCGAACTCTTCGTCCGCAACCTCGCGATGTGCTTCGACCGCTATATGCGCGAGAAGCACGCCGCCGACGACCGCCCGACCTTCAGCCGCACCGTCTGACCGTGGCCCGCCTGGTCGTGGTGGGAGGCGGCATCAGCGGCCTCGCCGCCGCCTGGACCGCCCGCCGCCGCGCCACCGCCCTCGGCCTTCCGCTCGACGTGACCGTGCTCGACCGCGGGGACGCGGTCGGCGGCAAGGCGCGTTCGGTCGCGGCCGGCGGGTGGCTGCTCGAAGGGGGGCCCGGCGGCTTCATCGGCGGGAGCGCCGAGCTCACGGCCCTGCTCGCCGAGGCGGGACTCTCGGGCGACGCGCTTCCCGCCACGCCCGCCGCGGCCCGGCGGTTCATCTACCGCCGCGGCCGCCTGCGCGAGGTCGCGTTCCACCCGCTCACGATGCTGGCCTCGGGCCTCGTCTCCCCACTCGGTCTGGCCCGGCTCCTCGCCGAGCCGTTCATCTCCCCCCGCCCCGACGACGGCGACGAGTCGGTCTTCGATTTTGCCGCCCGCCGGCTCGGCGCGGAGGCCGCTGAGCGGCTCATCGCGCCGATGACCCTCGGCGTCTTCGCGGGCGACGCCCGGCGGCTCTCGCTCCCCGCCGCCTTCCCCCGGATGGCCGCACTCGAACGCGAGCACGGTTCGCTCATCCGCGGGTTCATCGCCCGCCGGGGGCAGACCGCCCGCGGCGCGCTCACGTCGTTCACGGCGGGGATGCAGACCCTGCCGCGCGCGCTCGCGGAGCGCGGCGGGTTCGAGGTCCGCACCCGGTCCCTCGTGCGGGCGCTGGGGCGGACCGACGGACGGTGGCAGGTGGCGGTGGACGGCGCCGACCCGATCGCCGCGGATCGGGTGATCCTGGCCGGAGAACCCTTCGCGATCGGCGAGCTGCTGGCGCCGCACGCCCCGGACGCGGCGCGCGACCTCGCCGCCATCCCCTGCCCGCCGGTCTCAGTGGTCGGGCTCGGCTTCCGGATGGCCGACGCGCCGAGGGTCCCGCGTGGCTTCGGCGTCCTGATCTCGCGCGGCGAGGGGATCCGGGCGCTGGGCCACCTGTGGGACACCCACCTCTTCCCGGGGCGGTCCCCCGAGGGTCACCTGCTCATCCGCGCGATGTACGGCGGCGCGGTGGACCCGGTCGCGGCGGACCTCGACGACGACGCGCTGCTGGCGCTCGCCCGCGCCGAGGCCGGACGGCTCTACGGGATCACGGCGGCGCCGGCGTTCGGGAAGGTGGTCCGCTGGCCGCGCGCCATCCCGCAGTACGAGCTCGGCCATCGGGAGCGAGTGGCGCGGATCGAGCGAGCGGTCGAGGAGCTTGAGGGGATCGAGCTCGCCGGATCGGGACTCCGCGGGGTCGCGTTCGCCGACGCCGCGGCAAGCGGGGTGCGGGCGGCCGAGCGGGCCCTGACCCGGATGTGACACGGCGGACCACGGCCGGG
>DASTKT010000105.1:0-10857 GCA_035715725.1 Longimicrobiales bacterium | reverse complement strand
CACGCAATTCCCTAACCTTTTCCTCATGAGCCTGAAAAGACTGGCGCGATGCGCGCCCTTTCTCGCGCTCCTGCTCGGGAGCGCGCTTCCTCTCCGTGCGCAGGGGGGCGCAACGGACTACACCGGCGCGCAGGCGCTCGGGCTGGCGCTCCGCCGAACGGGGGCGACCGAACGCGTGCTGATGATCGGCGCGCACCCGGACGACGAGGACACGCAGCTGCTGGCGACGCTGGCGCTGGGCCGGGGGGCCGACGTGGCGTACCTGTCGCTCACGCGTGGAGATGGCGGCCAGAACGCGATCGGCGCGGAGTTCCAGGAAGCGCTCGGCCTGCTCCGCACCGAGGAGCTGCTCGCGGCGCGGCGCCTGGACGGCGCCGAGCAGTTCTTCACGCGGGCGTACGACTACGGCTTCTCCAAGAGCGCGGACGAGGCGTTCCGCCATTGGCCGAGGGATTCTCTGCTCGGGGACGTGGTCCGGGTGATCCGCCGATTCCGCCCCGACGTCGTCGTCTCCGTGTTCAGCGGCACGCCGCGCGACGGCCACGGGCAGCACCAGGCCGCCGGGGTCCTGGCCAAGGAGGCCTTCGACGCGGCGGGCGACCCGAGCCGCTTCCCCGAGCAGATCGCGGCCGGGCTGGAGCCGTACGCGCCGCGGAAGCTGTACCAGGGGTCCTGGTTCCGGCTCGAGGAAGCGACCGTGCGCATCGCGACCGGGGACCTGGACCCCCTCCTCGGGCGCTCGTACTTCCAGGTCGCGATGGCGAGTCGGAGTCGGCACCGGTCCCAGGACCAGGGTCGGCCCTTGCTCCCCGGCCCGCGCTTCGGCGGGGTCGCGCTGGTGCGGGACCGGACGCGCGGCGCCGCGGGAGCAGAGGAGGGCTCGCTGCTGACGGGGATCGACTCGACGCTGTCCATGCGCGCCGCGACGGTCCTGCCCGGCGGCCGCGGCGCTCCGGCCGCGCGGCTGCTCGCGACCTACGACTCGCTGATGGTCGCGACGCGCGCGGCGATGAACGCCCTCGACCCCGCTGCGCTCGTGCCGAACCTGACCCGGGGCCGTGTGCTCCTGGCGCGAGCCGATTCCGCGCTCCCGGCAGGAGGCGCCGGCAAGGCGCTACGCTTCTACCTGGACCGGGAAGCGGCCGATGCCGCCGACGCGGCCAGCCTCGCCGCGGGGCTCGTGCTCGACGCCGTCGCCAGCGCGGAGCAGGTCGTGCCGGGCGACACGTTCACGCTGGAGCTGAGCCTCTGGAACGGCGGCACGCGCCCGGTCGGCGTGCGCCGGCTGGAGCCGGTCCTGCCCACCGGCTGGACCGCCGCGCCGCTGGATTCCGCACCGGCACCGACGACGACGGGCGCGCAGACGCTGGTCACGCGCCGCTTCCGGATCGGCATACCCGCGGACGCTCGGGTGACCGAGCCGTACTTCCTGCGCCGGCCCCGCAACGGCGACATCTATTCCTGGCCTGCCGGGGACCCGAGCGTGGGGCTCCCGTTCGAGCCGGGCGCGGTCCGTGCCGCGGCCACCGCCACGCTCGACGGGGTGGACATCCCGCTAGGCCGCGAAGCCACCTATCGCCTCGTGGACCCGCAGGACGGCGAGTCACGGCGCCCGATCCGCGTGGTACCGGCCGTCTCGCTGGCCCTCGATCCCGGCGTTGCCGTGCTGCCCATGGGAGGCCGACCGGCGCCGCTGCGCGTGACCGCCCACGTGACGGCGGAAGCCCGCGGCGGTGTCGAGGGGACGCTCGCGCTGGCGGTGCCCGATGGCTGGCGCGCGGAGCCGGCCACGGTGCCGGTCCACCTGCCCGCCCGCGGTCAGAGCCAGACGATCGAGTTCAGCGTCGCGCCACCACCGGCCACGCGAGCCGGGAGTTACCGCATCGCGGCCAGCGTCACGGCCGGGGGCGGCCGCTACAGCCGCGGCTTCCGGCTGGTCGACTACCCGCACATCCGGCCGCGACCGCTGTACCGCGAGGCCGCGACGCTGGTGCAGGCGCTCGACGTCAAGCTGCCCCGCCGCCTGCGGGTGGGATACGTGATGGGCCCGGGGGACGCGGTGCCACAGGCGCTGCAGCAGCTCGGCGTCGACGTCGAGCCCCTCGATTCCGGCGCGCTCGCCGGCGCGGACCTGTCGAAGTTCGACGATATCGTCGTCGGCGTCCGGGCCTACGAGGTCCGGCCCGACGTCGCGGCGCACAATCGCCGGCTCCTCGACTACGTGCAGAACGGTGGCACGCTCATCGTGCAGTATCAGATGTACGACTACTTCCAGTCGAACTTCGCGCCGTACCCACTCGCCGTCAGCCGGCCGATGGAGCGCGTCACGGACGAGGACGCGCCGGTCCGGATGCTGGCCCCGACCCATCCGGCGCTGACCACGCCGAACCGGATCACCGGCGACGACTTCAAGGGGTGGGTCCAGGAGCGCGGGCTCTACTTCCTGCACAACTGGGATCCGAAGTATGTGCCGCTCCTCGAGATGAGCGACCCCGGCGAGCCGCCGCTGCAGGGCGGCCTGGTGGTGGCGCCGTACGGGAGGGGCACCTTCGTCTACACCGGCCTGGCGCTCTTCCGGCAGCTTCCGGCGGGTGTGCCCGGCGCCTACCGCCTGTTCGCGAACCTGCTCTCGCTCGGGGTGAAATGAGGCGGCGGCGCTTCGCGGGCCGGCGGCTCCTCGCCGCTCCCCTGGCGCTGCTCGCCGCGGCGTGCACGGGCGGCGACTCGAGGACGCCCCTCGTCGTCTACTCGCCCCACGGACGGGAGCTGCTCACCGCCTTCGAGCAGCGCTTCGAGGCGGCGCACCCGGACGTGGATGTGCAGTGGGTGGACATGGGCTCGCAGGAGGTGCTCGACCGGATCCGTTCGGAGAAGGCCAATCCGCAGGCTGACGTCTGGTGGGGCGCGCCGGCGGAGATGTTCACGGCGGCGGCGAACGAGGGGCTGCTGGAGAGCTCCACGCCGAGCTGGGGCGCGGCCGTGCCGGCGGAAATGAAGGATCCGCGGGGCCTCTGGTACGGGACGTACGAGACGCCCGAGGTCATCGCCTACAACAGCAAGGTCGTCGCGGCAGCGGAGGCGCCGAAGGACTGGGACGACGTGCTGGATCCGAAGTGGAAGGGGAAGGTCCTGATCCGCGATCCGCTGGCGAGCGGCACCATGCGCACGATCTGGGGGATGGTGCTGGACCGGTCCGTGCGCCAGACCGGCGACACCGCGCAGGGCATGGCCTGGCTCCGGCGGCTGGACGCGCAGACGAAGGAGTACGTGCTCAATCCGACGCTGCTCTACCAGAAGCTCGCGCGCCAGGAGGGGCTGATCACCCTCTGGGACATGCCGGACATCGAGGAGCTGCAGGCGAAGACGAAGCTACCCATCGACTACACGATCCCCACGAGCGGAACTCCGCTGGTCGTCGACGGCGTCGCGGTCGTGAAGGGGGCACCGCATACCGCAGCGGCGAGGGGGTTCCTCGAGTACGTGGGTGGGACCGAGGGGATCCTCATGGCCGCGCGGGACTTCATGCGGCTCCCCGCCCGGACGGACATCCCGACGGACTCGCTCCCGGAGCGGCTCCGGCAGGCCCGGGCGCAGATCCGACCAGAGCCGCTGGACTGGGCCCGGCTCCAGCAGCAGCTCCCGGGCTGGATGCGCTGGTGGGACGAGCACGTCCGCGGGCGCTCGGGCGGCTGACCTCGCGATGCTTCGACTGGAAGGCCTGGAGAAACGCTTCGGCGACGTCGTGGCGGTCGCCGACCTCTGGCTCGACGTCGGACGCGGCGAGCTGCTCACGCTGCTAGGGCCGAGCGGCTGCGGCAAGACGACGACGCTGCGGATGATCGCCGGCTTCGAGACCGCGAGCTCCGGACGGCTGCTCCTCGACGGGCGCGACGTGACGTCGCTGCCGCCGCAGCGGCGCGGGACGGGGATGGTCTTCCAGAACTACGCGCTGTTTCCCCACCTCGACGTCCACGAGAACGTCGCTTTCGGGCTCAAGGCGCAGGGCGTGCCGCGCGCGGAGATCCCGCGCCGGGTCGAGCGCTCCCTGGAGCTGGTGGACCTCCCGGGGTACGGCAAGCGGAAGGTCCAGCAGCTCTCCGGGGGGCAGCAGCAGCGCGTCGCGCTCGCCCGGGCGCTTGCCCCGGAGCCGCCGGTCCTCCTGCTGGACGAACCGTTGTCGAACCTCGATGCGGCGCTGCGCGAGCGCACCCGTTCCGAGCTCCGCACGCTCCTGAAGAGCCTCGGCATCACGTCCATCTTCGTGACGCACGACCAGGAGGAGGCGTTCGCCCTCTCCGATCGCATCGCGCTGCTCCGCTCCGGCCGGCTCCAGCAGGTCGGCACGCCGGAAGAGCTCTACTCGGAGCCGGCCAACACCTTCGTGGCCTCCTTCCTCGGCCGGGCGAGCCTCCTGCCGGCGCGGATCGTCGCGGCGGAAGGAGAGATGGTGCTCTGCGAGCTCGCGGGTGGCGCGCGCTGGCGCGCGGCTCGGGGCGGCATCGAGGCCGTCCCGGACGCCGAGGTCCGGCTCATGCTCCGCCCGGAGGCCGTCGCGCTCACGGCCGGCGGCGCGGACGAGGCCGGTTCCCTGCCCGGCCGGGTCGTCGAGCGCCAGTTCGCGGGCGCCACCACCCTCTACCGGATCGAGACGCCGGCGGGTGAGGTGCTGGCGCAGGCCGGTGCCCGCGCGGCCGCGCCGGGGGACGCGGTGCGGCTGCGCCCGGGAGACGGCTCGGCACCTCGCCTATTCCCGGCGCGCGAGCCCGGCGCGCCCTGAGGCACGATGGCGCCGACCACCGCCGAGGCGACGCGCACCGCCGCTGGACGGCCCGCGCGTCCGCGCCGCGCCGCGAGCCGGACGGCGTTGCTCGCCGGCGTCGTGCTCGCCGTGCTCGTGTGGCTGGTCCTCTACCCGAACCTCTACGTCCTGGCCGACAGTCTCCGGCTGAGCGGGCGGTGGACGCTGGCGGCGTACGCCCGCTTCCTGCGCAGCCCGTCCGAGCTGGGCGCCCTCTGGAACAGCGTCTGGATCTCGCTGGCGAGCGTGGTCCTTTCCGGCCTCGTCGGCGTACCGCTGGCGTTCCTGTTCACCCGCTTCGACTTCCCGGGTCGCCGATTGCTCGCGGCGCTGGCCGCGCTGCCGGTGCTGCTGCCGCCCCTGGTCGGCGTGATCGCGTTCCTCTTCCTCTACGGCGAGACCGGCTTCCTCACGCGCGGTGTGCAGCTCCTGCTGGGGCTGGAGGCGCCGCCGTGGAGGCTGAACGGCCCGGCGGCGATCCTGCTCGTGCATGCGTACACGATGTACGTGTACTTCTACATGTTCACGAGCGCGGCGCTGGCGCGGCTCGACCCGGCGCAGGCGGAGGCCGCCCGCGCGCTCGGCGCCTCCGGCCTCACGGTCCTCCGCCGGGTGACGCTCCCCCTGCTCTTCCCCGCCATCGGCGGCGCCGCCCTGCTCGTCTTCATGACGTCGATGGGCTCGTTCAGCGCGCCGTACGTGTTCGGCGGCGGGTTCCGCGTGCTGACGACGCAGGTGTTCGTGAGCAAGCTGAACGGGACACCGGAGGACCTCGCGCTGGCCGCGGTCGAAGCAGTCGTGCTCGCAGCGACCTCGCTCCTGTTCCTCGGCCTGCTGGAGCGCCTCGAGCGAGGGCGGGCATACACCGGCGCGGGCAAGGGGATCGCGCCGGTGCGGCGGCGCGGCGCCGCCGACACCGGGGCCGGGATCCTCGCGCTGCTCGTCGTGATCGTCCTGATCCTGCCGCACCTGACCGTGGGGCTCGTCTCGCTGGTCCCGCTCGGGACCTGGACGACCGAGCTGTTCCCGCCGGAGCTCTCGCTCGTCAACTACCGCCTCATGTTCGGCGATGCCGCCCGGCTGCGGCCGATCCTGAACTCCCTGAACATGGCGACGACCTCGACGATCGCGAACGTGGCCCTCGCGATCGCCGCGGCATGGCTGATCGTGCGTCGCCCGTTCCGCGGCAAAGGGCTCGTTGGCGCGCTGGTGGCGCTCCCGTGGGCCCTGCCCGGGACCGTCCTCGCCCTTGCTCTCGCGACGACGTTCAGCGTGAATGCGCCCTGGGCCGGCCGCTTCGTCCTCGTCGGGACGGCCGCGATCCTGCCGCTCGCCTACTTCATCCGCAACATTCCACTCGTAACCCGAGCCGCCCTCACGAGCTTCCGCCAGCTCGATCCCGCCGTGGAGGAGGCGGCCGCGTCGCTGGGCGCGGGGCCCGCGCGCACGCTCGGCCGCGTCGTCGTGCCGCTGGTGCTCCCGGGGCTCCTCGCCGGCGCGCTGCTCGCTTTCGTCACCGCACTCGGTGAGTTCGTCGCGTCGATCCTGCTGTACACGCATTCGACGCGGCCCATCTCGGTCGAGATCCTGTCGCAGCTTCGTGCGTACGACTTCGGCGCCGCCGCGGCGTACGCCGTCCTGCTCATCGTCGTCATGGCCATCGTCTTCGGGGTGGGGCAGATGGCGGCCGCCGACGATGCCGTCCGTCGCGGCGGCGGCTGAGGCGTCGTCGACCCGCCGCCGGGGCGCTGCGCCGGTGACGCGGCGCTGATGCGAACGAGGGCGACCCCCTCGCGGGAGCCGCCCTCCGATCACGCGATCCGGGCGGCCTCCGTCAGCCCTGAGGGCTCTGTTGCGGGACCGTGCCGCCCTTCCGTCCATCCTTCAGCATCCAGACCCACTTGTCTTCGCCGCAAAGCACGACGTCCACGACCGCCTTCGAGTCCTGCTCGAAGCTGCGCCGGTCGGGGACGGACCGATAACACGCCGGCGGGTCACCGCTGGCGGGCGGGTGGTTATGGGCCGTCCCGACGTAGCTCGGGATGTCGCACGGCTGGTACCGGACGCTGGTCGGTCCCGCCGCCTCGATGTGCGCCAGGCGGAAACCTTCGATCCGCACCACGCCGTTGTTCTCGTGCCCCTCCAGGCAGAGCACGAACTCCGCCTCGTCGATGAACCGGTAAAGGTAGTTCCACGCCTGTGCCACCTCCGGTGCCACGTACACCGCCGCTACCCCCGCCTCGTTCGTCGTGACATCCATCGGCGCGCTCGCCTTCGCCACCCAGGAGGGGGACTGTTGCGCTGCCGCGGAACCGGAGACCACCAGCAGCGCGCCCAGCCACATCCCAATCCTCACCATCACATCCACCTCCCGATCTATACCTGCTCTCGCCGCCGCCCCAGAGCCGCAGACCACGGCGAGTCGTGTTCGCCCTCCCCCCGCGCGTCCGGCCGACGACGACCGGCTCGTGGACCAGCGTATGCAATCTCGGTACCGCTCCGCGGAGGCGGCCGACCCCGCGGAACAAGTTGTAAAACAAGCACTTGCCTGGCATGACGAAACAGCGGACGAGCGAGCTCCGGATCGGCATTTCGGGGTGGACGTACCCCGCCTGGAGGGGCATCTTCTACCCCAGCGGACTCCCGCACCGCCGGGAGCTGGAGTACGCCAGCCGGCAGCTGAGCTCGATCGAGATCAACGGCTCGTTCTACTCGCTTCAGCGGCCGTCGAGCTTTGCGCGCTGGCGGGACGAGACGCCCGAGCGCTTCGTCTTCGCGGTGAAGGGGAGCCGCTTCATCACGCACATGAAGAAGCTCGTGGGCGTCGACACCGCGCTGGCGAACTTCTTCGCCTCCGGAGTGCTGCGCCTGGGGCCGAAGCTGGGGCCGATCCTCTGGCAGCTCCCGCCGCAACTCGGCTTCGACGCGCGCCGGGTAGCCGACTTTCTCGCGCGGCTCCCCCGCACGACCGTGGAGGCGGCCGAGTTGGCGCGCCGACACGATGCGCGGCTGAAGGCGGGCGCGTGGACGGAGGCGGAAGCGGACCAGCCGATCCGGCACGCGTTCGAGGTGAGGCACGAGAGCTACCTCGTCCCGGAGTTCGTCGAGATGCTCCGGGAGCATGGCGCCGCGCTCGTCTTCGCCGACAGCGCCGGGACCTGGCCGTACGCGGAGGAGCTGACCGCGGATTTCGTGTATGTGCGGCTCCACGGCTCGGAGCAGCTCTATGCGAGCGGCTATACCGATTCCGAGCTCCAGTGGTGGGCGGACCGGATCCGGACGTGGCGGGCGGGAGGCTGGCCGGCCGACGCGGTGAGGGTGGAAGGGGCGCCGTCGCCGGCAGCTCGGAAACGGGACGTCTACGTATACTTCGACAACGACGCCAAGGTGCACGCGCCCGGCGACGCCATGCGCCTGGCCGCCATGTTGGCCTCCGACGGCAAGGGGAGGAGCGCGGATGGATAGCTCGAGGATCGAGTCACTGCGGAAGATGCTGGAGCGCAGCCCGGGGGATGCGCGGCTCCGCTTCGCGCTCGCGGTGGAGTACGAGAAGGCCGGTCGCTGGGAGGCGGTGGCGGAGGAGCTGCGCCAATACCTCGACACGACCGACGACCAGGGGAACGCGTGGGGCCGGCTCGGGCGCGCGCTGCGGGAGCTCGGGCGTCCCGCCGAGGCCCGCCAGGCGTATGAGCGCGGGGTGGACGCAGCCCGCCGGCACGGCCACCCCGGGATGGCGGCGGAGTTCGAGGAGATCCTGGAGGAGTGGGAATGATCCCGCGCGACGCCGGCCGGTCCGGACCCGTTGCGCCCGTCCGGCCGCGCCTCGCTCGGGCGTTCTAACAACGGCGTTCCGGAATCCGCTCGGAGGGTGACGCGCGGGTGCGCCAGCGGCCCCGTGGTCGCCGCCGGCGCGCCGGATCGAGGGCCGAGGCGCGCCGGCGGGGCCGTCAGGAACCCTCGCCGGGCCTGATTGACACCGTCCGGGGACCAAGGTACTGTCTCACGAAGCGGCCCGGTCGGAACCACGTCGGCGCAACAACAGCGGCAGCAGCGAGAGCAGCATGAGCAGCGCGCCGGCAAGGATCATGTGGAGGTACGCGTCACGCCGTGCCTCCAGGCTTCCGGCCAGGATCGCCTCCGCGAAGTACGTGTAGGCGAATGTCCCCGGCAGCATTCCGACCGCGCTCGCCAGGACGTAGTCCCGCAGCCGAACCGCGGAAAGCCCCGCGCCGTAGTTCAATGCGTTAAACGGGACGAGGGGTACGAGACGGAGCAGCAGGATCGCCCGGAAGCCGTGGCGCTCCGCCTCCCGGTCGAGCGCCGCGACCCGGCCATGGAGCCGTCGCGACACGAACTCCCGGCCCAACCCCCGCGCGAGAAGGAAGGCGGCCGTCGCGCCCGCCACGGCCCCGGCCAGGTTCAGCGCCACGCCCGGCCAGAGGCCGAAGACGGCCCCGCCGGCCAGCGTGAGTGCGCTCCCCGGCAGCGCCAGCCCGGCGGCGACGGCGTAGACGACAACGAATACGACCGGCGCCGCCGGCGCCGCCCGGATCCTCGCCAGACCGGCGAGGACACCGGACCTGGACCCGAGCGCCCGCAACGGCGTGAACCGCAGGAGCACGACGACCACGACAAAGAAAACGACCAGGAGCCCGAACCGGAGCGCCGCCGACCGCCCCGACGCACGCGGCTGGCCCCCTTCGACCGAGTCGTCCGGTGCGGAGGTCCCGCCCGCGCGCGATTCGGATCCGGCGCCCGGCGACGACGGCTCCCCTGCGTTCAACGATACCCCCTCTTCTCGCGGTTCTCCCATGGATCGGATGGAGTCGTTCCAGCAAGAGGCTCTCCCGCACCTCGATGCGGTCTACCGCTTCGCGCTGCGGTTGAGCGGCTCCCCGGCGGACGCCGAGGACCTCGTCCAGGAGACATTCCTGCGCGCCTATCGCGCCTGGGAACAGTACACCCCGGGAACCCGCGCCAAAAGCTGGTTGTTTACGATATGCCGCAATGTATTCCTGCGGCAGCGGAAGCGGGATCGCCGCCGCGACGAGACCGTGCGCCAGGCCGCCAATGAGGTCGACACCAGCGGCGTCCAGACCGGCGAGATCCCCGTCTTCACGACGGCGTACCAGTACGACCCGGAGGGCCAGTTCTTCGCCTCGATCATCGATGATGGAATCCTTCTCGCGATCGAGGGGCTCCCCGCCGACTTCCGGGACGCCGTCGTGCTCAGCGACCTCGAAGGACTCTCGTACGCGGAGATCGCCGACGTGCTCGGCATCCCGATCGGCACCGTGAAAAGCCGGCTCTTCCGCGGGCGACGACTGCTCCAGCGGCAGCTCTACGAGTATGCCACCGAATCCGGCTACGTCCAGGTGAACCCACAATGACCCGAACCGACTGCCTCGAGGCTCTCGCGCGACTCTACGAGTTCCTCGACGGCGAGCTCGCCGCCGGGGACGCCGCCGCCGTCCGCCACCACATGGAAGTGTGCGCGGGGTGCTACCCCTTCCTCCAGTTCTGCGGCTCCTTCCAGGATGCGCTCCACCGCGCCGCCAAGGGTCAGCCCGCCGCCCCGCCGCAGCTCCGCACGAGGATCGCCAGCATCCTCCGCACCGAAGGCATCGAGCCTCCCCGACACTGATCCCGGCGCACAGGCCTTGCGCTCGCGGCGCTCGCACCCCACGGTCTCCGCGTAGCGTCGATCGCCCGGAGACCGGTGCGCCGGCCGTGCCGCTCCCGTGGCTCGAGACCTTGCGGGATGCGGGCTCGGATCGCATCCTCGTCCCGAAGATTTGCCGAACCTTCGACCCGCCCCGAGGGTAGTCAACGATGCAGGATTCGACCAATTCCGAGGCGCAGAAACAGACCGGAGACCAGCCCAGGATGGTGATGGCGACGCGACGGGAGCGGGTCCTTCCCCGCCTGATCGAAGACGAGATGCGGGAGAGTTTCCTCGACTACTCCATGAGCGTGATCGTGCAGCGGGCGCTGCCGGACGTGCGCGACGGGCTCAAGCCCGTGCACCGGCGCATCCTCTACTCGATGTACGAGCTCGG
>DASTKT010000104.1:0-3329 GCA_035715725.1 Longimicrobiales bacterium | reverse complement strand
GCACGAAGCGGAACGCGCACAGGACGTCGGTCGCGCGCGGCTCGTAGTCCGGCTGGTAGTATCCCATCTCGGCGTAGGGCGTGACGCCGGCCGCCCAGCGGCTCCTCGGTTTGCCGTCGATGAACACGGCCATTCGACCCTCCTCGCTCGTTTCGGACGGCGCGCCCCCGCGTGCGACGCCGCTCACGAGCACGATGCCGGCGAGCGGCGCGGCGCACGACCGCCGATCGGGGAGGCGAGGACTTCTCGTGGGGGAGGGAAGGGACCGTCGGTTCGGGGAGGGGAGGACCCACCCGAACGGGCGGGCGGTCAGCGGGCCGCGACGCCGCGCTGCTGGAGGTACCAGGCCGCGGCCTCGGTCCGGTTCGCGGCGCCGAGCTTCAGGTAGAGGTTCTGGAGGTGGAACTTCACGGTGTTCTCGCTGACGCGCAGACGGCGGGCGATCTGGGCGTTCGTGTGCCCCTCGGCGGCCAGCGCCAGCACCTCGCGCTCGCGGTCGGTGAGCTGGCGCGGGTCCGGCGGCGCGGCCTTCCCCAGCAGCCAGCGCTTCGCGGCCGCGGGGAAGACGAGCTGGCCGCCGTGGACCTGGCGGATCGACGCGACGGTCTGCCGGGGCGGCTCCGTCTTCAGTGCGTAGCCGTCGGCGCCGCCCTCCAGCGCGGCGCGCATGGAGCCGCCGTCGCTGTAGGCGCTGAGGACGAGGATCCGCACAGGGAGCTGCTCGGCGCGGATCTGCTGGAGGCAGGCGAGCCCGCTCATCCCGGACATCTCGAGGTCGAGAACGACGACGTCCGGGCGGTCGCGGCGCACGGCGTCCATCAGCTGGTCCCCGGCGGTGGCCGCGGCCACGACGCGCATGTCGCCCTCGGCCTCGAGGAGCGAGCGCAACCCCTCCAGCAGGAGCTCGTGGTCATCGGCGAGGACGACGCGGATCGGCGGGCTCATCGGAGCGGCACCTCCACGGTGATCGTCGTGCCCCCGCCCGGCGCGCTGTCGAGCTGGAACGACCCACCGACCATCCCCATCCGATCCCGCATCCCCTGGAGGCCGAAGTGCCGGCCCGGCGGAAGGCGGTCCACGTCGAAGCCGGCGCCATCGTCGCGGAGGGTCAGGCGGAGGCGGGTCGCCGCGGCTGTGCCGTCGACGGCCAGGCGCACCGCGACCTCCGCGGCGCCGCCGTGCCGGTAGGCGTTCGAGAGTCCCTCCTGGAGCACCCGGTAGAGCGCGATCTTGACGGGCAGCGGCGGCTCCGGGACGGGTCCCGGCACCTCGATCGGCACGCGCGTGTCCGTCAGTGCCTCGTGCTGCATGGCCAGCCCCTGGAGGAGCGGGACCAGCTCCCGCGAGTCGAACTCCGGGGTGCGGTAGCCGCCGATGTAGGTGCGGATGTCGGCGAGGCCGGCCTCCAGCAAGCGACGGATCCGGTCGAGCCGCGCCCACGCCTCCGCGCTCGGCCCCGCGGGGGAGGCCTCCAGCGCACGTTGCAGGAGATCGAGCTGCGAGAGGGCCGCGTACATGTGCTGGACGGGACCATCGTGGATGTCCTGGAGGACCTGCTGCAGCTCCCACTCCGCGACCTGCATCAGGCTACGGGAGGCCTGGATCTCGGGCTGCGCACGCCCGCGCGGACGAGGCACACCGCGCTCCGGCTCGGGGGGATGATCGTGCCAACATACGACGATGGCGCCGGGCGTGTCCACGAGGCCGCCGATCGCCGGTGGGGCGTGGCGCGGCGTCGCGCGCCGGCATGCCGACTGCGCTTCGGGCCGGCAGGGTCGTGGCGCAAGGCCGGACGCCAAACCGGGGAGTGAGATGCCCACGCTCTCGACGAACGCACTGCGCGTGCTGGAGGCGCGCTATCTCCGCCGGGACGCCGCGCGGCGGATCATCGAGACGCCACAGGAGCTGTTCGAGCGCGTGGCGCGAGGCGTCGCGCACGCGGAGCTGATCCTGGGGAACGCGCGTCAGGCCGCGCGGTGGGAGGGCCGCTTCGGCGAGCTGCTCGATTCGCTGGATTTCCTGCCGAACAGCCCGACGCTGATGAACGCGGGCACCCCGCTCGGGCAGCTCAGCGCCTGCTTCGTGCTCCCGGTGGACGACTCGATGGAGGGGATCTTCGAGGCGCTGAAGCAGATGGCGCTCGTGCAGCGCACGGGCGGCGGGACGGGGTTCTCGTTCTCGCGGCTGAGGCCGCGCGGCGCCGCGGTGAGCAGCACGGCCGGCGAGACGCCGGGACCGGTCGCCTTCATCCACATCTTCGACGCGGCGACCGAGCACATCAAGCTCGGGGGGCGGCGCCGGGGCGCGAACATGGCCGTGCTGCGGGTGGACCACCCCGACATCCGGGAGTTCATCGGGGCGAAGCTGGACGGCTCGCTGCCGAACTTCAACCTGTCGGTGGCCGTGACGGACGCGTTCATGCAGGCGGAGGCGGCGCGGCGGGCGTACGACCTGCTGGACCCCGGCACCGGCCGCAGGGTGGGGCGCCTGACGGCAACGGACGTCTTCGACGCGATCGTCGACGCGGCGTGCCGCACGGGGGATCCAGGGCTTTTGTTCCTGGACGCGGTGGCGCGGGCGAATCCGATTCCGGCTCGCGGCGAGGTGGAAGCGACGAATCCGTGCGGCGAGGTCCCGCTGCTCCCGAACGAGGCGTGCAACCTGGGGTCGATCAACGTCGCGCGGATGGTGCGCACGCGGGAGGGCGCGATGGAGCTGGACCGCGACCGCCTCGGGACGACGGTGGCCGCCGCGGTGCGCTTCCTCGACGACGTGATCGAGGTGAACCGCTTCCCCACGGATGCGCTCGCGCGGGCGAGCCGCGGGAGCCGGAAGATCGGGCTCGGCGTCATGGGCTTCGCCGAGCTCCTGGTGCGGCTGGGCGTGTCGTACGACTCGAGCGAGGCTGTCGGACAGGCGGAGGAGCTCATGCGCGCCATCGAGGAGGCGGCGCTCGAGGCGTCCCGGGCGCTGGCGGAGGAGCGCGGCGTCTACCCGTTCTGGACCGGGAGCGTGCACGAGCGGGAGGGGCTCCGGCTCCGGAACGCGACGCGGACGGCGATCGCGCCGACGGGGACGATCAGCATCATCGCGGGGACGAGCCCGAGCATCGAGCCATTCTTCGCGCTCGCGTACCGTCGCTCGCACGTGCTGGGCGGCGAGACGCTCCACGAGGTGAGCCCGTCGTTCCGCGAGGCGGTGACGCGCCTCGGCGTGGACGCGGCGCCGCTGCTGGACGCCGCCGCCCGGACGGGGCGGCTAGGGGAGGAGCCGGGGATTCCGGCGGAGCTGCGTCGCCTGTTCATCACGGCGCTGGAGATCCCGCCGGA
>DASTKT010000103.1:0-12639 GCA_035715725.1 Longimicrobiales bacterium | reverse complement strand
GTTGAACGTCACCAGCGTGGCACCCTGGCTCGCACCCGTCGGCGCGCCGCCGGCGACCGTGAACTGAATCCCGGCGATGAACGGGCTGATCGCAACGCTCGGCGTCGCCGAGGTCGTGAACGCGTCCGTCCCGAACGTGCCGATCGTCGTCGGCGCGAACCCGAGGTCGAGCGCAGCGCCGTACGACAGCGTCGGCGTCAGCAAGCCCAGGTCGATGTTGTCGCTCGCCGCGGTCGAGAACGTCGCGCTCGAACCACCCGTGATCGTCGCCGGGCCGACAATGCCGCCCATGCTCGGCGCCGCGTTGTCCTGCAGGATGAGGCGCGTCGCAACCGTGTTCACGTTCCCGGCCACGTCCGTGACCCGGATCGTCACGCTGTCGTACCCGACCGACGGCGTGGCGTTGATCGTGCCCGCCGCCCCCGTGCCGGGGCTGACGAACTGGCAGACGCCGCTCACCACGCCCGTGGCGCACGTCGTGCCCGTCGGCGTGATCACGAACTGACGCCCGCTGATCGAGTTCGTCCCGATGCCGCTGGGCGCCGCGCCGGTGTCCTGCGCCGTCACGGCCCAGCTGGCCGAGTTGAGCACCGTCACCGTCGCCAGGTTCGGCGTACCGGTGATCGTCGCCACCGGCGGCGTCACGTCGACCGCGAACTTCACCGCGCCACCCACCGTCGTCGAGACGGTGTTGCCCGCGGCCGCGTAGACGATCGTGTCATTGCCCAGCGCATCCTTCGCAACCACGCGCAGGATGTACGTCGGAACCGCGACCTCGGCCAGCTGCGAGCCGGTCGTCACCTGCGTCAGGTGCGCCGTATCCGGACCCGCGAAGAACGTGAACGTCACGTTGTTCACACCCGCGTCCGTCGCCGTCACTGCGCTCGCGGCGAACGCGAACGTGCCGTTCAGGAAGATCGGGTTCCCCGCCGCCGGGCTCGGCGGCGGCAGCGTGATCGCCGTCACCGACGGCGCCACGTTGTCCAGGCGCAGCGTCTGCGGCTGGTTCACGCCGAAGCTGTTCGACGGACCACCCTGACCCGTCGACGTCACCGTCGTGACCACGATGTTGACCGAGTCCTGCACCCCGCCCACGCCGTTGCTCGCGAGCGACTTGTTCTGCGGGAACGTCACCGTGAAGCCGTCCGAGGCCGTCGAATCGACCTGGACCGCCGTCCCACCGCCGTTCGCCGGCGTCACCGACACCGTCACCCGGCTCAGCGTCCCGCCCGTGAACAGCGTCGGAACCGCCTTCACCACCAGGTCGCCCTGCCGCCACGTCAGACCGAGCGGGCCGACCGCGCTCGCACCGGACGTCGTGATCGTCGGGATGACCCGGTTCGCGTTATTGAACACCAGCGTCTGCGTCACCGACGCGGCCGTCGTGCCCGACGGAGCGACCAGCGCGGCGGTCAGCGTGTGCGGCCCGTTCAGGAACGACGGCGTGCCCAGCGAATCCTTCGTCGCCGCCGTGTTGATCGGGCAGATCACCTGCACCACGTCCGCCTCGTTCGTCGAGACCTGGCCCTGCGTCCCGGACGTGAACGACTGCGAGCACACAGTGGCCGCGTCCAGCTTGACGTCCACGCGGCTCACCTGCGCGCCCTGCGGCACATCCACGTTCAGGATGATGTTGATCGAACCCGAGATGTTCGTCGGGTCGACCGTGCCACCACCCGGAGCGGTGATGTCCGCGATCGTGATCGTCGCCGGCGGCGGCGGCGGCGGCGGCGCCGTCACCGTGATGTTCACCACGCCGGCGCCCTTCGCGTTCGGATCCTGCTGCGAGGTCGCCGTGATCGTCACCGACGTACCCTCGGTCGCCGTCGGCGCACGCGCCACCGTCACCTTGCCGGTCGCGTCGACGCTGACCAGGGCCGAGTTGCTCGAGCTCCAGGTCACCGCCGTGCTGCCGCCGGTCGGCCCGCCCGTCACCGCGGCGACGAACTGGCCGGACTGCCCCACGCCGAGCGTCAGCGCCGGCGGAACCACCGTCACCGCTACCGGCTCGGGCGGAATGACGGTCGTGTTGTCCGAACACGCCGCCAAACCGAGGGACGCGAGCGCCATCAGCGCCAGGCCCCTAGTTACAAACGTTCGAGGACTCATTGGCCTCCTCCGATAAGGAGAAAGAGGGTTCACGACTACCGTACTGCGGGGACTGCGTACTTCGGACTGCGCACTGCTGCGTGCATCGTGTGGCTGGAACTGCGGTACTTCGCGCCTGCGGACGCACGACACTCGGGATCGCTGCCACCTCCTTGTTGCGTGACCAGACGGCAGAAGGGCTCACGGGCCAGCTTTCGCGGACCGTAGAACCCGGAGACGTCAACGGTATCGTCTGTTCGGCACCGCCCGCCCGACTTTGCGACTGCCGGGCAAAGCGGGACACACTTTACCCCCCGGCCTGTATGCCGTCAAGAGGCATCGTGCCTCATACCGGTCCTCCAGGGGGGAGTATCGGCCGGTTCCTGCATGAGGCCGATCGGGGGTCCAAACTAATGCTGCCGCTCCCATAGTCAAGTTTCATGATCGCGCGCCCTCGCGTGCGCGCGTCGGCCGGTGTTATTAAGTTGATGCACGACAACCATATAGGACCCTCTGCCCGGAGACGCCGGTGGGGCCCCGACCGCGACCTCGACCGATCCTGGCCACGCTCCTGGCGCTCTGCGCCGCCGCTTGCGCCTCCGCCCGGCCCGCGCCGGTTGCGCCGGCCCCGCGTGTCCCGGCGCCCCTTGCCACGCCCGAGCGGCCGCGGCCCTACCCCGTCTTCGAGACGCCCGGCTTTCGGCGAGCCGTCGAGCGGGGCACGCGCACGCGCACCGGCCGCCCCGGACCCCGGTACTGGCAGCAGTACGCCCGGTACCGGATCACGGCGGAGCTGGACCCGGCCACCGCGCGGTTGAGCGGCGCGGAGACGGTCCGCTATCTGAACCGCTCGCCCGACACGCTGGCCACGCTCTCGATCCATCTCTACCAGAACGCCAACGCCCCGACCGCCATGCGGGACCGCTTCGTCCCGGCGACCGGGGGCGTGGCGCTCACGCGCGTCGCGGCGCAGGGGCAGGAGATCCCGGCCCGCGCGGCGCCCGGCCGGCCCTACTACCTCGTCACCGGCACGGTCGCCTCCATCCGCTTGCCGCACCCGCTGGCGCCGGGCGACTCGGCGGAGCTGGAGCTCGCCTGGAGCTTCACCGTCCCGCCCGTCGGCAACCCGCGGATGGGCACGGACGGCGAGGTGTTCTTCCTCGGCTACTGGTATCCGCAGCTCGCCGTCTACGACGACGTGAACGGCTGGCAGGCGGACCAGTACATGACGAACGCCGAGTTCTACATGGGCTACGCCGACTACGACGTCTCGCTCACGGTGCCGGCCGGGTTCCTCGTCGCCGCCACCGGCACGCTGCGAAACCCCGCGGACGTGCTCTCGCCGCGGACGCGGCAGCGCATCGCGTCGCCTCCCGCCGCTGGCGGCTTGGTCCGCGTCGTCGCACCGGCGGAGCGTGGCGCCGGCCGGGCCACTGCGGGCGCGCCGGGCGGCAAGCTCACCTGGCGCTGGACCGCGAGCAACGTGCGTGACTTCGCCTGGGGCACGTCGGATCGGTACGTCTGGGACGCGGCCGCCGTCGAGGTGCCGGACGCGCACGGCGACGGCCGGCCGGACACCGTGGTCGTGAACGCGTTCTACCGCCCGGAAAAGGGGACGTCCTGGAACCGCTGGGCCAGCCTCGGCGCCCGCGCCGTCGCCTTCTTCTCGCGCGAGCTCTGGCCGTATCCCTGGCCGCACATGGACCTGGTCGAGGGGATCCTCGATGGCGGGATGGAGTACCCGATGGCCACGCTCATCGGCGGGACGCGCGACTCGACCAGCCTCTACGGCGTCAGCCTCCACGAGATCGGGCACATGTGGTTCCCGATGATGGTCGGCTCCGACGAGAAGCGGCACTCCTGGCAGGACGAGGGGGTGAACTCCTACGTCGACGACATCGGCTTGAAGGAGGCTCGCCCGGCAAGTGATCCGTTCGGCGCCGACCAGGACGGCTACCTCGAGCTCGCGCGCGTCGGCAGCGCCGACGGCGAGTGGATCGGCGGCGAGGTCGAGCTGATGCGCCACGGCGACCTCTATCCGCCGCTCCGCCCCGCCTTCGGCGCCGCGACCTACACGAAGACGGCCGTCGTCCTGCACATGCTCGATGGCCTGCTCGGCGCGGATGTCCTCCACCGCGCGCTCCGGGAGTACGGCCGTCGCTGGATGTACCGCCACCCGGACGCCTACGACTTCTTCAACACCATCGACGACGTCGCCGGTCGGGACCTCGACTGGTTCTGGCGGCCCTGGTTCTTCGAGACCTGGACGCTCGACCAGGCCATCGCCGGCGTGGATGCCGCCGGCGACTCCGCGACGATCCACGTCGAGGACCGCGGCCTGGCGCCGATGCCGGCGCGCATCGCGGTGACGCGCGCGGACGGCCGCGTCGACCGCGTCGAGGTGCCCGTCGAGGTGTGGCTCGCCGGCGCGCGCCGTCACGACATCCGCGTCGCCGCGGCGCCGGCCATCACGCGTGTCGAGATCGATCCGGAGCGTTTCTTCCCGGATGTCGACCGCACGAACCAGGTCTGGACACCGCGCTGATCGGCGGAGGCCCGACGGCCGGCCGGCCGTCGAACCTCCGCCTACCTCGATGCGAGGATGTCCACAACCAGCCGCGCGGGCGACTGGAGCTCCAGCGTGCGATAGCGGTTCGGGTGATTGAGCCCGAGTACCCAGGTCACCTCACCCTCGAAGTCGCACGTCGAGCGCAGCTCCCGCAGGTTCGCGAGCCCCGTCACCTTCGGCGGCGCCGCGATCGTCCCATGGCCGGCCTCGTCGTGGGCCTGCGCGCCCTGGAAGCGCACCTGCAGCCACGCGTCCCCGGAAACCGGCACGACGTTGCCGGAGCCACACGCCCTCACCGGCCGGTCCACGTACTCGACCTGGTAGCTCGGCAGCCGGTCCCGGAACTCGAAGACGACGCGCTCGAAGCCGGCATGCCCCGCGACGCGGATCGCGGCCAGCGTCGCGGGGGGTCCCGCGTGCGCCTGCGCCACGATCCCCGCGCTCCAGGTCGACGTGTCCTGCCCCGGCGAGGAGCGCACCGCCGGCGTCGGCGCCCGAGCCGCCGCGGGCGGCCCCGCGCCGGCCGGCTCGGCCGCCGGACCGCTCGCGGCCGCGGCCGGCAGCGGCGGCGGCGCGTCCGGCGGCGGCCGATCACGCGCTCCGTCACCGCAGGCCAGCACGGCGCTCACCAGGACCAGCATCGGGATGGAAGCTCGCAACGGCCACCTCGGGCTGAGGAACGTGTCTCTCTGCCGTCGGCTCCGGCGGCGGGCGGAGCGTACCCGGTGGGCTCGGCCCGCGTCAAGCCGGGTCCCCCCGTGGAAGGCCCGCCTCCGCACGCGACCCACGCCCCGGGAGGTCCGGAACTTGCCCCTCGAGGGACTCCGGCAACGGCACGTAAACCACAATGGATTCGGACGATGCGTAGACCGCTCGGAGTGCTGGCGCTCGCGCTGGCCGTCGGCGCCTGCAGCGTCGAGAAGAAGGAAGAGGGCAACGCGCCGCCCGCCGTCGAGATCAAGCCGGACGAGATCGACATTTCGACCGAGACGGCGAAGATCGTCACACCGGAGATCCACGGGGAGAAGGACACGCTGCACGTCCCCGTGCCGCACGCGCGCGTCAAGCCGCTGCCCGACTCGGCGCGGCGCTGATACGGTCAGCCGAGCCGCCGGAGCGTCACCGCCCGCGACACCGCCTCCAGGTCCTCGCGGCGCAGCAGGTCCGCGCCCCGGCCGAGGAGGACGGCCGTGCCCGCCGCGACGGCGGCGCGCAACGCCTCCGGCGCCTCCGCGCCCGCACACCGTGCCAGGAGGAAGGCCGCCAGGAAGGCGTCACCGGCGCCGACCGCGCTCCCGCCGACGTGGCGGGGCGCCGCCGCGTGCCAGCGCTCCCCCGCCGTCGCGCAAACCGCGCCGCCTTCCCCCAGCGTGACCGCCACGATCGGCGCGAAGCTCCGCAGCGCCGCGGCGGCATCTCCGGCCGCCTCGACGTCCGCCACATCCCGGCCGAGCAGCCGGGAGGCTTCGTGCGCGTTCGGCACCAGGAGATCGCATCCGCGCTCGGCGGCGAGCCGCAGCGCCTCGCCGTCGCAGTCCGGCACGAACGCCGCGCCGTGCTCCCGCGCGAGCTCGCCGACCGCGGCGTAGAACGCCGGCTCGAGTCCGGGCGGGAGACTTCCGCAGCACGCGATCCACGCGGGCCGTTCCTCGGAGAGCGCGGCGCTCACCTCGCCGAGCAGCAGCACGCGCTCCTCGGGCGAGATCTCCGGCCCGCGCGGGTTCAGCAGCAGGCTGCGGCCGGTCGCGTGCTCCCGCACCCCGACGAAGACCCGGGTCTCGCCGCGGATCGGCACTGCGCGCAGCCCGGTCCCCTCGCCCTCCAGCATGCTGCGCAGCTCGAGTCCCGTGGCCCCGCCCAGCGGCGCCACGGCGATGCTCCGCCCGCCCAGCACCCGGGCCGCTCGCGCGACGTTGATCCCCTGCCCGCCCGCGCGCCGCCGCGGCGGGGCGAGCCGGTTGGCATCGTCCCAGCGCAGCTCCTCGGCCTCGAAGAGCAGGTCGAGCGAGGGGTTCGGCGTGAGCGTGACGATCATCGATGGGTCCGCGTGTGGAGGCCGTCGGAGTCGCGGGCGTGGTCGCTTGCCGCCCCCCAGGCACCGCGCTACACTTGCCCGCCCGCGAGGGGGTGGCGCGGGAGCGCGCCGAAAGGGCGCCGGGATGGTCCGCCGGGGGCGCTCGCGCAGGAGTCGCGGGCGCGCGCCGGGACGACGCGCCCGGCGGCCCCGGAGACGACGCGCCGGCTCCCACTGTACATTGGCCCGGGGCGCGCATCGGGCGCAATCGCACACGCCCCGACGCGCTCCCCCCGGAAGCAGGTCGGCGGAAATGTCGGCACCCATGGACCAGCAGCGCGACCTCGTCGCCGCCGAGCTCGAGGAGACCTGGCCGCTCCTCTCCATCGAGGAGCGTGTCGAGGGCTTCCGACTGCTTCCTCCCGAGGAGGCGGAGGAGTTCTTCCTCGACCTCTCCGCCCGCGACCAGGCCGATCTCGTGCTGGCGCTCCCCCGCGCCGAGCGCCGCCTCTGGCTGCGGCTGCTCCCGCCCGACGACGTAGCCGACCTGATCCAGGAAGCCGAGCCCGAAGAGCGCGCCGACCTGCTCGCCCTCCTGGACGAGACCACGCGCCGCGAGGTCACGGCCCTCCTCGCCTACGAGGAGGACGAAGCCGGCGGGCTCATGAACCCGCGCTTCATCCGCGTCCGCCCCGACATGACCGTGGACGAGGCCATCGCCTATCTCCGGCGCCAGGCGCTCGCCGGCACGCAGGGTCCCGAGCTCCTCTACTACGGCTACGTCCTCGACGCCGACCAGCACCTCCTCGGCGTCGTCTCGCTCCGCCAACTCCTCGCCTCCTCGCCGCGCAAGCTCGTCCGCGACGTCATGGAGCCCGATGTCGTCACCGTCCCCGAGGAGATGGACCAGGAGTCCGTCGCCCGTCAGTTCGAGGACTACGACCTCGTCGCCATCCCCGTCATCGACGCCGCCGGCCGCATGAAGGGCGTCGTCACCGTCGACGACATCGTCGACGTCGTGCGCGAGGAGGCCACCGAGGACATCCAGAAGTACGGCGGTATGGAGGCGCTGGACGAGCCGTACCTGCAGATCGATTTCTTGCAGATGATCCGGAAGCGCGTCGGCTGGCTGAGCATCCTGTTCGTCAGCGAGATGTTCACCTACACCGCCGTCTCCTTCTTCGAGGGCGCGATCGAGAAGGCCGCCGTCCTCGCGGCGTTCATGCCCCTCATCATCAGCAGCGGCGGCAACTCCGGGTCGCAGGCGTCGACGCTCGTCATTCGCGCGATGGCCGTTGGCGACGTGCGGCTCCGCGACTGGTGGCGCGTCATCCGGCGCGAGCTCGCCGCCGGGCTCGCCCTCGGCAGCATCCTCGGCCTCATCGGCCTCGTGCGCGTCATCCTCTGGCACTCCATCGGCGGCGCCTACGGTCCTTACTTCCTCCGCGTCGCCTTCGTCATCGGGCTCAGCGTTCTCGGCGTCGTGACCTGGGGCACGTTCGCCGGCTCCGTGCTCCCCATGATCCTGCGCCGGCTCGGCTTCGACCCTGCCAGCGCCTCCGCCCCCTTCGTCGCCACGCTCGTCGACGTGACCGGCCTCGTCATCTACTTCAGCGTCGCGGTCGCGCTCCTTCGCGGGACGCTGTTGTAGCGGCGAGGGCAGCGAGGGCAGCGAGGGCGGCGGGGTCGGCCCAGATAGGTGGGAGGCACGAATCGGCCTCGCCAGCCCGCAAAAAAAACGAGGACGGCTCGGAACCCGAACCGTCCTCGCTGCCCTCGCCGTCCTCGCCGCCCTCGCTGCAGTTCAGACCTTGATGAAGATCCGCTGCCGATACAGCACCCACATCGCGCCCAGCCAGACCAGCACGTACGCCAGCGCCCAGGCCAGCGAGGCGTTGATCGGGCTGAAGAACGGTGCGAAGAGGTGCGTGTAGAGCCACGTCTTCAGCGCCACCGGACCGGTCGCGGTGGGCACCTTGATGACGAAGATGATGAGCCGGCCGACGAAGGCCGAGAGGACGTAGAGCGCCAGCGCGTTCACGCCGTAGACGACGAACGGCTTCGTCCACCCTCGCCATCCCTTCACGTCCACCGTCCAGTAGCAGAGCGCGAGGCAGACCGCCGCGAAGCCGCCCGTGAAGACGACGTACGAGCTGGTCCAGATGCTCTTGTTGATCGGGAAGGCGCCGCCCCAGATCAGCCCGAGCGCGAGACCCAGCGTCCCGGCGACGAACAGACCGATCACCTTCTCCTCCGCCGAGCGCTTGGCGCGCAGCCACTCCCCCGTCAGCACGCCGAGAAGGCACGTGGCGATGGCCGGGATCGTCGAGAGCAGCCCCTCCGGGTCCCACGTCTTCGACTCCGCCCACATGTGCGGCGGCGTCAGCACGTGGTAGTCGATCCAGGCCGAGAGGTTCTTCCCGGGCTCCAGCCAGCCGGCGCCGATCCCCGGAACCGGCACGAGCAGCATCAGCGCCCAGTAGAGCAGCAGCAGCCCCGCGGTCCACCCCGCCCGCGCCTTCCACGTCCGCGTGTTCAGGTAGATCATCGATGCGGCCAGGTACGCCACCGCGATCCGCTGGAGCACGCCCATCACACGGATGTGCGAGAAGTCGTACGCCGGGAAGCCCTGGATCGCCAGGCTCAGCCCGAAGATGATCGCGGCCCGCTTCAGCACCTTGAAGAACAGGTCGGGCTTCGAGGCCCCGCGCTCGACCAGCTTCCCGAACGAGAACGTCATCGCCACGCCGACGATGTAGACGAAGAACGGGAAGATCAGGTCGGTCGGCGTCCAGCCGTTCCACTTCGCGTGCTCGAGCGGCGCGTAGATGTGCCCCCAGTCGCCCGGGTTGTTCACCAGCACCATCGAGGCGATGGTGATTCCCCGGAACACGTCCAGCGAGAGCAGCCGTCGCGGCCCCGCCGGGGCGGTCGGGAGCGCCGACGGCGCTCCGACCGCCGCCGGCCGAGGCGTCGTTTCGAGGATGTCGGTCATGGGCCCTCCTCGGGGTTGCCACGCGCCACCACCACCGGCAGCCGAACGACGTCCGGTCCGGGCGCCTGTCCCGCTCGCGCAGCGCGGTGTGCGTACCCCGCGCCCCGCGCGGGGTTCGGCGCGCCGCGCTCGCCGATTCGCGACGCCGGCATGGTCCGGCCACCTCGTGCGGAGCCGGCTCCCCGAAGGAACCGGTACGCCGGGCGCCGCGCTCCGAGCCGCGCATCTCCGACGATACGCCCCGGTCTCCACCGGACGCAAGCACGCCAAGTACTTGCCACGCCGAGGCCGCGCCGCGCATCATTCCCATGGTGGCCGACCCGCCCTTCTGTTGCATCGACGCTGCGCCCCCTGTCCCGGTGGGGCCGACTCGGGGGTCCCCCGGCGATCGCCACCCTCATGCGGCGCCCACCGCGGGCGCCGGCGCGGATGCGCGATCCCGCTACGAATGCATGGGCGACGACGCCGCGGAGCCGGGCTGACCGGCACGGCTCCTGCACGCGGTCGCCGCCCTATTCTCCGGACCGACCCAGCGAGAAGACGATGTCACCGATTCTACGATGGTCCCGCGCCCTCGCGGCGCTTCCCGTTGTTGTGCTCGTCTCCGCCGCCGGGCTCGCGGCGCAGGGCGTTTCCACCGGTCTCCTCTACGGGACCGTCCGCGACGCCAAGGGCGAGCTCCTGGCCGGCGCGACGATCCGTGCCGTCGCCGTGGACGCCGGCGTTGACCAGAGCACCGAGAGCACGGCCGCCGGCGGCTTCCGGCTCGCGTTCCTCCCCCCGGCGCGCTACGACATCGTCATCGAGCAGCTCGGGTTCCGGCCGCAGCGGATCCTGGGTGTGCCGCTGCGGCCGGGGACGCAGGTTCGGCTCGACATCGACCTGTCCGCGGCCACACCGCCGATCGACGTCGTGGATACGGTGCGCGTCGTCTCCGGCGCGCTGGCTGGCTCGCGCGCCGGCATCGACCAGTGGCTCGGGCTGCTTTCGGCGCAGGGCCTGCCGGGCGAAGACCGCGGGATCTCGCTCCTCGCCAGCCTTTCCAGCGAGTCGGACGCGCGGCTCGAGACCGAGGGGCTGCCGGGCCGCCTGACCGGCCTCGTCGTCGACGGGCTCCCCACGGACCTGACCGATCACCCGGATGTGCCGGCCACGCTCCGCGCCGCGCCGTTCATGCTCCCGGCGCTCGATGGTGCCGAGCTCGTGACGAACGGCGCCGACGTCGAATGGGGTGACCGAGCCGGTGGCTTCCTCGGCCTCTTCACCCGCCAGGGGTCGAAGGACCCGCAGCTACGCGCATTCGGCGCGTTCGGTCCCGGCGCGCTCACGTCGTCGAAGTTCTTCTCCCCCGGCGATCTCTCGCCGACGGACATGTACGGCAGCCTGGTGCTCGGCGGGGCGATGAGCCAGGACAGTGCGCGCTACGCCCTCGGCTTCGACCTCTCCCGCGCGGACCGGGCGGCCCCGCCCGCCTGGGAGGCCGGCGACTCGCTGGTGTCCGGCATCGCCCAGATCGCGAGCGGCACCTACGGCCAGGACCTGAACGGGCTCGGCGCCGGCTACCTCGCGCGGACGACGACGTACCGCGGCTACGGCCGCTTCGACTGGAACGTCACGCCCACGAGCCGCCTCATGCTGCGCACGAACTTCGGCGGCCTCACCGACGAGGCGCCGGACCTCACGGGCGCCACGCTGGCCTCGCCGATCCCGCGCGTGTCCGGCACCGACCTGGCCGCGGCCGGGAGTCTCTTCTCCCAGCTCGGCGCGGGGCTCTCCCAGGAGCTCGACCTCGCGTTCGACTACAGCAAGCGCGAGTACGCCTCGCAGGGGGGTGGCGGGCTCGGCGTGACCGCGCCCGCCACCGTCTTCAGCGTCGGCGGCATCGGTGTGAACGGAGGCGCGGCGCTCGAAGGCGACTTCTCCCTCTCCACCGTGCACCTGCGGGACGTCCTGTTCTACGGCTCGGGGCAGCACCAGATCAAGTTCGGCGGCGGGGTCACGCTCTCCTCCTACGACCAGCGCTACGTCTTCGGGCACGGCGGGATCTTCACGTTCGGCGGCGTGCAGCAGTTCGCTCAGGGTCGCGGCGCGTTCGTTCAGGCCTCGGGCGCCGTCCCGGAGGCCAAGTTCACGATCCCGGAGCTCGGCCTGTTCGCCCAGGACACGTGGCAGGCCGCGCCGGGCGTCGAGCTCCAGTTCGGCGCACGGCTCGACGTCGAGCGCCTCCCGCTCGGCCGTACCGACGGCGCGCGCACGGCCTGGCGCACCGCCACCGGCATCGACCTGGGCTCCCCGAGCCGCAGCATCCTCAAGCCGAGCCCCCGCGCCTCCGCGACCTGGGACGTCGCCGACGCGCACCAGTGGATCGTCCGCGCCGCCGCCGGGCTGTATCACGACCGGACCGATCCGGCGATCTTCGCCGACGCCGTCGCGGAGGACGGCAGCGTCACCGTGAAGCGCGGCGTCGGCGCCTTCGGTTGGCCCAACGCACCGGACGTCCCCGCGATCGGCGCCCAGCTCGCGCTGCTCGCCCCCGACGTGAAGCCGCCGCGCACCGCCCGAGGCAGCATCGGCATCACCCGCCAGCTCGGAGAGGCGGCGCTGCAGCTCTCGGCCACGATCCGCCGCACCGACAGGCTGCCCCAGCGCCGCGACCTGAACCTGACGCCCGCCGCGATCGCCACGGACTCGCACGGGCGTGCGATCTTCGGCCCGCTGATCCAGCAGGGTGCGCTCGTCGTCGCACAGCCGGGCAACAATCGGCGCTTCGGCGACTTCGACGTGGTCTCCGCGTACAGCGCCGACGCCCGCTCGGACTACGTCGGCCTGACCGTCGGGCTCGAGCGCTTCGGCGGCCGGAACGCCCATTTCTTCGGCCGCTACACCTATTCGCGCACGACGGACGATTGGACGTGGGCACGCCTCGACGGCACCGGTCCCCGGCCGATCGCCACCGACACCGTGGCCGGACAG
>DASTKT010000102.1:0-37841 GCA_035715725.1 Longimicrobiales bacterium | reverse complement strand
GGTCGTTAAGCCTCGCCGCGCGGATGGTACTGCCGGGGCCACCCGGTGGGAGAGTACGTCGCCGCCGGCCTCACCTCACCTACGCCCCCCCGCTCCCCCGAGCGGCGGGGGCGTTCGTGCATCCCACCCCGAACGACACCGGAGCCCCGACCCGCCCCAGTGCGCCCGCGCGAGGCTCGGGTGAGCTCAGCCCGGCGCCGGCGACCGCATGCGCCGGGTTGCCGCCTCGGGGGACGCTCAGGAACGGGACCTCATGGCCCGGAACCGGCGGGCCGGCCCGCGTGGTGGCTAGCGGCTCACCGCGCCGAACGCGGAGAGCAGGCGCCGCACCGCCTCTCCGGGGTGATCGGACGCCATGACTGCGCCGATCACCGCCACGCCGGCCGCCCCGACGGCCACCACATCCCTCGCATTCTCCGGGGTGACGCCGCCGATGCCGACCACGGGGATTCCCACTGCTTCGATCACGGCGCGCAGACCCTTCGGGCCGATGCGCTCGCCGGCGAGATCGGCCTTTGACGTCGTACCGAAGACGGCGCCGCAGCCGATGTAGTCGGCGCCGGCGCGCTCCAGCTCGGCGGCCTCGCCGGGATCGTCGGTGGAGCAGCCGATGAGGAACGGCCGCGGGGCGATGCGGCGTGCGTGGCGGAGCGGGATGTCGTCGGGGCCGAGGTGGACACCGTCTGCGCCGGCGGCGAGGGCCACGTCGAGGCGGTCGTTGACGAAGAGGCGGGCGCCGTGGCCGTGCACGAGCGGCAGGAGGCGGCGGGTCTGGTCGAAGAGGGCCCCGGCGTCGGCATGCTTGTCCCGGAGCTGGATCGCGGGGGCGCCGGCCTCGAGCGCGGCGCGGACCACCGCTTCGACGCCGCGGGGCTGTGAGAGCGTCGCGTCGGTGATGACGATCAGGCGGAGGTCCATGGCTCAGCGCGGGCGGGCGGCCGACGAGCGTGCGGCGGCGCCGTCCAGCCGGGACGGCGTGCGGGGAGCGGTTGCAGCGCTTGGCGAGCCGAGGCGGGCCGAGGGGCCGGTGGCCGGGTGCGCGGCGGCGGATTCCGCGGCCGCCGCGGACTCGGCGGCGGCCGCGAACATGGCGCGGACGCTGGCCTTGGCGCGGTTGTGCTCGGCCAGGCTGCTGGTGAAGATGTGCGCGCCGTCGGGGCGGGCCACGAAATAGAGGAACTTCGCGGCGGCGGGGTAGAGCGCAGCGTCGATGGCGCGCTCACTCGGGGAGCCGATCGGTCCCGGCGGTAGCCCCTTCCGGCGGTAGGTGTTGTACGGGTTGTCGGCCACGCTGTCGATGTCGGCGTAGAGGAGGCGGCTGCGGTGGCGCCCGAGTGCGTACTGGACCGTCGGGTCGGCCTGCAGCGGATAGCCGATGCGCAGGCGGTTGTGGTAGACCGCGGAAATGAGCGGCATCTCGGCGGAGCGCTTGGCCTCGGCCTCGATGATGGAGGCGAGCGCGACGACTTCGCGCTCGCTCATCCCGAGAGAGTCGGCGCGGGCGCGGCGGGCCGGCGTCCAGACGCGGTTGTAGGTGCGCACGAGGCGCGAGATGACGGAATCGAGGGGCTCGTCCACCGAGAACGAGTACGTCGCAGGATAGAGGTACCCCTCGAGCGTGGGGCCGGGGACGTGGAAGCGGGTGGCCGTCGCCTCGTCGCGCAGGTACGCGAAGATCGAGTCTTCGGGCACGCCGGTGATGCGGGCGAGGCGTGGCGCGATGCGGAACAGGTCCCACCCCTCCGGGATCACCAGGCGCTCCATGAGCGTGCGGCCGGCGACGAGGTCGGAGAGGACGCGTCGCCAGCCGACGTGGCGGCGGAAGGCGTACGTTCCGGGCTTCACCTCGCCGGCCTGGCCGGTGAAGTTGGCGTACACGCGGAAGAGGCGCGGGGCGCGGACGACGCCGTGAGCGACGAGCGAGTCGGTGACCTGGTCGAAGCTCGCGCCCTCGGGGATGCGCACGCGCGCGCGCGACCCGCTGCCGGGCGCGGTGGCCGCGACGAAGAGGTAGACGGCAGCCGCGACGAGCAGCGTGGTCAGGACGACGACCGCCAGCGCGGCGTCGCGCACGGTCCGACGCCAGGGCGAGAGTTGGCGCCGGCGCTTCTTAGCCATTCGAACTCCGGTCGAGGAATCCCTGAAGGATGAGGACGGCGGCCGCGGCATCGACGCGCGCCTTGTCCTCCCGCTGGCCGCGCTTGAGGCCGAGCCCGCGCACGACGCGCTGTGCCTGGGCCGACGTCATGCGCTCATCGAGGAAGTGCACGGGCAAGCCGGTCCGCTCGGCGAGCTTGTCGCCGAAGGCGCGCACCTCGCGGGTCCAGTCGCTCTCTTCGCCGGCGGGCGTGAGGGGCAGGCCCACGACGATCGCCGCGGCGCCGTGCTCGGCGGCGGTGGCCGCGACGGCCGCGACGGGCGGGCGCTTGCCGCGCCGCCTGAGCAGGGTGGGGAGAGGTTGGGCGATGGTCGCGGTGGGATCGCTGATTGCCAAACCGATGCGTCGCTCGCCGTAGTCGAGGCCGAGGATTCGAGGCACCTACGTCAGCCGTGCGAGGGACTCCTCGAGGTTGCCTCCGGACCGGAGGGCCTCGTAGATCGCGTCGAGCGCGTCACGACCCCCGAAGAGGAAGCGGCAGCGGAGGTCGCCGCGGGAGCGGCACTCGACCTCGATGACACCGACTTCTTCCCCGGCGGCGCGCCCGAGGAGGTTGGCCAGGAGCCCGGTGGTGAAGTGGCAGCCCGGCCGGACCGCGTTCGTCTCGGGATCGGCCTCCATCCAGTCGTGGGTGTCGAGTGCGCCGATCCCCGGATGCAGATCCTCGTGCTCGAGGCGCCCCCAGCCTCGCGCGGCGAAGAGGTCGGCGAGCCGCCTCCAGAAGGTCGTCTCCGGGAGCGACGCGGCACCCTCCTCCTGGGCGTCGGCCGCGCCGACGAGCAGCGGATACAGCGCGTCGCCAGCGGCGTAACCGGCCTGGCGCAGGGCACGGGCACCGAGGTCCGCGCCGAGCTCGGCCATGAGGAAGCGCCGCAACGCGGCCAGCGCAGCGGTCGGAAGGGCGAGCTCGGGTGTGGTGGATCCGTTGCGTCGCATGTGTCCTCTCAGGTGTCCGTCGCCGCCCGCGTTTCCACGAGAGCCATCAGCTCCGCCTCCCCGAGCACCTCGACCCCGAGCTCCCTGGCCTTGTCGAGCTTCGAGCCCGGACTCTCGCCCACGACGACGTAATCGGTCTGCCGCGTGACGCTACCGGTGACCCGCCCGCCGTGGCGCTCGATGAGGTCCGTCGCTTCCTTCCGGCTGAGCGTCGGCAGCGTCCCGGTCACGACGAAGGTCAATCCATCGAGCGGGCGGGTTTCCGCCCGCTGCACCGGCTCGACGAGCGTCAGTCCCGCCGCCGCAAGCCGGGCGATCAGCTCGCGGTTGCGCTCCTCGGCGAGGTACGCGGCGAGGGCGGCGGCGGTGGTGCCGCCGATCCCGTGAACAGCGGCGAGGTCGCCCTCGGACGCGGCGAGCAGCGCGTCCATCCGCTCGAATCGCTCCGCCAGGATCTTCGCGGCGTGGGCTCCGACATGGCGGATCCCGAGCGCGAAGAGGAGCCGCGAGAGCGGCTGCGCGGCCGACGCGGCGATCGCCTCGACCAGGTTCTTCGCGGACAGCGCGGCGAAGCCCTCGAGCGGGAGCAGGTCCTCGGCGCGGAGGTGGTACAGGTCCGCGAAGTCCCGGACGAGCCCGCGCGCGATGAGCTGCTGGATCGTCCGCTCGCCGAGGCCGCGGATGTCCATGGCGGCGCGGCTGGCGAAGTGAACGATGCCCCAATAGATCCGCGACGGGCATGATCCGTTGGGGCAGTAGATCATGACCTCGTCGGGCGGGCGCTCGACCGGCGTGCCGCAGACCGGACAAACCTCCGGCGGCGGGAAAGGCCGCTCCACGCCGGTGCGCTGCTCCGTCAGCGGGGCCACGACCTGCGGAATGACCTCGCCGGCGCGCTTCACCAACACCGTATCGCCGATGCGCAAGTCCTTGCGCGCAATATCGTCGAAGTTGTGGAGCGTCGCCAGTCGGACCGTGGCGCCGCCGATCTCGACGGGATCGAGGACGGCGTAGGGGTTGAGGGCGCCGGTGCGGCCGACATTGAGCTCGATGGAGAGGAGCTTCGTGGTCGCGAGGTCGGGGGCGAACTTGTAGGCGATGGCCCAGCGCGGGTCGCGGCCGCCGACGATGCCGAGCTCGGGCCAGAGGCGGAGCGGGCGGACCTTGACGACGACGCCGTCGATGGCGTAATCGAGCTCGCCGCGGAAGCGCTCGACCTCGGCGGTGTAGGCGGTGATGTGCGCGAGGGAGTCGCCGGTGAAGTAGCGGAGGTTCACGGGGACGCCCCAGGCGGCGAGCAGGGCGAGGAGGTCGTCCTGGGTCTCGACCGCGAGGGGAGCCGGGCGGGCCGGATCGGTCTGGACCGCGTAGCCGAAGAAGCGGAGCGGCCGGTCCGCGGTGATGCGCGGGTCGAGCTGGCGGAGCGCGCCGGCCGCGGCGTTGCGCGGGTTGGCGAAGGTGGATTCGCCGGCGGCCACGCGGCGCTCGTTGAGCGCGGCGAAGCCGGAGAAGGGCATGTAGACCTCGCCGCGGATCTCGACGAGATCGGGGATGGGCGCGTCGGAACGGAGGCGGAGCGGGACCTCGCGGATCGTGCGGATGTTGCGCGTGATCTCCTCGCCGACGACGCCGTTGCCGCGGGTGGCGGCGCGGACGAGCATGCCGTTCTCGTAGCGGAGCGCGACAGCGGCGCCGTCGATCTTCAGCTCGGCGACGTAACCGGCGGCGCGCACCTCGCTGGAGATGCGGGCGTTGCGGTCCTCCCAGGCGCGCAGCTCGTCGGCGTCGAACGCGTTGTCGAGAGAGAGCATGGGCTCGAGGTGGCGGACCTTCGCGAACTGGCTGCCGGGCTCGGCGCCCACGCGCTGGGTCGGCGAATCGGGCGTGACGAGCTCGGGGTGCGCCGCCTCGATGGTGCGCAGCTCGCGCAGGAGCGCGTCGTACTCGGCGTCGCTGCGGATCGGCGCGTCGAGGACATAGTACTCGTAGCTGGCCTGCTCGAGCGCCTGCCGCAGCTCGGCTGCGCGGCGGGCGGCGACCGAGAGGTCCAGGGGGCCGTCGGATCCCTGCATCGGGTCTCCGTTGAGGGTTAGGGCTGGTTTGCGACCTGGTGCGCGATCTCGTCGAAGCGGACGACCTTGTTGCGACCGCCGGCCTTGGCGCTGTACAGCGCCTCGTCGGCGCGGCGGATCAGCTCCTCGCAACTCCCGACCCCCTCCGCCGGGATGTCGGCGAGCCCGGCGGAGACGGTCATGCGAAGCGGCTCGTCGCGGCCGATGTCGAACGGCGTGCGCTCGACCTGCTGGCGGACGCGCTCGACGAGGCTGGTGCCCTCGTCCGAGCCGGTGTCCGGCAGCACGGCCATGAACTCTTCCCCGCCGTAGCGGCCGAGACGGTCGATCTCGCGGGCACTCTCGCGCAGGATCTCGGCGAACGCCTGTAATACCCTGTCGCCGGCCTGATGGCCATGGGTGTCGTTGACCGACTTGAAGCGGTCGAGGTCGAACATCGCCACGGTGAGCGGCTCGCCGGTGCGCTCCGTACGCTCGAACTCGTCCGTCAGGAGCCGGTGGATGTGCCGGTGGTTGTAGAGGCCGGTGAGGCCGTCGCTGATGCTGAGCCGCTCGAGCTCGCGGTTCTTCTCCTCGAGCTCGTCCTGGAGCTTCTTGATGCGCAGCATCGAGCGGACGCGCGCCTCGAGCTCCGGGAAGTTGATCGGCTTGGTCAGGTAGTCGTCGGCACCCGCATCCAGGCCCATGACCTTGTCCTGCGTGGAATCGCGGGCCGTCACGAGGATGATGGGGATGTAGGGCAGCTCCGGATTTCCCTTGATCCGGCGCGCGATCTCGTAGCCGTCGATGTCCGGAAGCATGACGTCGAGCAGGATCAGGTCGGGCGGCCCCGCCTCCACCTTCGCGAGCGCGTCGTGGCCGTGAACCGACTCGATGACGTCGTAGCCGCGAAACCGGAGCCGCGTGGCGATGATCTCCACGTTGTCCGGGTTGTCGTCGACGACGAGGATCCGTCCGGGTGTCGGTGGCGCCTGCGCGCCGGCCGTTACGTCCATGGAAATCCGTTCGTGTACTCGAACCGGCGCCGATCGGTGCTTGGCCGTTCCGGCCCGGGCGCGAGGGAAGCCCTGCGACACGAGCCAGACGGGGACGCGAGGCGACATTCCGGCGCTCGGGATCGCCGGCGTCCGCGAAGCCGCAATGCACGTCGAATGCCAGGTGTCCGGTGCCGACGGACCGCCGGACGAGGCCCGTGGCGGGTCGGCGGGCTGGCTCGAGACTCGGCCAGGAGATTGGTCGGCGACGGGGCGGGCCTGTCGCCGTCGAGGGCGGGAATGTATCGTTCCGGAGCCAGGAATCGCAAGGCGGCTAAGTGCCTTTCACGGTGGAGATTCGCGCGTTGCAGAGGCGATCGCGCCCGGGGCTTCCGGGCTGGTGGGCGTTCGGGGTGGCGTGCGCGACCCTCGCCGGGGCGAACCACGTCGCCGCGCAGGTCGGCTCGCCGGCGGGAGCGGTGCCGGTGGAACGGCTGGCGGCGCGCCGCGAGGCGCTGATGGCCGCGGTCGGGAGCGGCGTCGTCCTGGTCCGCTCGGCGGACGAGCGGAACCTCGAAGGGGACTACCCGCAGGACAGCGACTTCCGCCAGGACAACGACTTCTTCTACCTGACGGGGATCGAGAGCGCGGGTGCGGCGCTGGTTCTCGTGGCCCGCGAGGACGCTCCGGACGAGGCGATCCTGTATCTGCCGGCGCGCTCGCCGGCGCAGGAGCAGTGGACGGGCGAGACGCTCGGGCCGGACGACGCGGCAGCACTCACGGGGATCCGGGATGTACGCCCCACGGAGCGCTTCGGCGACGACGTGGCGCGACTGCGGGCGGACGCCGCGTCGCCACTGAAGAAAGGTGGGCTCGTCCTGGGCGGCGCGGTTCCGACCGGGTGCCTGGCTCGCGAGCCGGAGCGCCGCTGCGGCGACGCCTTCGTCGGGCCCGCACTGGCGGCTGCGGGGCCGGCGGTGCGGCCGCTCGCGCCGTACACCGCGATGCAGCGGCTCGTGAAGGACGCCGACGAGCTGGGGCGGCTGCGCCGCGCGATCGACATCACGGCCGAGGCGCAGCAGGAGGCGATGAAGTCGGCGGCGCCCGGGATGTACGAGTACGAGATCGAGGCGCTCATCGAGTACACGTTCCGCCGGCGGGGGGCGGAGCGGGTCGGCTTTCCGAGCATCGTCGGGTCGGGTCCGAACTCGACGGTGCTGCACTACGACAAGAACCGGCGCCAGACGCGGCCCGGCGACCTGGTGGTGATGGACGTGGGCGCGGAGTTCGGCTACTACACGGCGGACGTGACGCGGACGATCCCGGTCTCGGGGCGCTTCACGCCGCGGCAGCGGGCGGTCTACGAGCTGGTGCTGGCCGCGCAGCAGGCGGCGATCGACGCCGTCCGGCCGGGCATCACCGTGCAGGCGCTGGACGAGATCGCGCGGCGGTACATCCGGGACCATTCAAGCGGACTGTGCGGCGAGAGCCCGTGCGACCGATACTTCATTCACGGGCTGTCGCACTGGCTGGGAATGGACGTGCACGACGTCGGCGCGTACGATCGGCCCCTCGCGCCGGGGATGGTGCTGACGGTCGAGCCCGGCGTCTACCTGCCGCGCGAGGGGCTGGGCGTCCGGATCGAGGACGACGTGCTCGTGACGGCGGAAGGGGGCGAGGTGCTCTCGGCCGGCGCACCGCGGAGCGTGGCGGACGTGGAGCGGCTGATGGCGAGCGGGGCGCGCGCGCGGGCGGCGGGCACACGGTAGCGGCTCGGCCGGCACGTCGGTTGCGTCGAGCCGCGGCGATTTCGAACATCTCGGGGGGAGCGAACTATGTATTACGAGGACCGGTCGTCGGGCGCGAGCTTCCTGGCGGGACTCGTGCTGGGGGCGGTGGTCGGCGCGGGCGTCGCGCTGCTGGTGGCTCCGCAGAGCGGGAAGCGGACGCGGCGACAGATCGCGCGGGCCGCGACCAAGACGCGCGAGACGGCGGTAGACCGTTGGGGCGACATCTCCGACGACGTGCGGGGGGCGGTGAAGACCGGGCGGCGCCGGCTGCATCTCTAGCGGCGCCGAAGGCGCCGCTGCACGCCCGCGGAGCGGGCGGTCGCTCGCCTGCGGCTCGCGCACGCTCGCGTTGCGAGCTGTCGCGGCCTTCGGCCGCGTACGTTTCACTGTCGCTTGCCTGCGGCTCGCGCACGCTCGCTGCGCTCGCTGTCGCGGCCTTCGGCCGCGGGAATGGGCACACCTCCGGCTGTGCCGGCGTGTGGGCTCTTTGGCCGGGAGCATGGCGGCCGCGGTGGACGGCGGGAGAACGGATCGGGTACGGGTACGGATACGAATGTCGGGGCACGGAGGGCGGCGGCCCGGCCCGGCCCGTGAAGGCGGCGCCCGCGGCGCCCCGCACGAACGCGTGAAGGCGCGGGCCCGGCTGGCCCCGGCGCGTCGCGGCGCGCAGCGCCGCTACAGCCGCGCAGACGGCGTGCGCGAGCCACAGGCGCGCGACAGTGAAACGTGCGCGGCCGAAGGCCGCGACAGCGAGCGCAGCGAGCGTGCGCTCGCCTATGGCGAGCGACCATTGACATGACCTTCGTACCGTACCGGACCATCCAGCGGAAGCGGGATGGTGCGGAGTTGGAGCGTTCGGAGCTGGGGGCGTTCTTCCGCGCTTACGGGGTGGGGGAGCTTCCCGACTACCAGATGTCGGCGCTGCTGATGGCGATCTACTTCCGCGGGATGACGCGGCGGGAGCTCGCGGCGCTCGTCGACGTGATGCTCCGGTCGGGGGCGGTGGTGGACCTCTCGGGCGTGCCCGGCCGCAAGGTGGACAAGCACTCGACGGGCGGCGTGGGGGACAAGGTGTCGCTGCCGCTGGCGCCGCTCGTGTCGGCGTTGGGCGTGCCGGTGCCGATGATCAGCGGGCGCGGGCTGGGGCACACCGGGGGGACGCTGGACAAGCTGGAGACGATCCCGGGGTTTCGCACGTCGTTGTCGCTGGCGGAGTTCCGTGGGCAGCTCGAGCGGCTCGGCTGCGCGCTGATCGGCCAGACGGAGGAGCTCGCGCCGCTGGACCGGCGCCTCTATGCGCTGCGGGACGTGACCGGGACGGTGGAGTCGATCCCGCTCATCGCCTCGAGCATCATGAGCAAGAAGCTGGCGGAGGGGATCGACGCGCTGCTGCTGGACGTGAAACGCGGGTCGGGCGCGTTCCTGCCGGAGCTGGACCGGGCGATCGAGCTGGCGGAGACGATGATCGCGATCGGCGCGGAGGAGGGGCGGGAGGTGGTGGCGCTGGTCACGGCGATGGACCGGCCGCTCGGCGAGATGGTGGGGAACGCGCTGGAGATGGAGGAGGCGATCCTGACGCTGCGCGGCGGCGGCCCGGAGGACCTTCGGGCGCTCACGGTGGCCGAAGCGGCGGAGATGCTGGTCCTGGGCGGCGCGGCGCGGGATCTCGAGGCGGGGCGCCGCTCGGCGGCGGCCGCGCTCGACGACGGGCGCGCGCTCGCGCAAATGCGGCGGATCGTGGAGGCGCAGGGCGGGGATCCGCGCGTGCTCGACGATCCGTCGTCGCTTCCACGGACGCGGGTCCGGCGCGTGGTCGAGGCGTGGACGAACGGCTACGTGCAGGAGGTGGCGGCGCGAGCGGTCGGCGAGGCGGCCGTCGCGTTGGGAGCGGGGCGCTCGCGCCTGGACGCGGCGATCGACCCGGGAGCCGGCTTCCGGATCACGGCCCGACCGGGGGACCCGGTCCGCCGCGGCCAGCCGCTGGCCACCGTCTACGCCGGCACGGAGGCGCTGGCGGAGGCCGGCGAGGCGGCGCTGCGGCAGGCGATCCGGCTCGGCCCGGAGCCTGCGGCGCCCCCGCTGCCGCTGATCTCCCACCGCATCACGGCCGCCGGCGTGGAGGAGCTCAGAACTTCATCTTCGGGTTGACCTTCGGCTTGCCGTTCGCCGTATCGGCGGCGAGCGAGTCGAGCGAGACGCCGCGGAGGCCGCCGCCGAAGAGGCCGCCGGCGCGGCCGTCGCACGCCTCGGTGGGCTCGGTACCCTTCACGAAGATCTCCGTGTAGACGAGCTCGGGCGGGCAGAGCGGCGTGGCGAGACGGCCGCCTTCCCGGTCGACCTGGGCGGTCACGATCCCGGCCGGCATCTCCCATTCGGCGGGCTTCGGGAGGGATGGGACCGAGTCGAAGTAGACGCCGCGCATGAAGTTGCCCCAGACCGGGGCGGCGAGCACGCCACCCTCCGCTCGCGGCACGATCGTGACGCGATTGTCGAAGCCGAACCAGACGGCGGCGAGAAGGTTGGGCGTGAACCCCACGAACCAGGCGTCGGCATAGTCATTCGTGGTGCCGGTCTTTCCGGCGCCCGGGATCGAGTACGGCAGGTTGCCGCGGGCCGGGTCGCGTGCGGGCCAGCCGGTGCCGTGATCGAGCACGCCGCGCATCAGGTCGCGCACGATGTAGACCGGGAGTGAGTCGAGCACGGCCTTGCGCTCCGGATGGCTCTCCCAGAGGAGGCGGCCGTCGGCGTCCTCGACCTTCTCGATCGGGTACGGCCGGGCGAGCACGCCGGGCGTGGCGAGGGCCGTATAGGCACCGGCGAGCTGGAGCGGGATCACCTCCGCGGCGCCGATCGCGGTGGACGGCCACGGCGGGATCGGCGTGGTGATGCCGAGCCGGCGCGCGTACTGGATCACCGTCTGCATCCCCACTTCCTGCCCCAGCTTCACCGCCACGACGTTGACCGACTTCTTGAGCGCCTCCCGCAGCGTCATCGGGCCGTGGAACAGGCCGTCGGAGTTGCCCGGCGAGTAGACGGTGCCGTTGTCCATCTCCAGCATGAGCGGCGCATCGTCGATGACGTGGGAGGCCGGGATACCGCTGGAGATGGCGGCCGTGTAGAGGATCGGCTTGAAGGAGGAGCCGGGCTGCCGGAGCGCCTGCGTGGCGCGGTTGAACTTGGAGTCCTTGAAGTCCCGCCCGCCGACCATGGCGCGGACGGCGCCGGTGACCGGATCGAGCGCGATGAAGGCGCCCTGGAGGTACGGCGTCTTGCCGCCGTCCGGGCTGCCGCCCTTGGCCATGACGTCGGCGTAGTGCGGGTGGCGGTAGCCGGGCATGCGTTCGACGCGGGCCCAGCCGGAGTCCATGGCGACGTTCGCGCGCCGCTGCATGTCGAGGTCGAGCGTCGTGTAGATCCGATAGCCGCGGCGGTAGAGGTCGTTGCCGAAGCGCTCGTCGAGGATGTCGCGCACCCATTCGACGAAGTAGGGCGCGAGATCGCCTTCCTCGCCGCCGTGCGAGTGGTCCGGGAGCGGCGCGGCCTGCCACCGCTGGAGGTCGGCGTCGCTGATGTAGCCCTGCTCGTTCATGAGCCCGAGCACGAGGTTGCGCCGCGCGCGGGCGCGCTCGGGGTTCGTGAACGGCGAGTAGCGCCTCGGCGCCTTGGGGAGCGCGGCCAGAAGCGCCGCCTCCGCCGGGTCGAGCTGCGCGGCGGACTTGCCGAAATACCGCTCCGCGGCGGTCTCGATGCCGTACCAGCCGTGGTCGAAGTTGATCTGGTTGAGGTACGCCTCGAGAATCTGGTCCTTGGAGTAGACGTTCTCCAGCTCGAACGCGACCTTCAGCTCCTTGACCTTGCGCGTGTAGCGCTGGCGGAAGCCGATCTCCTTGTGGAACATGTTGCGCGCGAGCTGCTGCGTGATGGTGCTGCCGCCCGCGGTGATGCGGCCGTGCAGGATGTTGCGCAGGAGCGCGCCGGTCGTGCGGATGGCGTCGAAGCCGCCGTGGCTGTAGAAGCGCTTGTCCTCGACGGCGATGAAGGCCTGGGGCACGTACTTCGGCAGGTCGGCGATGGAGACGGGAGTCCGCCGCTCCTGGAACAGCTCGGCGACGAGGCGCCCGCGCCAGTCGAGGATGCGCGTCGCCTTCTCGGGCTCGAACGTGTAGATCTGCGCGATCGACGGGCAGTCCCGGCAGACGGACTTCCAGGTGCCGATGCCGAGGCCGAGCGCGCCCGCCGCGAGCGCGCTGGCGCCCACCACCAGCGCCGTGACGAGCCGTGGCCGGGCCCGCAGGCCGGCCAGGCCGTTCCTGATGCCATCCCTGACGACGCGGATCAGAGTCATTTCATTCCTTCGGCGGGTCCGCCGGTCCTACCCCTCCGTCGGGGCGGGGGTTTCCATCTCGTCGAGCACGCGGCGCAGCTTCCCGTGGATCATCGGGTTGCCGGCGAGGATCGGGCCGCCGGCGAGGATGCCGGGATCGCCCGCGAGGTCGGTGACGAGCCCGCCCGCTTCGCGGACGATGAGTGCGCCCGCGGCCACGTCCCACGGCGCCAGGACCAGCTCCCAGAAGCCGTCGAAGTAGCCGGAGGCGACGTGACAGAGGTCGAGCGCCGCCGAGCCCGCGCGCCGGATGCCCGAGGTCCGGCGGGTGAGCGCGTCGAACTGCCGGAGATAGCGCGGGAGCAGGTCCAGGTCGCGGAATGGGAAGCCGGTGCCGATGAGCGCATGGCGCAGCTCGCCCAGCTCGGAGACGCGGATCGGCTCACCGTTCCGGCGTGCGCCCCGGCCGCGCGCCGCGGTCCACTCGGCGCCGCTGGCGCTGTCGACCACGGCGCCGGCGAGGAGCTCGCCTCGGTGCGCGACGGCGACGGACGCCGAGTAGGCGGGGTAGGCGTGCAGGAAGTTCGTGGTGCCGTCCAGCGGATCGGCGATCCAGAGGAACCCGGGGCCCGCCTCCTCGGCCGGGACGGGCGCGCCCCGGCCGGCGGGGTGGCCGGCGTCGCTAGCGGCTTCCTCGGCCAGGATCGCGTGCTCGGGGAAGGCGGTGCGGATGCGCGCGACGATGCGCGACTCCGCCTCGCGGTCGACGTGGGTGACGAAGTCGCTGACGCCCTTCTCGGACCAGTCCTCGAGGCGGACGCGTCCGACGTGCTCGCGGTGGACGGCGGCGGCGTCGCGGGCGGCGGCAAGGGCCAGGTCGAGCAGGACGTCGGGATCGGGGAGCGCCATCGAGCGACCGGAGAGTGGGTGACGGGGCGCGGAGCGCGCGCAGGGCAGGAGGGTAGCGCATCGGGGTGGGCGGGAAAAGGGGCGGCAGCCGCCGGGTGGCGCCGGGCGCGGGCGTCGCGCGGGCGCTATCGCCTGCCGGCGCAGTGGCGTAGCTTTGTTTGCTTCAACGGAAACTCAGCACAGGACGGCCGATGTCGCGACCGCGCGTCTTCAGCGGGATGCAGCCCACGGGCGAGGCGCATCTCGGAAACTATTTGGGGGCACTTCGCCAGTGGGTCCGGCTCCAGGACGAGGCGGAATGCATCTACTCGATCGTGGACTACCACGCCATCACGATCGAATACGAGCCGGCGCTCCTGCCGGACCGCGTGCTGGACCTGGCGGTGAGCTTCCTGGCGGCGGGACTCGACCCGGACCGGTGCACGATCTTCGTGCAGTCGGACGTGCCGGAGCACACGGAGTTGGCGTGGATCTTCAACACGGTGGCGCCGCTGGGCGAGCTGGAGCGGATGACGCAGTTCAAGGACAAGGCGGAAGGGATGGAGTCGGTGCCGGCGGGGCTGCTGAATTACCCGGTGCTGCAGGCGGCAGACATCTTGCTCTATCGTACGGATCGGGTCCCGGTCGGCGAGGATCAGGCGCAGCATCTGGAGCTGACGCGGGAGATCGCGCGGCGCTGGAACCGCCAATTCGGCGAGCTGTTCCCGGAGCCGCAGGCGGTGATCTCGGACGCGGGGCGGATCCGCGGCCTGGACGGCCAGGCGAAGATGAGCAAGTCCCGCGGCAACACGGTGGGGATGCTGGACGAGGCGGAGGCGATCTGGGGGCGGGTGCGGACGGCGGTGACCGATCCGCAGCGGGTGCGGCGGAGCGATCCGGGGCGGCCCGAGGAGTGCAACGTCTTCGCGCTGCACCGGTTCTTTACGGCGGAGGAGCCGCTCGAGACGATCGCGCGGCAGTGCCGGTCGGCCGAGATCGGGTGCGTCGACTGCAAGCGGCTGCTCTCGGACGGCATCGTGCAGGCGTTCGAGCCGATGCGCGCACGGGCGGCGGAGTACCGGGCCCGGCCGGAGCTGGTGCGGGAGATCCTGGGGGATGGCGCGGCACATTGCCGCGTGCTGGCGCGGGAGACGATGCGGGAGGTGCGGGAGCGGATGGGGCTGCGGTCCTGGCTGGAGCGGGTCGCCGCCGGCGGCTGAGGGTGGCGTCCCGCGCGGCGGGCTCCGCGATCCCGGCAACGATGGACGAATGGAGGGACGCATGGGCGAGCAGCGGGACGAACGGGGGGCGCCGCTGGACGAGTACGCCGACAAGGGCGACCTCGAGGGGCTGCGGGCGCGCCAGCTCCGGAACGAACCGGGGCAGGAGACGCCGGGGCTGGTCGGCCAGCCGGCGCAGGGCGTGCTCACGCAGGTGTGCATGAGGTGCGGGAAGGAGTATGTCTTCGACACGACCGCGCCGCCGGCGGACCTGACGTGCGAGAAGTGCGGCAACCAGGTCTTCCGCTCGTTCTTCGACGTGACGGGGCGCGACGAGGTGGACGACGACTTCCGGGCGGCGACGGAGCGCGACCTGGCGACGGATGACCCGGCGACGGACGTCACGGCGGTCGACGTCCGGGACCTCGACACGATCTGACGATGGCCGAACCGCGCTTCATCGGCTCGGGCGTCGCGCTGGTGACGCCGTTCACCGAAGGCGGCCTGAACGAGGCGGCGCTGCGGGAGCTGGTGCGCTTCCACCAGCGGGAGGGGACGGACGCCCTCGTCGTCTGCGGCTCGACGGGCGAGGCGGCCACGATGCGGCCGGAGGAGCAGCGGCGGGCGCTCGAGGTCGTGCTCGAGGCGAACGCCGGCAGCCTCCCCGTGATCATGGGGTGCGGCGGGAGCGACACGGCGCAGGTCTCGAGGCTGGCCCGGCAGGCGGCGGAGGCGGGCGCGGACGCGGTGCTCGTCAGCGCACCGCCGTACAACAAGCCGACGCAGAAGGGGCTCATCGCCCACTACCGCGCCGTGCTCGACGCGGCGGAGGTGCCCCTGATCGTCTACAACGTGCCGGGGCGCGCGGCGGTCAACATCCTGCCCGCGACGATCGCGGCGCTCGCAGAGGATCCGCGGGTGATCGGCGTGAAGGAAGCGTGCGGCGACATCGCGCAGGTGGCGGAGCTGGCCCGCCTCGCCGGGGACCGGCTGGCGATCTGGAGCGGCAACGACGACCAGGTCGTCCCGATCCTTGCGCTGGGCGGCACCGGGGTGATCAGCGTACTCGCCAACGTCGCACCGCGGGAGACGAGCCGTATGGTGCATCGCTTCCTGGATGGCGACGTGGCGGAGGCGCGCCGGCTGCAGCTCCGCCTCCTGCCGCTCATCCAGGCCCTGTTCCTGGAGTCGAACCCGATCCCGGTGAAGGCGGCGGTCGGGATGCTCGGCTTCGACGTCGGGCCGCTCCGTCTCCCCTTGACGCCGCCCACCGAGGCGACGCGGGCGCGGCTCGAGACGGCGCTGCGGGAGGCCGGGATCGAGGCGGGGCGGAGATGATCCGGCTCGCGATCTCGGGCGGGGCCGGGCGGATGGGCCGCACGCTCGCGGCGCTCGCGGCGGCCGACGGCGGGTTCGAGGTGGTGGGCGGCATCGACCGCGTGAACCTGCCGCCGGGGGAGGCGCAGGCGCTCGGCTTCCCGCGGGTCCGGTCGATGGACTCCGCCGGCGAGGTGCTCCGCGCGGCGGACGTCGTCCTCGACTTCTCGGCGCCCGCCGGGTTATCGGCGCTGTTGCGCGGCCATGCCGATGCGCTGGCCGGAAGGGCGCTGGTCGTCGGGACGACGGGCCTCGGCGAGGCGGAGCACGCGCGGCTGAAGGAGACGGAGCGCCGCACCGCCGTGCTGGTGGCGGCGAACTTCAGCATCGGCATCAACCTGCTGCTCAGCCTGGCGGAGCAGGCGGCGCGGGCGTTGCCGGCGCAGGAGTACGACGTGGAGATCGTGGAGGCGCACCACCGCCACAAGGCGGATGCGCCGAGCGGCACCGCGCTGGCGCTGGGGCGGGCGGTGGCGGCGGGGCGCGGCGAGGCGCTGGAGCGGCTGCGCCGGGACGGGCGATCCGGGGAGCTGGGCGAGCGCCCCGCCGGCCAGATCGGCTTCCACGCCCTGCGGGGCGGCGAGGTGGCGGGCGAGCACCGGGTGCTCTTCCTGGGCGGGCGCGAGCGGATCGAGCTGGCCCACGCCGCGTCGGAGCGGGCGATCTTCGCGGAAGGCGCGCTGGCGGCGGCGCGGTGGATCGCGGGGAGGGAGGCGGGGAGGTACGAGATGAGGGAGGTGCTGGGGCTGTAGCTGCGCAGCGGCTACGGCGTGGTCTTGCTCGTGCTGGGCGAGGCTCGGAGCTTCAGGGTGGAGGTTGGAGGGCCGCGCCGCGGCCGGGCAGGGCGACACCCGTGCCTCGGCGCTCGGCCGGGTCGAGCTGTCGAGGGGAGCCAGAGCAGGAGCAAGAGGGGGTTCTTTGGGGGTGGAGCGCGAGATGAACTACCAGGAAATCCGCGATCTCATCGCCAACGCCCGGAAGGTGACCCCGGTCCGGGCGTTCGTGCGTCATGGCGGAGAGCTCGACGTGGAGGGGGCGGGGGAATTGAGGGTGTACCCGACCGGGGCGGGGACCACGGTGCTGGTCGGGGATTGGGAGGTCGTGGAGGCGGTGCTGCGGCAGAACGCCCGGCGGGTCGTGTACTCGGACGTGGAGAACGACCGACGCAACTCGGCGATCCCGCTCCTCGACCTGAAGACGCTGAACGCGCGGATCGAGCCGGGCGCCGTGATCCGGGAGAAGGTCGAGATTGGCGAGCGGGTCATCGTGATGATGGGGGCGGTCATCAACATCGGCGCGGTGATCGGCGCCGGGACGATGATCGACATGAACGCCGTGGTCGGCGCCCGGGCGCTGGTCGGAGAGAACTGCCACATCGGCGCAGGGGCGGTGCTGGCCGGCGTGCTGGAGCCGCCGAGCGCGGAGCCGGTCGTGGTGGAGGACGACGTGCTGGTGGGCGCGAACGCGGTCGTGCTGGAGGGGTGCCGGGTGGGGAAGGGGAGCGTGGTCGCAGCGGGCGCGGTCGTGACGAGCGACATCCCGCCGGGCGTGGTGGCGGCGGGTCAGCCGGCGCGGGTGATCAAGGAAGTGGATGCGCGGACCAAGGACAAGACGGTGTTGTTGAAGGAGTTGCGGCGGCTGAACGATTGACCCTGAGTCGGCGCGGTGCTCGGCGCGGGCTCACCCCCGAGCGTCGGGTCCGGCGTGCGGCCGACGGGGCGTTGCGGCGCGCGGCGGCGGCTCACTCCTCCTTCTCGCGCTCGGTAAGGACGTGCATGCGGGCGCGACTGCGCAAGCGGGAGAAGTAGCGGCGCTCCCAGGCGCCGAGCGGCAGCAGGATGACGACCACGAGCACGGTCGTGCCGACGGCGGGGACGTATGCTCCGGCGCCGGCGGCCATGCCGATGGCGGCCACGATCCAGATCGTCGCGGCCGTGGTGAGGCCGCGGACCCTCCCCCGGGCCTGCATGATGGCGCCGCCGCCGAGGAAGCCGACGCCGGTGGCGATGTTGGACGCGATGCGGCCGACGTCGCCGGTGTGGTAGGCGCGGGCGTACGGCGCCACGATCTCGACGGACATGACCGTGAGCAGCGCCGCGCCCAGGCAGATGAGGATATGGGTGCGGAGCCCGGCTTCCTTCCCCTTGATCTGCCGCTCGAGGCCGATCGCCGCGCCGAGCACGGCCGCGGTGAGCAATCGGGCCAGGACGTGGAGCTGGAGGACGGCGGGGTCGAAGGGCAGGTCGATCTGCGGCATGTTGGCGGTCCGTCGTGGCGGAACGGGGATGCGGTCGCCGGAGAATAACACCGGGCCCGGTGCGGTGCACGCTCGGTGCAGGGCGGCGCCCGGGTGGTGCGTGAGCGCCGGACAGCACGGCGGTACGGTGCACGGCGGGTGCCGGCCGGTAGGCGGGCGGTGCCGACCGGTCCTGGCGCGGCGCGGCGTGGGGCGGGGCAAGGGTGTGGCTGGCGGGGCGGGGCGCCGCTATATTGGCGGGACCCCGTGACTCCCCGGGCCCACCAGCCGCATCCATCTGACGATTCATGATCGAAATCTTCAAGGCTGCGATCCAACGCGGCGCGTCCGACCTACACCTGAAGACGGGCGACTACATCCGCGCGCGGGTCTTCGGCGAGCTGGTCCCCCTGTCGCAGCAGCGGCTGTCGCCGGAGCAGGTGCGGCAGATCGCGATGCAGCTCATCCCGCACCAGCGGGACCGGGACCGCATCGACGACCTGACGGACTACGACTGTTCATGGGGGGCGCCGGGGCTGGGCCGGTTCCGCGTGAACATCCTGCGGCAGCGCGGCTCGCTGATGATCGTGATGCGCGTGATCCCGATCGAGATCCCGAACTTCGAGCAGCTGCGGCTGCCGAAGGTGCTGGAGCGGATCGCCCACGCGGAGCGGGGCTTCGTCATCGTGACGGGGATCACGGGCTCCGGCAAGAGCACGACGCTGGCCTCGCTGGTGGGCTTCATCAACTCGACGAAGCAGAAGCACATCATCACGCTGGAGGACCCGATCGAGTTCCTGCACCGGGACCACACGAGCTCGATCACGCAGCGGGAGGTCGGCACGGACACGGAGTCGTTCGAGGGCGGGCTGCGCGCGGCGCTGCGCGAGGACCCGGACGTGGTGCTGGTGGGGGAGATGCGCGACATCCACACGATCGACACGGCACTGAAGGCGGCGGAGACGGGGCACCTCGTGCTGTCGACGCTGCACACGCCGAACGCGCTCCAGACGATCTCGCGGCTGGTGTCGGTCTTCCCGCCGCACGAGCAGGCGATGGTGCGGATCCGGCTCGCCGAGACGCTCGTGGCGGTGGTGAGCCAGCGGCTGCTGCCGCGGAAGGATGGGCGCGGGCGCGTGCCGGCGGTGGAGGTGATGGTGGTGACGCCGGCGCTGCGGGATGCGATCCGCGACGCGAACACCGAGGTGGACGCGTACCAGCTCATCGCGGATGGGCGGCTGCAGTACGGCTCCCAGACGTTCGACCAGCACCTGATGGACCTGGTGAAACAAGACCTGGTCGCGTTCGACGTGGCGAAGAGCGCGGCCAACAATCCGTCGGACTTCGAGCTCCAGATGAGGACGCTTGCCTGACTTCCAGGAGTGGCTGAGCGGGGTGCTGATCCCCGTCACGACGCCGTTCGATCCGGTGACCGGCGAGGTGGCGCCGGTGAGCATGCGGGAGAACATCCGTCGCTGGACGGCGGAGCCGATCGACGGGATCGTGCTCTTCGGCTCGACGGGGGAAGGGATCCTGCTGGACGAGGACGAGAAGCTGCGGCTGACAGCGATGGTGCGGGACGTCATGCCGGGCGGACTGCCGCTGGTCGCCGGGGCGGGCGCGGAGTCGACGCGCGCGACGGCGCGGCAGGCGCAACGGCTGGCGGAGTCCGGCGCGGACGCGGTGCTCGTGCACGCGCCGTCGTACTTCGGGCCGTCGCTCTCGCCGGCGGCGGTGCGCGACCACTTCGTGGCGGTGGCGGATGCCTCGCCCGTGCCGGTCATCGTCTACCACATCCCGAAGTTCGCGAAGGTGACGATGGAGCCGGGGCTGGTCGGGGAGCTGGCCCGACACCCGAACATCCGCGGGCTGAAGGACTCGTCGGGGGACGTCAAGCGCTTCGCGGAGTACACGACCGTGTGCGGGCGGGAGTGCGCGCTCTTCATGGGGAACGGCTCGCTGCTGTACACGGCGCTGGAGTTGGGCGCGGCCGGCGGCATCGTGGCGGTGGGGCTGCTGGCGCCGGGGCTCTGCGCGGAGATCGTGAGCGCCTTCCGTTCGGGAGAGACGCAGCGAGCGGGCCAACTGCAGGAGCGGATCGCGCCCGTGCACCGGGAGGTGGTGGCGCCGTTCGGCGCGCAGGGGCTGAAGGCCGCGCTGGAGCTGATCGGCTACGTGGGCGGCCCGCCGCGGGCGCCGCTGAAGCCGTTGGGGGAGAAGGAGCGCGCCCAGGTGGCCCGGGTGATGCAAGACGCGGGACTCCTGCCAGGGTAGGCATCATGCGTCCCGGTGGGAGAGCGGAGCCGTATGCGATTCGGCATGGAGGACATCGAGGGGCGGGTGCAGGCGCCGGACGCGCGGGAGCAGACGGAGATCCGTGAGACGGTCCTGGAGTTGGCGCGGCCGCGCCTGACGGGGACGCCGGGCGCGGCGGCGGTGAGCGCGCACATGCGGGGGGAGCTCGAGGGCCTCGGGTACGAGGTGCGCGAGCTCCCCTTCAGCTTTTCGACGTGGCCGGGGCGGTTCGGCGTGTCGATCGTCGGCGTGCTGGTCCTTCTGGGGTCGGCCGGCGCGGCGTGGCTGGCGGGGACCCGCCAGGGCGGCTGGGCGCTGATCGTTCTGGCGGTGGTGGCGGCGCTGATCGGCGTCGTGGGGTACACCGGCCGATCGGCGATCTCGCGCCTGCCGTGGGGGCGCATCGAGACGGCGAACTGGCTGGTGGTGCGCCCCGGGGCGCGGCCGCGCTACATCGTGGCGGCGCACCGGGACAGCAAGGGGCAGCCGGTGCCGCTGGCCCTGCGCGCGGCGGCCGTGGTGGCCGCGCTGCTGACCGCCGTGGCGCTCGTGCTCCTGGCGATGGCGTCGCTGCTCGGGCCGCCGTGGTGGAAACTGGCGGTGCCCGCCTGGATCATCGGCGTGGTCGGCGTGGCGGCGGGGGCGGTGCTGGCGGCGTGCGTGGTGACGAACGGCTCGCCGGGCGCGCTCGACAACGCGACGGGGTTGGCGGCGCTGCTGGGGCTGGCGCGGCGGGAGGCGGGGAGCGACGACATCGCGTTCCTGGTCACGGACGGGGAGGAGCTGGGGCTGGCGGGCGCGGCGGCCGTGGGGCGGCAGCTTCCGCGGGTGTACGGCATCATCAACCTGGACGGCCTGGACGACGAGGGCGACTTCCACATCATCGAGCAGCACGGCCTGCCACGGCGGGGGCTGGCGCCGCAGCTGGCGGCGGCGCTGCTCGCGGCGGCGGCGCGGCTCGGGACGCGAGCGGAGCGGCGGGCGCTGCCGGTGGGAGTGATGGTGGACCACATCCCGTTGGTGGAGGCGGGCTTCCCGGCCGTGACCCTGATGCGCGGGACCGCGCGGTCGCTCCGGCGCGTGCATCGCCCGGAGGACGATGCGGCGCACCTGAACGGCGTCGGTGCGGCGGCGGCGGTGGCGCTGGTGGCCGGGGCGCTCGGTGTGCTGCGGGAGGCGCCGGGGGCACCGTGACGGTGCCGGTTGCCCGGCCCGCCCGGCGCGCCTAGACTTCCGCCATGAATCAGAATCGTTGCACGGTCGTCGTCGGCGCGCAGTGGGGGGACGAGGGGAAGGGCAAGATCGTCGACGTGCTCGCGGCCGAGACGGACATCGTCGCCCGGTACCAGGGCGGCGCGAATGCCGGCCACACGGTTTACGTGGCCGGCGATCAGTTCATCCTCCGACAGATTCCCTCGGGCATCCTGCACGCGGGCACGCGCTGCCTGCTCGGGAACGGCGTGGTGCTGGACCCGCCGCAGTTCTTCGAGGAGCTGGACGGCCTGGCGGCGCGGGGCGTGGAGGTGGAGGGGCGGATCGGGATCTCCGGCCGGGCTCACCTGCTGCTCCCGTACCACAAGCGGCTGGACCAGGCGCGCGAGGCGGAACTCGGCTCCGGGAAGATCGGGACGACGGGGCGCGGGATCGGGCCGGCGTACGAGGACAAGATCGCGCGGCGCGGCGTGCGGGCGGCGGACCTGCGGGACGCCACGCGCGCGGCGGGGCTGGTGCGGGATGCGACGGCGCGCGTGAACCGCGACCTCGTCGAGCTCGGCGCGGAGCGCCTGGACCCGGACACGGTCGCGGAGGAGGTGCTGGCGCTGCGCCCGCGGCTGCTGCCGCTGCTGACGGACACGGGGCTCGAGATCACGGCCGCGCTGAAGGCGGAGCGCCGCGTGCTGCTGGAGGGCGCGCAGGGCGCGCTGCTCGACGTGGACCACGGCACCTACCCGTTCGTTACGTCGTCGAACACGACGGCCGGCGGCGCGTCCGTGGGCGTCGGGATCGGGCCGACGGCGATCGACGCGGTGCTCGGCGTGGTGAAGGCGTACACGACGCGGGTGGGGAGCGGCCCGCTGCCGACGGAGATCCCCGGCGAGATCGGCGAGGAGCTGCGCCGGCTCGGCGGCGAGTTCGGCGCGGTCACGGGACGGCCGCGGCGCTGCGGCTGGTTCGATGCCGTCGTCGTGCGTTACGGCGCACGGGTGAACGGCCTCTCGGGGCTGGCCATCACGAAGCTGGACGTGCTGGATTCGTTCGACGAGATCCGGGTGGCGGTGGCGTACGAGATCGACGGGCAGGTGCAGGAGGAATTCCCGGACTCGCTGGCGGTGCTGGAGCGGGCACGGCCGATCTACGAGACGCTGCCGGGGTGGCGGGTCTCGACGTCGGCGGCGCGGACGCCGGAGGACCTGCCCGCGGCCGCGCGCGCGTATCTGCGGCGCCTGGAGGAGCTGACGGGCGTTCCGACGTGGTACATCAGCGTGGGAACGGGCCGGGAGCAGATCATCCGGGTGGGCTAGCGGCGCGCCGGACCTGGGGTGGGTTGTCGGAGCCCGGGCGCGAGCAGGCGCCCGGGCTCCGTGCATGTGGGGCCGGGCGGCGGGAACGCCCGGGGCCGTGGGGCGTACGTCAGGTGCGGCGGTCCGGTTGACGCTTTTCGGCGCGGAACGTGCGTGGCGGGACCAGACCGATCCACGACCAAAGTCCAATTCCCGGTTGTTCGTGTGAGCACCGAAGATCGGCGCGTAAGCATGCTACAGGTACAGGCGAATCGGTTCGACCTCGTGAGCCGGTTGGCGGACGATCTCGCGCACGAGATCAAGAATCCGCTGCACGCGATGGTGATCAACCTCGAGCTGGTGAAGCGGCGGGTCACGACGGGAGACATCGCGACGGCGCTGGAGCGGGCGGACGTGGTGGGGGCGGAGGTGCTGCGCGTGAACGAGCTGATGGACCTGCTGCTGCAGCTCCTGCGGCCGATGCGCCAGACGGGGCTCGTGGCGGACGTGGACGCCACCATGCGCGAGCTGCTGCCGCTGCTCCAGGTGCAGGCGCGGCTCTCGGGCGTGGAGCTGGGGTACTCCCCGGCGGGGCGGGAGCTGGGGGCGCGGATCCGGAAGGACGCGCTGAAGCACGTCGTGCTGAACCTGGCGGCGAACGCGCTGGAGGCAATGCGCGCGGAGGGTGGCCGGATCGCGCTGTCGGTCGGTGTGGACGGCGAGGGGGTGCGGCTCCGGGTCGCGGACACGGGGCCCGGTCTGCCCGCGGAGGCGGTGGCGCGCTTCGGCGAGCCGGGAGCGGGCGCGCGGCCAGGGCACGCCGGGCTGGGGCTGTGCGTGGCGCGGGGGCTGGTGGAGGAGGCGGGCGGGGAGCTGCGGGTGGAGCGGGCCGGCGGCGAGGGCGGCGGTGCGGTACTTTCCGCGTGGCTGCCGGCGTTCCGTCCGCTTGACCCGTCCTCGAGCGCCGGACTAGTTTGACGACCACGGACCGGGCATCCCGGTCTCAACCCACACAAAGTATGAGCGGATCGAAGCTTCTCATCGCGGACGACGAGCGCCACATCGCCGAAGGCCTGCAGATGCTGCTGCAGGAGGACGGCTATGAGGCGGAGACCGCCACGGACGGTGAAGAGGCGTGGAAGAAGGTCGAGGGGGGTGACTTCGGTCTCGTCCTCGCCGACCTGAAGATGCCGGGGATCGACGGGCTGGAGCTGTTCGCGCGGATGCGGGAGGCGGGCATCGACAGCGAGGTGATCTTCATCACGGGGAAGGGGACGGTCGCGGACGCCGTGGAGGCGATGCGGCGCGGCGCGTACGACTACCTGGAGAAGCCGCTCGACCTGGAGCGGCTGAAGGCGCTGATCCCGCGGGCGCTGGAGAAGTACCAGGTCCGGACGGCGAACAAGCAACTGCAGCAGCGGCTCGAGAACCTGACGCGCTTCGGCGACATGCTGGGGCAGTCGGAGGAGATGCGGGAGATCTTCTCGATCATCGAGAAGGTGGCGCCCTCGACGGCGAGCGTGCTGATCGTGGGGGAGAGTGGGACGGGGAAGGAGCTGGTGGCGCGGGCGCTGCACCAGAAGTCGGGGCGGGCGAAGGGGCCGTTCATCGCGCTGAACTGTGGCGCGTTCCCGCGGGAGATCCTGGAGAACGAGCTGTTCGGGCACGAGAAGGGGGCGTTCACGGGGGCGATCGCCGAGAAGCCGGGGGCGTTCGAGCTGGCCGACGGCGGCACGCTCTTCCTGGACGAGGTGGCGGAGATGGAGGCGGACGTGCAGGTGAAGTTCCTGCGCGCGCTCGAGCAGCGGGCGTTCCGGCGGCTGGGCGGGAAGAAGGAGATCGAGGTCGACATCCGCGTTGTCGCCGCGACGAACAAGGACCTGAAGGAGGCGTTGAAGGACGGGCACCTCCGGGAGGACCTGTACCACCGCCTGGCGGTGATCGAGATGGACCTTCCGCCGCTGCGGGACCGGGGCGGCGACGTGCTGCTGCTGGCGGAGGAGTTCCTGCGGCGCTTCGCGAAGGAGCACGGGAAGGACATCAAGGGGTTCGGCGAGGGAGCGATCCAGTACATGCAGACGTATTCGTGGCCGGGCAATGTGCGCCAGCTGCGAAACCGGATCGAGAAGGCGGTGATCCTGGCGCGGGGCGAGCGGATCGACGCGAGCGACCTCCAGCAGAAGACCGATCTGGAGGAGCCGGAGGTTCACCTGCAGGTGGGGATGTCGCTCCAGGAGGTCGAGCGCGTGCTGACGCTGAAGACGTTCGCGTTCACGGGCGGCGATTACCGGAAGGCGGCGACGATCCTCGGCGTGCATGAGAAGGAGCTGCGGGAGCGGATGCTCTCGTACGTGGAAGATCCGGTACCGGCGTCCTCCTGAGTGGCGCCGCGGGGGGCCTCGACTCCAAAGGAGCGACCCATGTCGGACTACGACGATTCGCCGTACATCGTGGTGGAGCGCCGGGGCGGAAGCTTCACCGCGTTCCTGTGGGGGGCGGTGCTGGGCGCGGGGGCGGCGCTGCTGCTGGCGCCGCGATCGGGGCGGGAGACGCGCCAGGAGCTGGCGGACGGGGCGCGGCGACTGCGCGAGACGGCCGAGGACCAGGTGCGCCGGGTCCAGGACGCCGTGACGGGCACGATGGACAACGTTCGCCGGGGCGTGACGGACCGCGTGGACGCGGCGCGGGATGCGTTCGACGCGGGGCGCAGCGCGGCGAGGGAGACGCGGGCGGACCTGGAGCGGCGGATCCGGGAGGCGCGGGCGAGCTACGAGAGTGGGCGCCGGCCGGCGGAGGGCGAGGAGGAGATGGACGTCGAGGTCGACGTGGACCTGGACGTGCGCGTCGAGGACGAGGGGCAGCCGGGCGATTGAGTCCCGGCCCGCGGCGACGCGATGTCCCGTCCGACGTCGGTGCCGCCCGATAGTCCTCCCCGAGGGACCCGGCCGGTGCCGGAGCCCTCGCTGCTGTCGCGTGGCTGGGCGGCGTTCCTCGACCTGGTCCGGCGCGTCTACGACAAGGCCGGCGAGGACGACATCTTCTTCATGGCCGGGGCGATCGCGTTCAACGTGATCGTGGCCGTCGTGCCGCTGCTGCTGACGTGCATGGGGATCGCGGGGTTCCTGTTGCGGCAACGCTTCGGGGACCCCGCGGCCGTGTTGCGGGGCTTCATCCTCAGCGGCCTGCCGTCGAGCCCCGAGCTGGCGCAGTTCGTGGAGTCGACGCTGCGGGGCCTCCTGGCGCAGAGCGCGAGCTTCCTGAGCGTCGGCACGCTCCTCCTGGTCTTCTTCGCGACCCGGCTCATCGGCACCCTGCGCACGGCGCTGCGCGAGATCTTCGACCTGACGCAGGACCGCGGCATCATCGGCGGCAAGCTCTTCGACATGCGGATGGTGCTGGCGACGGGCGCGCTCTTCGCCGTGAACGTCGGGATCACGGTGGGCGTGGACCTCGTATCCACCGTGCGGCTCAGCGTGCTGGGGTACGAACTGTACGAGCCGGGTTTCGTGCAGCGGTTCGTCGGGGAGGCGCTGGCCTTCCTGTCGGTCTGGACCATGTTCCTCCTGATCTACCGCTACCTGCCGGCGCGGCGGACGGGTTGGGAGACGTCGGTAGTGGCGGCGACGTTCACCGCGGTGCTGTTCGAGGTGATGAAGCAGGTGTTCAGCCTGTACGTGACGCGCTGGGCGGACTACCGCTCGACCTACGGTGGACTGGCTACGCTGGTGGTGCTGGTGCTCTGGATCTATTACTCCGCGGTAGGGTTCATCCTCGGCGGCGAGGTGGCGCAGGTGGTGGCGATGAAGCGGATCCGGCGGCGGCAGAAGGAGCGGCTCGGGTGACACGCCGAACGGCAGGACGGGGCGTGCTCCGCACGCGGCCGCGGCCGGTGCGCCGCCTCGCGCTGGCGCCCCTGGTGGCGACGCTGGCCGCGGCGGTACCGGCGCGGGCGCAGACGTCGGGGGCCTCGCTCGCGCTCCGCTTCGACCCCGCGGTGGACGCCCCGCTCTTCGAGAACGCGCCGCTGCACGTGGACGGCCGCTACGTCGTGATCCGGCTCGCGGAGAACCGGCTGTACGTCGTGGAGGGTGACCGCACGGTGTGGTCGGCGCCGGTCGGGACCGGGACGGGCTTCCGCCTGGAGGGTCAGAAGCAGTCGTGGCACTTCGACACGCCGCGGGGCGTGTTCCGGGTACAGCACAAGGAGAAGGACCCGGTCTGGATCAAGCCCGACTGGGCGTTCGTCGAGGCCGGGCAGCCGGTGCCGCCGGCGAACTCGCCGCTGCGGCGCGTGCCGGGCACGCTGGGCACGACCGCGATCTACATCGGCTACGAGCTGGCGATGCACGGCACGGACAAGCCGGAGCTCGTGCTCTCGCCGGACCCGGACGCGCGGCGGGTCTCGCACGGGTGCATCCGCCTGACGAACGAGGACGCGCGGCGGCTGTACTACTATGTCGAGCTGGGCACGCCGGTGCTGATCTACTGAGCGCCGCGCCGGCGGCGCGGCGCACGCTGCGCTGTCGCTCGCCTGCGGCTCGCGTACGTTCCACTGTCGCTCGCCTGCGGCTCGCGCACGCTCGCTGCGCTCGCTGTCGCGGCGCTCCGCGCCGCGCACGGTGCCCTGTAGCGGCCTTCGGCCGCGGTGGGGTGCTGTCGCTCGCCTGCGGCTGGCGGAGGCTCACTACGCTCGCGGGGCGGGGCGGCTGTATCAGAGTTCTTCCAATGGCTAGATTACCGGCATGCCAAAGCCCCCATCGGATGGTCGCAAGGTCGTCGCGCGGAACAAGAAGGCGCTGCACGAATACCACATCGAGGAGACGTGGGAGGCGGGGATCGCGCTGACGGGGCCGGAGGTGAAGTCGGTGCGGGCGGGGAAGGCGTCGCTGACGGAGTCGTTCGGGCGGGTGGACCGGGGAGAGGTGTGGCTCTACGACCTGCACATCGCGCCCTACGACCCGGCGAGCATCTGGAACACGGACCCGGTCCGGCCGCGCAAGCTGCTGCTGCATCGGTCGGAGATCCGCCGCCTGATCGGGGCGGTGAACGAGAAGGGATACACGCTGGTGCCGCTCGATCTCTACCTGCGCGACGGCAAGGTGAAGGTGACGCTCGCGCTGGCCCGCGGAAAGAAGCTGCACGACAAGCGGGAGACGATCAAGCGGCGGGAGGCCGAGCGCGAGATGGCACGCGCGGCGCGCGACAATCGATGAGGCGTCTGCTCTTTCTCTCCTTCCTCTTCCTGCCGGTCCCCCTCGTTGCCCAGGATGCGCTCCGCGTGGAGCGGGCCGGCTCGGCGGTGACGGCGAGCGCGGCGCGGGACCGTGGCTACGCGGCCTATCCGGCCTCGGCGCTGGAGGCGCTGGGCGCGGAAGTGACCGTGGACGCGGGCCGCGTGCGCGCGGTCCTGCTCGACGACACGCTCCGGTTCGAGGCGCTCTCTCCGTTCTTCCGGGTGGGAACCAGCGTGCAGCAGCTCGCGGACGCCGTGTACGTGACGGGCGGCGTCGCCTATCTGCCGCGCCAGCTCTTCACGGAGTGGCTGCCGTCGCGCTATCCGGGGCGGGTGAGCTACGACGCGGGCGTGCTCCGGGCTCGGGGGCTGCTCGGGCGCGCGGCGGCGCCCGAGGGGGGGAGTGGGGGAGCGGGGGAGCGGGCGGACGGCGGTGCCCGGCCGTCGGCGGGCGCGACGAAGAGCGCGGCTCGCCCGGTGGTCGGCGGCTCGTCCACCCGGCGGGCGCCGGGGCGGGCGGACGCGCGCGTCGTCGTGATCGACGCGGGGCACGGCGGGAAGGATCCGGGGCGGATCGGCCCCGGCGGGGTCCGCGAGAAGGACGTCACGCTGCTGCTCGCGCAACGGCTGGCCTCGCTCCTGGAGGGGCGCGGCTACGAGGTGCATCTCACGCGGACGCGGGACACGCTCATCTCGCTGGCCGACCGGCCGCGCTTCGCGAACGAGTGGAAGGCGGGGCGGCCGGCGGCGCTGTTCGTCTCGATCCACTGCAACGGGGGCGGGCGCTCGGCGAAGGGATTCGAGACGTACTTCCTGTCGGATGCGCGGACGGCGGACGCGCGGCGCGTGGCGGAGATGGAGAACGCGGCGGAGCGGTTCGAGGAGAAGGCGGAGGCCGCGAAGCCGGAGCTGGAGGGGATCCTCAACAACCTGCGCAACGACTTCTACGTGAAGGCGTCGGACGACCTGGCGGAGGCGGTGCAGCGGCGGCTGGCGGCGATCCACCCGGGGCCGAACCGCGGCGTGCAGCAGGCGGGCTTCCGGGTCCTGGTGGGCGCGTTCATGCCGGCCGTGCTGGTGGAGACGGCGTTCATCTCGAACCGCGAGGAAGAGAGGCTGCTGAGCCGGTCGTCGTTCCAGGGGAAGCTGGTCTGGGCGGTGGCCGAGGCGGTGGACGGCTTCTTCGACAGCCACGAGCACCTGTGGGCCGACGGAGGCCGGCCGTGAGGGCGCGGACGCTGGCCGCGGCGGGGGCGGTGGCGCTGCTCTCGGGGTGCGCGTACTTCAACTCGCTGTACAACGCGAAGCGGCTCTTCGGCGAGGCGGAGCGGGCGGAGGCGAAGACGAACGGCGCGGGGGCGGCGTCGTACCGGTCGGCGATCGACAAGGCGGGGAAGAGCTTCCGGAAGGACTCGACCGGCCGCTGGTCGGACGAGGCGCTGTCGCTCATGGGGCGTTCCTACTTCGCACTGGGGGAATACGGCGAGGCGCGCTCGACGTTCGCGCGGGTGCTGACGCGCGGGCGCGGCGGGGGCACGCGGACGGAGTCGCACGCGTACCTGGGCGCGGCGCTGGTGCGGCTGGACTCGGCGGGCCTGGCGCTGCCGCACCTGGACTCGGTCGTGGCGAAGGCGGGCGCGGGGTCGGAGATGGGGCGCTTCGCGCGGCTGTGGCGGGCGCGGGCGCGCTTCGCGACCGCGGACAGCGCGGGCGCGTGGGAGGATCTGGAGACCGTGCGGCGGCGTGGCGGGCCGCTGGCGCTCGACGCGTCGCTCGAGGCGGTGGGCCGGGCGATACCGGGGAGCCCGGAGCGGGCGGAGGCGGCGTTCGCGCAGCTCGCGGCCGCGCCGGTGCCGGACCGCACGGTCGATTCGCTGCGTGCGCTGACGCGCTCCGCGGCGGAGGCGTGGGGCGGCGCGCGGGCGGCGGCGCTGCTCGCGCCGGTGGCGCGGGCGCCGTGGCCGGCGTCGCGGCGGGGGCGGCTGCTGTTGTACCGGGCGGAGCTGGCGGCGCAGGCGGGCGACACGGCGGCGGCCGCGAGCCAGGCGCTGGCGGTGGCGGCGATGGCGGACCTGGTGACGGGGCAGGCGGCGCGGATCGCGGCGGCGCGCTGGCAGCTCGCCTCGGCGACGGACGTCAGCGGAGCGGCGGCGGCGCGCTCGACGCTGCTGGGCGCGGTCGAGGACCCGGAGGCGCAGCGGCTGGTGAAGGCGCTGAAGCAGCTGGACGTGCTGGTGGCGCGGGCGCGCGACGAGAGCCAGCCGCTGTCGCTGTTCGCGGCGGCGGAGCTGGCGCGGGACGAGCTGGGTGCGCCGGGACTCGCGCGCAAGCTGTTCCTGACCTACGCGGAGCTGGTGCCGCAGGCGACGTGGACGCCGAAGGCGCTGCTGGCGGCGAGCGCGCTGTCCGCGCCGGCCGAGAGGGAAGCGCTGGCGAAACGGCTGGAGTCGTTCAGGGACAACGTGTACGTGGCGGCGGTGAACGGCGGGGGGCCGGAGGCGCCGTACGCGGCGGCGGAGGAGCGGCTGGCGCGCTCGCTGGCCGCGCTGCGCGACGACGCGGCGCGGGAGGCGGACGCGCGCGACGCCGGGGTGCTGCGGGCCGTGGCGGTGCTGGACAGCGTGAAAGCGGCGGCGCGGGCGGACAGCGTGAAGCTGGCGTGCGGCTCGCTGGTCGACTCGCTGGCGCTCCGGGGGATGCGGGCGGACAGCGTGCGGGGCGCGTGCGTGCGGGGGGACACGAGCCGCGTCGCGTTCTGGCTGCAGCAGAAGGACACGGTAGTGGCGGACACGGCGTCGAAGGCCGCGCCGACCGGGACGCCCGCGCCGGGGCTGCCGATGCAGGGGCCGCGCCCGGCCGGCCGCGACACGGTCCGCGACACCATCCGCTGAGGGGAGGGGAATGCCGGCGACGAACCTTGCGCAGGAGCTCTTCGGCGAGATCTTCCAGAACCCGATCCTGCTGGCGAGCGGCACGTGCGGGTACGGCCGCGAGCTGGCGGGCGTGCTGGAGCTGGAGTCGCTGGGCGGGCTGGTCACGAAGGCCGTGACGCCGGAGCCGCGGGAAGGGAACCCGTCGCCGCGGGTGGCCGAGTACGACGCCGGGATGCTGAACTCGGTCGGGCTGGCGAACGTGGGGCTGGAGGCGTTCGTCGCGGAGAAGCTGCCGTGGCTGCGCGAGAACCTGCGGCGCGCGCGGGTGCTGGTGAACGTGGCCGGGAAGTGCGTCGAGGACTACGAGCGGGTGCTGGAGCGGCTGGACGGGGAGGAGGGGTTCGTCGCGTTCGAGCTGAACGTCTCGTGCCCGAACGTGAAGGAGGGCGGCGCGGTCTTCTCGGCGCGGGAGGATCTGCTGGCGGAGGTGGTGCGGCGCGCCCGCGCGGCGACGCGGCGGCCGCTCGTGGTGAAGCTCGCGCCGAACGTTCCGGACATCGGGCGGATGGCGGAGGTGGCGGAGGGGGAAGGCGCGGACGGGCTCACGCTGATCAACACGTTCCCCGGGCTGCTGTTCGACCTGGAGACGCGGCGGCCGGTGCTGGGGGCGGGGACGGGCGGGGTGAGCGGGCCGGCGATACTGCCGGTTGGCGTACACGCGGTGTGGCAGGCGAGCCGGCGCGTGAAGGTGCCGATACTGGGGGTCGGCGGGGTCCGCACGGGGCGGGACGCGATGCAGTACCTGCTGGCGGGGGCTTCGCTGGTCGAGATCGGCACGGCGAATTTCGCGGACCCTCGTACGTCGATCCGTGTATTGTCTGAGCTTGCGAGCTACGCGGCCTCCAACCGGGCCGGCGATATCCAGGACCTGATCGGCGCGGGGCAGCCCGCCTGACCACGCGCCTCGAGCGACATGGCTGAGATCATCATCGCGCTGGACTACCCGAGGCTGGACGCTGCGCTGTCGCTGGTGGACCGGGTCGGCGACGCGGTCTCGTTCTACAAGGTGGGCCCCGTACTCTACACGAGGACGGGGCCCACCGTGCTGCGGGAGCTGCGGGGCCGGGGGAAGCGGATCTTCCTCGACCTGAAGCTGCACGACATCCCGAACACGGTGGCGCACGCGGTGGAGGCGGTGGCGGAGCTGGAGGTCGACCTGCTGACGCTGCACGCGTCGGGGGGCACCGCGATGATGCGCGCGGCGGCGGAGGCGGCGGGGCCGCAGGGTCCGCGGCTGCTGGGCGTGACGCTGCTCACCTCCTTCACGCCGGGGGATGTCGAGGAGGTGTGGGGGAAGCAGCTCCTGTCGGTGCGGGACGAGACGCTGCGGCTCGTGGCGCTGGCGGGGGAGGCGGGGCTGCACGGGATCGTGACGTCCGCGCTGGAGGCCGAGGCGGTGAAGCGCCGCCAGGGCGCGGACTTCCTCGTGGTGACGCCGGGGATCCGGCCGTCGGGCGACCTGGCGGACGACCAGGCGCGGACCGCGACGCCGGCCGAGGCCGTGCGGGCCGGCGCGGACTATCTCGTGATCGGCCGGCCGGTCACGGGCGCGCCGGAGCCGGCGGACGTCGTGGCCCGCATCCGCGCGGAGATGGACAGCGCGCTGGAGGCCGCGGGATGAGGCGACGCTCCATCGCCTTCGTCGTGCTGGCCCTGGCGTTCGTCGCCCCGCGCGCGCACGCCCAGGACCTCGACCAGGTGCTGGACCGGTTCGCCGCGTCGTGGGCGAAGGGCGACGCGGTCACGATCGCGCAGCTCGTCTCCCGCGCGGGGATCTCGATCGACATCGACGGGACGCCGATCGGGCCGCTCTCGCAGCGGCAGGCGACGGCGCTGCTGCGCCGCATCTTCGACGATCGCGAGACGGTGGTCATCCGGGCGGGGCTGGCCCAGGTCGTGGGCGGCGCGCCGCCGCGGGCGTTCGGCGAGATCGCCTGGTCGGCGCGGTCCCGCGGAACGACGATCCCGGAGCGGGCCACGGTCTTCCTCGCGCTCGTGCGCGAGGACAGCGGCTGGCGCATCACGCAGATCCGCGTTCTGAGATGACGCTGCAGGTCCCGCGACCCCCTCTGGCCCCCGGCTCCGACACCGTGCTCGCGACGATCGACTGGCAAAGGATCTTCCGGTTGGAAGAGGTCGCCAGGAACGCGCTGCGCATCGCGATCGTCCTCGTCGTCGCCTTCCTGGCCTACCGGATCGTCCGCCTCGTCACGAACCGCATCATCCACCGGCCGGTGGAGGAGGAGGACCCGCTCGTCAAGCGGCTGCGGGAGCAGCGGGCGCAGACGGTCGGGAGCCTGCTGAACAGCGTGGCCGGCGCGGTGATCGCGGTCGTCGCCACGATCACGGTGCTGAGCGCGATCGGGGTGCCGATCGCGTCGATCCTGGCGTCGGTCGGCGTGGTCGGGCTCGCGATCTCGTTCGGCGCGCAGTCGCTCGTGAAGGACGTGATCACGGGGACGTTCCTCTTGCTGGAGGGGCAGTTCGGGATCGGCGACGTGGTGAAGATCGCCGACACGTCGGGGCTGGTGGAGCGCATCACGCTGCGGACGACGGTGCTGCGCGACACGTACGGCACCGTGCACGTGATCCCGAACGGCACGATCACGAAGGTCAGCAACCTGACGAAGTCGTGGTCGCGGGCGGTGCTGGACGTCGGCGTCGCGTACCGCGAAGATGTGGACCGCGTGATCGCGCTGATGAAGCAGATCGGCGCGGAGTTCCTGGCCGACCCGGAGTGGGGCCCGCTCCTGCTGGAGGAGCCGACGGTGCCGGGCGTGGAGAACCTCGGCGAGTCCGCGGTCATTATCCGGATGATGGCCAAGACGTTGCCACTGAAGCAGTGGGACGTGGCGCGGGAGCTCCGGCGGCGCATCAAGATCCGATTCGACCAGGAAGGGATCGAGATTCCGTTCCCGACCATCACGTTCTACTGGGGCGAGGGGCAGATGCCGCCGGCGCTGGAGACTCCCGGCGCGCTGTCCCTGGGCGAGACCACCGAGAGGCCGAGGTGAGCGCGGCATGGCGCTGACGTTCTACAACACGCTGACACGGACGCAGGAGCCGTTCGAGCCGCTGGACGCGAAACGGGTGGGGATGTACGGGTGCGGACCGACCGTCTACCAGCTTCCCCACCTCGGCAACTACCGCAGCTTCCTGTTCTTCGACCTGGTCCAGCGGTACCTCGAGTGGAAGGGGTACACCGTCGACGCGGTCATGAACCTGACGGACGTCGACGACAAGACGATCAACGGGGCGCTCCAGGCGGGGATCCCGCTCGTGGACTACACGGCGCCGGTGGCGCAGGCGTTCTTCGAGGACCTGCGCACGCTGGGCGTGCGCGAGGCCTCGGAGTATCCGCGGGCCACGCAGCACGTCCCGCAGATGGTCGAGCTGATCGGCGAGCTGCTGGAGAAGGGCCATGCGTACAAGGTGGGCGGCTCCGTCTACTTCGACGTGGCGTCGTGGCCGGAGTACGGCAAGCTCTCGCGGGTGGACCTGACGGCGGTGCGGGAGGGAGCGGGGCTGCAGGAGCGGGAGCGCCAGGCCATCGACCCGGACGAGCTGGGGAAGCGCGATCCGCGCGACTTCGCGCTCTGGAAGGCGGCGAAGCCGGCGGACCGGGAGGTCGGCGCCGTCTGGCCGACGCCGTGGGGGGAAGGGCGCCCCGGCTGGCACATCGAGTGCTCGGCCATGGGGATGGCCCAGCTCGGCGACACCTTCGACATCCACATCGGCGGCGAGGACCTGATCTTCCCGCACCACGAGGACGAGATCGCGCAGTCGGAGGCGGCCAGCGGCAAGCCGTTCGTCCGCTACTGGCTGCACGTGAAGCACCTCGTCATCGACGGCGAGAAGATGTCGAAGTCGCTCGGCAACTTCGTCACGCTGCGCGACCTGCTGGAGGAGGGCCACTCGCCGGCCGCGATCCGCTACCTGCTGCTGGGCGCGCACCACCGCAAGGAGCTGAACTTCACGCGCGCCGGCCTGGCCGATGCGCGGGAGGCGCTCCGCCGGCTGCAGGACTTCGAGGCCAAGCTCGGGCACCACCCGACCGCGGCCGACGCGGCGGCGACCCGCCTGCCGGAGCTGAGCGAGCGCGCGTTGTCCGAGTTCGAGGCCGCCATGGACGACGACCTGAACGTGGCGGCGGCGCTGGCCGCGCTGTTCACGTTCGTCCGCGAATCGAACAGCGTGCTGCACGCTGCCGGCCCGGTCCGGCCGGAGGAGCTGGCGGGCGCGCGCCGGGCGCTCGAGCGGATCGACCAGGTGCTGGGCGTGCTCGGGCTGGCGCGGGAGAGCGCTCGGGTCGGGCAGGACCTGGCGGCGTGGGTCGAGGAGCGGATCGAGGCGCGGCAGGCCGCGCGCGCGCGCCGCGACTTCCAGGCGGCCGATGCGATCCGCGGCGAGCTGACCGCGGCGGGGATCGTGGTGGAGGACACGCCCCAGGGGCCGCGCTGGAAGCGGGCGTGAGTCGGCGCGAGCCCGTCCGCCGGGTTGGTGGCGGCGGGTCGGTCGGTTAGGTTGGGAGGGTCGCTGGCGTAGCTCAATCGGCAGAGCTCCTGATTTGTAATCAGGGGGTTGTGGGTTCGAGTCCCACCGCCAGCTTACGCGAGAGGGCGAGAGGGCGAGAGGGCGAGAGGGCGAGAGGGCGAGAGGGCGAGAGGGCCCCGAGGCACGGCTTCGCAGGCCGGTTTCGGGGCCTTCTGCCGGGCGGGTCGGATGCGCGGGGGAAAGAGGCCGGGCCGCCGGCGACCGTGAGGGCGCCGGCGGCCCGGCTGCGTTCGTTCCGGACCTCGTGCGTTACGCGTTCCGGTCGAGGCAGGTCTGCCCCGGCGTCACGTTCGGGTTGTTCTCCTCGGCCTGGGGGACGGGGATGGTGACGTCCGTGCCGTAGTCGCCGCCCTTGTGCCAGCCGCCCGTCGGGAAGACGGTGTTCGCGGCGCGGCCGTACTGGCGGACGAGGCGGCGCAGGTCGCCGACGCGATGGCCGCGGCCGAAGAACCAGAACGCACGCTCGCGGAAGAGCTGATCGACGCGCGCGGCGGTGCTGCCCGCGTCCGCGAGCGGCGTGAGGCCCGAGGCGGTCGCGCGCGCGGCGTTGAGCGTGGCGAGCGCCCCGGCGGCGTCGCCCGCGCGGAGCTGCGCCTCGGCCTCGATCATCCGGGCCTCGACGCCGTCGACGATGGCGACGGGGCTCTCCTTGGCCGGCCAGAGGAGCTGCACGTACATCGGCTTGGACAGGTCGTCACGGGTGCTCTGCGTGACGCCGACCGCGCGGCAGGCGGCGTCACCGCCCTGGCAGACGGGCAGACGCGGGTCCTTGGCCGTGGCGAAGTCGACGCCGTTGCCGCCCTCGTTCGTGCTGACGCTGTAGCGCCGCGCGAGGTTGTTGAACTCCCACATCTCGTTGCTGTTCGTCGTCGCCGAATGCAGCATCTCGTAGCGGAAGCTGGTGGGCACGCCGGCGACGGCAGCGGCGGCGTCGGCGTGCCGGTCGAGGTTCATGAGGATACGACCGCGGGTGACGCGGAGCGCGTTGCGGACGCGCGTGTCGTTCGCGGTGGCGCCGGCGATGGCCGCGAGGCCGGAGTCGGCGTGGGCGAGCGCGCGCTCGAAGGCCGCCACGACCGTGATCGGCTTGCCGTACTCCTCGCGGCCGTCGACGACGGTGCTGAAGACGACGCCGTTGCAGTAGTTCTCCGCGGCGAGGTTCTCGATGTAGGCCTGGACGAAGTACATCTCGGCGACCTCCCAGCCGGGCGCCTCGGGGTTGTACTTCCGGAGGAGCTGGACGGCCTGCTCGCCCGAGAGCCGGGCGCGGTGCAGCGCGCGGTCGGCGTCGGTCAGGAAGTTGTTCTGCGGCGTGATCACGCGCTGATCGACTTCCTGGCGGGCGATGTAGGAGTCGCCGTTGTTCCACTCGTCGGCGAAGAGGCCGCCGAGGAGGAAGAGGCTCTCGCCGCCGCTCGTCGCGGTGTTGAGGCGGGCGAGCGCGCCGACGCGGACGGCTTCGGCGCCGGCCGGCGACTGCACGTCGCTCGGGTTGATGATGTCGGGGTCCTCGACGGTCAGCAGGTCGCTGGTCGAACAGGCGGCCAGCGGGAGCAGCACCGCGACCAGCGCCGCGACCGACGCCACGCCCGTGGCGCGCCGCCACCGCGACCGGCCCGAACGGTCTCTCGTGTATGCGTTCATTCGAGCATCCTCAGAAGTCGATGGTGAGACGGAGCGAGAGATAGGTCGGCGGCGCGAACGCCTGGAACTCGGACGGCGCGTTGCCGGTGGTGCCGAAGGCCTCGGGGTCGACGCCGGTGTAGTCGGTCCAGAGGACGCCGAGGTTCCGCACCGCGAGGGCGGCGACGAGGTTGCGCGCGTGGAGGGCGCGCCGGGCCCAGCTATCCGGGGCGTTGAACGTCAGCCCGAGCTCGCGGAAGCGGACGAAGGCGCCGTCCTCGAAGAAGCCGGCCACGGTCCGGCTCGGGTGCTGGCGCACCGCGACGGTCCGGGCCTGCTCGAAGAGCGAGGCCTCGGGGTTGATGAGCCCCGAGCAGTTGTTGCGGCTGGCGCAGCGGATGCGCTCGGAGTTGTTGTACGTCTTGTAGCCGCCCTTGTAGTCGATGAGGGCGGAGAGTCGGAAGCGGCGCTGCCAGAAGTCGACGCCGTTCGTGAACGCGACCTCGTAGCGGGGCACGGAGTAGCCGAGGAACTCGGCCGTGTCGCCGACGACGATCTCGCTCTTGGCCGGATCGCTGCTGTACTCGATGAGGCCGTTGCCGTTCTTGTCGGCCCAGCTCTTGAGCGGGCGCGACCACCAGCCGAAGAGCGGATAGCCCTCGCGCTCCTGCTGGGTGCTGCCGGTGATGGGCGGTACGCCGCCGAGGCTGACGAGCTCGTTGCTGTT
>DASTKT010000101.1:0-10131 GCA_035715725.1 Longimicrobiales bacterium | reverse complement strand
CTGGTGCGCGAACTCGCCCCGCGTCGCCACCAGCAGCCCGACGATGATCCCCATCGTCTTCTGCGCGTCGTTCGCGCCGTGGGAGAGGGAGAAGAGCGCCGAGGAGAGGAGCTGGCCGTGCCGGAAGAGCCGGTCGACCTTCCCGGCCGGCACGCGGTGGAAGACCCAGTACGTCAGCACCATCAGGCCGAAGCCGAGGATCATGCCGATGACCGGCGAGAGCACGATGAAGAGGAGCGTCTTCGTCCACCCCGACGGGATGATCGCGCCGAAGCCGGCCCGCGCGACGGCGGCGCCCGCGTACCCGCCGATCAGCGCGTGGGACGAGCTCGACGGCAGGCCGAAGTACCAGGTGATCAGGTTCCAGACGATCGCGCCGAGCAGCCCGCCCAATACCACGCTCGGCGTGACCACGGCGACGTCGATCATGCCGACGCCCACCGTCTTCGCGACCGCCGTGCCGACCACGAACGCGGCCGAGAAGTTGAAGATCGCCGCCCAGCCGACGGCGTGCAGCGGCTTCAGCACCCGCGTGCCGACCACCGTCGCGATGGCGTTCGCCGAATCGTGGAAGCCGTTGATGAAATCGAACAGGAACGCGATGACGACGATGACGATGACGTAGGTCGCCACGGTCAGCCGTGCTTGAGGGCGAGGGTCTCGAGGACGTTCGCCACGTGCTCGCACTGGTCGAGCGCGTTCTCGAGCGTGTCGTACAGCTCCTTCCAGCGGATGACGTCCAGCGGGTTCGGCGACCCGACGAACAGCTCCCCGACCGCGGCGTGGTAGACGGCGTCGCCCGCTTCCTCCAGCTCCTTGATCTGCTTGTTGTGCTGCGTGGCCGTCTTGAGCTTCCTGAGGTTGCCGACGGCCTCCTCGATGTACGACGTCGCCTCCACGATCAGCGCGGTCAGCTTCGACGCCGGCGCCTTGCTCTCCGTGATGCGGAACATCACCGCGCGCCGCGCCGTGCCGTCCAGCAGGTCGACCACGCTGTCGAGCTGCGAGGCCAGGAGATGGATGTCTTCGCGGTCCAGCGGCGTCACGAAGCTGCGGTTCAGCCGCAGGATGATGTCGTACGTGATCGTGTCGGCCTCGTGCTCCACCTCCTTGATCGCGGCCGCGTGCCGCTGCAGCTGCTCCGGCTCCTCGAAGAGCTTGTGCAGCAGCGCGGCCGACGCGGTCAGGCGACGCGCCAGGTCCACGAACAGGCCGTAGAAGTTCTCGTCGCGGGGGATCAGTCGGACCACGCGGTCAACCTCCGGCGTCAGCGGCGCACCCGGCCTCCCGCCCCCGGGCGGGAGGGCGCGGGAATGTAACGGGCGGCCACCGGACGGGGAAGATCATGCAAGATATGAACGCCGCCTGCGCCGCACCGGCGGCGCATGTCCGGGCTCGGCCGGTGAGGTGCGACGGACCGGGTCGACGACGGGAACGGCGTTCTTCGACGGGATGAACCGGAGGTACAGGATGAAAGCGGAACCGCTTCGGTCGAACGGCCGACCTGGCACGGTTTGCCCGGGGTCGGGACGACTTGAGGCGATATGTGTGCATATCCTGCCCTGCCGCACCGCCGACAGCATCTCGTATTACGATTCGTTCATCCTGTGATTCCGGTTCACCCTGTCCGACAACTCCGCTATCGCCCGCGAGCTCCGGAGATCCCGTCCGGCCGCACCGCGGGCGGACCTTCACGAATCCCTGACGAGATCCGCACGAATCCATCACCCACGGCGAGGGTGCCCGCGTATATACTCCCGGCAGCGACCCGCCCGAACCCCCGCCCCGGAGCGCGCGATGTCCGTCACCCCCGAGGAGGTCCGCAAGAACATCCTGACGTGCTTCGGCGACGACTTCCAGTCCAGGAACCTGGACCGCTACGCCGAGATCGGCGTCCTCCTCGGGAACGGCGACGACGAGCGGATGAACGCCGCGCTCACGGCGCTGAACGAGCGCATCCTCGCCGAGACTCCGAGGCAGCGGGATCTCGAGAGGATCACGGAGTACCTCGAAGCGCGGCTCGCGGTCTACCGGAAGCTGAACAAAGGCGGCGATCGGGACGCGTCGGTGGATCCTCGTCGCCTGGAGAGCTACCGGGACCTCGAGGAGTCGAAGCCGCCCTCCGCCCGCGGGGTGTTCGGCGCGGCGCTCCGCGAGATCGAGCCGACTCGCGCCCCGGCCGCTCCCGCCGCGGCGCCGGCGCGGACGGTGACGTGCAGGTGCTACATCACGACCGCGGTCTGCGAGGCGCTGGGGCTTCCGGACGACTGCGAGACGCTCGCGCTCCTGCGCGCGTTCCGCGACACGGTGCTGGCCCGCACCGAGGATGGGCGGCAGGAGATCGCGCAGTACTACACCACCGCGCCGGCGATCGTCGCGGCCATCGACGCGCGCCCCGACGCCGAGCGGGTCTACCGCGCACTCATGGAGACCGTCATCGCGCCCGCCGCCGCCGACATCCTCGCCGGCCGCCACGACGAGGCGCGCCACCGCTACCGGCGGATGGTCGAGCGCCTCGCCACGTCCGCGGACCCGTGGAGCGCCGTGGACGGCTCGTGAAGCCCGCGCGACGGCGGCGGCGCGCGGCCGGAGGACGCAGGCCCGACGCGCGCCGCCCACGGGCTCGACCGCCGGCGCCCTACTGCGAGACCGGCTCCGCCTTCCTCTTGAACTCCGCCGTCGGCGCCCACGTGGGGAGCGTGGGCGAGGACGCGAGCTGCCGCGCGAAGCCGAGCACGATGTCCGAGAGCTGGACCGCGCCGGTGAGGTCGAAGTCCGGCCGGTACGCGTCCGACGGCTGGTGGTAGCGGTGCGCCGTGTAGTCCTCCTCCTGCGCCTTCCCCCACCCCGCCGGCTTCCCCACGAAGTCGTACCCCTCCCCGATCGACACCGACGGCACGCCCTGCTTCGCGAAGGAGAAGTGGTCGGAGCGGTAGAAGTACCCCGCCTCCGGATGCTCCTCCGGCGTGAACCGCATCCCGTCCGGCGAGATCAGCTTCAGCAGCTCCGCGCCGAGCGAGCTCTTGTCCTGCCCCAGCACGACCAGGTCGTTCACCCGCCCGAGCAGGTTGCCGCCATCCACGTTCACGTTCGCCACCAGCGAGGCGAGCGGCACCGTCGGATGCTCCGCGAAGTACTGCGAGCCGAGCAGCCCCGACTCCTCCGCCGTCACGAACGCGAACAGCAGCGAGCGAGGCGTCGGCGCGCCCTGCGCCGCCGCGCGCGCCACCGCCAGCAGGTCGGAGACGCCCGACGCGTTGTCCAGCGCGCCGTTGTAGATCGAGTCGCCGTCGACCACCGGGCCGATGCCGAAGTGGTCCCAGTGCGAGCTCAGCACCACGTACGTGTCCTTGAGCTTCGGATCCGTGCCCGGAACGATCCCCACCACGTTCTCGGACTTCAGGTGGGCGACGTCGTTGCGGAAGCCCACGTCCATCGTGATCCCCGTCGCCACCGGCTTGAAGCTGCGCGACTCCGCCTGCTTCCGCAGCTTCGCCAGATCGAGCCCCGCCTGCTTCAGCAGCGCCGTCGCCGCGCTGTCCGTGACCCACCCCCGGAACGCCAGCGGCGCCGGCGCGTCCGCCGGCCGCGGCAGCATCCGCTGCTCCTCCGACCACGAGCCCACCACCGTGTGCCACGGGTAGCCGGCGCGCTCCGTCGTGTGCACGATCAGCGCGCCCGCCGCGCCCTGCCGCTCCGCCTCCTCGAACTTGTACGTCCAGCGCCCGTAGTACGTCATCGCCTTGCCGCCGAACAGCGACGGCTCCTTCGCCGTCGCCGGCGGGTCGTTCACCAGCACCAGCAGGATCTTCCCCTTCAGGTCCATCCCCTTGAAGTCGTCCCAGCGGTACTCCGGCGCCTTCGCGCCGTAGCCGACGAACACCAGCTCCCCCTTCGCCGACGACTCCGCCGCCGGCGACCCGGCCCACACCACCACGTCGTCCGGCTGCTTCAGCGCCGCCGTCGCCTTCCCGCTCGCCGCCACCCGCAGCGTCCGCGGCTGCAGCGTCACCAGCTCGATCGGCAGCTCCTGGAGGTACGAGTCGCCGTTCCCCGGCTTCAGCCCGTACGCCCGCAGCTCGCTCGCGATGTACTCCGTCGCCAGGCGACCGCCCCGCGTCGCCGGCGCCCGCCCCTCCAGCAGGTCCGACGCCAGGAACCGCAGATGGCCGTCGATCTCGCCGGCCGTGATCGGCGGCGCGCCGCCCGCCGCCGGCTGCTGCGCCACCACCGGCGCCGCGCCCAGCAGAAGCACCAGGATCGAACCGCGTACCCGCATGGAACCCTCCGTTGTTGGGCCGTACTCGCCGCCGCTACCGCGCGGCATCCTCCGTCAGCAGTCGCTCCAGCAGCGCCGTCGCCGCCGACAGCGCCTCCAGATCACCGGCGCCCAGCCCGGCCAGCATCGACTCCAGCCGCCGGACCCGCCGCTCCCGTCCCTCCTCCAGGATCCGCCGCCCCGCCGCCGTCGCCGCCAAACGAATCGAGCGACGGTCCGCCGCGTCCACCTCCCGCGTCACCAGCCCCTCCCGCTCCAACGCCGCCACCAACCGGCTCATCGTCGGCGGCGCCACCTGCTCCGCCACCGCCAGCTCCCCCAGCGACCGCGGCCCCCCGAACACCAGCACCGACAACGCCGAGAGCCGCGCCGGCGACAGCCCCGCCGCCGCGTCCTCCCGCCGCAGCCGCCGCAAGAGATGCAGCGCCGCCGAGTGCAGCCGCACCGCCAGCTCCCGCGTCGCACCCTCGCCGGCCCTCGCCCCCATTGCGCACCCCATCGTGCCGCCTTAGATAGTTAGCACGGCTAATCAATGCAAGCGCCGCGCGCGCACGTCACCAGGAGGGAGACCATGCCGGCCACCACGAGCTTCGGGCTGACGCAGATCGGGCAGATCGCGGTGAACGTGCACGACCTGGAGCGAGCGACGGCGTTCTACCGGGACACGCTCGGCATGCGCTTCCTGTTCCGCGCCGGCGACATGGCGTTCTTCGACTGCGGCGGCGTGCGGCTGCTGCTGGGGCTGGCGTCGGCCCCGGAGTACGACCACCCGGCGTCGATCGTGTACTACAAGGTGGACGATATCGGCTCGGCGCACGCGGCGCTGGTCGAGCGGGGCGTGAGCTTCGAGCAGGCGCCGCATTTCGTGGCGGATCTCGGGGACCGGGAGCTGTGGCTCGCGTTCTTCCGGGACCCGGAGTCGAACGTGGTCGCGCTGATGTCGGAGCCGCTCAAGGCGTAGGGCGGGGGCGGGAAGATCACCCCGCATCCGCTCCGCTGCCCGCCAGAAATGATTCCCGGAAGTACCCGACCGGAATCGTGCCCATCCCCATGAACCGCTCGTGGAACGCCTTCTCGGAGTATTGCGCTCCCTGCGCTTTGCGGTACTCCTCGCGCAGGGCGAGGATCGCGTTCTTGCCGAGGTTGTAGGTAATGGCCTGGGTCGGCCACTTCGAGTAGCGGTAGATGGCGCGCTCGGCGCCGTCGCATACCGCTTTCGCGGTGGGGTCGGAGGAGGCGGCGGCGCAGGCGTTCGGGTAGAAGTTGACGTTGTCGGTGAAGTAGTCCCTGGCCTCGGCGAACGTCATGCGGCCGGTGTGCAGGCCGACGTCGACGCGGACGCGGACGGCGCGCAGGAGCTGGCCCTGCAGCTCGTAGAGGTACTCGCCGGGGGAGTAGAAGCCGTACTCGCGCCCCGATACCGGCTCGGACATGAGCTCCTCGGCGTAGAGGCCCCAGCCTTCCGCGGCCATGGAGTCCTCCCACATCGAGGAGGAGTCCTCGACGGCGCCGGGCGTCAGCCAGCGGATGTTGGAGATCTGATCCGCGTGCTGCGTCATGTACTTGAAGTGCCAGTCGTGGCCGGGGAAGCCCTCGTGCAGGGCCGTATCGGCGACGGAGGCGCGGTTGTTCAGCTTGAGCGCGGCGGCGTCGTTGCCGGTCGGCGTCAGGTAGAAGCGCCCCACGCCCGACTTCTTGAACGGCGGCGCCGAGTAGTAGGCGGCGTCGATCGTGCTGCGCAGCACGGGCGGCGTCGGGTAGACGTCGAGGCGGTAGTCGGCGGGGATGTCGAAGAGCTGGTGCTCGCGCCCGTAGGCGACGGCGCGCTTCCCCGTCTCCACGTACCAGCGCAGGAGCTCGTCGTCGTCCTTGGGCGAGTCCTTGGCCAGGTAGTCCATGACGGCGCGCACGGACGCGTTCTTCTCGGCGGGCGAGGCGAAGCGGAGCCCGAGGGTGGCGTCCTTCGCGAGCCGCTCGGCCACCTCGTAGATCCGGGCCTGGTAGCGCGCCACCTGCTCCGCGCCGTAGCGCCAGAGCTCGTCCACGGAGCGCGGGTCGCGCAGGTTGTTGTGGACGCGCCACTCGTACTCCCGGGCGCCGGCGGCGAAGCGGTCCGCCTTCTCCTTCGGGTCGAACGTGGCGCCGAGGAACGCCGCGAAATCGGAGTAGGCGCGCGCCGCCGCCGTAGCGGCCTCCGCCACGTCCCGCAGCGTGCTCGCGGCGAAGGGTCGTGCGCCGAGGTACTGCTTGGCCTGCGCCGGCAGCGTCTTCTCGAAGTACTCGGCGTTCGCCCGGCTCCCGGCGATCCCGTCCCGCTCCACCATCCTCCGGTCCGGCACGTTCCCCACCCGCTTCCCCTCGAGCAGGTTCGCCTTCGCGGCGGCCACGTACGCCGGCACGCCGCGCAGCCGCGCCACCACCAGGCGCCATTCCGCCTCGGTCCCGAGCAGCCCCTCGCCCGCATCGGTCATCTGCTGGAGCTGCCAGTCGACGCCCCGGAACGGCTCGGCGACGTAGGTGTCCACGGCGCGCTGGTGGTAGTGCAGCTCCTCGAGCTGGTGCAGGATGAAGCCGAGCTGCGCCTCGAGCACCGCCCGATCGGTGCGCTGCGCCGGCGGCAGGCCCGCCGCGGGGATCCCGGCCAGCTCGCGCCGCACGCCCCGGTAGAAGCGCACCTCGTCCTGGAGCGCGTCGGGCCGGTAATCGCGCAGCCGGCCGTTCACATCGCGCAGCTCGGCCGAGTAGCCGTCGCCGCCGAGGTACGTCGACGTGACCGGGTTGAGCGCGAGCACGCGCACGAAGTAGCGGTCGCGCAGCCGCGTGAACGCGTCCGGCGGGAGCGGCGCGCCGACCAGCGCGCCCAGGCGGGTGGGACCGAGGATGCCCGCCGCCGCCAGGGCGCGGGAAGTCTGCTGGACGAAAATGCGGCGTTTCACGGTGCCTCCGCGGCACGTTCGGGGTTGCGGACCGCGGCACGATACGCGCGCCAACGGCCGCGGTCCATACCCCGCAGCGCCGCGCCGGAGTTCCGGAACGGGCCGAAACGCAAGCCGCCGCCGACTGCGGGAGTCGGCGGCGGCGGTGCGCTGCGTGGGCGGGAGTCGCCTCAGCTGCTCTGCTTCGGCAGCTTCTGCTGGACCTGCTTGAACGCCGCCGGCACCTCGAACGTCGAGGCCGGCACCGCGCCCGACTTCACCTCCTTCAGCTCGGTGCTCGTGGAGAACACCGTGCCCTGCGCCGGCGCCGCCTTCTGGTCCTGCTCCTGGTCCTGCTTCTCGCCGCCGGCGGCCGCGTCCGCGGCCGCCTGCTTCAGCTTGCCGAAGAGGCCCTTGCCGGCCTTCTTGGCACCGCTCTCCTCCGCCTTCTCACCACCCTTCTCCGACGTGCCGAGCGCGAGCTTGCGGTCGAACTTCTGGCCCGCCGGCACGCCCACGACATAGGTCGTGGACTTGACCGACACGCCGGGCAGCTTGCGCAGCTCCTTCCCCGACGCCTCCAGCGCCTGGGCGATGCGCGGGTCGGCCGCGAACGCCGCCGACATCATCTTCGTCGCGCCGCGGAAGTCCCGCGCCACCCGCTTGGCGTATGCCGCCTGGAACTCCTCCTGCGCCGCGCGCGTCGGCACGCTCGTCGAGTTCCAGGTGTCGATCAGCACGACGAGGGTCCCGGCGTCCTCCTTCTCCGTCTTCCCCTCGGGCGTCGCGCGCGTCTCGACGGTCAGCGTCACGAACGAGCGCTCCGCGGGGTAGCCGGCGATCTGCTCCTTCTCGCCGGCCTTCTCGACGGCGACGCTGTACTTGAGCTCGACGTCGGGGACCTGCTCCCCCTTCGCCTTCGCGTCGGCCTTCGCCTGCGCGTAGCTCTCCTTCGCCTGGTTCGACATCGCGTCGAGCGCGGCGGCCATCTCCTCGAACGTCATCGTCGTGTACGTCTTCGCCTTGTTGTCGAGGGTCGTGATCGTGCCGGCGTCGACGTCGATGATCGTCGAATTCGTCCCCACGTCGGTGCGCATCTTGTGCCCCGAGATGTAGGTCGTCTCGGTGTTGTTCGTGGAGCCGCCGCCGAGGCGCGCGGCGAAGCCGACCATCTTTCCCATCGCTCCGCCGAACTTGACCGACGTCGCCGAGGTGAACGTGACCTGCGCGCGGGCGGGCGCGGCCGTGGCGGCCACGGCGAGCCCGCTGACGAGGGCCGCGGCGAGGATACGGCGATGACGCATGGGACGACTCCAGGATTGTGGTGGGTGTGATGTCGGGCGAGCCGGCGAATCGGGGGCCACGACGGCCCCATCCGGTCCATGGACAGGCGCACCCGCGGGGAGGGTCGCCGGCTGGATGCGCGCAGGATAGGGCCCGCCGTACGCGGACGCAAGGCCCTTGCGCTCCACGGAGTTACGTCGCAGCTGACACGGACGCCGGATGCACGGACGGCCCGGCCGCCGATCCCGGCGCCGGGCCGTCCCTCGCGTCGCCGCGGCGGCGCTACTCGCCCGTGCAGGCGATCATGCCGACCGTGAGCGTGTAGCCCGTCGGATCCGCCGCATCCCCGGCCTTGAACGCGCACCCCTGCGAGCCCGCGCTCAGGTTGTCGTGCGCCGCGACGACCGCGTACCCCGTGGCCGTGGCCGCCGCGAACGTGAACCTCACGCCCTTGGACGGCTGGAACTCGCCGAGGTCGGCGGTCGTGCCCGTGTACGCCCGCTGCGCCGAATAGTAGAGCTCCTCGGCCGTCGCCAGGTTGCGGAGATCGCTGCGTAGCGTGGTGAAGTACGCCCGATCCCGCGACTTGAAGTACTTCGGGATCGCCACCGCGGCCAACAGGCCGATGATGACGACCACCGCGACCAGCTCGAGGAGGGTGAATCCCTCCCGGACGCGCGCCTTGAGCATACGTTGCTCCTGCAGATTACCGGCTCGTGGGGCCCACGGTGGCAGGCGGTCAACGATTCGGCCGATGTCCGGACGCTCGGGTCCGGAAAACATGTGCCTTATATCGACCACTCGGTTACGGGACTTTAGCGGCCGCGGCGCCGCTCAGCGCCGCGACAACGACCTTGCACTCTGCGAGGAATTCGCAAACCGCGACGGGGCCGGAGTGCGCGGCCGCAGGGGACCGCCGATGGCGTTTTTGCCGCGCCGCGCCTGGGTTTTCTCCCCGAGCGGGACGGTCTCGACGCGCGGCCGCGCTCGCCGCCAGCCGGGAATTAATGCAGCATCCGTACTCGCGCCCCGCGGTACGGCGGGATCAGGGCTCGGGGCGCTGGATCCGGTCGGCGGTGTGCTCGAGCGCCGACCGGACCCGCCAGAGGAGCCGGTGCGGCGCCGAGATGATGCCGGCGATGGCCCGCATCACCCTCGCGCCGATCGGCGGGGGGTCCCGGCGCGGCCCCTCCGCCGCGACGCGCCCGACGCCGAGCTGCCCGAAGTCGTCGCGGCCCCAGCATCCCTGAAAGCGCTCCGCGAGCGCGCAGGACGCGGAGAACCCGGCCGAGACGGACCGTGCTCCGGCGAGCCCCGCGGGCGCCGGCCGAGTGCGGCAGGCCAACCCGCCGCAACGCTCCGTGGGTGCGGCGCCGCGGAGCTGGCCGTCGGCATCGCGGCCCCAGCAGAGCACCGCACCGGCACGGCTGAGCGCGCAGGTATGGAAGCCGCCGGCTGCGAGCTCCGTGAACGTACCTCCGCCGAGCACGCGCGCGGGGCGGCCCGTTCCGCCGGTCGAGCCGATGCCGAGCTGGCCGAAGTCGTTGCGGCCCCAGCAGTACGCCTCGCCCTGCGGCGTCAGGGCGCAGGTGTGCGCCGCCCCGGCCGCGATGCGCGTGAAGCGCAGCCCGCCCTCGACGGCGACGGGGTGAA
>DASTKT010000100.1:0-11890 GCA_035715725.1 Longimicrobiales bacterium | reverse complement strand
GACGCCGGTGCGGGAGAGCGAGCCGAGCTGGAGCATGTGCTGGCCGTCCGTGACCGGGCGCACGCCGCCGCCGACCGGCGCGAAGTAGACGTTCGCGGTGCCGTGGTCGTCCGCGGTGAAGTAGACGCCGTTGCCGTCGGGCGCCCAGGCGAGGCCGTCCGGGTCGCGGTCGAAGCCGTCGGAGAGCTTGCGCGCGCCGCTGCCGTCCGCGGCCATGACGTACAGGTCGGCGGTGCGGTAGCTCATGCGGCTGTAGGGCGCGCCGGTGTAGGCGATCCAGCGCCCGTCCGGCGAGACGACCGGGCTCGTCCAGGTGCCACGGGCCGGCGTCAGGTTCTTCACGTCGCCGGAGGCGAGGTCGATGCGGTACACGTAGGCGTCGCGGTAGATCGTGTCGGCGTTCTCGACCTTGAGCCCCGTGACGACGAGCGCCTTGCCGTCCGGCAGCCAGTCCCAGTCGACGCCGCCGGGGAGCGCGTCGAAGCGCGCGCCCACGCTCCACGCGCCGGGCGTGACGTCCCGCGGCGTGCCGCCGTCGGCGGAGACGACGAAGAGGTGCGTGTAGCCGGGCTCGAGCATGCCGCGCCGGTCGGCGCGGTAGTGGATCTGGCGCACGACGCGCGGCGCCTTCGTCCAGGTGGCGCCCTCGGGTGCGGCGGGGAGGTCGATCTTCCAGCTCGCGCTGTCCTTCGTCGGCACGACCATGCTGAAGCCGAGGGAGCGGCCGTCCGGCGACCAGCGCAGGTCCCCGGGCGACTGGTCCACGCGCGTGACCTGCGAGGCGCCCTCGAGGTCCACGTACTTCACCCACACCTGCGTCCCCTTCGGCTGCCCCTCCGCCAGGTACGCGATCCGCTTCCCGTCCGGCGACCACACCGCCCCGCCGCCGTCGACGAGGAAGCGGTTGCGCCCGCCGTCCGCGTCCATGATCCACAGGCTGGTCTTCCACTGGTCCTTCAGCTTGTCGACCCAGCGGCGGGTGTAGACGATCCTGGAGCCGTCCGGCGAGATGCGCGGCTCCAGCACGGTCTCGTAGTCGAGGTACTTCTCGACGGTGAAGAGCGAATCGGCGCGCGTCTCCTGCGCGCGCGCAGGGGCGGCGACCAGACTCGCGGCCAGCGCCCCGAGCAGCACGGTGCGACGCATGGATCCTCCTGCGGAGGGGGAGGACGGCGACCTGCGGGTGTGGAAGGCATGGTAGGAACGGGCGCCGGCGGACGCAAGCCGCCGGCGCCCGGGCGGGTCAACGGGTCGCGGTGAACGTCCCGGAGAACGAGCCGGCGAGGCTCGTCGCGCTCCACGTGCCGGTGATCACGTCGCCCTGCAGCTTCCCCTGGTTCTGCAGCGTGACGGAGACCCCCTGCGCCGTGGTGGTGAACTGCCAGGAGATCGTGCCGTCGGAGGAGAGCGTCGCCGTGACGGGCGACGGCGTCGCGAACGTCTGCGTCACCTGCCCGTTCGTGCGCAGGTTGACCGTGAACGCCACCGACGCCTGGTTCCCCTGCTGGTTCGTGATGGCGAGCGTCCCGGTGATGTCGGAGGTGGTCGAGCCGTTCACGGTGCCCGCGACGGCGAAGTTGCCGGCGAAATTCGGGGTCTCCGGGTTCGTGGAATCGTCGCTGCTGCAGGCGGCGAGCAGCGCGAGCAGGACGAGCGGGCCAACGGTCTTGCGTAGCAGCATGTGCACCTCGAGAGGTTGACGTCGCCACGGCGCACCCCCCACCTCGGCGCCGCGGTCCGTGGCCCTGGCGCATGCGGCGTTCCACGAGCGCTGGCGGGGGGTGGGGGGCGCGGGTACACTTCGCGGGCGCGAGCGCGGATCCCGGTCGCGATCTCGGGTTTCCGGTGTTCGAGCCCGAGCCCAGCGCCCGCAGGGCGCGGAGCCCGAGCCCGTCTTTGGATCCGTTCGCATCGCCGAAGCCGCGGGAACGGCTTCACGGACGGGCTCGGGCTCCGCGCCTGCGGCGCTGGGCTCGGGCTCGAAACAGCAACACACGAGATCGAGAGCGCGCTCGAGATCGAGATCGACACGACCCCCGGACCGGCGGCGCCCGGTGGGTGGGCTCCTCACCGGGCGCGCGCGAGGAGGGCGGATGCCGGAGGTCCCGGACATCGTCGTGTACCTGGAGCGGCTCGCGGCGTTCACGCTCGGCGAGCCGCTCGGGCGCATCCGGCTGCTGAGCCCGTTCGTGCTGCGCTCCGTCGCGCCGCCGGTCCGGGAGGCGGAGGGGCGCCGCGTCGCCTCCGTCCGGCGCATCGGCAAACGCATCGTGCTCGGCCTCGAGGGCGACGTCTTCCTCGTGATCCACCTGATGATCGCCGGCCGGCTGCGCTGGCGGCCGCCGGGGAAGAAGATCGGCGGCAAGCTGGCCCTCGTCGCCTTCGAGTTCCCGAACGGGACGCTGTACCTGACGGAGGCCGGCTCGAAGCGCCGCGCGATGCTGCACGTGGTGGCCGGGGAGGCCGGGCTGGAGGCGTTCGACCGCGGCGGGCTGGAGGTGCTCGACGCGACGCCCGCGGAGTTCGCGGCGCGGCTCACGTCCGAGAGCCATACGCTGAAGCGCGCGCTGACGGACCCGCGCCTCTTCAGCGGCATCGGGAACGCCTACTCGGACGAGATCCTGCACCGGGCGCGGCTCTCGCCGCTGGCTCTCACGCGGAGGCTGGGGGCGGAGGAGGTATCGCGGCTCTTCGAGGCGACGCAGGACACGCTGCTCGACTGGACCGAGCGGCTGCGGCGGCAGGTCGGCGACGGCTTCCCGGAGACCGTCACGGCGTTCCACGAGGAGATGGCGGTGCACGGCCGCTACGGCCTGCCCTGCCCGGACTGCGGCACCAAGGTCCAGCGCATCCGCTACGCCGACAACGAGACGAACTACTGTCCCCGCTGCCAGACCGGCGGCCGCCTCCTCGCCGACCGCGCGATGTCACGCCTGCTCAAGGACGACTGGCCGAGGTCCATCGAGGAGATCGAGTGAAACCGAGTGGGGGAGTGGGAGATCGACGTTTCCCCCACTCCCCCGCTCCCCCACTCTGCCGTCTACCAGAGGACGTCGAAGTCGTAGTAGCCGAAGCCGCCCTGCGGGTCGCGGATCCGGACGAGCGCGGTGTAACCGTTGCGCGGGCTCGGCTCCTGGACCACCTCCACGCTGCCGCGGCCCGAGCGCATCCGGACCTGCACGTCGCTCGCGAGGCGCAGCGGCTGGCCGCTGAAGCTCGAGCGGACGTCGCGCGTGCCGTTGCCGTGGATGTTGAAGTAGTCCACGCGGTTGCCGGCGATGCGGAGCTGGACGTCGTCGTCGACGCGGCCGCTCCAGTGGAGCACGCCGGAGCCGCCGTTGCCGCGGCCGTCCCGGCCCCAGCCGCCATTGCCGCGACCGTCGCGGTCCCAGCCGCCGTTGCCGCGGCCGTCGCGGTCCCAACCGCCGTTGCCGCGGCCGTCGCGGTCCCAACCGCCCGGGCCCCGGCCGTCCCGCCAGTCGCCGCGGTCGCCGTAGCCGCGCGACGGCTCCCAGTACGCGCTCAGGCGATAGTTGTCGTGGCCGCCGCTCCGGTCGGTGATGCGGATGATGGCCGTGTAGCCGTTGCGGGCGGACGGCTGCTGGAGGACCCGCACGTCGCCGCGGCCGTCGCGCACGTTCACGCGGACCCAGCCGTCCTGGCGCGGCAGCGGGCTCCGCACGCGGGCGCGGTCGCGGTCCCGCTCGTTGCTGCCGTAGTAGCGCGTCTCGACGTCGCGGCCGCGCACGTAGATCTGCGCCTCGCGGTCGACGCGCCCGCGCCACTCGAAGAGCGGCCGGTCCTGCGCGCTCGCCGACGACGCCGCGGCCACGAGCAGCGCCACGGCCAGGGGAGCGGTACGGGGGATCGAACGAAGCAGTGTCATGGGGAGACTCCTTTCGCCACTCGTCTGACGGGTGCCGGCGGCGCCGGCTTCGGCGCGGCCGGATCTGAGCCGCGTCGTCGCGATGCGCACCCGGGGCGGAGGGAAGGCAAGGCGCGTGCTGGGGCGCGGTGCGCGCGCCCGGGCGCCGGCGTTGCGGGAGAAAACCGCGGAACGGCGCGGAGTTCGGGGGGTCGGGCGGGGGTCCGACGGGGCGTCCGGCGCCGCGGGGTTGTCCGCGCGCCGGGACAGCGGTGCGTCGCCTGGGAGGTACACGGGCGCGGCTCGGGGAAGACGCTCGGGGCGGGCGCCGCGAGCCGGAGCGCGCCGATCGGCGCGGAGCCCGAGCCCATCCTCACGTTCGCGGGCGCGGCTGGGTTCGGGAACGGATCAACAGCGTTTTCACCGCAGAGGCGCAGAGGGGACAGAGGATGGCCGGGCAGCGGAAACCCGCCGGGGTGACGCATCATTTCTCGATGTCATATCCGGCGTACGCCAGTGGCCGGCGTAGCGCCGCTGTCCCCTCTGCGCCTCTGCGGTGAAAACGCTGTCGTTGGATGTGCGGCCGCCCGCGAAGCCCGCCGGCGCCCGCCCGCCTCAGAACGCCGGCGCCATCCCGAGCACGAACGCGCTGCCCAGCCCTTCGTGGTTCGCGGCCATGCGGATCAGGTTCAGCTCGCCGGCGTCGAGCCAGACGCCGCCGCAGGTGGGGCAGCGGTCGATGACGACGTTGAGAACGATCTCCTTCTGCATGGCCTCGCCGTCGTTCGGGCAGGGCCGCGCCTCCTCGCGCTCCGCGCGGATCTCCGTCTCGCAGGTCGTGCACGTGGGGAGGCCCTCGAACTCCCGCCGGATCCGCTTCGTGCCGCACCGGACGCACTGCTCGCCGAAGAGTCCCATGACCGCCTCCTCCCGGGGTTCGAGTGGCCGACCGGCAGACGGGTCGCGGATGGCGCCGCCCTGGCAAGGGCACGACGTCGGGCACGGCGCCGCCCCGGACCGTGAAGCTTCGGTGGAATGGATGTGAGGTGGACTTGCGCGGCCCGAAGGTACACGCGGTGGTCGGCGGGCGGCAATGCCGGCGCGGCGGCAGCCGGCGGAAACGCGTGAGGGCGGGGACCAGGAATGGCCCCCGCCCTCGTCGCCGACCGCCGGATCCGCCTCACCCGAGGCCGGGCTCGGTCAGCCGGCAGCTTCCGCCGGCCGCGGCTCCAGAGCCGGCTCCGCCTCCGCGGGCGCCGGCGCCTCCTCCTCGGAGGCCCGCCGCGCCAGCTTTCGCCGCAGCCAGCCGCCGAAGTCGTCGGCGTACGTGTACGCCACGGGCACCACGACGAGCGTGAGGAGCGTGGACGTGACGAGCCCGCCGATCACGGCGTGCGCCATCGGCGCCCGGAAGCCGCCGCCCTCCCCCATGGCGAGCGCGATCGGGAGCATCCCGAAGATCATGGCGAGCGTCGTCATCATGATCGGGCGGAGCCGGACCTGGCCGGCCTCGGCCAGCGCGGTCCAGCGGTCCTTCCCTTCCCGCCGCCGCTCGTTGGCGTTGTCGACGAGCAGGATCGCGTTCTTCGTGACCAGCCCCATGAGCATGATCACGCCGATCATGGACATCATGTTGAGCGTCGAGCCGGTCACGAGGAGCGCCAGCAGCACGCCGACCAGCGAGAGCGGGAGCGCCATCATGATCGCGAACGGCTGCGTCAGGCTCTCGAACTGCGAGGCCAGGATCAGGAAGATCAGGATGATGGCCAGCGCGATCGCCTCGATCACGTAGCCCACCGTCTCCTGCATCTGCTCCGTCTCGCCGCCGAGCGTGACGGAGTAGCCGTCCGGGAGCTGCATGCGCGAGACCGCGCTCCGGATCTGCGACGACGCCTCGGAGATCGACAGCTCCGGCGTGGTCGCGGCCGAGACCGTGCCCACGCGCTGGAGGTCCTGCCGGTCCACCTCGGCCGGCGCCTCGCTCCTCGTGATGCGCGCCACCTGGCCGAGCGGCACGGTGACCGCCGCGCCCGCGCTGTCGCGCCGCGGCGTGGCGATCGGCAGCGTCTGCAGGTCCTCCGGCGAGGCGCGTCGCTGCTGCCCCACCTGCACGACGACGTCGCGCTCCTCGCCCGTGGGGTCCTCCCACGTCGTGGCCGTCTGCCCCGCCAGGAGCGGCCGCACCGACGCGGTCACCTGGCCGACATCCAGCCCGAGCCGGTCCGCGACGTCCCGGTTCACGTCGATGCGGTACTCGGGGCGCGGCTCGCCCAGCGAGCTCTCCACGTCCACGACGCCGGGGATCTTCTTCATCGCCGCGGCGACCTGGCTGGAGATCCGCTGCAGCTCCGCGGGGCTCTCGCCCTTCACCTCGACCTGGAGCGGCGCCTGCGCGCCGCCGAGGCCGCCGGCCTCCAGCACCGAGACGCGCACGCCGTAGAGCGAGGCGAGCCGCTCGCGCGCGGCGACCATGAGCCGGTCCTGCGCCAGCTCGCGCTCGCCCGGCTTCACGAGGGCGACGTAGACGTTCCCCTGCGTCACGGTCCCGGTCGCGCCGGCGCCGATCGTCGTGTACGTCGTCCTCACGCCGGGGAGCGCGTGCAGCGTGCGGTCGATCAGCTCGGCCTTCCGCTGCGTGTACTCGAGAGACGAGCCCTCGGGCGTCTCGAACTTCACCGCGAACTCGGACGCGTCCTGCTTCGGCATGAAGCCGCCGCCGATGAGCGGGAAGAGCATGAACGCGCCGACGAGCGACGCGCCGGCGACCGCCAGCGTCGTCTTGCGGTGCCCGAGCGCCCAGTCGATCACGCGGCGGTACTTCGCGGCCTGCCGGTCGAACCAGCGGTTGAAGCCGGAGATCGCCCGGGTGAGCGGGTTGCCGCCCGCGCCGTGGTGCGGCTCGACGCCCCAGCGCGCCGACAGCATCGGCGTCAGCGTGAAGGAGACGAAGAGCGAGACGAGCACCGCGAACGCGACCGTGAGCCCGAACTGGAAGAAGAAGCGCCCCACGATGCCGCCCATGAACGCGACGGGGACGAACACGGCCACGATCGTGAGCGTCGTCGCCAGCACGGCGAGGAAGATCTCGCGGGTCCCGCCGCCGGCGGCCTCGAACGCGCCGGCGCCCAGCTCGCGGTGCCGCACGATGTTCTCGATGACGACGATCGCATCGTCGATCAGGATCCCGATCGAGAGCGAGAGCGCCATCAGCGTCAGCATGTTCAGCGTGAAGCCGAGCGCGTTCATCAGGATGAACGAGCTGATCACCGACACCGGCAGCGCGAGCGACGTGATCGCCGTCGCCTTCCAGTCGTTCAGGAAGAGCATGACGACGACGATCGTGAGCAGCGCGCCCAGGATGAGCTCGTGCATGACGTCCGTCACGGACGCGCGGATGCTCTCCGAGTTGTCGCGGATGACCTGGATCTTCGCGCCGTCCGGGAGCGAGGAGTTCAGCTCGGCGACGGCCTTCTTCACGCCGTCAGCCACCTGCACGGTGTTCGAGCCGGAGACCTTCACGACGTCCAGCGAGACGGCGCGCTGGCCGTTGACGAACGCGAGCGAGCGCGCCTCCTCCGTGGCGTCCTCGATGCGCGCCACCTGCCCGAGCTTCACGGGCTGGTCGCTCCGGCTCGCCACGATGACGTCGGCGAACTGCGCCGGGTCGGTCAGGCGCCCGGTCACGCGCACGAGCTGCTCCTGGTCGCCGCGCTCGAGGCGCCCGGCCGGCGCCTCCAGGTTCTGGCGCTGGAGCGCGCCCATGACGTCGCTCGCGGAGACGCCGAGCGCCTGCATCGGGCCGGGGTCGAGGTGGACGCGGATCTCGCGCTTCAGCCCGCCCGCGAGCTGCACCTGCCCCACCCCGGAGACCGACTCCAGGCGACGTCGCACCGTCTCGTCCGCGAGCGTCGTCAGCTTCCCGATCGGGAGCCGGTCCGACGCCAGCGCGAGCGAGATGATCGGCTGCGCCGACGGGTCGAACTTCTGCACGACCGGCGCCTCGACGTCCTCCGGCATCGAGCGGCGCACGCCGTCGATCTTCGAGCGGACGTCCTGCGCCGCCTGGTCGCCGTTCCGCCCCAGCTCGAACTCGACCACGACCTGCGAGACGCCCTCCAGCGAGACGGACGTGATCTTGTCCACGCCCTCGATGGGGTTGAACGCCTCCTCCAGCCGCCGCGTCACCTCGCGCTCCATCGTCTCCGGGCTCGCGCCCGGGTAGACCGTCTGCACGCTGACGACCGGGATGTCGACGTCCGGGAACTGGTCGATGGCCAGCCGCCGCAGGCCGAACAGCCCGAGCACGACCAGCCCCAGCATGATCATGGCGGTGAAGACCGGCCGCTTGATCGCGACGCCGCTCAGCCCGCCGCCGGCGGAGGTCGCGTCCTCCGCCGTCTTCTGCTTGCCCTTCAGAATGGCCATCCCGCTCACCGCCCTTCGGGGCTCGCCGCCGCCGCGCCGCTCTCCGCCGCGACCCGCACGCGCGCCCCGTCCGAGACCTCGCCCGGCGCCGCCAGCACCTGCTCGCCGCCCGTGAGGCCCTCCTTGATCTCCACCGTCCCGCGGGCGTCGTCCTTCGCGCCCACGACCACGCTCTGACTGGCGACGACGCCGTTCCGGACCACCCGGACCGTCGCGTCCGCGCCCGTGCCCTGCACCGCCGTCGCCGGGACGACGACCGCCATGCGCTGCCCGCCCGTCAGGATCCGGCCCGTGGCGAACACGCCGCCGACGAGCTCGTGCTTCGGGTTCGGCAGCCGCACGTAGACGCCGACCTGCCGCGTGGCCGGGTCCGCCGTCGGCTCGACGCGCGCGACGCTCCCCCGGAACGTGCGCCCCGGGTACGCGTCCAGCGTGAACTCGACCGGCTGGCCCGGGCGCACGGCCGCGACCTCCTCGACCGGGACCTGCCCGGCCAGCTCGAGCTGGTCCGTGCTCACCACGGTCAGCAGTGCCTGGCCCGGCGTCACCGCCTCGCCGGCGCTCACCTTCCGGTCGCTGACCTCCCCGGCGATCGGCGCCGTGACGACGGTGTGACCCGCCGCCTCCGCCGCGCCGCTGGCCTGCGCCCGCGCCGACGCGAGCTGCGCCCGCGCCGCCTCGTACTGCGCCTCCGCCGTGCGCGCCTCCATCTCCGACATCGCGCCCGCCTGGTAGAGCCGGCGCGCCGAGTCGAGCTGCTTCTGCGCCACGGCCAGGTTCGCCTGCGCCGCGGCAACGCCCGCCTGGGCGCCCGCCGCCTGGCTGCGGATCCCCTCCGCCTCGATCGACGCGAGCGTCTGCCCCGCCCGCACCGCGGCGCCGCGGTCCACGGCCAGCCGCGAGACGAGCCCCGCCACCTGCGCCCGGATCTCCACCGTGCGGAACGGGTTCAGGTTCCCGGTGAGCACCACGCCCGTGCCGATCGGCTCGCGCCGCGCCGTGGCGAGGTCCTCCGGCGTCACGACCGCCACCGGCGCCTGCGGCGCCCGCGGCTCCTTCGCCTCGCCACCGGCGGTGCACGCCGCGGCGGCGAGGGAGGCCGCGAGCGCGGCGCCCACGAGGAGAGTCTTCTTGTTCATCATCGTCCTTTTATCCGTCAGCCGGCGCGCGTCGGGCGCGCGGGCAAGTCGAAGGAACAACAGCTTTTTCACCGCAGAGGCGCAGAGTACGCAGAGAACGGCAACGGAAAGCCGGGCGGCGCCGGGTCGTCATAGCGGAGGCATCCTGTTGGGGGTCGGACGGTGCAACGCGGATCACCAGTGCAACGCCAATCCGTTTTCTGGCGTGGGCGTCGGCGCCGGCGTTCCCCGGATCCAACCTCAACAGTGGATGCGTCGGCCGCGAAGCCTGCGCCCCGCCGGCTCGGGCCGTTCTCTGCGTACTCTGCGCCTCTGCGGTGATGAGCAGTCTTCTGTTACGTCTCTCAGCCCGCCGGCAGGACCGACCGATCCACCGGCGTGCCCAGCGCCCGCTCGGCGCGCGCCGTCGCCACGTAGACATCGTGCAGCGCCTGCACCTGGTTGAGCTGCGCCTGCTGCAGCGAGAGGCGCGCGTTCGACACGTCGAGCTGCGTGGCCAGCCCCTCGCGGTAGCGCATCTCCGTCAGGTCGTAGACCCGCTGCGCCTGCGCCACGGTGCTCTGCGCCGCGCCCACCTGCGTCTGCGCACGCTTCAGCTCGCCGAGCGCCTGGTCGTACTCCATGCGCACGCTCTCCCGGAGCTGGTCGAGCTGCAGCTCGGACTGCGTCACCTGCGCGTTCGCCTGCTCGACGTCCGCCGAGCGCTTGAAGCCCTGGAACGGCGACCACTGCGCCGTGATCCCGACGCTCCAGTCGTCGCGCCAGTCGCCCGAACCCGGGATCGCGCCCGTCGGGTACGCCTGCCGCGCCATGCTCCCCTGCAGCGCCACGCTCGGCAGGTACGCGCCCTTGGCCGCGCTCACCTGCTCCTTGCGCATGTCGACCTGATGCTCCGCCGCGGCGATCGCGCCCCGCGCCTGGAGCCGAGGCGCCGCCTCGTCCGGCGACGGCATCGACACCGCCGCGACGCGCGCGCTCTCCGCCGAATCGGGCTCGAGCTTCGTCGCGAGCTCCACCGGCGTGTCCATGGGCACGTTGATCAGCCGCTTCAGGTTCAGCAGCGCCACGTCGCGCGCGTTGTTCGCCTGCACGAGCTGCGGCTCCAGGTTCTTCGCGTCCACCTCCGCGCGCATCGCCTCGAGGTCCGAGACCCGCCCGGCCTCCTTCTGCAGCTTCACCTGCGCCAGGTGCTCCCGCGCCAGCCGCGCGCTCGCCTCCACGATCCGCGCGCTCTGGTCCGCCAGCGCCGCGTCGTAGTACGCCTTCTTCACGTCCAGCACGATCTGCGACTTCGCCTCGTCCAGCGACGCCTGCGCCGCCTCCGCCCCCGCCTCCGCCGCGTTGATCCCCGCCCGGATCTGCCCGCCCGCGTACAGCGGCTGCGTCACCGTCACCCCCGCCTGCCACGTGTTCGCCTTCCCGAACGGCAGGTTGCTGAACGCGCCCGACAGCCCGCCCAGCCCCGCCAGTGGCGCGTTCTTCTCCAGGTAGCTCAGCCGGTCCTCCACCGACGCGTTCGGGTCCGGCGTGAACTTCATGCTGTCCGGCAGCCCCAGCCCCGACCCCTGGAACGCCGAGCGCAGCGTCCGGTTGTAGGAGAGCTGCGTGTTCACCTTCGGCAGCGCCGCCGAGCGCGCACCCTTAACCCCCGCCTCCGCCTGGTCCACCTGCGCCGCCGCGCCGCGCACCTCCTCGCTCTTCGTCAGTGCCAACCCCAGCGCCTGCCGGAGGCTGAGCGAGATCGGCGCGCCCTGCGGGCGCGCAGGCGCGGACGCGGAGGCGGAGGCGGGCACGGGCGCAGGCGTGGGAGGCGCGGCCTCCGCGCCGCCGCCCTGCGCCGCGACGCCGCCCGGGACCAGCGCCAGCACCAGCGCCGCCATCCCCATGTGGCGATTCGTCTTCATCATCTTCGCTCCTCTATCCCTCACGCCGCGGCGTCGCGCCACGACCCATCGTCCTGCACCGGCCGGGCGCCGCGTTCCATGCCGACCCTCTCCACCTGCTCCAGCACCCGCCCGAACAGCGCACGGCACCGCTCCAGCCGCCCGCGCACCACCGGGTCCGCCGCCTCCCCCGATTCCAGCACCCGCTCCAGCATCGCCCGGCCCTGCCGCAGCCGCGCCAGCGCCATCTCCAGCAGCCGAACGTCGAGATCCGGCGAGACCGTGTAGTAGTCCCGCCGGTCCCCCGGCCGCGTCACCCGCTCCAGCACTCCCAGCCGCTCCAACAGCCGCGCGTTCGTGCTCGCGCTCGCCTTGCTCACGCCCAGCCCCGCCGCCAGCTCGTCCAGCGACAGCGCCTCCCGGCGCAGCAAGACCGCTCCGATCACCTTCCCCGCGATCCGCGGCAACCCCTCCCGCTCGAAGTCCTGCCCCATGCGCTCGAGCAGATCCATCCTCTTATCCTGCATTGCGTTGCCTCCGCATCGCACTCCGTGCCGCGAAATCTAATCGTTCAGTAC
>DASTKT010000099.1:0-64021 GCA_035715725.1 Longimicrobiales bacterium | reverse complement strand
CGCGGCGATCGTAGCCGCCCGCCGCCCGGCGCCCGCCCGGCGCCCGCCCGGCGCCCGCCCGGCGCCCGCCCGGCGCCCACCCGGCGCTTGCCCGGCGCCCACCCGGCGCCTGCCCGGCGCTCGCCCGGCGCGTGCCCGGCGCCCGGCAGGTCAGCCGGTTCGTACAAAGGCCCCAGCGGATTCGTTCAATCCGCGTCCGCGCCGCCCGGCCAGATTTCCCCGTGACGACAGGAGCCGCAACCATTCACGGGACGAGGACGACGATGGGCAGGATCTGGATCGGAGCGCTGGGCGTCGGCATGCTGGTCACGGTGGTCGCGGGCGCGGCCCGGGTCGCCGGGGGATCCCGCTGGAGCCCGCGGGAGGTCGAGACGCTGCGCTCGCTCTGGATCGGCGAGCTCGGCCCGCTCCCTCCCGACCCATCGAACCGCTACGCGGACGACCCGGCGGCGGCGGCGCTCGGACAGGCGCTGTTCTTCGACACGCGCCTCAGCTCGAATGGCCGGGTCTCGTGCGCGACCTGCCACCTTCCCGGGCGGCAGTTCCAGGACGACGTCGCGCTCGCCTCCGGCGTCGGCCGCACCGCCCGGCGCACCATGCCGATCGCCGGAACGGCGTACGCGCCGTGGTTCTTCTGGGATGGACGCAAGGACAGCCAGTGGGCGCAGGCGCTGGGGCCGCTGGAAAGCCCGGTCGAGCACGGCGGCACCCGGGCGCAGTACGCGCACGTCGTCGCGGAGCGGTACCGCGCGGAGTACGAGCGCATCTTCGGGCCGCTGCCGGACCTCGCGCGGGTGCCGCGCATGGCCGGCCCCGTGGCCGACTCCGGGGCGAGGACGGCGTGGGAGGCACTCCCGGCGGCGCAGCGGGATGCGGTCACGCGCGTCTACGCGAACATCGGCAAGGCGATCGCCGCCTACGAGCGCCGGCTCCAGCCCGGGCCGTCGCGCTTCGACCGCTACGTCGAGCGGCTGCTGGCCGACGGGCGCGCGCCCTCCGGCGTCCTCACCTCCGACGAGGAGGCCGGGCTGCGCCTCTTCATCGGCAAGGCCAACTGCACGCGCTGCCACAACGGCCCGCGCTTGACGGACGACGACTTCCACAACACCGGCGTCCCCGCCGTCGCGTCGCTCCCCGCGGACTCCGGCCGCGCCACCGGCGCCCGGCAGGTCGTGGCGGACGAGTTCAACTGCCGCGGCCGCTACAGCGATGCGCGCCCCGGCGACTGCGCCGAGCTGGAGTTCCTGGTGCCGGAGGGGAAGGAGCTGGTCCGCGCGTTCAAGGCGCCGTCGCTGCGAGGCGTCGCGGACCGCGCGCCGTACATGCACGCGGGCCAGATCGCGACGCTCGCGGGCGTGATCGAGCACTACGACCGCGCCCCGCGCGCGCCGGCCGGGACGAGCGAGCTGCAGCCGCTGAAGCTGAGCGCGAAGGAGCGCTCGCAGCTCGAGGCCTACCTCCGGACGCTCGACGCGCCCGTGGCCGCCGAGCCGTCGCTGCTCGAGCCGCCGCGGGGGAACTGAGGCGGGTTCCGGGAGTCAGGTTCTCCGCTTGCGCGCCCGCGCCCGCGCCCGCTCCCGGTCGTCCGAGGAACAGCTCGGGAGCGGGCGCGGGCGCGCAAGCGCAAGCGAGAAAGGATCCGGCTCCGGCTCGCCCGAGCCGAGCTTCCTACGCCGGCAGGTACCGCGCTACCGTCGCCAGGAACTCGTCCAGGTCGATCGGCTTCGTGAGGTAGGCGTCGGCGCCGGCCGCGCGCAGCCGTTGGATCGAGCCGGCCGTCGCGTCGGCGCTGACCACGACCACCGGGATCCGCGCCGTGCGCTCGTCCGCGCGCAGCCGCCGCAGCACCTCCTCGCCCGGGATGTCCGGGAGGTGCAGGTCGAGGAGGATGACGTCGGGAAGGTGGCGGGCGGCCAGCTCGAGCCCCGTGTCGCCGCGCAGCGCCGGGATGGCGCGCCAGCGCGGCTGCGCCTCGAGGAACGTCTCGACCAGGCTCAGGTTCGTCAGGTTGTCCTCGACGTAGAGGATCGTGGCCGGCGGTTCGGCCGCCCCCGAGAATGCCGCGCAGGCGACGTCGTCGGCGGCGAGCCGCTCCAGCGGGTTCGCCGCCCCGCGCAGCTCGAGGCGAAAGACGCTCCCCTCCGCCCCCGTGCGGTCCAGCTCGAGCGAGCCGCCCATCGCCTCGGCCAGCCGCCGCGACAGCGCGAGCCCGAGGCCGGTCCCCTCGGTCCCGGTCTGCTCGGCGCCGAGCCGGGCGAACGGGGTGAAGAGCTGGTCCAGCCGGTCGGCCGGGATCCCGCGACCGGTGTCCTCGATGCGCAGCACGCGGCGGGGCGCCGCCTCGCCGATCTCCTCCGAGCACGACACCCGGACGCGGCCGCCCGGACGGTTGTACTTGATCGCGTTCGACAGGAGGTTCAGCAGGACCTGGGCGAGGCGCTGCCGGTCCGCGTGCGCGAACGTACCGTCGCACGCGGACACGTCCAGCTCGACGTGCGCCTGCGCCGCGATCGGATGCACCAGGTCGAGCGCCTCGCGCAGCACGTCGCCGAGCGGCAGCGGCTCCAGCGAGAGGCTGAGCCGCCCCGTCTCGATCCGCGCGATGTCCAGCACCTCGTCGATCAGCCGCAGCAGGTGCCGCCCGCCCTTCAGGATGTGCCCCACGTACGTCCGCTGCTCCGGCCGCAGCCCGCTCCGCTCGAGCACCTGCGCGAAGCCGAGGATCCCGTTCATCGGCGTGCGCAGCTCGTGGCTCATGCGCGAGAGGAACTCGCTCTTCGCCTGGTTCGCGCGCTCCGCCTCCTCCTTCGCCTCGCGCAGCGCGACCTCCACCTGCTTCCGCTCCGTGATGTCGACGCTGGTGGCGACGAGGCGCGTCACCTCCCCCGCGTCGTCCAGCAGCGGAACGATGCGCCGGAGCATGAGCCGGACCGAGCCGTCCGGTCGCCGGATCTCCTGCTCGAACTCGTTCGGCTCGCCCGTCGCGACCGCCTGGCGCACGCTCCGCTCGCGCGCCTCCCGCACCTCGTCCGAGAGCCGGAGCCGATCGCAGTACTCCGCGATCGTCTTGCCGATCGCCCAGCGGCGCACCTCCGGGTCGCGCACCGCCCGCGGGCTCGCGTACTCGTAGCGCGCCTCCGGGTCGAACACGCTGACGCCGGTGTCCATCCCGTCCAGGACCGCCTCGAAGTACTCCTTCTGCTCGGCCAGCTCCGCCTCCGCCCGCCGCCGCTCCGTCACGTCCCGGCCGTTGGCGACGACGCCCGCGTCCGCCGACTCGCGCGAGAGCGTCCGGCCGTTGTTCTCGAACACGCGCCAGCGCCCGTCCTTGTGCCGGATCCGGAACTCCGCCGTGTGCACCGTGCCCGGGTTGGCGACGATGCGGCCGAGGATCTCCAGGACGTTCGCGAGGTCGTCCGGGTGCACCAGCTCCTCGGCGCGCTTCCCGAGCATCTCCTCCGGCGCGTATCCGAGCAACCGTTCGACGGACGGCCCGACGTACGTGATCGCGCTCGTCGCATCGACGATCATGATGTAGTCGCTGCCGTTCTCGATGAGCGCCCGGAAGTGCTCCTCGCTGCGCCGCAGCGCCTCCTCCGCGCGCTCCCGCTCGGCGATGACGGCGCGGTGCTGGTCCTCGGCCTCCCGCAGCGCGTGCTCCACCGCCACGCGTGCGCCGCGCTCGAGCGCGAGCGCCGCGCGGTCCGCGAGCGCCGCCACGAACGCGCGCTCCGCCGCGCTCCACTCGCCGCCGGCCCGCTCGAGCCGGAGGCACCCCGCCAGAGTCCCGTCCCGCCAAACCCCCGCCTCGACGACCCGCGGCGCCGGCCCATCGCCCGACGACTCGCCCTCGCACACCCACGTGCGTGCCCCGGTCAGCGCCACCAGCCGAGGCGACGCCGCGTCTTCCGGACCCGCGGCGCCCGCGGCATCACCGGCGGCGACAGGCCCGGGGCCCACGGCGCCCACGGCGCCCTCCGCGCCCTCCGCGCCCTCCGCGCCTTCGCCGACCTCGCCGACCTCGCCGACCTCGCCGCCTTCGCCGACCTCGCCGACCTCGCCGCCCTCGCCGACCTCGCCGCCCTCGCCGCCCTCGCCGCCTTCGATGGCGACGAGCCGCGGCGTACCGCCGTCGCCCGCCGGCTCGAGCGTCCACGCGCTCGCGCGGTCGGCGCCGAGCGCGCCGAGCGCCGCGCGCAGGAGCCCGCGAATCGCCGCGTCGCCTGGCGGCGCCAGCGTCCGGGCCAGGTCGAGCAGGACCGCGTCGAGGTCGGGGCGCGCGGCAAGATCCGCCCCAACGGCGGAAGCGTGCGGCTGCATGGGGGTCGGTCCGGGGAAGCGCGGTGCGGGTCCGGTACGAGCGAGGCGTGGGCGGGTGAAAGGTGCGACGAACCGCGGGGCGGGACAAGCTCCACCGCGCCGTCGCTCGCCGCCCGTCCGTAGCCGCTCGCCGCCCTCCCGCGCCGTTCGCCGCGCCGGGATCGCGCTCCGGCCCCGCTCCCGACAACGTCCTCGCCGCGGGCCGCCCCGGCCGGGATCGCCCCGGGCCGGGGCGGCGCCCGCCCGACGTTCACCCGTCCAACGGAGCTTCGCATGCCGATCCGCGTGCACGCCGCGCGTCTCGTCCGTTCCCTCCCCCGCCCCGCGCTCGCGCTCGCGGGGGTGCTGTCCATGGCGGCCTGCGGCCGGCCCGTCGCGTCCCCGTCGGGCGCGGCGGCGCCCCGCGGCGTTTCCTCCGCGCGCGAGCTCCGGCTCCCGACCGTCCGGGACACGACCCGCGCGTTCCACTTCCTGGCCCGCCGCACCGGCGATACGACCACGATCGACCTGGGCCTCACGACCCTCGGCGACCGGCCGGGCGCGGAGGACGGCGGCCACGCTTCCTTCCGCCAGGTGCAGGCCTCGCCGAAGCGCGAGTTCTACGACACGCTCGAGGTGCGGGTGAACGGCCTCGCGCCGCGCTGGGAGCACCTCCGCCTCGGCGCCCGGCGGATCCGCATCGAGTACGACGGGACGCGCGTCCACCGCTGGGACCAGACCGGCGACTCCGTGCCGCGCACCGCGACGGTGGACTTCCCGACGCCGGTGTTCGCGTTCAACCAGGTGCACATGCTGGTGCGCTCGGTCCCGCTCCGCGTCGGCTACACGACGGTCCTCCCGCTGTATTCGGAGGGGACGGCGGAGCTCGAGCACGACACGATCACGGTCATCGCCGCGCCCGGGCCCGATGCCCGCGGCTGGACGGTCCGCTTCGCGGATCCCGCGATCGTCTCGACGTACACGCTCGACGCGACGACGCGCGAGATCGTCGGCTACCGCGTCCTCCAGCGGTCGGGGAAGGCCGAGCTGTGGTGGGAGTTCGTGGAGAAGTGAAGTCGGCTCCGGCCGATCCGTTCGGTTCTTCCCGCCTCCGCCTCCGCACCCGCCTCCGATCCGTTCTCAGGCCGTGCGGCGACGCCGAGGAACGGCCGGATGCGAATGCGAATGCGGATGCGACCACGAATGCGGGAACTGCCGGAGGCGGCGGCGGGCGCGGAGGTGGAGGCGGGAACGGATGCGGCGCCCCTCAGAGCCTCTGCCCGAGCGCCCGCTCGAGCGCGGCCCGCCGGCGCCGGCTGACCATCACGCGCGCGCCGCTGCGCAGGATCAGCACGTACTGACCGTTGAAGAACGGCTGGATCTCGCGGACCTGGAGGAGGTTCACGATCGCGGAGCGGTGCACGCGCACGAAGCGCTCCGGGTCGAGGCGCCGCTCCAGCTCCGCCAGCGATTCGCGCAGCACGTGCGACTCCCGCCCCGCGTGCACCTCGACGCAGTAGTCGCGCGCGGCGATCCAGTCGATCTCCTCGACCGGCACGAACGTCATGCGCTCGCCCCGCCGCACGAGGAGGCGTGACAGGTGGCGCTCCGCGGGGGCGGCCGGCGTGGCGACGCCGGCGTGCTCCGCGGCGGAGGCGGTGGCGACGGCGCCGGCCGCCGCGGGCGCTCCGACGCCGGCGGCGCCGCCCATGCCGTCCGCCGCAACCGTGGCGTCTCCCGCGCCCGGCACTCCACCCGCGAACGCGGCTGAGCCCGCGCCCGCTCTCATCCGCCGCAGCGCGACCTGCTCCCGCGCGCGCTCGAGCGCGGCGTGGAAGCGCGCGTCGCTGAACGGCTTCAGCAGGTAGTCCGTGGCCTGCACGTCGAAGGCGGGGAGCGCGTAGCGCTCGTAGGCGGTCACGAAGACGGTGACCGGCCGCTCCTCGGGCGCCAGCTCCGCCATGCAGCCGAGCCCGTCCAGGTCGGGCATCTGCACGTCGAGGAAGAGCAGCTCGGGGCGCTCCGCGCGGATGATCTCGACCGCCTCCTTCCCGGTGCGCGCCTCGCCGATCAGCCGGATGTCCGGCGCGCGCTGGAGGAGGCGGCCCACGCCGCGCAGCGCGACCAGCTCGTCGTCAGCGACGAGTGTACGAATCGGCTCCATCATCCTCGCTCACCCGCTCCGCCGGCTGCGCTTCCACGGGCCGGAACGGGAGCTCCAGCAGCACCTCCGTCCCGGGCATGGCGTCGCGGACGACGAAGCGGTGCTCTCCCGGGTAGAGCTGCTCCAGCCGGGCGCGCGTGTTGCCGAGCCCGACGCCTTCCCGCGCGTCGGCCCGCAAGCCGGGCCCGTCGTCGGCGACGCGGACGCGCACGCGCTCGCCCTCGACCGCGGCCTCGATGCGGAGCCGCCCGCTGGCGCTCGAGCGGGCGATCCCGTGCCGCACCGCGTTCTCGACCAGCGGCTGGAGCAGCAGCACGGGGACGCGCGCCCGCCGCGCCCGCGGCTCCACCTCGACCTCCACGCGCAACCGGTCGGCGAACCGCGCCCGCTCCACGGCCAGGTACAGCGCCAGCAGCTCCAGCTCGCCGTCGAGCGTCGTCTCGTGCGCCTCGCCGCGCAGGATCCGGCGCAGCAGCTCGCTCAGGTTCACGACGACGTCCAGCCCCTCCGCGCTCCCGGCCTCGCGCAGGTGCATCGCCACCGTGTTGAGCGCGTTGAAGAGGAAGTGCGGGTGCAGCTGCGAGCGGAGCGCCTCGAGCCGAGCGGAGGCGAGTTGCGCCTGGAGCTGCGCCGCGTGCACCTCCCGCTCGCGCAGGTGGCGCTGGTAGTCGAGCGCGCGCCCCACCGCCAGCACGCACGAGTAGAGCACGACGGTGCTCGTGACGCGCGTCGCCAGCACCATGACGAACAGGTTCGCGGCCGGCCTCGGCATGGGCGGCGCGAGGCTCGCCGCGCCGGCGTAGGCGACCGTGGAGGCGACGGCGAGGACCGCGGCCGCGGCGAGGTGGACGGCGAGCGCGCGGAACGGCGGCCACGGCCGGAACGGGAAGCGGCGCGCGAGCGCGAGGACGCCCGGTGTCGCCAGCGCCCAGGGCACGCAGGGCGCGCACTGCATCAGCGCGAGCCGCCCGAGCGGCGGAAGCGCCTCCCCGGCCGCGGAGTAGCCCAGGTACGACTGCCCCGTGGACAGGACGCCGAACAGCGTCCAGACCAGGACGGAGATCCCGTACTCGAGCGCGAGCGGCCGACCGCGGCCGCGCAGGTCCGTCTGCTCCATTGCGCGTGAAAGATGGCGCCGCGCCGCTACGTCCGGAAGGCGACCCCGCCCCGCGCCGCTTCCCCGGATCGACGGCGCCGCCGCTCCCGGCGCGGCATCGGCCGTTCACCGTGCGCGGCCGACCGCTCGCTGCACCGCGCCCGCCGGGCGACGGCGCGCGCGCCATGTTGTCCCCCCCGCCCCGGGGGCGATTGCCAACGCCGGGCGGGCATCCACACTCGAATCCGGGGACGCAGATGAGATATCGCAGTACGCCATGGCTCGCCGCGGCCGCGCTGGCCGCGGGGTGTGCCGCCCCCGGCGCGGGCGGGCCCGGGGGGCCGGCGCCGCTCGGGGCCTCGATCTCCGCCCGCGGCGGCGCCGAGCAGCCGGCGCCGCCGCGGGCGCCAATCGCCATCCCCGCGCCGACCGTACCGGGCGCGGAGTGCGCGCCCGCCGGCGCGAGCGATCCGGCCGCCACGCTCCGTCGCGCCGCCGAGGTCACCGGCGTGGCGCGGCTCGACGGGAAGCTGCTGCGCATCCGTCACGCGGACGTGCGGCTGGAGCTGCACCAGTCCGACCGGAGCTACGCGCCGTTCTTCGCCACGGTGTCGCGCCGCGAGAGCTGGGTGGACCCGGCCGCCGGCGTACAGCGCTGGACCGACGAGACCACCTACATCCAGAGCGAGCTCCCGCCGATGCAGTGGCTCGCGGACGCGCGCGGCGTCTACCAGCTCCGCGACACCGGCGCCGTCGCCGCGCCGGGGATGTACCTGCTCGCCTCCGCGGACCGCCCGCTCGACATGGCGACCGTCCTGGGGGACTGGCTCGCCGCGGGCGGCGCGCGCGTCGTCGGCCGCTGCGCGTACCGCGACTACCCGCGCCTCGTCCTGGGACGCACGACACCCGCGGGTGAGGAGCGGCTCTACCTCGACCCGAAGAGCGGCGCCCCCGTCGCCTACGTGCGGCCGGAGGCGCACTACCTCTGGGGGCCGGTCCGCGCCGAGTACGTCTACACGAACTGGATCCTCGCCGGCGGCGTGCGCTACCCGGGCTCCAGCTTCCGCATCCTCGACGGCGAGGTGGAGCGGTCTCGGACCGTGTCGGACGTGGCCGTCGTCCCGCCGGACAGCGCGCCCTCGCTGCGCCTCCCGGCGGCCTCCGCCGACATGCGCGGCGCGATGGAGAAGGCGCTCGCGCAGGCCCCGGATACGATCCGCGTCGGCGAGCACGCGTTCCTGCTGCGAACGCCCAACTACACGAGCGGAGTGGCGCTCGTGGGCGACACCGTCTTCGTGCTCGACGCGACGCTGGGCGAGCAACGGGCGCGGCAGGACTCCGCGTGGATCGCGCGCCTCTTCCCCGGGCGCCACCCGGTCGCGCTCGTCGTCACCGACCTGGCCTGGCCGCACATCGCCGGCGTGCGCTTCTGGGCGGCCAACGGCGCCGTCGTCTACTCGCACCCCGCCTCGCGCGCGTTCCTCGAGCGTGTCGTCGACAGGCGCTGGACCGAACGGCCCGATCTGCTCGAGCGACGGCGAGGCCGCGCGCGCATGGTCTTCCGACCGGTGACGCAGCCCGCGTCGCTGGCCGGCGGCGCGCTCCGGCTCGTGCCGCTGGACGGGATGGGGTCGGAGGGCGCCATCGTCGCCTACCTCCGGGACGAGCGCTTCCTCTGGGCCGGCGACTACGTGCAGAACCTGCGCGAGCCGACGCTCTACGCGTCCGACGTGCGGGACGCGGTGCGGCGGGCGGGGCTCACCCCGGAGCGCGTCGGCGCCATGCACATCCGCGCGGCGTCGTGGAGCGTGGTGGAGGCGCTCGTCGGCGCGCCGAAGCCGGCCGCACAGCCGTAGGCGACGCGGGCGGCCCGGAGCGGCCGGCGGGCGTCCGCGGGCGGCCCGACCCCCGGCCCGGGCCCCAAAACGCCGCGGGCGGCCGATTGCTCGGCCGCCCGCGTGGCGCCTGCCCCGCCCCGCCGTCACTCCGACGCCGCCGGCAGCCCCAGCTTCTTCCGCGCGAACGGCCGGACGAACGCCGCCGGCGGGTTGTGGGCCGTGGCCAGATCGTACGCCTTGCGGTAGAGCGCCATCGCCTCGTCCTTGTGCCCCATCCGCTCGTGCGTCATGCCCAGCAGCGCGTGCATGAACGGGTCGTTCTGGTTGCCGCGCATGCCGATCGCCTTCGTCAGCTCCGCCTCGGCGCGCGCCAGGTCGCCGGTGTAGAGCGCGACGTAGCCGACGAGGTAGGGGAAGAAGCGCTCCTGCTGCCCGGCCATGGCCGAGTCGCCGTCGAGCGCGCGGCGCGCGGCCGCGACCTGCCGCGCGGCCTCGGCCTTGTCGCCGCGCCGCGCGGCGATCCGGCCCAGCGCGTGGGCCAGCCGGTAGTCCCACAGGCTCGCCGGGTGCGTGCGCGGCTCCGGCTCCTTGAGGCCGAGCTCGCCCCCCGTGCGGTACCACTTCTCCGCGGTGGCGAGGTCGCCGGCGTCGATGCAGACGCGCGCCGCCTCGTTCGCCATCTCGCCCTGCTGGTAGAACGCGTTCTGCGGCTCGGCCGCCTCGCGCGTCTTCCAGTAGGCGATGACCATCTCCTCGTGCTTGACCGTGTTCCGGCAGTCGCCGTCGAACGCGTATGACATCGCGATCGCGCGGTGCGCCGCGGCCTCCGCCGCCGGATCGGCCGCCGAGTCGGCGAGCGCCTGGAAGATCGCGCGCGCCCGTTCCGTCGCGCCCTCCAGGTCCAGCCGCACCGCCTCGCGCGCCGGGCCGGACGGGCGGCCGCCCTGCGCCGCGGCCGCTCGCGGCGCGAGGGAGATCGAGAGCGCGAGCGTGCCGATCGTCAGGATCGCTGGCGCAAGGCGCCAGGAACGCGTTCGCGAGGTCGTCATGGCGGTCCCCCTGGCTGGAGTCGTTCGAGTGCTCGGCCCGACCGGCCGCTTCATGTTCGGCCCGGACGGGTCCCCGGTCAACGAGTCTCCCGCGCCTCCACGATCGGCCGACACCGCAGGTCGACACCGCAGGCCGACACCGCAGGCCGACACCGCGCACGGGCGGCTGCGAAGCGCAGCCGCCCGTGCCGCTTCCTCCTCAGTTGATCCCGAGCTCCTCCAGCAGCTCCTCGAGGCCGAACGCCTCGCCTTCCTCGCTCTGCGTGCCGAAGCCGGGCGCCCGCAGCACCTGCACCTTCCCGGTCAGCGTCTTCCCGTCCACCGTTACGGCGATGGTGTAGTCGCCCGGGTCGACGTTGCGCGCCTGCGCGCCGCGACGGCCGCCGCCGGGGCCGCCGCGCAGGAGCGGGCGGACGGCGTCCATGATGTCGCCCGCCAGCTCGCGCATGGCGTCCGGGTCCGGCTGCCCACCCGCGCCCCGTCCCGCCGCGCCCGCGCCCGCCGAAGGGTAGCTCTCGCCCGGACGGTCGCCCGTCGGACGGTCGCCGCCACCGCCGAACATGCGGAACATCGCGCCCCGGTCCCCGGACTGCGCCATCGAGACGATCCGCTCGACGGCCGCGCTGTCCTTCCCCGCCTTGATCAGCGAGTCGCCGACCTCGCGGAGCTTCTGCGCCAGCTCCAGCGAGTCGCGGCGCTCCGACGGCGACTTCTCCTTCTGCTCCGGCCGCGAGCGCAGGTTCCAGTACGCGCGCTGCAGCCCGGGTCGCGCCGGACCGTTCAGCGTCTGCACCGTGTCGCCGGCGGCGTTCAGCACGACGATCTTCGCCTGCGGGCCCTGGGCGCCCGGCCCGCCGCGGCGCCCGCGCGCGCCGCCGGCCTGCGCGGCCGCGGGCGCGTTCCCGCCGCCGTTCTGCGGCGCAGCCTTCTCCGCCGCGTCGCCGCCGGCGGCCGCGACCGTCGCGCGCCGCGGCACCCAATACGTGATCTCCGCGCCGTACTCCGCGCTCTGGCCGCGGAAGAACTTGTGCCCGGCGGACTCCCCGCCGACCGGCGGGTCGCCGTACTGCAGCGCCGGCTTCGCCTGGAAGAGCACGGGCGCGTCCGCGAGCATCCCGGGGCGGTACTGCTGGAGCGGCGCGATGTCGACGATCCAGATGCCGCGGCCGTGCGTCGCGGCGATCAGCTCGTGGTCGCGCGGGTGGACCTGGAGGTCGTGCACCGGCACGGTCGGCAGGCCGGTCATGAAGCGCTGCCACGTCGCACCGCGGTCGAGCGAGACGTACGCGCCGACGTCCGTGCCGACGAACAGCAGGTCCCGGTTCGTCGGGTCCTCGCGCACGACGTGCACGAAGTCCGGCCCGCCCTTCGGCAGCCCGGCCGCGATCGAGCGGAAGCTCTTCCCGCCGTCCGTCGTCACGTAGAGGTACGGCGTGAAGTCGTCGTCGCGGTGCCGATCGAGCGCGAGGTAGAACGTGTTCTCGTCGAAGTGCGACGGCTCGACGCGCCGGATCCAGCTCCCCTTCGGCGCGCCCGCCTTCGCGATCGCCGCCGTCAGCTCCTGCCAGCTCTTGCCATCGTCCTTCGTGACCCAGAGGCGCCCGTCGTCGGTGCCGGCGTACAGCACCCCCTTCCGGAGCGGCGACTCCGCCAGCGCCACGACCGTCGCGTACGTCTCCGCGCCCGTCGCGTCCTTCGTGATCCCGCCCGTCGTGCGCATGCTGACGCGGATCTTCACCGTGTCGCGGTAGCTCAGGTCCGGCGAGATGATCTCCAGCCCCTCGCCCCGCTTCGTCGAGCGCAGCACCCGGTTCCCGCCGACGTAGAAGACGTTCGGGTCGTGCTTCGAGACCAGGAACGGCGTGTTCCAGTTGAAGCGCAGGTCCCACTCGGCGGAGTCCGCGGACACCCGCGCCTGGAGTGCCTTGATCCGCTTCTCGGCGTCCGTCGCCACCGGCTGCTTCGGGTCCGGCTGGAGGAGCGCGATCGAGTCGAGCAGCGGACGGACGCGCTCGCGCCAGTCCGGCTTGCGCAGCGTCGTGCGCTCGCCCGTCGCCGTGTTCACGCGCGACATGTTCCCGCCCTGCGACTCGGCGTAGACCGTGTTCGGGTCGGTCGGGTCCTGCGCGGAGTGGAAGCCGTCGCCGCCGGCGACCGTGTACCACATGTGGTTGTCGATGCCGCCCTGCGCGCGGCGGCTCGGCCCGCACCACGTGCCGTTGTCCTGCAGCCCGGCGCAGACGCGGTACGGGATCGCCATGTTGTAGCTGACCTCGTACGGCTGGGCGATCGCGAACGTATTGATGAAGTCGTACGCGCCGCCCTTGTCCCACGTCATCGAGATGCCGCCGTCGTCGCCGACGATGAAGTGCTGCGGGTCCTTCGGGTCCCACCAGAACGCGTGCTGGTCGACGTGGATCCCGAGCGTAGCATTGCCGACGGTCTTCCCGCCGTCCTTCGAGAAGTTCACCGGCGTCGACGACCAGTAGACGCGGTCCGGGTCGCTCGGATCGACCCGCACCTGCGAGTAGTAGAACGGCCGCACGTCATGGTCGTTCATCATCGTCCACGTCTTCCCCGCGTCCGCCGAGCGGTACAGCCCGGTCAGCTTCTTCCCGCCCGCCGAGTCCGCCTCGACCAGCGCGTAGACCACGTCCGGGTTGCTCGGCGCGACCGCGAGCCCGATCCGCCCCTTCGTCGTCTCCGGGAAGCCGCCGCCCTTCACCTCCGTCCACGTCGCGCCGCCATCCGTCGTCTTCCACAGCGCGCTCCCCGGCCCGCCGCTCTTCAGGAAGTACGGGCCGCGCACCCGCTCCCAGCTCGCCGCGTAGAGCACGTTCGGGTCGCGGGGATCCATGGCGACGTCGACGAAGCCCGCCTTGTCGCTCACGAACTTCGACAGCGTCCACGTCTTCCCGCCGTCCGTCGTCTTGTAGAGCCCGCGCTCCTTGTTCGGGCCCCACGGATGCCCCAGCGCCGCGACGTAGACGATGTCCGGGTTCGTCGGGTGCACCACGATCCGGCCGATCGCCTGCGTCGCCTCCAGCCCCATGAGCTTCCAGCTCTTGCCGCCGTCGACCGACTTGTAGATCCCGCCGCCGGGCGAGATCGAGTTGCGCGAGTCCTCCTCCCCCGTCCCCGCCCACACCTGCAGCGTGTCGCTCGGCGCGATCGCGAGATCCCCCATCGAGATCACCCGGCCGACGTCGAAGACCGGCTGGAACGTCACCCCGTTGTTCGTCGTCTTCCAGATCCCGCCCGCCGCCGCCGCCACGTAGAACGTCTTCGACGGGCTCGGGATCCCCTCGATGTCCGTGACCCGGCCGGCGGTGTTCGCCGGCCCGACGTTCCGCCACTTCAGCCCCGCCAGCAGCGACGAGTCCGGCGACGGCGCCTGCGCCCGCAGCGGCGCGGCGAGGAAGATCCCGAGGGGGACGAGAAGCAGCGTGAGGAGGGCTCCAGGACGTCTATGCATCGCCTGCGCTCCGCGTGGGGGAAATGGCCGCGTCGATTGTCGGGCAAGGTGAGCACGGCCAGGGTCGGCGTGCTGGATACAATCTATCATACGATTTCGTTGGCGCCGCGCCCAGACGCCAGCCACGCGCCCGCTTGCGCGCCCGCGCCCCGGACAGCTTCGCGCCGCACCGGCACGGCGGCGTAGCCGCCGAGGCGCCCGGGTTTCCCGGGAGCGGGCGCGGGCGCGCGAGCGAGAGCGGGGACGGCTCCTGTCGAGCCGCCTCCGCCCCGCTCCCCGCATATGTTTCTTGCGGTCCGCCGGGATCCGCCATAGCTGTGGAGCTACGGAGTTCCACGACGTTCGCGCCGACGCAGGCGGTCAGAGTGGCCACCTCTACAGGAGCCCTCCCATGAAGCAGCCCCTCCTCCTCGCGCTCGCGATCGTTTCGCTCCCCTCCGCCGCGCTGGCCCAGGCGAAGGCGGCACCGATGTCGAAGGCGGCCAGGATCTCGAACGCCGCGTCGGCGGCACCCCCAAGCATCTCGGCGAAAGCCACGATCATGGACTTCCCGGCGGCCGAGGGCGGCAAGCCCGTCGAGCTTCGGAAGGGGTCGAACGGGTGGGTCTGCTTCCCGGACATCCCCGAGACCGACGGGAACGATCCGATGTGCCTCGACGCGAGCTGGCAGCAGTGGATGGATGCGTACATGGCGAAGAGGCCGCCGCGCATCACGAAGCCGGGGATCGCCTACATGACCGCGCCGGGCGGCGCCTCGGGAAGCAACACCGACCCGTTCGCCACGCGGAAGGCGGCCGACAACGAGTGGGGCTTCGATGGTCCGCACCTGATGATGCTCGTCACGGATCCGGCGGCGCTCCGCGGCCTCCCCACGAAGCGGCAAAAGGATGCGCCGTGGGTGATGTGGGCGGGCACGCCGTACGCGCACATCATGGTGCCGGTCAAGAAGTAGGCGCCGCCGTCCCCGCGGGCCGGCGGGCGCCGCCCGGCGCCCGGGCGCACCCCGACCGCCTGCCGCGCGTCCAGGCTCAGGGCAGCTTGAGCGCCCGCCACTCCGCCGCCCGCGCGCCGCCAGGCTCCGCCGACGGGGCGCCGTCGGGCTGCGCCGCCTCGACGAAGAGCACGACCCGCCCGCCACGGTACGCCGGGCGCAGGTGTTTCCCCACGTCCACGCTCCCGCCCGCGACCTCGGCGCCGGACCGGTGCTCGAGCACGGCGTCGACGCCCCGCGCGCGCACCTCGGCAACCGGCCGCGGCCCGGCGAACGCGTCCGGCCAGCTCCATCCGGGGCGGTGCACGACCCGGCCGTCATCGGCGGAGGCGAGGAGCCCGACGGCCGCGAGCGCGCCGATGACGCCGTCCTCCGTCCCGCCGAGCCCCTCGAGGTGGATCCCCGCGTCCGCCGCGAGCGCGCGCGCCTCGGCCTGCCCGACCAGCTCGCGCTGGCAGCGCCGCCCGAACGCGACGACGTTGGCCGGCGCCTCCGTCGCCACGCACAGCCCCGGGTCGCTTCCCGGAACGTACCACGCGCGCATCTCCCGCCGCAGCGCGTCCAGGAGCGCGTCCACGGCCGCGCCGGGCTCCTCGCGCAGCAGGATCGACGCGCTCCCGTTCTTGCTCGTGTACGGGACGCGCGGGTCGAACAGGAGCTGGTGCCGCAGCACGAGCAGCGCCTCGAAGCCGGGCGGGAGCGAGGCGACGAGGCGCCGCGCGAGCTGGTTCGTCCCCGCGCTCTCGGGCGTGTCGGTGTCGTCGATGCCGACGAGGATCACGGCGTGGTACCGTCGGTGGGCGCGCCGCGCTCACGGAGGTGGAACCAGAGCGCGGCACTGACCAGCCCCGCGACGACGCCGGCGAGCGCGTACGTCCAGACCGCCTGCGGCAGCCACGCGTCCAGCGCGCGCCGCCCCATCCCGCCGCCGATCCCGCGCATCCCGAGCCACTTCGCGGCGGCGCGGACGAGGAACGCGCACGCGTTCGTGGCCGCGCCGGCCAGCACGAACGCGCCGTAGAGCCACGGCCCGCCGCGCGCGCGGCGCAGCGCGAGGTCGAGGAACGGGCCGCAGAGCGCGAGGCTGGTGAGCGCGCCGACGCCGGCCAGGTGCACGCCGCCGAGCCGCATCAGCGCCGACGTCGCCACCGCGGAGAGCCCCATCACGCTGCCGGCGCCGCGCCGTGGCACGAGCGCGAAGCCGAGCGCCATCGGCAGGATCGTCTGCACGATGCTGCTCCCCGGGATCCCCCAGTGGAAGTCGGCCAGGTTCGTGAGCGCGGCGGCGGCGGCGCCGACCACGACGAGCGCCGCCACCTCCAGCGCGCCGGCGCCCCGCTCCGCCGTGGCCAGCGACGGCAGGCGGGACGTGCCGCGGAGTCGGGCGTCGAGGGCGAGCATCATCTCGGGCTCCGGGTGCGAGGGCGGCTCACCAGGTGAACGCGAGCCCGCCGTAGATCGTGCGCTTCGCCTGCGGGTTGCCGTACTCCTCCTCGTACGCCGCGTCGAGGAGGTTCTCCGCGCCGAGGTACGCCTCCAGCCGCCGCGGCGCGAGCCGCTGCGTGAGCCGCGCGTCCGCGACGGCATACGCCGGCAGCTCCTGCCGCTGCACCGGCGGCTGGCGCGAGTAGAACACCTGCCCGGCCACGTACCGCGCCGCGGCGTAGGCGCGCAGCCCGAACGGGAAACGGTAGTCCCCGCCCGCCGCGAGCTGGTGCCGCGGCCGGTACTGTAGCGCCTCCCGCTCCGCGCCGGGAGAGCGGTCCTGCGTGTCCATCCAGGTGTACGCGCCCCGCAGCCACAGCCGCTCCACCGGCCGCACCTCGCCCGACAGCTCCACCCCCGTGAAGCGGTACGCCTGGAAGTTCTGGAACGGCCCGCCGCGCTCCGCGCGCTCGATGAAGTCCTTCGCGTCCGTGCGGAAGAGCGTCACCCCGACGCGCGCATCGCGCGCCAGCGCCTGCTCGACCCCCGCCTCGTAGGCGACGGCCGTCTCCGTCCGCAGCGCGGCGTTCCCGCCGTCCACGTCGTAGAGCTGGCGCAGTGTCGGGAAGTGGAAGCGCCGCGCCGCCGACGCGCGCAGCCGCGTCCCGCCGGAGAGGTCGTAGTGCGCCGCAGCGACGAACGCGTCGGCCGCGTCGTCGCCTGCCGAGTCCCGCGCCAGGCGGTCGTGCGCCCAGCCGAGCGTCACGCCCGAACTCGGCGTCGGCCGCAGCGCGTACTCGAGCGCGACGCCGTAGCGGCTCAGAGACCGCGCCTCGGCGACGGAACGGACGTCGTACTTCGCCGGCGTCCCGCCACCGCCACCGCCACCACCACCACCTCCTCCTCCTCCTCCTCCGCCTCCTCCCCCTCCGCCCCCGCCAGACACCGGCACGTCCCGGATCGTGAGCGCGAGGTCGAGCGCATCGCGCTCGGCGGACAGCCCCAGCGTCAGCCGCCCGAGCCGCCGCGGCGCGACCGCGAGCTGCACGTTCGCGCCGCTCAGCGTCGTGCGGTCCCGCTCCCGGTACGTGCCGCGCACCGTCGGGTCGTCCATGTCCGAGTACGTGGCGTCGTCGTAGCGGCGCGGCTCCTCGGTCAGCCGGTTCACGAAGCCCCAGCCGCGCACGCTCACGATCCCCGCCGGGTGGTACGCCGCCGCGAGCTGCCCGGCCGCCCCGCGCACCGCCGCCATCCGCTCGAACGTCGGCCGGCTCGCGAACGGGTCCACCGGGTCGTCGATCACGCCGGGCGGGATCCCGTACTCCCCGCGCACGCCCGTGAGCACCAGCCCCAGGTCCAGCGCCTTCGTCGGCGCCGCGGTCACGTTCGCGAACAGGTTCGTCCGCCGCCGGTCGCTGTTCGGCCGGGTGACCGTCCCCGTCCCCGCCGCCAGCGTCGGCGAGCCCGCGGCCGACGGGTAGCCGTCGCTGCGCAGCCCGCTCCCGCTCACCAGCACGCCGAGGCGGTCGCTCCCCGCGCCCGCCGACAGGCGCAGCAGCCGGGCGTCCACCTCCCGCGCCTCGGCGCTCACCCGCCCGCTCGGCGCGCCCGCGCCGCGTCGCGTCACGATGTTGATCACGCCGGCCAGGCCGCCCTCCCCGTAGAGGACCGAGCCCGTCGCCGGCGTGACCTTGATCATCGCGATGTTCTCGACCGGGATCAGCGACGGGTCCGCCTGCCCGTCCCACGCCGCGTTGAACGGGATCCCGTCCAGCAGCAGGGTGACGTGCCGCGGGCGGAAGCCGCGGAAGTCGATCCGCGGCACCCCTTCCCCACCCGTCCGCACGTCCAGCCCCGGCACCAGCGCCAGCGCCTCGTCCAGCGTCCGCGCCCCCGACGCCTCGATCTCCGCCGCCGTCACCACCCGCAGCGTCGTCGCCGCCTCGCTCACCGGCCGCTCCGCCGACACCACGATCTCCCCCATCCGGTACACCGGCGGCTCCTGCGCCGCTACCGCCGCGGGCCAGAGGCTCCCAGCCGCGACCAGCAGCCAATGGCGACGACGCATGCTTCGACTCCGCTGTTCGGGGTCGCGCGCGCACCGCGGGGCGGCGCACACCGGGCATGAATGCGCGCCCCCGGCCCGCCGGTCAAGGCGCGCCGTCTCTAGTCCGGCAGCTCGATCCGGTCCTCGAGCGAGCGGCCGGCGAGGAGGTGGGCGACGAGCGGCACGTTCATGAGGCTCGTCGCCAGGTTGCGGATGCGGACGCCGAGGGCGGTGCGGGGCGCGAACCAGCTGCCGAAGCGCGCGGCGGCGGCCTGCTTGGCGTCCACGAGCGGCTTGAACCGGTGCTGGTAGTCGGCGAACGCGCGGGCGTGGTCGCCTTCGGCGGCGGCGAGGGCGTGGGCGAGGAGGTAGGCGCCGGCCATGGCGAGGGCGGAGCCCTGACCGGCGAGGAGCGATGGGCAGTACGCGGCGTCGCCGACGAGCGCGACGCGCCCGCTCGACCAGCCGGGCATGCGCGTCTGGGCGACGGCGTCGAAGTAGAGGTCGTCAGCGCCGTCCATCGCGGCGAGGATCTCGCGGCACTCCCAGCCGGCGCCGCCGTAGGTCCGGCGCAGCAGCGCCTTCTGCGCGGCGACGTCGTGGTGGCCGACGTCGACGCCGCGGTCGTGCGCGAAGACGAAGAAGAACGCGGAGCGGCCGCCGCGCAGCGCGTAGCGCGCGACCTGACGGCCGGGGAGCGCGTAGGCGACGTACGCGCCCTCGTCGCGATGCGGGTAGCCGTCGGCGCTGAAGGCGGCCGTGTAGTAGCCGAGGAACTTCTCGAAACGCTCCTCGTCGCCGAAGACGTGGGCGCGGACGTTGGAGTGGAGGCCGTCGGCGCCGACGACGAGGTGGAAGCGGCGGCGCGGCGAGCGCTCGAAGTCGACGGTGACGCCGATCGGGTCCTCGTGGAGCGCCGTCACGCTCTCGCCGAAGATCGTCTCGATGCGGCCGTCGACCAGCTCGTAGATGCGGCGCGCGAGGTCGCCGCGGCGGAGGCTCGTGAAGCGGCCGTGGGTGGCGCTGCGGAAGACGCTCGCGTCGAAGCCGGCGATGCGCCGCCCGCGCGCGTCCACGAGGCGCAGCTCCTCCATGCGGTAGCCGTCGTCGTGGAGCACCGGCAGCAGTCCCATCCGCTCCGCGACGTCGTAGCCGGCGCCCCAGAAGTCGATCATGTAGCCGCCGGTGCGCAGCGCGGGCGCGCGCTCGACGATCGTCGGCGTGAAGCCGCGGCGCAGCAGCCAGTACGCGAGCGTCGGCCCGGCGATGCCTGCGCCGGAGATCAGGATGTTGCGGTTCTGCACGGGACGCCTCCGCCCGGGATCGGCTCAGGGTCCGGACCGCCTCACCTCCCCGCCCTCCACACCTGGTTCCCCCGGTCCACGTCCGGGAACACCCCCTCCGGATCGATCTCGACCCGCTCGACCGCCGGCTCCCGCGCGATCCGCACGGTGTGACGGCGCTCGCCGCGGAGCCATGCGTCGACGGGCACCTCGATGCGCTGCACCGCCCCGCCGGCGCGCGTCACGACCAGCCGCACCGGCATCGGCGCGAGCCCGCGGTCCTCGACCACGACCGCGAGCGAATCGCCGTCCGGCGCGACCGACGCGATCGCCTGGTCGAGCGGCCAGCCGCGGTAGAACCACGTGTCCCAGAACCACGAGAGGTCGCGCCCCGCCACGTCGGAGATCGTGGCGAAGAAGTCGTACGGGTACGGATGCTTCCCCGTCCAGCGCCGGCCGTATTCCCGGAACGCGCGGTGGAACGTCTCCTCGCCCAGCAGCGCGCGCAGCGTCGCCAGCGCGACCGCCGTCTTGTCGTAGTACATGATGAAGTAGAGGTCCTGCGGGTACAGGTCCCCCGGCCACATCAGCGGCATGTCGTGCCCCGCGCGCGCCGCCTCGGCGTACAGGCGCCGCTGCCCCGCCTCGGAGTCGCCGGGGCGCCCGCCGGTCCGCGGCTCGCCGTAGAGCGCGCGCATCGCCTGCGCGACGTCGAACTGCGTGAACCCCTCGTCCATCCACGGATAGCGCGTCTCGCTCGAGCCGACCTGCATCGGGAACCACTCGTGCCCCGTCTCGTGCATCAGGTCGCCGGCGAGGGAGAGCGTGTCGGCCCACGGCTGCATCGCCGTCAGCATCGGGTACTCCATCCCGCCGCTGTCGAGCACGCCCTCCATCGACGTCATCTGCGGCCAGGGATACGGCCAGAGGTACGCGGAGAGCTGCTCGATCGCGTCGCGCGTGAAGCGGGCGCCGCCGACGGCCCACGCGGCGGCCGGCGCGTGGCGCCGGTAGAAGCTGTGGATGTCGACCGTGTCCGGAGCCGCGCCCGAGCGCTTCACCAGCGCGCGCGTCGCGTCCCAGACCCAGCGGCTGCTCGTCCCCCACGCGAAGTCGCGCATGTCCTTCGCCGTGAAGCGCCACGTCGTGGTCGGCCCGCTCCCGGCGAAGGCCGCGGCGGCGCCCGCGCCGGGCTCCACCACGTGCACGACGTCGCCCGTCCGGCGCGCCCGCGCCAGCTTCGCGCGCGTGGCGGGCGTCAGCACCTCCGCCGCGTTCGCGAGCGTGCCCGTCGCGCCGACGACCCAGCCCCGCGGCACGGTCAGCCGCACGTCGTAGTCGGCCGGGTCCATGTAGAACTCGGCCTCGAGGAGGTACGGGTCGGCGACCCAGCCGTTCACGTCGTCGTACACCGCCACCTGCGGGTACCAGTAGCCGACCACGTACAGGTCGTCCTCGCGTCCCTGCCGCCCATCCGATGGCGACGGCGGCGGCACGTACGACCAGGCGAGGTCGAGCCGCACGCTGTCGTGCGGGAGCAGCGGCGAGGCGAGCGGGATCCACATGACCGTGCCGTCCACCTCGTAGCCCTGCTCGGCTCTCCGCCGGTTGGCGACGTCCGTGATCGGCACCGCCTTCACCCCCTCCCCGGCCGGCGCGAGCGTCTGCCCCTCGACCGCCACGCGGCTCAGCGTGACCCCGCCGGTGATCGGCGCCGGCTGCCGCCGCGGGTTCCCCTCGGCGAACACGTTCTGGCGGAGGTAGATGGCGAGGCGCGCGAGCGTGTCGGGCGAGTCGTTCAGGTAGACCACCCGCTCGCTCCCCGTGACGCGGTGCGCCGCCGGATCGAGCGACGCCTCGATCGCGTAGCGCGCGTGCTGCACCCAGTACGCCGCGCCGGGCCGCCCCGTGCGCGTGCGCGTCCCCCGCGCGACGGCGCGCGTGAACTCCGGGATCTCGTAGACCGGCCCCGGGACCGGCCGCCCGCCCCGGGCCGCGCCGGACGGATCGAGCGCCGGCAGGGGACTCGACTGCGCGGCCGCCGGCGCGGCCGGCGCGAAGAGCGCGGCCGCGACGACGGCGGCGAGCACGCCCGCGGCGCGGCGGGCGCCGACGTCGCATGAATGTGAAAGCGTCACTGGAATCTCCGGCTTCGTCGCCACGACAGCGTCCCTATCTCCCGTCCCCCACCCGCTCCGCCTCGACCGCCGGCGCCTCGATCGCGGCGATCCCCGCCGCCCGCAGCGCCGCGTTCAGCTTCGCCAGCTCGTTGCGCTCGATCCGCGTCCACTGCGCGCGCTGCGCCTCGAGCCGCTCCTTCATCCCGGCGAACGCCTCCAGCGCCTGCGCCGGCGGCTCGCGGTCGGCGCCGTCGACCAGGTCGAGGAGCCCGCCCATCGCGCCGCCGACGGCGCCCGGGCGCACGCCCTGGAGCGCACGCTCCAGCGCGGCGGCGGCGCTCGCGACGTCGCCGCGAGGGCTCCGCTGCCGCGCGGCCGCGAGCCGGGCGCGCACCGAGTCGACCTCGACGGCCAGCGCGTGCGCGTCCGCCATGGCGTTCCAGACCTCGAGCGCCGCGCGGAGCTGGGCGGCGTAGACGTCGGCGCCCGCCCGCGCGCGCGGGTCCGCCGTCACGCGCAGCGGCTGCGTCTCCGTGTGCCCCGCGACGGTGAGCCGCACCTGGTACGTCCCCGGCGCGACGAGCGGCCCCTCCGGCACCGCCACCGTCCCCTCGTCCGGGACCGCCGAGATCGTGTAGTCGTACGCGTCGGCGGGCGGGCGCGGGTAGCGCAGGTCCCAGACGAAGCGGTTCAGCCCCGCGTGCGCCGTGAGCGGCTGCGCGCGCGGCAGCCACTCGTCCGCGAAGTACGGCGGCTCCGACGGCGGCGGCGGCGTCTCCCCGCCCGCGATGCGGCGCACGACCCGCCCCGAGGCGTCCAGGATCTCGAGCGTGACCGGGCCGGTCGCCGGCGCCTTCAGCCACCAGTCGAGGACCGCGCCGGCCGGCGGGTTCTCGCCGTGCGGCTCCTCCGGCGGGAGCGGCGTGTCGAAGTTCACGCTGCGGCGCAGCCGCACCGCGTCCGCGGGGCGGAACAGATGCACGTCCGCGGAGGCGACGTCGCCGGTCAGCTCCCGCAGCGGCGAGACGTCGTCGAGCACCCAGAAGCCGCGGCCGTGCGTGGCGAGCACGAGGTCGTTGCCGTGCACGATCAGGTCGTGCACCGCGACCCGCGGCAGGTTCAGCCCGAGCGGCTGCCAGTGGTCGCCGTCGTCGAAGGAGACGTAGACGCCCATCTCCGTCCCGGCGTACAGCAGCCCCGGCGCCACCGGGTCCGCGCGCACCGCGCGCACGTATGCGCCGTTCGGGATCCCGGCGACGATCGGCGTCCAGTGCGCCCCGGAATCGTGCGTGCGGTAGATGTACGGCGCGACGTCGTCCAGCCGGTGGCGGTCGACCGCGGCGTACGCGGTCGCCGCGTCGCCCCGGGCGGCGTCGAGGATGCTGACCTTGCTCCACGGCCGCAGGCCCACGGGCGTCACGTCGCGCCAGTGCGCGCCGCCGTCCTCCGTGAGCTGGATGCGGCCGTCGTCCGTGCCGGCCCAGATCACGCCCGCCTGCGCCGCCGACGGCGCGATCGTGTAGACGACGCCGTGGCCGCGCGCGCTCGCGTCCGCCACCGTGAGCGGCCCCGTCCGCCCCCGCGCCGACGGCTGCATCCCCGTCAGGTCCGGGCTGATCTCCTGCCAGTGCAGCCCGCCGTCCGTCGTCTTCAGCACCTTCTGCGCGCCGAAGTAGAGCGTGTGCGGGTCGCGCGGGTCGAAGACGAGCGGCGACGTCCAGGTGAAGCGGTACTTCCGCTCCTCCATCGGCGTGCCGAACGGCGCCGCCGGCGCGGGCGAGACGTCCTGCCGCTGCCCGGTCCGCCGGTCGAAGCGGTAGACGCTGCCGTACGTGTCGCCGCCGAAGACGACGTCGGGATCCGCCGGGTCCGGCGCCACGTACCCCGCCTCCCCGGCGCCCGGCATGAACCAGTCGCGGAACGTGATCTGCCCCAGGTCGCTCCGGCTCAGGATCGCGACGCTCCCCGCGTCCTGCTGCGCGCCGTAGATGCGGTACGGGAACTGGTCGTCGGTCACCACATGGTAGAACTGCGCGGTCGGCTGGTTGTACCAGCTGCTCCACGTGCGCCCGCCGTCCAGCGACACGCCCGCGCCCTGGTCCGAGCCCTGGATCATGCGCCGCGGCTCGCGCGGGTCGATCCACAGCGTGTGGTAGTCGTCGCCGCCCGGCTCGCCCTTGATCGTCTCCCAGGTCCGCCCGCCATCCGCCGAGCGCACGATCCCGCGGTTCGGCGCATAGACCACGTCCGGGTTCGTCGGGTCGAGGAAGATCTGCCCGAAGTACCAGCCGCGCGTCGTGATGCGCGGGTCCTCGCTCACCAGCCGCCACGTCGCGCCGGCGTCGTCCGAGCGGTACAGCCCGCCGCCTTGCGCCGCCTCGACGAGCGCGTAGACGCGCCGCCCGCCGTCCCCCGCGGCGACGCCGATCCGGCCGAGCTTCCCGGCCGGGAAGCCGCCGCCCACGACCTGGCGCCACGTCCGCCCCTCGTCCGTCGACTTCCACACGCCACTCCCCGGCCCCTCGTCCGGCGGGTACTGGCTCCACGGCGGGCGGCGCGCGTTCCACGTCGTCGCATACACGACGCTCGGGTTCGCCTCGTCCCACGCCAGGTCGACCGCGCCCGTGCTCTCGTCCCGGTACAGCACCTTCTGCCACGTCCGCCCGCCATCCGCCGAGCGGTACACGCCGCGCTCGGGGTTCGGACCGTACGCGTGCCCCAGCGCCGCGACGAGGACCGTGTTCGGGTCCTTCGGGTCGACCAGCACCTTCCCGATCTGCCGCGTGTCCTCCAGCCCCAGGTGCCGCCAGTGCGCGCCGCCGTCGTCCGAGCGGTACACGCCGTCGCCGTACGTGATGTCCGAGCGCATGTCCACCTCGCCCGCCCCGACGTACAGCACCCGCGGGTCCGACGGCGCCACCGCGAGCGCGCCCACCGACGCGATCCCCGTCCCGTCCGTCAGCGGCGCCCACGTCACCCCGGCGTTCTCCGTCCGCCACACGCCGCCGTCGACCGAGCCGAGGTAGAACGTGCTCGCGTTCCCGGGAATGCCGGCTGTGGCCAGGACCCGCCCGGCGCGGAACGGGCCGACGAAGCGGTAGCGCAGCGCGTCGAGGGCGCTCGCGGGGAGGGGTGCGACGGTTGGCGCGCGTCCCGCCGCGAGCGGCTGCGCGGCGGTCTCCGTCCGGCCGCCGGCGCGGCCCTGGGCGCCTACGGGAACGGGCGCCAGCGCGAGCGTGACCGCGGCGGCGCAGGCAACGGAGGTGGGCGCGCGCAGGCGCCGGCTCGGGCGTTCGGTCATCGTGTTCGCCTCGGCTGAGAGCGGCTCCACCCACCCCGGAGAAGCCGTGAACGCGCACGAGCCCTGACGCGTCTCCGCTCGGCCGGCCTCGCGGCGGCCTCCGGCTCCGGGAGCATGGGGGAGGATCGGGACCCGCCGAACATAGGGACCGGAGCGGCGCGAGGCGAGGTCTCCGCTTGCGCTCCGCGTGGGCCGCGCGAATCTTGACCGTGAGCCAGGAGGCGCCCGTGTCCGCTTCGATCCGGCTACCCACCATCCTCGCCATGCTGCCCCTCGCCACCCCCGCCGGGTGCGGGGGCGACGGCTCGACGGGGCCACCCTACGAGCCGACGATCCCGGCCGAATGGGCCGCGTCGGTCACGAACCCGTTCTTCCCGCTGACGCCGGGGACCGTCTGGGAGTACTCGGCGAAGACCGGGGACGGCACGGAAACGACGCGGGTCGAGGTCCTCGCCGCGCCCCGGGTGGTGAACGGCGTCACGGCCACGGTCGTGCGCGACCAGGTCTCGCTGAATGGCAGCCCGGTCGAGGACACCTACGACTGGTACGCGCAGGATGCCGCCGGGAACGTCTGGTACCTCGGCGAGGACTCACGGGAGCTGAAGAACGGCATCGTCGTCGGCACGGAAGGGTCCTGGATGTGGGGCGCCCGCGGCGCGCTCCCCGGGATCATCATGTGGGCGGATCCGGCCGCGCACCGGGACGAGGAGTACCGCCAGGAGTACGAGCGGCGCCGCGCCGAGGACTGGGGAAAGGTCGTCGCCCTCGATCAGACCGTGCGCGTCCCGTTCGGCACGTTCACCGGCTGCATCCGCACCGAGGATTGGAGCGGCCTGGAGGGGCGGTCGAGCTCGCTCGAGTACAAGTACTACTGCCCGAACATCGGCACGGTCATGGAGACGCCCGCCGACGCGCCGGACGAGCGCGCGGAGCTGACCGCCATGACGTCGACATGAGGCGCGGCGGCGCGACGGATCTCGCCGGAGCGTGACCGCGGGCGCCGGCCGGGTACGAGGTCCAGCTCCGCTACGACTCCGTCCCCGCCGACTTATCACACCTCCCCGCCACTTCCGCACACGACCACGGGGTGAACGCATGCGACGCTCGCATCTTCCGCTCCCGCCCGGGCGCTGCTTCCGGGCAGCGCTCGCGCTGGCCTTCGTGCTCTGCACGAGCCCCGCGGCGGTACGGGCCCAAGCCTCCGCCGGCGCAGCGCCGGCACCGGGCCGCTGCGGCGCCGGCGCGCTCCCCGCCGCGGCCGACTCGATCGACCGCGCCGCGGTCCGGATCATGACCGGCGCGCACGTCCCCGCACTCTCCCTCGCCCTCCTCGATCACGGCCGCATCCGCGCGCTCCGCGCGTACGGCTGGGCCGATCTCGAGCACTGCGTGCCCGCCACCGACTCCACCCTGTTCGGCATCGGCTCCATCTCGAAGCACTTCACCGCCGTCGGCACGCTGCTCCTCGTACAGGCCGGCAAGCTCTCGCTCGACGACCCGATCACGAAGTACCTGCCCGAGGGGGCGGGCGCGTGGGATGGGATCACCGTGCGCCACCTCCTGACGCACACCTCCGGGATCCCCGATTACTGCGGCGACGACGACAAGTACCCGAGCATCACGCTCGACCGCGCCGCCTCGCCCGAGACGTCGGCGCTCGTGCGGCAGATCGCCGGGGCGAAGCTGAACTTCCACCCCGGCGACGACTGGGCCTACTCGAACACCGGCTACCTGCTCCTCAGCGTGCTCGTCGAGCGCGTCAGCGGCCAGCCGTTCCCCGACTACATGCGCGAGCACGTCTTCCTCCCGGCCGGGATGACGCGCACGCGGTTCTACAGCCCGATCGAGGTCATCCCCGACCGCGCCGTGCCCTACCGCGTGGACCCGGCCGGCATCGCCAGGCATGGCCCGTTCATCAGCGATCAGTTCAGCCGCTGGGGCGACATGGGGATCCTCTCCACCGCCCGGGACATGGCACGCTGGGGCCTGGCCATGGACTCCCTGCGACTCATCTCGCCCGAGCTGTGGCGGCGGATGTGGACGCCCGTGCGGCTGAACCAGGGCTGGGCGTTCCCGTACGGCTTCGGCCTGCGCGAGAGCGAGGTCCGCGGACACCCCGCCGTGGAGCACGGCGGGACGTTCCGCGTCGGGTACAGCGCCAACTTCGTCCGGCTGCCCGACCGCGGCCTCACCGTGACCGTGCTCTCGAACCACCTGGGCCAGGGCTTCCCTCCCGCCGCGCTGAGCGGCGAGGTCCTCGCCATCGTCGATCCGGCACTCGGGCCGCGAACCGGGATGCAGCCGGGTCCCGACCCACAACCCCGCATCACCCGCGCGCTCCTCCAGCTCCTCCAGGGCGCCGACGAGGCGCACGGCGCGATCCGCACGACCGACGCGTTCCGGCACCTCGAGCTCCCCGAGCTGCTCCACCTCCCCGGCGTCCGCGGCATCGCGTTCCTCGAGTGCACCACCCCCGTGCACGAGCCGCCCGAAGGCCTCGGCACCCCCGTCGCCCGCGCCTGCACGTACCGGATCGACGCCGACGACAGCCCGCCCACGCTCACGTTCCTGCTCACCCGGAGCGGCGAGCTCGCGGGTCTGGCGGACTGGTGATGGCGGAACGGCGCCGCGATCCGTCCAGCGAACGGCCTCGCCGCGCGACCCGCCACGGCGAGCGCGGCCGCGGAGCCGTCGCGCGCCGCTTCCCTTGTCGGCCCCGCCCGCCCGCGCTACCGTTCCGCTCGTTGCCGCCAGGGCGGCCGACGGTCCGCGTGAAGGGTTCAACCCACCCTGCTCTGCCGTTTACATAACCTTCGTTCCTCGCCCTGACCGCGGACGACGGGCGGCATGAAAGGGCTCGCTCCCTTTCTGAGGAAGGAAGGTGTCTCATGCCCGAACGGCCCTCCGGGTCCGCGCCCGCGCCGCTGTCTCTCCCGGACACCCCGAACCTCGACTGGCTGCGCAAGCAGGCCAGGCGCCGCCTCGCGGAGCTCCGCCAGGCGAACGCCGCTGCGCGGCTCGCCGACGCGCAGCTCGACCTGGCCCGGCAATACGGCTTCGCGAGCTGGCGGGCGCTGAAGGCGCATGTCGATTCGCTCACGATCGACGGCCGGTTGTTCCACGCGGCGCGCACGGGCGACGTCGCCAGCCTCGCCGCGCTCCTCGACGAGCACCCGGACCGGCTGCACGTCCGCGACCGGCCATACGAGTGGTCGCTGCTGCACGCCGCGGCCCACCACGGGCGCCTGGCGGCCGTGGAGCTGCTCCTCGGGCGCGGCCTGGGCGCGAACGTCCGCGAGAAGGGCGACAACACGTATCCGATGCACTGGGCCGCCGCGGCCGGTCACCTGGACGTCGTGCGGCGGCTGGCCGACGCGGGCGGCGACGTCGTCGGCCGGGGCGACGACCACGCGCTGGACGTCATCGGCTGGGCCACGTGCTGGGACCCGTGCCACGACGACGTCGCCGACTTCCTCGTCGGCCGCGGCGCGCGGCACAACATCTCCTCCGCCATCGCGATGAACCTCGCCGACGAGGTCCGCCGGATCGTGGCGGCCGAGCCGGCGGCGCTCAACAGTCGGCTGACGCGCAACGACGACCACCGTACGCCGCTGCATCATGCCGTCCGGAAGAACCGTCCGGAGATGGTCGCGCTGCTGCTCGACCTGGGCGCCGACCCGCTCGCGGTGGATGGCTCCGGCTTCCCGGCGGCCGCCTACGCCACGGCGCCCGACACGGACCGCCGGCTCATGGAGCGGATCCGCGAGATGACCTCGTCGGAGCTGGACAGCGCCGCGCGGGGACGGCGCCCGCCGCGCGGCGGTCCGATGGACCTCGTCGCCATCCTGGCGCTCGGCGACTGGGAGACGGCCGCGCGCCTCCTGCGCGAGGACCCGCGGCTGGTCGAGCCCGGCGGTGCTGGCGCCGGCGCGCTCCACCTGCTGGCCAAGCGGAACGACGTCGCCGCCGTGAGATGGCTGCTCGACCACGGCGTCGACCCCGACGCCCGCTGGAGCCATTGGGACGCCGAGGTGACCCCGCTGCACCTCGCCGCCGCGCAGGGTCACGCGGAGGTCGTGCGCCTCCTCCTCGCCGCGGGCGCCGACCCGCGCATCCGCGATAGCAAGCACGACGGCGACGCGGCCGGGTGGGCGGAGTATGGCCGGATCCCGCAAGCCGCCAACTGGCGGGAGGTCGTTCGGATCCTCGAGGCCCGCGCGGCGGAGAGGTGAGCGCGCCCGTCCCGCGGCGCGAGCGGCTCCGCCGGTCGACCGGCCGCCGCGCTCCTCCTTGAGCGCGGCGGCCGGGCGGGGCTACCATGGAAGTCGGCGCGAAACACGATGGGCGCGCCCCGCCCCGTCCACCACCTTCCCCGCATGAGAGCCATGAACACCTCCGGTGCTGCTCCCGAATGGACGTACTCGGAGTACGCCCGCCTGCCGGACGACGGCAACCGCTACGAGGTGATCGACGGGGAGGTCTGCGCGACGCCGTCGTCCGGACCGACGCACCAGCGCGTCGCGGCGAACCTCTTCATGGTCCTGCAGGAGTACGTACGGGTGCACGGCCTGGGCGAGATGCTCTGGGATCTGGATCTCCTGTTCGTCTCCGGCCAGTTCCTGCGGCCGAACATGCTCTTCGTGCCCACCGAGGCCGCCGGGGGTGTGACCGACCGCGGGATGCAGGAGACCCCCGGCCTCGTGGTCGAGGTCCTCTCGCCGCACTCCCGGCGCATCGACCGCATCAAGAAGCCGCCGCGCTACCGCGATTTCGGCGTGCCGGAGTACTGGGTCGTCGATCCGGCCGCGCGGGCGATCGAGCGCTACCGCCTGGCCGCGGACGCCGCCCCCGAGATCTGCACGGCCGAGCTCGTCTGGCAGCCCGACCCGGGCAAGCCGCCGCTCCGGCTGGAAGTGGCAAGGATCTTCCCGGCCGGGTGAAGGCCCGGCGGGTCGCCGCGGCCCCCGCCCTGCGCTGCGTCCTTGCATCCTGGCGCTCCCACTCCACATCCGGCGCGTGAGGGCAGGACGAGCCGCTCGGGGGCCCGGCATTCCGCACGCGGGCCCGCTGCCGACAACCGGGCGAGGTCTCGATGCAACCGACGAGGACGATCCGGCGACTGGCCCTCGTGGCCACCCTCTCCGCCACCTGCGCCTGCGGCTCCAGCAGTGGTGGCACGCAGCCTGGACCGACCGGCTCGCTCATCGTCGCGGTGGTCCCCTCTGCCGTTACCGTCCGGCGGGGCGCGCGCTCGGTCGTCGTCGCCGCGGCGACACGCGGCGGCCGCTTCACCGGACCCGTCACGTTCACCCTGGTGGGACTACCGCCGGGTGTCACGGCGCAGGTCCCGGCCGGCACGACGACGGGGACCGTCACCTCCGCGGACATCGTCCTCGCCGCGACGCCCTCGGCGGCGGTCGGAACCTTCAACGTGGCCATCCGCGTCCGCGGCTCGGGGGTCCCCGATGCCACGGCGCTGCTGGCGCTCACGGTCGCGGGCTGAAACCGCTTCGCGGCGGCGCTGGCGTGGTCGGTCCGGCACTCCAATCCGGCTCGGCTCTGACCCGCCCACGCATGGGCGGCCCCGGCGCGGCCGCCCACGCGCCACGGAGCGCGGCTCAGCCGCCCGCCTCCGCCGTGACCGGCTCGATCATCCGGTGCACCCGCGCGATCACGTCCGCGGGGAACCCGCCCTGCCGCGCGTGCTTCAACAGCATCTCCTCGTCCGGCGCGACGTAGACGCAGTAGATCCGGTCGTCCGTGACGTAGCTGTGAACCCACTGGATGGTGGGGCCGAGCTCGCGCAGCACCGCGCACGACCGCTGCGCGATCCCCGTCAGCTGATCCGCCGACAGGCGGCCCGCGCCCGGCAGCTCCCGCTCGATGATGTACTTCGGCATGGCTCGCCTCCGGGTTCCGGTGGGGGTCACTGCGCGAACGCGCAGGAGACGTCGGGGTTCCAGTCCTCGAACATGCCGGCCGGGTTGTGCTTCCAGACCCAGGCGTGCAGTACCCACAGCCCGAAGGCGTCGTTGTGGTGCAGCGGGACCCCGTGCAGCGACGGCGCCTCCGCATCCCGCGGCACCGCCGTGTAGGGCACGATGTACTCGACCGCGACCAGCTCCAGCCGACCGTTCTTCTGCGGCGCGTACACCAGCAGCTCCGGCGCGAACTGCTCCGGCACGCCGTCGATCAGCCCCGTGTTCCCGTAATGAAAGCCCATGCCGCCCGTGCCCGGCATCTCCATGCAGCCGGTGATCTGCGCGCTCCACCCGGCGGCGGTGGCCGCCTCGATCGCGTGGAACTTCGCGGTCGCCCCCCGGAGCCCGGCCAGCCAGCGGGACACCTCCGGACCGGCCGCCGCAGCCGCAGCCGCACCCACGCCCGCATTCGCACCCGCATTCGCATTCGCATTCGCATTCGATTCGTACCGCGCCGGTGCGGCCGTGCGGTCCACGCCCGGCGACGTACTCTCCCGACCGTCACAGCCACCCGGGCCGGCGAGCCCGGCCACGGCCAACGCGGCCACGGCGGCGAGTCGGTACAGCGTGCGGCGTCCTGTCATGAGGTCTCCTTGGTGTTGGGATGACGCGGCCAACCTTGCCGCTGTCCTTCGTGCGGAGACACATTGCAACGCCGGCATCGCCCGGCCGTCGTCCCGGTCTCGCCTCCCTCTCGCCCGACGCCATCTTGTTCCGGCTCAAGCTGTTCGGCGGTGCGTCCATCGACGGGCCCGACGGCCCGGTCACCGGTCGGCCGGTGCAGCGGCGGCGGCTCGCGCTCCTCGCGCTCCTCGCACTCGCCCGCCAGCGCGGCCTCACGCGCGACAAGCTGATCGGCTATCTCTGGCCCGACGCCGATCCCGAGCGCGCGCGCCATCTGCTCTCGGACTCCGTCTACCGCATCAACCAGGCGGTGGGCGGCGAGGCGCTGATCGCGATCGGCGACGACCTGCGGCTCAACCCGGAGCGGCTCCCCAGCGATGCCTGGGAGTTCCTCGACGCACTGGGTCGCGGCGAGTGGCAGCGCGCCGTCGAGCTGCACGCCGCACCGTTTCTCGACGGCTTCTTCCTGACCGATGCCGACGAGCTCGAGCGCTGGGTGGATGCCCAGCGCGAGCGCCTCGCGCGGGAGCGGGCCCGCGCGCTCGAGGCGCTCGCCGAAGGCGCCGAACGCGACGGTGCGATGGCCGACGCCGTCCGGTGGTGGCGCGCCCTCGCCGCGCACGACCCGTACAGCTCGCGCATCGCGCTGCGCCTGCTGCGCGCGCTCGACCGCAGCGGCGACCGCGCCGCCGCGCTGCGGCAGGCGCGCCAGCACACGCGCTTGCTGGAGGAGGAGCTGGGCCTCGCGCCCGACGCCGAGCTGCGCGGGCTCGTCGCCGAGCTGCGCGCCCCGCCTGCGCGGCCGCTCGCCGCTGCGGTCGAGCAAGCGCCCGCTCCCGCCGACCGGCCCGAGTCGGTCGGTGGCGACGAGGTGCTCGGTCCGCCCGCCGCGGTCGGGCCGAGGCCGCGCTCGGTCGCCGTGCTGCCGTTCGTCAACCTGAGTGCGGATCCGGAGAACGAGTACTTCGCCGACGGGATCACGGAGGACGTGATCGCCCACCTGTCCAGGATCGGCGCGCTCAGCGTGATCTCCCGCGCGTCGGTGATGCCGTTCAAGGGCCGGGAGCGGAGCCTGCGGGAGATCGCGGCGGCACTGGAGGTGGGGACCCTGCTGGCGGGGAGCGTGCGCCGCGTCGCGGACCGGGTGCGGATCGTCGCGCAGCTCGTCGATGCCGGGACGGACCGATGCCTCTGGGCGGAGACCTACGACCGGCAGCTCACGGACATCTTCGCGATCCAGACCGACGTCGCGCTCCAGATCGCGGGCGCGCTCGAGGCCGAGCTCTCGGCCGACGAGAGGTCCCGCATCCGGACGGAGCCGACGAGCAGCCTCGAGGCCTACCAGCTCTACCTCAAGGGCCGCCACTGGTACATCCGCTATACACCGGCCGCCATGCGGCGCGCGCTCGAGTACTTCGACCGCGCCGTCGCCAGCGACCCGACCTACGCCCTGGCGTACGCCAGCAGTGCCATGGCCTACGGCGAGATGGCGGAGAACGGCTGGCTGGCGCCGGACGTCGCGCGTCGCCACGGACGCGAGGCCGCCGCGCATGCGCTCCGCCTCGGCCCCGAGCTCGGCGAGACGCACTGCACGGTGGCCTACTTCAAGTCGCTCTGGGAACTCGATTGGGCGGGCGCCGAGGCCGAGTTCCGCCGCGCCATCGAGCTGTCCCCCAGCGGCGCCGACGCCTACGACCTCTACGGCCGCATGTGCGACGCGCTCGAGCGCTACGACGACGCGCTCTCACTCCATCGGCGCGCGCAGGAGCTCGACCCCCTCGCCCATCGCGTCGACCTCGCCACCACGCTCATCCGCGCCGGCCGGCACGACGAGGCCGCGACCGAGGCCGCCCGCGCCCTCGAGCTCGACCCCGGCTACGACCGGATCCACGCCACGCTCGGCTGGGCGCTCTTCAAGCAGGGAAAGCGCGACGAGGGCCTGAGCCATCTCGAGCGCGCCGTCGCCATCTCGTCGGGCAACCCGCTCTGGCTCGGCCAGCTCGGCCAGGCCCTCGCCCTCGTCGGCCGCATCGATGAGGCCCGCGACATCCTGCGCCGGCTCGAGGAGCGGGCCGCGACCGCCTTCGTCGCGCACTACCACGTGGCCTACGTCCACACCGGCCTCGGCGACCACGACCGCGCCATCGACCTCCTGGAGCGAGCCTTCGACGAACGCGCCGGCGCCGTGTACGCGATCAAGGGATCGTTCCTCTTCGCCCCGCTGCGCTCCCACCCCCGCTTCAGGGCGCTGCTCGCGCGGATGAACCTGGCCTGAGCGGACCGCGCCGGCGCCTCGATTCCCCTCGCGTCCCTGGCAGACCTCACCGACCACGAGGACGGTCGCGCGGCAGCCGGAGCGAGCCGGGAGTTGCTCTCGCCGATCCGCGCGCCGAGTATTCCAGTGCGGCGCCGGGACCCCGGGCCGCATGGCTCCGCGGCGCACCGCCACCCGCCACGCGCCATCGTGACCAGCTTCCTACCTCCTCGCGGCTGATGTCTCCACGGAAGTACAGCATGGGCGCGCGACAGGCCGCGAGCGAGGAGACGCGCGGCCGCATCGTCGCCGCGGCGCGCGAGATCCTGAGCGCGGCCGGCGGGATCGACGCGTTCACCATCGACGCGGTGGCGGCGCAGGCCGGCGTCGCACGCATGACCGTCTACTACCAGTTCGGCTCCAAGACGGGATTGATCGAGGCGGTCTTCGACTCGCTCGAGATCGTCAGGACCGGCGTGCCGCGTCTCGCCGCCGCCCTCGGCCTCGACGACGCCGCGGCGGCGCTCGCCGAGTTCGTGAGCGTCGTGGCGGAGGCATGGCAGGCGGACCGCCTCGTGATCCGCCGCCTGCAGGGCCTCGCCGCGCTCGATCCGGCCTTCGCCAGCGTGTGGCACGCGCGGGAGGGCCGGCGCCGCGAAGGGCTGCGCCAGATCGCTTCCCGCGTGGCCGCGAGCCGCCCTGACGCGAGCCTCGACGTCGACGCCGCGACGGCGGCGCTCTTCGCGATCGTCTCGCCGGAAGGGTTCGAGGCCATGGCGGGCGGCGAGCGCAGCTTCGATGCGGTCGCGCCCGTCGCGCATCAGCTCGCCGGCAAGGCGCTGGGACTCGACGGCGGCGAGCCCGTGCGCTTTCGGCGCGCGGCGCGCGCCCGCCGCCCACGCGCGCGACCGTAGCGCTCCAGGCGCGCGCCCGCCGCCCGCGCGCTCGGCCGTAGCGCTCCAGCCGGTCGGCGGTGATCCCGGGGTTCGGCCGGCACCTGCCTTGTCATTTGTTTGTACTCTCAGTACAATCACCGGACGTACGGAGCGGTGCCGCGCGCGGCGCGGGCCGCGCGCCGCACACGCCGCCTCGAACCCCGGAGACCGTCACACATGCGCGTCGCCACCAACATTGCACGCTGGGTCGTCCGCCTCACGGGGCTCGCCCAGATCGTCCTCGGGCTCGTCTTCTGGTCGGGTCACGCCGTGGCACTGATCCCGCTGCACATGGCGGTCGGCGGCCTGTTCACCCTCGGCCTGCTGGTCCTCGCCGGCCTCGCCATCGGCGCCCGCGTCCGCCCGGGGCTCGGCGCGCTCGGAGTCGCGTGGGTGATCCTCCTGCCGGCGCTCGGCATGGGCCAGATGAGCCTGCTCCCGGGGGCGGCGCACTGGATCGTCCGGGTGCTCCACCTCGTGGTGGGACTCGCCGCCATGGGGATCGCGGACCGGCTCGCCAGGCCGCTGCTCGCCTCGGGCGCGCGCGGCGCCGACGCCGTCGCATCTCAGCCGGCGGCGTAGGCGACGAACGGGTCGATGAGCGCGACGATGACTTCCGGCCGGCGTGGCACGCTGCGCACCTTCCTCGCGGGCGAGGCGCTGACCTACGTCGTCGCGGCATCGATCCACGCCGGCCTCCTCGTGCGCGGTGGCGAGCACCGCGCCGCGATGCGGGCCGAAAGCATCATCGCGATCGTCCTGATCGGCGCGCTCGTCGCGACATGGGCGCGGCCCGGCTGGACGCGCGGCCTCGCGCTGGGCGCGCAGGCGTTCGCGCTCCTGGCCACTCTCGTCGGGATCTTCACGATCATCGTCGGGATCGGGCCGCGCACCGTGCCCGACGTCATCTATCACATCGCGATCGTGATCGTTCTGGCGGCCGGGCTGGTCGCCGCGGCGCGCGCGCCGCGCGGCGGCGCCCCGGCGGCGGCCGGATCCCATGGCGAGCTGCGGGCCGACGGCCCCGGCTCGTCCCGGGGCCTCACCCGCCGGCGCGTGGCGCCCTCTCGTCCGCCGAGCCCCTGGCGCGCAGCACCGAGAGGTTCTGGATCCACGGCCCGACCGCCTCGCGGTATTGCGCCGCCAACGCGCGGCTGATCTGCGCGAGGTGCGTCAGGTCGTGCACGACCCAGGTGCTGAGGAGTTGGGCGAGGGTCACCTCGCCGAAGACGGGATGACGCCCCCGCGTCGCCAGCAGCGCCGGGTCCAGCCCCAGGCCGTCCAGCGCCTCGATGTTCCTGGCCCGCGCCGCCGCGAACTCGTCCAGCACCGCGCCCAGCGGCGCGCCGGCGAAACGCTCGCGGAACCGCTCCCGCTCGATCCCGACGAACGGCCGTGCCGTGCCATGCTCGAGGATGATCCGAACGCGCGGCAGCCACCCGTCGCCCTCGAGGTCGGCCAGATGGCAGGCGACGTCTCTGGGGCTCCACGCGCCCGGCCCCTCCGGCGCATCCAGCCATTCCGCCGGAAGGCCGGGGAGCCAGGTGCGCAGGAGGTCCGGCGTGCGGGTCAGGATCGCCCTGGCGAGCGCGGGATCGTAGTCCATGGTCGCCTCGAGGTGGCGAAGGGTTCGTCGTGACGGGCTGCCGCCGTCCCGCATGGAGGCGTCGGAATCCTGGTCGTCTCCGCGAACCCGGTCGGCTACGCGGGCACGTTCTCCAGCCGCTTCTCGAACCAGTGATCGGCGTACGGATCGTCGTTGAACGGAGCGACTTCCCGGTACCCGCACGCGGTGTACAGCCCGATCGCCTCGCGCAGCGACCGGTTGGTCTCGAGCCGCAGCGTCGCCAGGCCGAGCCGCGCGGCGTGCTCCTCGAGCGCGGCGAGGATCCGCCGGCCCACCCCGAGCCCCCGCATCTCCTCGGAGATCCACATCCGCTTGATCGACCCCACGCCCGGCCCGATCACCTTCACCGCCCCGCACCCCACCGCCCGCCCGTCGACGGTGGCGACGAGGAACGCGCCGCGCGGAGGGATCAGCTCGGATGCCGGTGCGGGAAGGCTCGCCCCCGGATCGAACCCCGACTCGAAGCGGCGGTCCAGCTCGGCGTAGTACCGCTCCAGGCACCACCGCGCGTCGCGGCTCTCCGGGTGGACCCGCTCGATCCGCACGCCCGCCGCCAGGAGCAGCCGGTGCACTTCCGCCATCGCCGTCACCAGCCGCTCCCGCTGCACGTCGCTCAGCGGCTCGAGGATCGCCGCCGCCCCCACGTCGGACCGGCGATCCATCTCCCCGACCTCCGCCAGCCCGGCCGGCGTGAGGCGGACGCGCCGCACCCGCTCGTCCTCCGGGGCCGGCTCGATGTCGACCAGGCCGGCCGCGGCCAGCGCCTGGACCACACGCGTGAGGTACCCGGAGTCGAGCCCGAGCCGCCCGCGCAGGTCTCGCAGCTCCGCGCCCTCCGCCCCGATCTCGAAGAGCACGCGCGACTGCCCCAGGGGTCGCTTCCGCCCGAGGAAGTCGTCCTCCAGCGCCCCCACGCGCTGCGTCACGAGTCGGTTGAAGCGCCGCACCGCGGCAATGTGCTCGGCCGTCATTCTCTGACTGTAGTCAGAGAACTGGCGCCGCGCAACGGGCGGGAGCAGGCGGCGACGTCGCCGGGTCGATGGACCGCGCCGGCTCCGATCGGGCCGGCAGCGGAAGCGGGCGGGAGCGGAGACCGAACGGGCCGCCGCGAGCCTCGGGTCAGATCCAGAGGAACGCCGGGTGGTCCGCGCCGGTGAGCGCCCGCACCACGCGCTCGTAGACCTTCATCCCTCCGTCGCCGTTCGTGAAGGCGACGACGGCGCTTCCCGCCGCCGCGTCGCCCACGACGAAGTTCTTGAAGCCGGGGTTGTCGCCCCAGTGCCAGAAGAGCGGCCGCCCGTCCACCGTCTCCAGGCCGAGCCCGAGCCCCCAGCGCACCGCCTCGTTGATCGTCACCTGCGGCGCGGTCATGCGGTCCAGCACGGCGCGGCCGCCAGGCGGCGCACCGGGCGCGCCCAGGAGGTGGCGCACGAAGGCGGCGTAGTCGCGCGCCGTCGTCAGGAAGCTCCAGGCGACGTTGGGCGGGAGGTTCACGGGGACCACCGGCATCGACGGCTCCACCCGCGGCAGCTCGCGCTCCACGTCCTCGCCCGTCCAGTCCTCGACCGCCGCGCCCGTGCGCCCGGCGACCTGGTGGAACTCCCGCCCGGTGCGCACGCCGTTGCTCTCCTTCGGCTCGCCGCGGTCGGTGTGCGGGGTGGCCAGCGCCGCGTCCATTCCGGGGCGCCAGATGTAGCCGCTGCTGCGCATCCCGAGCGGCTCGAGCACGCGCTCCCGCGCCAGCCGCGCGATCCCCTTCCCCGTCACGTGCTCGACGACGCGCTGGAGGAAGTAGTATCCCTCCCCCGAGTAGGAGAACCTCGCGCCGGGCGCGAACCGCGTCGTGAGCGGCTCGCCCCGCTCGAAGCGCCACTCCGTCCACCCGGTGGTGTGGCTCAGCGCATGCCGCGCCGTGATCCCCGCCGCGCGCCCGTCCGAGGGATCGGGGAGCGGCAGGTACTCCCGCAGCGGCCGGTCCAGGTCGAGCACGCCCTCGCTCTCCAGGCGCAGCACCAGGTACGCGAACACCGGCTTGCTGAGCGACGCCGCCTCGAACACGGTATCCGCCGTCACCTCCTCCCCGGTCCCGGCCCGGCGCACGCCGAACCCGCGCAGCGTGGGTTCCCCGCGCCCCACGACCGCGAGCGACAGCCCGGGAACGGAGGCGAGGCGGAGCAGCCGGGGGATGTCCGGCTCGCCGCCGTCGAGCGGCGGACGGGCGTCCGCGGCGGCACCCGGCGTCGCGCTTCCCGCCGCCGCGGGCGAGCCGGGCGAGGCCGGCAGTGTCGCGGGGGCGCAGGCGCCCAGGAGCAGCGTGCCGGAGGCGACGAGCCAGCGGCGGCGGTCGATCGCCGTGGGCTCGGGCGGCGGGCTCGCGTCGGGCGCGTCATCACGCGGCGGGCGCGTCATCGGCTGCTCCTTCCTGGTGCTCGGATTGCGCGGCGCCGGGGTGGGCGCGGGCAGCGGCGCGGCGCGGGTGGTCGATCGGTCGGCCCCTCCCCGGGGCCGCGCGGACGGACCGGCGGCGCGGCGAGGCCGCTCACGGTGCGCGCTCGGGGGACCGGAGTCAACGGGGAGCGGGCGTCCAGGCGGGTGGTCGGCGGCCGGCTCCGACGGTCTCTCTCGATGCGCTGCCGACCGCACACCGCCAGGCGAGCGGCGTCGAGTCGGCTTGACACGTCGTCGGGACCGGCGAGCCGCTTGCCGCCGGTCCGCGCGGCGGTGCACATTGCGGCCCGATCGCCGGCCGTTTCGTTCTCGTCACCCACTCAGCCAGACCGTATCGTGTCTCGCCTCGAGCCGCACGCGTCCCGGAAGCGCTCGCGCCCCGGCGTCCGATGGAGCCGAACCGCTGGAGACGGTCGGCGCCGCACCAGGAGTGATCCGTGACACCCTGGGTCATGGGCCTGCTCACCGCCAATGTGGCGTTCTTCGTGGCCAGCTTCGTGGCGCCGGATCTCTACGCCTCGCTGGCGCTGGTTCCCGCCGCCGTGCTGCATCGGCCATGGACGCTGGTCACGTATGCGTTCCTGCACGGCAGCCCGATGCACCTGCTCCTCAACATGCTGGGGCTGTACTTCTTCGGCCCCCGCCTGGAGGCGCGGCTCGGGGGAAGGCGCTTCGCGCTGCTCTACCTGCTGAGCGGGCTGGGCGGCGCCGTGCTCACCTTCGTGCTGGCGCCGTACGCGTCGGTGGTGGGCGCCTCCGGCGCGATCCTGGGCGTCCTGGCCGGCTACGCGCGCTTCTGGCCGGAGGACCGGATCTACATCTGGGGAATCGTGCCGGTGGGCGCGCGGATGATGGTGGTGGGGCTCGCCGCGCTGTCGATTTTCTCGGGCTTCACGGGCGCCGGGGCGGGGACGGCCCACTTCGCGCACCTGGGCGGCATCCTCGCGGGCTGGCTGTACGTGGTCTGGCTCGGCCGGCGGCGCTCGGCTCCGGGCTCGCGGACCGCCGTGCGCGGGCTGTTCACCTCCCGGCAGACCGTGGACCGGTGGCAGTCGATCCGCCTGGACCAGCTCCACGAGGTGAACCGGGCCGAGGCGGAGCGTGTGCTCGCGAAGCTGCGCGAGGGTGGGCCGGCGGCGCTCACCGCGGCCGAGCGCGAGTTCCTGGACCGGATGGCCTCGCGGTAGCGGGATCCCCCCACCCCCGCGACGGGTCGTCCGACCTGAGTCACCCGACCCATGTGCCCGCCGCCCCGCTCCCATATCCTCGTCCCCGTCCGCCGCGCGCTCGCGGCGACGCAGCGGGCTCGCCCCGGGGAGGACCCCGCACGAGATGGCGAGCCGGACCGCCGGCGGGATGCCGCGGCGGATCCCGGCGAGGCGAGCCCGCGCGAGACCTTCGACAACGACTCACGGCTCCAATCGGGGGGCATGATGATCGGCTATCATATCTCGCTCTACCTCCACCTCCTGGCGCTGGTGGCGGCGTCCGCCATTTCGTCGGTGGTGCACCTGGGGAAGTCGCGGGCCCGCCGCGCCGCGAGCCTGGCGGAGGCGCGGCAGTGGCTCATGCTCGTCGGCGCCGCCGCGCGGTTCTTCCCGATCGTTACGCTGACGCTGTTCGCGACGGGCGCCTACATGGTGAGCGTGCGCAGCCCCTGGAGCTGGAGCACCGGGTGGGTGGACGCCGGGATCGCCGGCGTCGTGTTCCTCATGCTCAGCGGGGCGGTGCTGGGCGCGCGGGGCGCACGCACCGGCCGTGCACTGGCGGCGGCGGCGGGCGACGCGGAGCGGGCGCGCGCCGTGCTCCACGACCCGGTCGCCGCGGCGCTCTCCTGGGTCAACACCGGCGTGGCGCTGGGCGTCGTGTTCGCGATGGCGGTGAAGCCCTCGCTGGCCGGCTCCCTGTCCGCGCTCGTCGTGGGCGCGGCCGCCGGGCTGGCGACGCACCTGGCCGCGGAGCGGAAGTCGGTCGCCGCCCCCGCCGCCGTGCAGGCCGAGATCGCGGTCTGACGCTCCCCCGGAGCACCCGGGCGCACGGGCCCCGTCGCCGCCGCCAGGCGACGGGGCCCGTGACCGTTCTCGGGATCGGCGATGCGCCGGCTCGCCGCATGCAGGCCGGTCCGGTGATCCACCCGGCGAAGGGAGGCCGTCCCTTGTCGATCACCCTGCATGCGTTGCTCGTGGTGGCGGCGGCCGTCGCCGTCTCGCTCGGCGCACGGGCCGTGCTAGGCCGGTTCCTCCGCCCCGATCGGGTCGCCGCGGCCCAGCCGACCGCCGAGGTGGTCATGGAGGCCATGGCGGGCCTCTACGGCGTGCTGGTGGCGTTCCTCCTCGCCGGGGCCTGGAATCGGTTCGACCAGGCGCGCGGCGTGATGACGCTCGAGGCCAATGCGCTCGCCGATCTGCGCCAGATCGCGCGAGTCCTCCCCGCGCCGCTCGGGGACGAGGTCGGCGCCGCCGCAGAAGCGTACCGCGAGCGCACGCTGGAGGAGCTGCCGCTCCTGCTCGAGGGACGCAACGGCCACCAGGCGGACGCGATCATCGACCGCCTCTGGCGCATCCTCGCCGGCTTCGAGCCGGGAACGCCGGGCCAGACCGAGTTGCAGTCCCGGGCACTCGATGCGCTGCAAGCGATCGGGAGCCAGCGCCGGCTAGGGCTCAACGCGATCCAGCGGACGCTGCCCCCGATCCTGTGGGTCATTCTGGTCGGCGGCGCCGCCGCCGTCCTCGGTCTGGTCGCGATCTCGAGCGCCGACGGCCGCGTCGGGGCGGTCTACCTCGCGCTCCTCGCGGCCGTCATCTCCTTCGCGCTCTTCGCGATCTACGCCCTCTCCTACCCGGTGCGCAGCGGGCTCGCCACCGAGATGTCGCTCTTCGTCCAGGAGCTCCCGACGCGCCCACCGGAGCGCCGCTGACGCCGCCCCTCGACCGCGGACGCCCGCGCCGCCGCTACCCGCGCTCCCACCTCTCGAGCTCCGGCTCGACCTTGCTCTCGTGGCAGCTCGGACACACGCCGTGGCTGAAGCGCGTGCTCGTGTGGCGCGCGAAGTAGCTCTCGACCGTCAGCCAGTAGTCCTCGTCGTCGCGGATCTTCCCGCAGTACGAGCAGATCGGCAGGATCTCCTCCAGGTCCTTCACCTCCGAGAGCGCGGCCTGCAGGTCGCGCACGAGCCGCTCGCGCTCCTCCTCCATCTGCTTGCGCGCCGTGACGTCGCGCGCCACCGAGTAGATGACCTGGCCCGCGGGCTCCGGCGTCGCATTCCACAGGAACCAGCGGAACGAGCCGTCCTTGCACAGGTAGCGGTTCTCGAAGCCGAGCGCCTGCCCGCCGGCCCGGACCTCCCGGTTCTGCCTCAGCGTACGCTCGCGGTCGTCGGGGTGGACGAACTCGATGAACGGCCGCGACATCAGCTCCTCGCGCGTGAAGCCGAGCGCGCGCTCCCACGACGGGCTGAGCCGCTTGAAGTAGCCGTTGAAGTCGAGGCAGCAGAGCATGTCGATCGAGGCGGCGAAGAACCGGTCCTCCAGGTCGTGCGCCTCTCGCGTGGCGTCGCTCCGGCACAGGGCCAGCTCGATGTTGGCGCGAAGCTCCCGGTCCGTGAACGGCTCGACGACGTGGGCGTCCGCGTCGCTCAGCCCCGCCCGCCGCAGGCTCGCCTCGTCGCCCTCCGGGATCACGAGCACGGTCGGCACCGGAAGCACCCGCTGGAGGCGACGCACCGCCTCCGGCTCGTTCGTGCCCGCGCCGAGCCCGATGCCCATCAGCGCGAGGTCGGGCCCGACCTCGACCGACAGCCGCACGGCCTCGTCCACCGAACGGGCGGTCGCCGCCACCTCGTGGCCGAGGCTGGCGAGCCTCGCCCCGAGCCGCTCCGCGGCCTCGCCGTCGGCGGCCGCGATCAGGATCTTCCGTGCCGGCATGACGTGACAGACTCCTCTGCGCGTGCGGTACCTGTGGAGCGGGATCCGGAGCAAGAGCGACGCTGCGGACTCGAGCCCGCTCCGGGCCGGACGACCGCCCGGGTCCAGCCGACACCTCGATCCGCGGGCGCCGCCGGGGCGCGGTGAATCGCGCCCCGAAGCCGCACCCGGACCCTACAAGATCGGTGCGCGGGCCGGCCGGTCAAGCGGTCGGGGAGCGCCATCGATGCCGGGCGCCGCCGCCCCGTTCGACACGTTCGTCCCGAAGCGGGTGCTGGCCACGATGCCGCGGCGCCGCGCCCACGCACGCGCGGCCTTCGAGCGCCTCGCCGCGGAAAAGGTAGACGCCCCGGCGACGGCCAGGAAGCTCGTCGTGACGAGGCGCGGTGGGGAGCCCGAACCTCGGAGGCTCGGGCGCCGTCGTGAGCGGCTCACGCCGGAGCAGCGGGATCTCGTGCTCCAGCCGGAAGCCGCGCCGGATCAGTACGCGACGCCGAACCGCCGGCCGACGTGCCGCGGGTGCTCCAGCTCGTCCAGCACCGCCACTGCGTAGTCCTCGTAGCTGATGAAGCTCCTCCCCTCCGCGTCGAACAGGACCCGATCGTCCGTGGTGCGGTAGTTCCCGGTCCGCTCGCCCGGGCCGATCTCGACGGCGGGGCTCAGGTACGTCCAGTCGAGCCCCTGTGCCTCGCTGCGCCACACGGCCAGCGCCTCGTGCCCCTCCTGGGCCTCGAACTCGTAGGTCTCGGGAAAGTCCGGCTGGTCGGCGAGCACCTTCCCGGGCGCGACCTCGAACGTGCTCGCGCCCCCGACATACAGCACGCGTTCTACGCCGGCCGCGCGGAGTCCCGCGATCAGCGCCCGCGCACTCGCCGCGAGCGAGGGGGCTGGGAGGCCGCGCTCGTCCTCGCGGGGGGAGATGGCGCTGACGACCGCGTCGGCGCCCTGCGCGGCCGCGGCGACGTCGTCGGCCTTGGTCGCGTCTCCCTTCACCAGGCGGACACGCACGTTCGGGGCGGTAGCGGCAGCGGGGTCGCGGACGACGCCGACGACCTCGTGGCCGCGGCGCAGCGCCTCGGTGGCGACGCGCCGGCCGATGTTCCCGGTGGCGCCGAACACGACGATCTTCATGGCGTGTGTCTCCGTTCCGGCCTGCTTCGGGACTGCGGCGGTAACCGGCCCGGGGGAACGAAGCTCGCCCCGACCCGGCCCGCGCTCCGCGCCGCGGTTCGCGGCGGCTCACGTTCGTGGTCAGGTCCGCAATGGTCGTGCGGCTGCCGCTCGCTTCGAGCGGGGTCGATGTTCTTCGGTCGTCACGCGCGCCGCTCTGCCGATCCGCCGATCCGCCGTCCGCCGTCAGCCGTCAGCCGTCAGCCGTCAGCCGCCGTCGGTCAATGACTGCCCTACAGAAGTTCCGCTCTCTGCCCGACACACGACGGGCGCCGCGCGGAGCCTCTTGGTATCGGTCCCGCGGATCGCCGCGGGCGGTTTCGAGGAGGGCGCGATGAGCACGGTCGGGGTCGGACAGGTCGGGGGCGGGCCGGTGGTGCATCCGGCTCGAGGCGGAACGAGCGCGCGAGCGGTCCTGCTCGCCTGTGGGATCCTCGCGTCGCTGCTCTACGTCGCGATGAACGTCCTCGTGCCGATGCGGTGGGAGGGGTACAGCGTCGCCTCGCAGACGGTCAGCGAGCTGTCCGCGATCGGCGCACCGACGAGGCCGCTCTGGGTCCCGCTGGGCACCCTTTTCACCCTCCTCTTCGCCGCCTTCGGTTGGGGCGTCCTGCTCTCGGCGGGGCGCAACCGTCGCCTCCGCGTGGTCGGAGGCCTGATCGCTGCCCACGGGCTCATCGGCCTCTACTGGCCGCCGATGCACCTCCGCGGGGCCGAGCTGACGCTGACCGACACCCTGCACATCGTCTGGAGCGTGGCGACGGTTCTCCTCATGACGCTCGCGATCGGATTCGGCGCCGCGGCGCTCGGAAGGCGCTTCCGCCTCTATTCCATCGCGACGCTGGTGATCCTCGTCGCCTTCGGCATCTTGACCGGACTGGATGGCCCCAGGATCGCGGCGAACCTGCCCACGCCGTGGGTTGGCGTCTGGGAGCGAATCAGCATCGGTGCCTTCTTCCTGTGGGTCGTCGTGCTGGCCATGATCCTGCTGCGCGGCCAGGCCGAACGCCCCGCGGATGCCGTTGCCGGCGGGAGTGACGCCGGATAGGCGGGATCCGGCCGCCGGACCTCGGCGTCGCTGGCATGCCGCTCGCCGCGCCGAACGTCGCCTCCACACCCACGTGCGGAGGCGACGTTCGGCCTCACGGCGAGTAGCCGCCGAGCCGTGCGCGCGCCGGCGCGTCGGTGCGCCGGAGCCATGCACGCGTCGTCGCGGACGGAGCGGGCCGGGCGAACGACCCGGCCCGCTCCGTGCCCGCCGCCACCGGCCGGATCTCGGCCACCCGGCACGTCGTTTCGTCTACATCGCCGACCGCGATCGTGACCCGGCCGTCCGGAGATCGTGATCCTCGCCCGCACGCCGCCAGCGTCCGCCCGAACCGTCCATGGTGTTGCCACGACACGGCCTCGCCCGGTCGCCGCGCGTAGCCCCGTGGACCATTTCCGCCGAACGGCGGTAAAGTCGTCTGAGCGCCCGGCGACGACCTCGCCGCGAGGCGCACCGGTGTCGGCCAGTGCTGGAGGCAAGTAGATGATCACGCGCCGCAGGATCGCGCTCTACGTCGCAGCCGCTGTCGTTCTCGTTCTCCTCGCGCTCGCCGCGGTGCCGTTCCTCTTCCGGGACCGGATCGTGGCGCGCGTGAAGGCGGAGGTCAACGACGCCGTCGCCGCTCGCGTCGAGTGGAGCGACGTCGGCCTGTCCCTCTTCCACGACTTCCCGAACGTCACGCTGCGGCTCGACCGGCTCGCCGTCACCGGCGTCGGCCGGTTCCAGGGCGACACGCTGGTTTCCGTCCCGCGCTTCCGGCTGGTCCTCGACCTCCGCAGCGTGCTCGGCGCGCTGCGCGGGACCGCGCCGATCCTCGTCCGCTCCGTGGAGCTCGACCGGCCGGACGTGCGGCTGCTGGTGCTGCAAGACGGCACGGCCAACTGGGACATTCTCCGCCAGAAGGAGCAGGCGCCGAAGGAGGGAGGCCGGCCGCTCGACCTGAGGCTCCGCGGGCTCGAGCTGCGGGACGGCTCGCTCTCCGTCGAGAACCGGCAGACCGGGCTCGTCGCGCGCGTCGCCGGGCTCGACGAGTCGCTGACGGGCGATTTCCGGCAGAGCCGATTCACGCTCGGCACGCGCACGGCGGCGGACACGGTGTCGCTGCGGTTCGGCGGGGTGCCGTACCTGAGCCGGGCCCGGCTGAGCGTCCTCGCCGACCTCGACGTGGACGCGGGCGCGAAGCGGGTCACGATCCGGAAGAACGAGGTCCGTCTGAACGATCTGCTCCTGGCGCTCACCGGGTCGGTGGCCGCGGCGCCGGACAGCAGCTTCGATCTCGACGTCGCCTTCAAGGCGCCGCGCACCGACTTCCGCGAGATCCTCTCGCTCGTCCCGGCGGTTTACACGCGCGACTTCTCGACGCTGCGCACCTCCGGCACGATGTCGCTCGCCGGGTGGGCCCGCGGGCGGTACGGCCCGAAGGCGTTCCCGGCGCTGGCCGTGCAGGCGAAGGTCGAGGACGGCACCTTCCGCTACCCGGATCTTCCCCTCCCCGCCCGCGACGTCGCGCTCGACCTGTCGGTCACGAACCCCGGCGGCAGCGTGGACGCCACCGTCCTGGACGTGCGGCGCTTCCACGTCCGGCTGGGGAGCAATCCGGTGGACGGCGCGCTCGTCGTGCGCACGCCGGTCTCCGATCCGGACGTCGCGCTCCGCCTCGCCGGCACGCTCGACCTGGCCGACGTGCCCCGCACGATCAAGCTCGAGAAGGTGGATCGGCTCACCGGCACCGTCGTGGCCGACGCGAGCATGCGCGCCCGCGTCTCGGACGTGAACCAGCGGCGCTACGACCGCGTCGCCGCGGACGGGAGCGTGAGCGTCAAGGGGCTCGTGCTCCAGGCGCAGGACGTGCCCCACGCCGTGCAGGTCGACGACGCGGCGCTGCGCCTCTCGCCGCGCCATGCCGAGCTCACCAGCTTCCGCGGCCGCATCGGCCGTAGCGACGTCGCCGCCACCGGCTTCCTCGACAACCTGGTCGGCTACGTCTTCCACGACGAGCCGCTCCGCGGCCAGGCGAAGGTGGAGAGCCAGTACGTCGACCTGAACGAGTGGCGCTCCGACGACAAGACGCGGGCGATCCCGGTCCCGCCGAACGTCGATTTTGCCCTCGACGCAACCGCCGCACGGGTGAGCTACGGCAAGCTCGACCTCCGCAACGCGCGCGGCGCGCTGCGCATCAAGGACCGGCGCGTCACGCTCGAGGACTTCCGCATGGACATGCTCGGCGGCGCCGTGACGGTGGCCGGGTCCTACGAGACGACGGACCCCGCCCGCCCCACGTTCGACCTCGACCTGCACGCCGCGGACGTGGACGTGCCCGGCGCGTTCGCCGGCATCACGACCGTGCAGGCGTTCGCCCCCGTCGCGCGCTACGCGCAGGGCCGCGCCTCGGCGGACCTCAAGCTGGCCGGCGCGCTCGGCGAGGACATGGTGCCGGTCGCGAGCGTGCTCTCCGGCCTCGGCTCGCTCCGCACCGCCGGGCTCGCGCTCAAGGACTTCCCGCCGATGGACGGGCTCGCCGACATGCTCAAGGTCGAGCTGCTCCGCGACCCCGGCTTCAAGGACCTCCGCTCCACCTTCGAGATCCGCGACGGGAAGCTCATCGTGAAGCCCTTCGACGTCCACGTCGGGCAGGTCACCATGAACGTCTCCGGCGCGAACGGGATCGACCAGTCGCTGCAGTACGCGCTCGCGCTGAAGCTCCCCCGCGCCGTCCTCGGCGCCGAGGCGAACCGCGCCATCACGAGCCTGGTCGCGAAGACCGCGGGCAAGGCCGGCCTCGACCTGCAGGCCGCCGACGCGGTCACCCTCGGCGTCCAGCTCGGCGGCACGATCACGCGGCCCACGCTCGCCGCCAACCTCCGCGAGACGACCGGCGCCACCGCGGACGCCATCCGGCAGGCGGTGGCCGCGGAGGCCGGCCGGCGGGTCGACTCGCTCAAGGCCCGAGCCGACTCCGCCGCCGCCGGGGCGGCCCGGCGCGCGTCCGCCGAGGCCGCGCGCCTCGTGGCCGAGGCCGAGCAGGCCGCCGCGCGCATTCGCGAGCAGGCCCGCACCCTCGCCGACACCGTCCGCGCAGAGGGCCACGCCCGCGCCGACTCGCTCGCCGCCCGCCCGACCAACCCGCTCGCCCGCGTGGCCGCACAGGCGGCCGCCGACAAGCTGCGCAAGGAGGCCGACACCCGCGCCGACCAGATCCTCCGCGACGCGAACGCCCGCGCCGACTCGCTGATCGCGCGGGCGCGCGCCAGGGCGGCGGCGGTCCCGCCGGTGCCGTAGCCTGGCCCTAGTCCCTGACCGCCGCCACGATCGCCACGCTCGCCGGATGTCCGGGGACCCCCGGCAGGCGCATCTCCTCCGCCCGCACCTGCGAGAAGCCCGCCTCCGTCAGCAGGCTCGGGAGATCGTCGACCGTGCCCTCCAGCGAGCCGGATCCCCCATGCCGGTCGCCTCGGCCGCCGGTGAAGTCGGCGATGGCCACGCGGCCTCCCGCCTTCAGCACGCGGCGGATCTCGGCGAGGCCTCGCCGCCTGAGATCCTCGGGCAGGTGATGCATCATGATGGTGCTGACCACGACGTCGAAGCCCGCATCCGGAAAGGGGAGCCGCTCGATCACGCCCACCTGGAATTCGACGGGCAGCTCGCGGCGGGCGGCCTTCCGGCGGGCACGCGCGATCTGCTGCGTGCCGGGGTCCACGCCCACCACCCGACCGGTGGGACCGACGCGCGCGTGAGCTTCCAGTGCCAGCGTGCCCGTCCCGCAGCCGACGTCGAGCACGGCCTCGCCGGCTCGAATTCCGGCCAGGTCGGCGGTCCGCATCCGCATCGCGCGCAGCTTCCCGCGGAAGAGCAACCGGTCGAACCCCCACTCCGCCAGGTCGTAGCGCCAGCCCCAGTCGAGAATCCTCCCCCGTGTCTCCACGGCCGGCGCGTCGGCCGGGCCCGCAGACTCGTGACGCAACAGCGAGTGCATGGTCGTTCCCCCTTCCCTCTCTCCGTGGACCGCCGATTCGGTCCCTCGTGACGGCGTGGCGCGCCGCCGGGACACGTGCCTGATCCCGATCACGCGCGAGACGAGCAACACCTTGAACCCGAGCACCGTCAGCAGCACGCCGATGCCGATGTGCAGCAGCGGGCTCCCCAGGGCGACCACGCCGGAACCCGCCTCCACGAGCCACGCCGCGCCGACGACGTGGGCCGCGACCAGCAGCGCGATGGCGAGCCCGACCGCCGCGACGTAAAGACGTCGCCTTCTCGCTGGCGGGCGCGTCATCGGCCCGCCTCCGTGGCCGCCGGCGCCGGGTGGGCGCCGCCGGGCGCCAGCCCGACCCAGAGCACGTTCACCAGCGCTTCGATGTGCGCGTGCTGCGGCCCGTGGCCGCTGCCGTGCGCCATCGCCTGGAAGAGCGCCGCCGCGTGCACCGCGGCGAGGAACGTCCGCGCGGCCGCCACCGGATCCACGTCTCCCACCAGCCCGTCGTCGCGCAGCCGGCGGAAACGGTCCTCGAGTCCGGACAGCAACGGCCGAAACGCCTGCCGCTGGTGCACCTCCACTAGCCGGTCACGACCGTCGCCGGGGTGGGCCAGCACGTGGATGAACGTGGCCATGTGCGCGGCGAGATACCCGGCGAGGCGCTCGCCGATGCGCGCGAGGTCCGCCTGGACGTCCTCCGGCGGGTAGCCGCCAAGCAGGCCGTCCAGGTCGGGCGTATCCGGGAACATCGCCCGGGCGAACAGCTCCTCCTTCGAGCCGAAGCGCTGGTACAGCACCGCCTGCGAGAGCCCGACGGCCCGCGCGACCTCCCGCGTCGAGGCGGCATGGCCGCCCTCGCGGAACACGGCTCGTGCGCGCTTCAGGATCTCGTCGTCGCCGATCGTCTTCGTCCGTCCCACCGTTTTCTCCGCTCAGCGGTCATGTTTCAGGCCCGAGCCCGATAAATAAGCGACCGATCGCTTATTTTCAAGGGGGGGCCGAAGGCGACCGGGCCAGCGCGTGAGCACCGACGGGTCGCGCAGAACTCGAGCGTCGTGTCCAGCGGGCCTGCCCAGCTCGGCCGCCCTCTCGAGGAGCGCCCGCCACAACAGGCGTTTACAGGATCGTTGCATGTTCCCGGGGCGCGACACCATCCTACGTCGCGTCCCGGGATGCGCGTCGCCGTTCCCTCCGGTCCATCCCGCCCCCACCATCTTCTTCCTGCGAGGCCCCATGAGATCGCGCACGCTCATGCCCCTCCTGGCCGCCCTGTGCACCGGCCTCCTCGGCTGTGACGCGACGCAGACGAGCTCGCCCGTCGCCGTCGGACAACCGCGCTTCATCACGCACGGCACCCTCGACGGCAACGCCCACCCCGCGGTCGTGCTCATCGTCATGGATATCGACGGCAAGCCGGCGTACCGCTGCTCGGGCACCCTGCTCTCCCCCAAGGTCGTGCTGACTGCCGGCCACTGCACCGGCGAGCCGGGCGAGTTCAGCGGCATGCGCGTCTTCACCGAGTCGGACGTGCAGAACGGCGACAACGACTACCCGAACGCCGGCCCGAACACCGTCGAGGCCCGGGAGTGGCACTCGCACCCGCTCTTCACGGAAAACGCCTTCTTCCTGCACGACGTCGGCGTCATCCTCCTGCGCGGCCGCGTCGATCTCCCCGCCGACGACTACGGGAGGCTCCCCACCGCGGACCAGCTCGACGCGCTGCACGCCGGCCGCAAATCCTGGTTCACCGCGGTCGGCTACGGCGTGCAGCGGATCACCGCGGCATTCCAGGTCGCGGAGCGCATCCGCATGCAGGCCGAGCCGTACCTCCTCCAGATCAACACGCCGTTCGTCGGCGGCTCCTCGCTCCTCCTCTCCAACAACGCCTCGACCGGCGGGACCTGCTTCGGCGACTCCGGCGGCCCCAACTACGTCGAGGACAGCGACGTCGTCGCCGGCGTGACGTCGTTCGCGCTGAACGGGACGTGTGGCGGCACGGGCGGCGTCTTCCGCCTGGACCGCGCGGACGTCCTGAGCTTCGTGAGGTCGTACCTGCCGTAGCCGGACCGGCGTCGCCCCGCGGCGTAACCCCCGGCCGGCTGCACACTTGCATTGGATCGACGAGGGCGACCCGGCGCACGCCGGGCGCCAGCCGCACCGGAGCATCCGGAGGGGCGCCGCCGGCCGTCCGGCGGAGGCGTCCCCGTCCGGCAGAGGAGGGCGTCAGATGACGAAGTACCGGAAGACGGCCCGGGACCTGGGCGCGGACTCGCCCGCGAAGGGCGAGGCGAGGCAGCAGAACTACGCGGGCGCGCGCGGCGGGCCGCAGGAGGCCAGGCCGGGCTTCCCGGCGCACCAGCCGCCGCAGGAGTCCGGGCGCAGGTCGGCCAAGCACCAGCAGCCGCCGCTGGAGCGGAAGAGCTTCTCGGACGACCCCGAGCACGCGCCCTCGCACCAGGGCCGCGGCCGCCCCAAGCCCGACACGCTGGCCCACCTGCCGTCCGAGCAGGGGATCGGCGCGAAGTCGGGGAGCCACATCGAGGGCGACGTCGCCGAAGCCGAGGCGATGAAGGGGGGGCCGCGCGGCACGCACACCGCCCACACGGGCAAGGGGCGCCAGAAGACCCCCGGGGACCGCCGGCGCTCCTGAGGCCGGCTCCGCGGGATCCGTCACGCCGGGCGGCGCGGTGCCCGCGTGTCCGCGGCATCGTCGCCTCCTGGCTCCCGAGGGAGCAGGTCTCCGCGAACCGGGTCGCCTCCACCCGGCCCCGCGCTCGCAGCGCGCACGCCTTGCCCCGGCCCGCCTTCCTGCCTACGCTTGCGACGGGGCTCGCCGGCCGGCGAGCCCCGGCACCGCCGTGGTGGCGCCGCCCGCCCGGGCCGATTCGCGGGCGGCCTCCGCCGCCACCGCACCATCGCCGAACCCCAACCGCAGGGGACGCATGTCGACGGTGACCGCCCCACTGGCTGCGTTGTCCGAGACCGAACACCGCGTCCAGCTTCGCCGGGCGGTGGTCGCGAGCACCATCGGCACGGCCATCGAGTGGTACGACTTCTTCCTCTACAGCACGGTGACGGGGCTCGTCTTCGCGAAGCTGTTCTTCCCGAAGTCGGACCCGCTGGTCGGCACGCTGGAGGCGTTCGCCGTATACGCGGTCGGGTTCGCGGCGCGCCCCGTCGGCGCGGCCATCTTCGGCCACTACGGCGACCGCATCGGGCGCAAGGCCACGCTCGTCGCCACGCTCATGCTCATGGGGATCGCCACCTTCGCCGTGGCGCTCGTGCCGACCTACGCCAGCGTGGGGATCTGGGGCGCCGTGCTCCTGACGCTGCTCCGCTTCATCCAGGGGGTGGGCGTCGGCGGCGAGTGGGGCGGATCGGTGCTCCTGTCGATGGAGTGGGCGCGCTCGAGCAGCAGCCGCGGCCTCATCGCCTCCTGGCCGCAGCTCGGCGTCCCGCTCGGCCTGTTCCTGGCCAACCTCGCCGTCCTCGCCTTCAGCCGGCTGGCCGGGCACGAGTTCCTCACCTGGGGGTGGCGCATCCCGTTCGCGCTCAGCCTCGTCCTGGTCGGCATCGGCCTCTACATCCGCCTCGGCATCATGGAGACGCCGGTGTTCCAGCGGATCGTGGCCGAGAAGAAGGTCGCCCGCCAGCCGATGCTCGAGGTGATCCGCCGGCACCCGAAGGAGATCGTCCTCTCCGCCTTCGTCCGCATGGCCGAGCAGGCGCCGTTCTACATCTTCACCGCCTTCGTCTTCGCGTACGGCACGGGGACGCTCCACATCTCGCGCGACTTCCTGCTCGTGGCCGTGCTCTCCGCCGCGCTCCTCTCCTTCGTCACCGTCCCGCTCTCCGGGTACCTCTCGGATCGCATCGGCCGCAGGAAGATGTACCTGATCGGCGCCGCCGCGACCGGCGCCATCGGCTTCATCTACTTCGGCCTGCTGAACACCGCCGTCCTCCCGCTCGTCTTCCTGGCGATCGTGATCTCCATCATCCCGCACGACATGATGTACGGCCCGCAGGCGGCGCTCATCGCCGAGTCCTTCACCGGCCGGCTCCGCTACAGCGGCGCGTCGCTCGGCTACCAGCTCGCCTCCGTCATCGCCGGCGGGCCCGCGCCGCTGATCGCCGCCTGGCTCTTCGGCAAGACCCACTCCTCCAACGCCATCGCCCTCTACATCCTGGCCTGCTCGCTCCTCAGCCTCGGCGCCACGGCGCTGATGAAGGACTTCACGGGGAAGGACATCGAGGGCGAGTACGAGTAGCCCCGATCACGACATGAGCATGCATCTGGAGCTCGGCCTCGACACGTTCGGCGACGTCACCCGCGGCGCGGACGGCCGCCCGCTCTCGCACGCGCAGGTCATCCGCGACGTCGTCGCCGAGGCGGTGCTCGCCGACGAGCTGGGGATCGACTTCATCGGCCTCGGGGAGCACCACCGCGAGGACTTCGCCATCTCGACGCCCGACGTGGTGCTCGCCGCCATCGCCGGACGCACCGAGCGGATCCGCCTGGGCTCGTCCGTCACGGTGCTCAGCTCGGACGACCCGGTGCGCGTCTTCGAGCGCTTCTCCACGCTCGACGCCGTCTCGGGCGGCCGCGCCGAGATCATCCTCGGGCGCGGCTCGTTCACCGAGTCGTTCCCGCTGTTCGGCTACCCGCTCGAGCAGTACGCCACGCTCTTCGAGGAGAAGCTGGAGCTGTTCGCCGCGATCCTCGAGCAGGACCGCACCGGCGAGCCGGTGACCTGGCGGGGTACGACGCGGCCGGCGCTCGACCGGCAGCGCGTCTTTCCCCGCACCGAGCACGGCGCGCTCAAGGTCTGGATCGGCGTCGGCGGGAGCCCGGAGTCGGTGGTGCGCGCCGCCCGCTACGGGATGCCGCTCATGCTCGCCATCATCGGCGGCGATCCGCGCCGCTTCGCGCCGTACGTCGAGCTGTACCATCGGGCGCTGGCGCAGCGCGGCGCGCCGCGACTCCCCGTCGGCGTGCACTCCCCCGGCTACGTGGCCGAGTCCGACGCCCGGGCGCGCGCGGAGTTCTGGCCGCCGTACCGCGAGATGCGCGACCGCATCGGCGCCGAGCGCCGCTGGCCGCCGATCACGCCCGCGGAGTTCGAGCGGGAGATCGAGGCGGGCTCCCTCTACGTGGGTTCCCCGGAGACCGTGGCGCGCAAGATCGCCGCGACGGCGCGCGCTCTCGGACTCGCGCGCTTCGACCTCAAGTACAGCGCCGGCCCCCTCGCCCACGACCTCCTGCTCCGCTGCATCGAGCTCTACGGAGGCGACGTCGTCCCCCGGGTGCACGAGCTGCTCGCCGAATCGGGTCGCTGACCGGCCGAAGGTGGCACGCCTGCTGCACCCCACGGCCTCAGAGCTGGTGACCCAGGAGGAAGCATGCCCCACCGGAAGCGTCCCATCACGCAGCGTCCCAAGGTCGAGGACGAGAGCATCGGCAACCCGCCCGAGCGCCACGGCCCCCATCAGCCGTACGACGAGGCCCTGCCGGGCAAGGGCGGTCGGCTCGGCGGCCTGAACCGGCAGGCGAGCCCGCCCGGCAGGAAACAGAATCTGGGCCGGCCCAAGGGGAGGTAGGAGCCGCGGCCGCATCCGGCGGTTCCCGCCTCCGCACCCGCCTCCGCCTCCGGCAGTTCGGAAGCGGCTGCGGAGGCGACGACGGTTCTGCCCGATCCAGCCTCACCCCACCGAGAAGCTCGGTGGGGTGACCGTTTTCGACACTACTCCAGCGACCCCGTGTACAGCGGGTTCTTCGGGTCCACGTGGTCGATCCCGACGTTCGCGTTCGAGCGCCGCTCGCCAAGGCCGATCGGGAAACAGAGGCGGACGCGGTCGCTCACGTCCTCCATTGCCCCAGGGGTCTTGGACTCCACCCAGCGGCGCTCGTCGCCGAGGCGCCGCGCCTCGAGCCACAGCTCGATCCCGCGCTCCCGCTTCAGTGCCGTCCACGCCTCGGCGGGGCCCGACGCCGCCACGGGCTCGAGCGGCGCCTTGGTCTTGTTGCTGATCACCGCGGCGCGCAGGGCGTTGATCTTGGCCATCGCCGTCTGCCAGTCCCCGGCGCGGAGCGCCACCTCCGCCTCGACCAGCCGCATCTCCCGGCCGGTCGAGAGGTCGATCGGAGAGTCGCGCCCCGTGTACTTCAGCGGGAAGAGCCACGGCACGTACGTGAACTCCGCCGTCGGCACCTTCGGATCGGTGCCCCACGCCACGCGCGGATCGCCCGTGTCCTTGTAGTACTGCTCGTAGAACGTCCCCGAGACGCTCTCCTCCCGGTACGGCTGATTCGCGTTCACCCAGTAGACGAAGTTGTAGTAGTTCTCGCTCTCGATGCCGTACTTCGCCTGGAACTTGAAGCCCGTGGCGACGCCGCCCGCGTCGGCCGCCGCGCCGGCGTCGTCGCCGAGGTGCAGCCGCACCGACGCGCGCCCCGCCTGCGCCGCGGTCGCGACCGTGGCGTCGCCGGCGGCCGTGGCCACGGCGATCGCCTCCGTGAAGTCTTCCTCCGCGCGGGTGAGATAGTCCTTGTGATCGGACGGCGCGCCGCCGTCGATCACCGCCTCGCACATGTTCTCGCCGAGCAGCCGGTTCGCGTACCCGGCGTAGAGGAGCGCCTTGGCGCCCAGGTCGTAGCTGGTGAAGTCGTCGCCCATGGCGTCCTTCAGGCGACGCACGGCGTCCTCGGCCACCCAGCGCGCCTGCTGCGCCGCGTTCCACGCGTTGTCCGGGATCCCGTTCACGGTGAGCTGGCCCGGGTCCTGGGGGAGCTTCACGGGGTGGATGCGGCCGCCCTGCGTGAACTCCTTGGACGCGTCGCCGCCGAAGAACGCCACCCAGTTGATCGCCTGGGAGAGCGCCAGGCTGGCGCCCGCCACCACCGCGGGGTGCGCCCCCGGGTCGTCGAGCAGCGGGTCCTGCACGCGGTCGGGGTTCTCCACCGACAGGTCGCACCCCGCCAGCACGGCGAGGATCAGGGGTGTGCTCGCCCAGGCGATAACCCCACGCCGGGGGAGGGCTCGTTCGATCTGCATGCGCATGTCGTCCTCCCTCGGTCAGAAGGTGAGCTTGAGCGAGAAGGTCGCCGTCGCCGGCGGCGGGAGCTGGTCCGTGAAGTCGGAGAGCAGGTTGTTCACGTTGTCGCGGTTCCCGATCAGCTCGGGGTCGAACGAGGCGAACTCCTTGTTCGTCCAGCGCCAGAGGTTGTGGAACGAGATGCTGGCGAAGGCGCTCGTCGCCCGCGGGATGAGCCGCGTCGGCAGCGGCACCTGCGCCGTCACCTCGCGCAGCTTGAAGAAGTCGAGCGGCATGAGCCACACGTCCGGGCGCGCGTTCTTGTAGCAGCGGGCGCGGTCGAGCGCGCGCACCTGGCTGATCGCGGCGGGCGCGTTCGGGTCGCCCGGGCCCTTGTACGAGGCCCACGGCACGATCTTGTAGACGTCGTCGCACCCCAGCGCGCCGACCGGGCCGCGCTGCGCCACGAGCCGCGAGGGGAAGTCCTCGCCCCAGGCGCCGCCCTGGTACTCGCCGCGCGCCGTCAGGAGCAGGCCGCGCGGCAGCCTGATCGTGGTGAACGGCGCCACGATCACCGTCGGGAGCGAGGGGCCGAAGAAGGCGTCGATCTCGTACTTCGGATCGGCGAACTCGTCCCTGTTCGTCACCTTGGCACCGCGCCAGACCGGCGCCGGCTGCCCCGGGACGATGTTGTAGAAGGTCGCGCCGCCGGTGCCGAGCACCTTCGAGTGCGTCGTGGAGACCGTCGTGCCCAGGTCCCACGCCAGCCAGCTCCGGCGCAGCAGCGTGCCGTCGATCGAGGCCTCGATCCCGCTCGCCGACAGCTCGCCCACGTTCTCGAGCTGGGAGCCGAGGAAGCCGTTCGACGCCGGCTGCGGCACGGCGAAGAGCGCGTCGATCGTGTGGCGGTGGTAGTAGGTGAACTCGAGCCGCAGCCGGTCCTCCAGCGCGGCGGCGTCGACGCCGACCTCCAGCTCGCCGCTCTTCTCCGGGCCGAGCTTCGGGTTGCCGAGGTTGGACGGGAGGAACGCCGTCTGCCCGGCGAACGCGCCGGCGTTCCAGGTGCGCACCGCGTCGAAGACGCCCGGCGCCCGCCCCGCGAAGCCGTAGGCGGCGCGCAGCTTCGCGGTGCCGAAGGCGCGTGGCCAGAACGACTCGTCGGAGATCACGTACGAGGCGGACAGCTTCGGGTAGGTCTGGAGCCCGAAGTCGCTGCCGAACGCGCTGCTCCCGTCGACCCGCATCCCGCCGGTCAGGAAGTAGCGGTCCTTGTAGGCGAAGAGGCCCTGGAGCAGGAAGCCGCCGGTCTTCACCTCCTGGCCGTTCGAGAAGACGAAGCGCTCCGCCGCCCGGGAGAGCGTCTGCTTCCCCGGCCCCGGCAGCCCGCGGCCGAAGCCGTCCACCGCGGAGGTGGCCGTGCGGGTCAGCTGCCCGCCCAGGGAGAACGTCGCCTTCAGCTCGCTCGTCAGCTTGGCGTCCGCGTTCCCCGCGTAGTCGAGCGTGACCGTCTCGCTCTCCCACTTCACCTCGGAGATGTCGCCCGACTTCTGGAAGATGAAGCCGTACGGGTGGAAGACCTCGCCCGACTCGGCCGCCCGGTCGTAGCCCACCGTGAGCTTGTGCGACATCCAGCTGAAGGGGAGCCAGCGCGCGGTCGTCCCGACGATCACGCGGTCGTCCGTCTGCGTGGTCGTGCGCTGGAGCAGCTTCGCGATGCTCTCCGGCGTCGCCTCGCCGAGCGAGGTCACCGGCGAGCGGTAGACGTTGAAGAAGATCGACTCGCCCCCGTTCCCGTCCGGCGACATCGCCAGGTTGTCCTTGCTCAGGAAGCCGGTCCAGTCGACCTCGAAGTTGTCCGACGGGTGCAGCGTCACGTTCCCGCGCGTGCTGTAGCGCCGCTCGTGGTCCTGCGGCAGCACGCCGTCGCGGTCCTCGAAGGCGCCCGAGAGGAAGTACTGGATCTGCGTGGCCCCGCCCGAGATCGAGAGCGATTCCTTGTGGCCGTACGCCTTCTTCAGCCACGGCTCCATGTTCAGCAGCGGCCGGACGTCCGAGCCGTACGGCCGGATCCAGTTGATCCCCTGGTCGGTCTGGAAGTTGAACGTGGTCTTCCCCGCCGTGCCGCGCTTCGTGAAGATCTGGATCACCCCCGCGGCCGCCTCCGTGCCGTACAGCGTCGCCGCCGCCGCGCCCTTGATCACCTCGATCCGCTCGATGTCCGCCGGGTTGATGTCGGCGAGCGGGCTCGCCTCCACCTGCGCCGCGTTGAACGTGCTCCCGCCCGCGGAGACGTTGCGCGGATAGTTGTTCGCCGTCTGGCGCACCCCGTCGACGTAGACGAGCGGCTGATTGCTCTGCGTCATCGAGACGTTGCCGCGCAGCCGGATGGCGGCGCCCTGGCCGATCGTCGCTCCGCCGAAGTCCACCGTCATCCCCGGCGTCCGGGCCTGGAGCAGGTCCTCCGTGCTCTTCGCCGGCTCCGCCACGGAGGCCAGGTTGATCTGCGTGATCGAGTTCCCCACCTCGCGCCGGCGCGCCCGCCCGCCCGTCCCGGTCACCACCACCTGCTCCAGCGCGAGCGCTTCCTCGGCCAGCGTGAGCTCCACGTTCGTCACCCCCGTGGCCGCGACCACCACCGCCCGCGTCACGGTGCGGTAGCCGATCCGCTCCGCGCGCAGCTCGTGCGAGCCCGCGGCCACCCCCGAGAGCGCGAAGCCGCCATCCGCGTTCGTCACCGTCCCGATCTGCGTGCCGACCACGTAGACCTGCACCGACGGGAGCGGAAACTGCGTCCGCGCGTCGACTACGCGCCCGACGACGCGACCCGGTCCCTGTTGCTGCCGCCACAGGAGCCGGACCGGAGCGCTGGCGGAGAGCGGCGCCGCGCCGCTCGCGAGCAGGGCCGCCGCGGCGGCCACGCCGACCACCAGGGGAGCAGTTCGCCTCATTGGAATACCTCCGGGGTGAGAGAAAACGGCACACACGGAGACTCACCTGACAACGGACACTGCAAGTCCGGGTTCGGCGACGCGGCGAAGCTGGTTATGTCGTTCGGAGAGTACGGTCTGGAGCGGCCATGACTCGGGTTGTCACGGACCATGCCCGATCGCCGCCGACCGATTGAGGAATACGTTCAATCGGTTCGCGGTTTCAGGATCCCGAGTTCGGCGCACAGCCGCGCTGCGCGCGGCGGGTCGTCCACGTTCTGCGCCGTGATGGTCCGCGATTCTCTGTAGCAACGCACGAGCCCCCGGGCGCTGTCCAGCGCCCGGGGGCTCGTGCGTTTGGTTGCAGGTGGCTGCGCGACGCGGAGCTGAAATCACCGCCAGGCTACGGGAGTTCGTCGCCCGCTCGCCGCAGGAGTTCGGTTGTCAGCCTGCACGACTTCCGTCGACCGGCTCAGGCCGCAACGGAGGTGGCGGCCGACTCCCCTGGGCGATCTCAGCGGAACGATGCCCCGCCGGCGATGCGCGCGCCGGGAGCGTTCCGCGGCACGGCAACTCCCTCTACAAGGGTTTCGCCTCCAACCTGAACTGGAAGTGGCCTGCCAACATGGCCCGCAACCTGATGTCCATCACCAGTAGTTCCGCTTTCGTCTTCGTTATCGAGTGCGTCCACGCGTGCAACCTTGAAGTCGGCTCGCCGATCGTCCGGATGGAACCCTTCCCATCAGACTCCACCTTGGTGATGAACTCGATGGCCGATTCCCGTTTCAGCTTGAAATCATCGGTTAAGACACCATAGACGAACTCCGGGCTGGTTGTATCATCATTGTGGATGACGATCTTCCATAAGCTATTGTCGAGGTAAACACGAAGCAGGTTCGCTCGGTCACGTGGCGGCGGGTGCTCCGCGTCCCCGGGTGCGTTTCCTTGCCGTTCGAGATACTCGATTACGCTTTCGATGACCCTGATACCGTGCATGGACCGTTGCTTCTTCCAATAGTGATAGGCGAACAGGTCGGCGTCCGTCTCCCGATTCCCTGAACCACCGAGCACCGGCGAGACACCTTGCAGAATCTGGCCAGGCACGGCAGCCACATGACCAAGGTGGAAGTGCCCCATCTCGTGCCAGAAGACGAACTGCGACACCAACGGGCCAGCCTCGCCGACATCGGCCGCGTTGTAGTATATCAACTGGCCGTGTTGGTCGGTCGTCGCCATCATGAAATAACCTCGCGGGTGCTGCGGATACTTATCGCGATTCAGCGGTTGCGTTCGGATTCCCTCCGTCGTATCCGGCAGCAGTATGACGGTAGGACGCCAGTCGACGTTCGCCCATTCGCCTGGAAGTGGCATTCGAACGCCCTCCGATCCGGGGTATAGGGTATCGATGGCTTCGACCGGTGCCGACGTGGGGGAGGCCTCGATGAGCGGCACACCATTATGGTGCGCATCGCGGGGTGGGGCGCAATGGTCGTCTCCGCGCCAGGCGCCGGCGTTCCGAGGGCGGGCGGCCACGTCTCGGCGGCAGGTGCCTGCGTCTCGGGGACAGCCGCCTGCGGTCCAGCGGCAAGCGCCCGCGTTCCGGCGGCAGGAATGCCGTCAACGCCGCAAGCACCGACTCCGCCGAAGGTGCTTGCGGCGTTCACGAGAATTATCGCCGTTATCCCCGCAAGCGCCTCTTCGGCGTCTATGCGTGCAGGGTTCACGGCAGCGGTGCCGGCGGGCTCGGAGCCGGTCCCGCCATGAACGCCGCACCTTCCCCGGCGGCGCCGTCACAACCTACTCGCGGGCGACGCTCCTTCGCCGGCCGACCCGGCGGACATGGGCGGCCTTCGAGGTGGCGCTCGGTCGGAAGCGCCCGATCACTCCGCCGACCGGATCGCCACGCTCGGTTCGATGCGGACCGCGCGCCTCGCCGGCAGGAACGTCGCCAGCAGCGCGGCGGCGGCCAGCACGCCGGGAACCGCCGCGAGCGTCAACGGATCGAGCGCGCCGACGCCGAACAGCTGCCCGCGCAGCAGTCGCGCGGCCCAGAGCGCCACCGGCACCGCGAGCACGATCGCGAGCGCGGTGAGCCGCATCCCGTGGGCGACGACGAGGCGCAGCACCTGCGCGCTCCGCGCCCCGATCGCCAGCCGGATCCCGATCTCGCGCGTGCGCGTCTCCACCATGTGGGCGACGACGCCGTAGATGCCGATGGTGGCCAGGACGAGCGCCAGCGCGGCGAAGGCGCCGACCAGCCGCATGGTGAAGCGAGGCTGTCCGAGCGCGCGATCGACGAGCGAGGCCATGCTGCGGATCTTCCAGACCGGCTGGTCGGGATCGACGCGCCAGATCGCGCCCCGGACCGCCGCGCCCATCTCCTCCGGCGGCCGGACCGTCCGCGCGACGACGGACGTGAAGATCCCCGGCGCCTGCGACATCGGCGTGTAGACCATCCCGCGCAGGGGTTCCGCCAGCGTCGTCTGCTTCGCGTCCGCCGCCACGCCCACGATCGTGCGCCACGCCGTGTCGCCCTCGACGCGGATCCGGTGCCCGAGCGCCGAGCCGTTCGGCCATTCCCGCCGCGCCAGCGCGGCACCGACGATCGCCACCGGAAGCGCGTCGGCGCGGTCCCGCGCGTCGAAGTCCCGGCCTTCCCGCAGCGGGAGCCGGAGCGTGCGGAAGTACCCCGGCGTCACGGTCCCCAGGAACGCGCCGGGCGCCCGCGCGCCGGGGAGCGTCGGAGCGCCGTCCACGCCGTACGACGCGACGGCGGAGTTCCCGCTGAGCGGCAGCGTCCGCGCCAGCGCGGCGTCGCTGACTCCCGGGGTCCGCCGGATCTCCTCCAGCGCACGCTCCATGAACGCGGTCTGCCGCTCCGGCGTCGGGTACTTCACCGGCGGCAGCCGCAGCTCCATCGTGATCAGGCCGGAGGGATCGAAGCCGGGATCGACGCTCGCCAGCGCGCCCAGCGTACGCACGAGGAGCCCCGCGCACAGGAGCAGGACGAGCGAGAGCGACACCTGCGCGACGACGAATGCGTCGCGCAGCGCGACGCGGCCACCGAGCCGCGCCGAGCGGGCGCCGCGCACCCGCAGCCCCTCGCCGAGGCCGGCCCGGCTCGCGCCGAGCGCCGGCGCGACCCCGAACGCGATCGCGGTCGCCAGCGTGACGGCCGCGGCGAAGGCGAGCACCGGACCATCCAGCGCGATGTCGCCGAAGTAGAAGACCGTAGCCGGGACGGAGGCCCGGACGAGCCCGAGCGACGCGGCCGCGAGCAGCACGCCCAGCGCGCCGCCGACGACCCCGAGCACCGCGCTCTCGGTGAGGAGCTGGCGCACGATCCGGCCCCGGCCCGCCCCCAGCGCCGCGCGGAGCGAGAGCTCCGTGTGCCGCGCCGCCGCGCGCGTGAGCTGCAGGTTCGCCACGTTGAAGCAGGCGATGAGGAGCACGCCGAACACGGCGGCGAGGAGCGTCAGCAGCGACGGTCGCACGTCGCCGAGCAGATCCTCCCGGAGCGGAACCAGGCTCACGCCGACGTCCGCGTTCGTCGCGGGATGCTCGCGCTCGAGCTGCGCGGCGACGGCGGCGAGATCCTGCTGCGCGGCGGCCACGCTCCCGCCGGCGCGCAGCCGGCCGAGCACCATCATCGTCCGGCTGTCGCGCTCGAGGCTGCGGAAGAGCGCGATCGGGATCCAGACGTCCGCGTCGCCGTACGGCGGCTCGAAGCGGGCCGCGAGAACGCCGATCACGGTCATCGGCGCGCCGTTCAGCGTGATCGTCCGGCCGAGGATCGCGGGATCGCCGCCGAAGCGCGACTTCCACGCCGCGTACGTCAGGACGGCGACCGGCTGCGCCGTCCCGACCTCCGATTCCGCGTCGTCGAACAGCCGGCCGAGCGCTGGGCGCGCCCCGAGGAGGCGGAACACGCTCGCGCTCGCGTAGACGCCCACCAGCCGGTCCGGCCGGTCCACCCCCGTGAGGTTCACGCTGATCGGCCGCATGACGCCGAGCGCGTCGAATTCCCGCGCCCGCGCCCGCCAGTCGAGGAAGTCCGGGTACGACACCCCGCCCTTCGGCTCGTCGGCCGACCGCGTCCAGACCGTCACCAGCCGGTCCGCCTCCGGGAACGGCAGCGGACGCAGCAGCACCGCGTGCACCACGCCGTAGATCACCGCGACCGCGCCGATCCCCAGCGCCAGCGTGCCGATCACCGCCAGCGAGAACGCCGGGCTGCGCCGCAGCGACCGCCCCGCGTGCACCAGGTCGCGCCCCAGGTCCTCCAGCCAGCGGACCCGCCGCACGTCCAGCCCCGCCTCCCGGAACCGCCCCACCCCCCCGAACGCGACCAGCGCGAGCCGGCGCGCCTCCGCGGCCGGCACCCCGGAGCGCTCCAGCTCCGCCGCCTCCAGCTCCACGTGGAAGCGCATCTCCTCGTCGATCTCGCGCTCCACCGCGCTCCCGCGCCGGAGAGCCTGGAGCCGCCGCCGCAGGCGAGCCAATCGTGCGTGCATCCGCCCCTCCGTTCCGCCGGGTGTCCCCCGCCCCGAGGTGCGCGGGCGCGGCTCCCGGATACCATGTCGTTCGACAACAACGATGCGGACGGCTCGTGTCGGAGGTCAAGGTAGTCGGGGGGCGCGGGAGGGAGCGGCAGCGTCCACTGAGCGCGCAGGGCGCGGGGGCGATCCGCCGAGCCCTCCGCCCGAGTGCTGGACGAGCGTGTGGCCCGGCGCGCGGCGCACGCCGCGGCCGTGTGCCGCCGGCGATGATCCCGGGCCGGGCTCACGGCTACCCGTCCCGCGCGAGGCTGGCGCGCCGGGCGGCGGCCGCAGACTTTGCCGGCTGACGCTGCGCTCACCCGGTGGATGCCTTGAAGCCGCCTCGCGTTCCCCTGCTCCCGTTCGCGGCCGCCGCGTTCGCCGGCTCGGTGCTGCTCTTCCTCGTCGAGCCGCTGGTCGGCCGCATGCTCCTCCCGCGCGCCGGCGGCGCGC